>JBGUJH010000119.1:0-2268 GCA_045113775.1 Lachnospiraceae bacterium | reverse complement strand
GCAGGCTCCATTCGGGTACACGCTGGATTCCAAGAACAGCACGCTGATCGTCAATCCGGAAGAGGCGGAGATCGTAAAGATCATCTTTACAAAGTTTGCGCATGAAGGGCTTGGAGCTGATAGGATCTGTGATTATCTGAATCAGCACGGATATACGAAAAAGAAGGTAAAGAAAAAGGAACTGAATTATTTCGCTAGAAGCTTTATAATGAAGATCCTTGATAATCCCGTTTATACCGGAAAGATCGTTTACGGCAGGCATAAGACCGAAAAGGTAAAAGGCAGCAGAGATGAATATAAGCGGGTCATGGCTGATGACTATATGGTCGTGGACGGGATGCACGAGGCGATCATAGACTGGGATCTCTGGGAGGCGACAAGGCTCAGGCGAAAAGACACCGGCGTCAAATGGAATAAGACGCACAGCATGGATCATGAGCATATTCTGACTGGTATCATTAAATGTCCGATCTGCGGCCGGAGTCTTGTGGGAACTGTCAGACGGCGTAAGAACAAGAAGTCCGGCGAGTACAAGGATGACTGGTATTATAAGTGCCTGCATCGTACAAAGATAGACGAAACGCATTTCTGTGATTTTCGGTTGGTACTGAGTCAGGTGGAGCTTAACAGTCAGGTGGAGCAGATCATCCTGGACATGGTGGCGGATCCGCAGTTCAAGGATTACATGGTGATGAAGATGGACGAGAAGGTGGATGTCTCATCACTGGAAGCCGAGAGGGATCAGGTCAGGGAACAGCTTCGTCAGGTCGTGGGAGCAAAGAAAAAGCTGGCGGAGATGCTGGACAGGCTGGATGTAAACGACAAGCACTATGACAGAAAGTATCAGGATATGCACGACAGACTGGATATCCTGTACGACCGGATATCAGAGCTGGAGGACACGATAGCTGAGATCGAAGAGAAGATCAGCGGAGCCTACGGAGAGAAGATTACCGCAGATGAGCTCTATAAAGTTCTCCTGAGTTTTGATAGAATGTACTTTAAGATGACTGATCTCGAAAAGAAGAGGTTCATGAGAGATTTCATCGACGAGATTGAATTGTACCCTGAAAGACAGGAAGACGGACGCATCTTAAAGCAGCTGCATTTAGGTTTTCCGGTGTTTTATGAGGGTTCTGAGGGTGATACAATTCGGTTGCTCAAACAAAACACAGTTGAGACTGTGTGCCTCTTGAGCAACCGAAAACCAGATGCGAGAGTAAAGATCGATGTGGATCTGGAAGATTACTACCGTATCAAGGACGAACAGAAAAAGAATAAAGCCTCAGAATAAAATAAAACACCGAACTTAAAGCGAAGAGCTGCTGATGCAAAAAAGCATTAGCGGCTCTTTTCGCATCAAGGGAGGTGGTGCCTATGATCTGACTCACGTGATGACGGAAGGCGATGACAATCAATGACAATCACGAAATGGAGGAAATCATAATGGCAAAGAAAAGAAGCATCAAGGTATATGGCCAGTCAGGCTATAAGTATCAGGAAACGCCCACAATCATGCTGAAGGGAAAGTGGCTGGAAGAACTGGGATTCAAGATCGGAGACTATATCTCCATCGCCTGCGAGGACGGCAGACTGGTGATCACACCGGACGCCGAGAGAGCGGCTGTAAAGGCTGCAGAGGCTGAATACATGGAACGGGAGATGAAAGCCTTACAGAAGCGTTACGAGGCCGAGAAAGTCAAAATTCGGGCGCAGATGGTGGCTGAGCCGGGAGCGAGGTGGTAAGCATGTTTACCACGGAAGAATTACAGGCAATCGACCGGAAGTATTTCACGGTGATCGTTGCGGATGCCTATGACGTGACTCTGATCAGCAATAACACGAAGCATGTCTGGTACATCCATAATGTGGAGCTGAAAGACCGGAACGTTTGTCTGGTATATCACAAGCATAAGATCAGTCACCCCTATCACAGCCATTCCCGGTGTGGGACACTTCGGAGGGCAATCAGGGATATCAAGTCCCATGATCAGTTTCAGTTAAACGGCAGGAAGCCGGTCTATAAGCATTAAAATAGGAGCGGTAGCACCCGAATGATGGATGTTACCGCTCTTTCTTCTTTACTTACGGTTCTTCTTGTGGTGACGGAGCCTCAGATACTCACAGACCGCATCATGCGCGTTATTGATCTCCTGGCGGCCACGGCTGGGCTTGAGGTTGATCTGGACGCAGATATCGTCGATCGGTACTCCCTGCAGGCTAAGACGGATAATCTTGGCATAGCGGGGATTTTCCTTGTCAAAGTGA
>JBGUJH010000118.1:0-3401 GCA_045113775.1 Lachnospiraceae bacterium | reverse complement strand
GAGGTTTTCACACGCCTCTTTTGTATGCTCTGCAACTGGTCCGGCTGTCGCGTGTTCTAATCGGATTCCAATTCATTCTTGCACTTAGACACCAACAATACCCTAAGGCACCCCTCCCGGGACCGGATCGCAGTCCTGAATCTGATTGTAATAAGAGAGAGGGCTGTTGTAAACAGATTTCGTACATCAATTAATTCGATGGGTGACTTTCTGCCCGATGTAACCGTTGCAGTCAGAGCCGAGGCAGTTTATACTGTGAGCAATGGCGTCTTTGCCAAAGACAGAAGGCATGAGAGAGATCCGGACGGATGGGGGACGCGCAGAAAGGCAGGATCAACCAAACAATATGCAGAATGACAACAGAAGAAAAGATGTCCGGAGAAAGCAGGTCGCAGTGATCGGCGCCGGAGCGGCGGGACTCATGGCTGCCTGTGCCGCAGCGGACTCGGGAGCATCGGTCATCATATTGGAGAAGACGGAGAAAGCCGGGAAAAAGATCTATATCACCGGAAAAGGGCGCTGTAATCTCACAAATGCGTGTGATATACAGGAGTTCTGGACGCATATAGTCTCAAATCCCAAATTCCTGTACAGCGCTGTATACGGATTCGATGCACAGCAGATGATGCGTTTTATGGAGGAAAACGGATGCCCGGTCAAGACAGAGCGGGGAGACAGGGTCTTTCCTGTATCCGATCACGCCTCAGACGTCACTAAAGCGCTGCTGGGACATCTTCGCAAAGGAAAAGTGCAGATCAGATACCATTGTCCAGCCGCGCACATCCTGACGGAAGAGACGGATGGCACAAGAAGAGTCATCGGTGTGAAGTTGAAGTCAGGAGAAGTGGTCGAGGCGGACGCTGTGATCCTTGCGACAGGCGGAAAGTCTTACCCGAGTACAGGCTCAGAAGGGGACGGCTACAACATGGCGCAGGAACTCGGGATCGAAGTCGTCAGACCTGCTCCGTCTCTTGTACCGGTCAGGACCGGGGAGAGATGGTGCACTGACCTGCAGGGGCTGGCGCTCAAGAATGTCGAACTGACTGTAGAGAGGCCGGAGTCCGAGAACGGAAAGAAGAAGAAAAAGCCTCTCTACAAAGGATTCGGGGAGATGCTTTTCACGCATTTCGGGATCAGCGGACCATTGGTCCTGACAGCCTCGTGTTATATGGATTTCCTGAAAAATCCGAAAGGGTATCAGATGTATCTGAACCTTAAACCTGCTCTGACGCAGGAACAGCTTGAAAACAGGATCAGGCGGGAGATAGAAATGTCTCCGGGGAAAAAGATGGCCGGAGTGATCAGGCCTCTGTTCCCGGCCAGACTTGCCGGAGTGATCGCGGAACTCTCGGGCATGGGCGAAAGAACAGCCGCTTCCCTTAACGGGAAAGAGATCACGGCACTCGCCTCTTTGATCCGCAGCGTACCGATCACCGCGGAGGGCACCAGAGGATTTGAGGAGGCCATAGTCACAAGAGGCGGACTGGATGTTAAAGCTTTTGACCCTTCAACAATGAAATGCAAATGCATCGAGGGGCTCTACGCGGCAGGGGAAGTGCTCGATGTGGATGCCCACACCGGCGGATTCAACCTTCAGATCGCGTGGTCGACAGGGAGACTCGCGGGCGAAAACGCGGCGGAATGATGAGGATATCCGGCGGTATACAAGGATAGATGACAGAATATTTTGTCAGAGAGACAACAGGAATATAATGGAGGACTTGAGATGATCAATATTGCGATTGACGGACCTGCGGGAGCCGGAAAGAGTACCATTGCCAAGAGAGTGGCTGCGGAAAAGAATTATATTTATGTAGATACAGGCGCTATGTACCGCGCTATGGCTCTTTATCTGTACAGGCTCGGAATTGATCCCGACGACAGCGCCGCGATCAGTGCCAACTGCTCAGGTGCGGATATTACGATCGAATACAGAGACGGGCTTCAGGTCGTTCTTCTGGCGGGAGAAAATGTCAATGATTATCTCAGGACACCTCAGGTAAGTGATATGGCTTCCCGGACCAGTGTGAACGGCGATGTCCGGGTGAAACTCGTACAGCTGCAGCAGGAGCTTGCCCGCCGGCAGAATGTCGTGATGGACGGCAGGGACATCGGCACAGTCGTACTGCCTGATGCCCAGGTCAAAATATTCCTTACGGCAAGTGTTCAGGTCAGAGCCAAAAGGAGATATCTGGAACTGGTTGAGAAAAACGGAAGCGCCGACATAGGTGAGATCGAAGCGCAGATCAGGGAGAGGGACGAGCGCGACATGAACCGTCCGATCTCCCCCTTGAAACAGGCTGAGGACGCAGTGCTGGTCGATACGTCTGATATGACGATCGACCAAGTCGTAGAAAAGATCCTCGCGATCATCGACGAGAAGATCGGCGCCTAAGGCCGGACGCAGAGAATACCGGAAAGACAGAGGAATACGGAGCATGGCGGAAATTATAACAGCTAAGAGCGCAGGATTCTGTTTCGGCGTTAAACGCGCTGTGGAAACAGTATATGAAGAAATAGAAAAGGGCGGACCCATCTATACCTATGGCCCGATCATCCATAATGAGGAAGTCGTCGCGGATCTGGAAAAGAAAGGCGTGCGTGTCATTGAGTCCGACGAGGAACTCGCTCAGATTCACGGCGGAACGATCGTGACCCGTTCTCACGGTATTTCAAAAGAGGAAGATGAAAAGCTGCGTGCGACCGGTGCCAAATGTGTGGACGCCACATGTCCTTTTGTGAAGAGGATCCACAGGATCGTCGAAGAAAACAGCGCGGAAGGGTACGAAATAGTGATCATCGGAAATCCTGTTCATCCGGAAGTGAAGGGGATCATGGGATGGTCACACTCGCCTGTCACTGTGATAGAAAATACGCAGCAGGCCGAGAAATTTGTTGGGTCCGGCTCTGACGGTACTTCCGGAAATGAAAAAAAGAGAAATATCTGCGTAGTTTCGCAGACTACTTTCAACGCAAACAAATTTGAAGATATTATTGCTATTTTAAGTGAAAAAGGATACAATGTACGATGTATGAATACCATCTGCAATGCTACGCATGAGCGGCAGGCCGAAGCGAAGGCTATCGCCTCGATAGCGGACATCATGATCGTCATCGGGGGAAAGAGCAGTTCGAATTCGGCAAAGCTCTACGAGATCTGCAAACGGGAGTGTGCAAACACGTATTTCATACAAACGTGGCGTGACCTTAATCTTTCTCCTGCCGGAAATGAACAGATCATAGGAATCACCGCAGGGGCGTCGACCCCAAAGAATATCATAGAGGAGGTTCAAAATTATGTCAGAGCAGACTTTTGAACAAATGCTTAACGAGTCTTTTAAGACAATTCATACGGGGGAGGCAGTTGAAGGTTCAGTCATCGACGTAAAGCCGGGCGAAGC
>JBGUJH010000117.1:0-2285 GCA_045113775.1 Lachnospiraceae bacterium | reverse complement strand
TCCGCCCAGTCCATGAGCTTGACAAGGTTGGCCTCCGGATCCTTATACAGCATGTCAAAGGCTTTCGTGAGACCGTATTTTTTCAGTGTGGTGGAAATGGACATGGATTTGCCTCCTTTGAATTTGGTGGCTTTATTCTAATTTGATCTGCCGGATCCCGCCATATGCAAAGCCGCCGGTCTTCCCAATAATTGAGAAAACTGGCGGCTTTATCTGATTTTTGTTCAAATTGGAGTTTTTATCTGATTTTACAACAGAGCAGGAGCATTCAAGAGAACGATGTTTTTCATCCGTCTTTATCCGGCACGCTGCACAGATGCGAAGCTAGAGCCTGCTCCGCCTGAGCGCGAAGTGCTGCTTTGCACTGCACAACCGTTGCGGCTTCGCCCGCGCTGTCTCGATACGCTTCCGCGATCTCCCTGTTGACGTCGGAGAAAAGCTCACAGAAGCTTAAATAAAAACGCTTGATATCTTCCCCTGCCATCAGTTGATGGATCGTCAAAATGGGAAGACTGGTTTTCAAAAGGCAAATGACCAACAGCTTCGCCAGGTGCTCGCGGGAATATCGTTTCTTTTGCGGCGGAGGAAGCGCACCCTGCTTTACATAGTTATTGACCATGGAAGCGGTCAGCCCGCGTTCATCGAAACCGGGATATCCCCTCAAATATCTTTCCACGAGGGACAGCACCTGATCCATATATAGTTCCAGCTCGGGCAGTTCCTGCCAGGACGGCAGAGTGTGTTCCCCAAGCATTGCACAAATCTCCGTAAGCGTAAGATAAGGATGCTCCTCCGCCTGTTTTACCAAACTGAACACCTCACAATTCTGTCTTTTCATGCATTACTATATCAAATGCACATGGGAATCGCAAGGGGAAACAGCAAAACCTATTGACAAGATGTTAAAGACGATGTAATATAGTTTCCGAAACGAGGTGATATGATATGCGCGCGAAGACCTGCCCTGTGCAGATCCTTATTTTTGGGGATTCCATTTTAAAAGGCGTGCGTTATGAGAATGGCGGCTATCATGTTGAGCATGACTGGCAGCGCGCTTTTTCCGAAGAATTCGGCGTCAGAATTGAGAACTATTCCCGCTTCGGAAATACGATTGGGAAAACGATGAAGGTTCTTCGACGGACCTGTGAAAAGCAGGCCGAGGGACGTGAAATCGCCTTATTGGAGTTAGGCGGGAATGACTGCGATTATGATTGGCCGGAGATATCCGCCAATCCGGAGGGAGTGTATCATTGCAGAACAATCCCCGAGCATTTCGCTGCCAGCTACCGGGAAGCGGTTTCTCTTCTTCGCAGCAGCGGACGAGAGCCGGTTGCCCTGACGCTCCCTCCGATTTTGCCCGATCGCTATCTGAATCATCTTTGTAGCAGAGGCGCGTCCAGAGAGAATCTCCTGAAATGGTTGGGAAGCGCGGAAGAGCTTTCCATGTGGCAGCACACGTATTCCTGCCTTGTGCGTCAGATCGCGCGGGAGGAAAATGTACGGCTGATCGACCTACGGCTAAAATACCCTGCCGAAGCGCGAGATCTTGAGCCGCTGATCGGCCCGGATGGGATCCATCCCTCCGCTTCAGGGCAAAAACTGATATTTGACGTCCTCTGCGACGACGCCAGAGCTGTGCTGGCATAAAGAAACTGCAGGAGGTTACTTCCTATCTAAAACGGCTTTATGCCGCATCGTTTTTACGTTTCTGCCGTATCTTCTCCACCGCCTCATGCGCCTCCCTCAGATGTTCGGCGAGGGGACGCTCAGAGCGGAAGGCGAAAAAGAAATGAACGCGTGCGGACGCTCGCTCTTGTGCGGAGCGGATATGAGCCTTGAGATTTTCAACCTTCACGATTACGCCGTTCTCATCGGCGAAGGCTTTTATCCGCGCAGCCCAATGAGCGCTCGAGGCCATGTCCACGAGAAAAACACCGAAGAAAAAGCCGATCACGAAGGAAAAAGCCAGGTTTTCCGAGAGCCAGGCGAGCGCGGTGAGGATGTGCGGATGGATTAGAAAATAGTATCCCGCGCCGAGCAGTGCCCAGAAGAAGGAGAATAGCGGGCAGATCAGTCCCTGAACATTCCCTCGGCAGTTGCTGTAATCCCAGAGTCGGATTTTCGCACCCTTGAGCAGCATGAGACCGCCGATGTACTCGATCAGCGTCATGCTGACGGCCATGCCGAGAAACAGGAGTGCGCGGCCTTGAATACTGCCGTCAAGCCCGGTCTCGCGGCCCAGCAGTGCCAGAAGATATAAGGCGCAGAGCCCAAAACCATAGATC
>JBGUJH010000116.1:0-6691 GCA_045113775.1 Lachnospiraceae bacterium | reverse complement strand
CACATTTAACTTCAGCGGCGCCACAGAGGCGGAGCTGCCCGGCACCATCTACTGCGAGGCAAAGCCCATGCCTGAGATCGGGATCGGCTCTGTGATCAGGATCATCGAGAAATAAGGACCATCGAGAAATACCAAAGAAAAGTTCCTCTGATGTTTTTGGAGAAGTGAAAAAGACGGTTCTGCTGACAACTTTTGAAAAGCTGTCAGCAGAACCGTCTTTGTAATATTTCATATCATACCAGCGCCCTGAAGGCTCGTCGGATCACGACGAAGGCAGCGACCGCGACCAGAAAATCGGCTATGGGACCCGAGCAGAGGACGCCGTCGATGCCCATAAAGCGGGGCAGGATGAGCAGCAGAGTAATCAGTACAAGCTGCTTGGAAAGAGATATAATGATACCCTTTTTTGGCTGTTTGATAGAGACCATCGTGTTCATGGAGACCGGAAGGACGCCTGCCAGGACGACCAGCAGCATGAACTCATGCATGTAGCGCAGGGCAAAAGATTCATACCCGCCGGCGCCGCCCCCAAACAAGGAGAGGATCTGATGCGGGAAGAGCCAGAAACAAAACGTCTCCACTGAGCCGATGAAAAAGGCGTATCGGAACATCAGGAGAGAAGTCTCCTTGACGCGGTCATATTTGCCGGCGCCGAAGTTGAAGCCCATGATGGGCTGCCCGCCGATACTGCAGCCGACGATCGTGGAATAGAAGAGGAAGTTGACCTTGGTGACGACGCCCGCAGCTGCAAGAGCCTCGCTCCCGCCATAAAGGGAGAGCGCACCGTAGTGGCTCAGCGAGCTGTTGAGAACAAGGTTCATGACAAACATGGCAGCCTGGTTGAGACTTCCGGCCGCTCCGATGGAGATGATTTGTGTGATTTTTTGACCAGTTACGGCAAAGTGTGTTCGTTCCAGTTTCCCGGTCTTGAAGCGGAGCATGTATCCCGCGACGAGAAGGGCTGAGACGATCTGCCCCGTAACTGTCGCCAGCGCGGCGCCCGCTATGCCCATATTGAGGGGAAAGAGGAAAAGATAGTCCAGGACAAAGTTCAGGGCGACGCCGGCCATGGAGCAAAATAGAGCAAAGCGCGGGCTCCCGTCGGACCGGATGAGAAGCGTGCCGCCTGAAGTGATGGCAAGGAAAGGCAGGCCGGGCGCGATCAGGCGCATGTAGGTAACCGCATAGGGAAAGACTTCCTCAGTCGCGCCGAATAGGTGTACAAACACGGGCGTGAAAAGAAAGACCAGCGTTCCTATGATCACTCCCTGCAAAGCAAGGAGAGTGAGACCGGCGCCCGCAAAGCCCAAGGCTTCGTCGGTCTTCCGGCGGCCGTTGCAGATGTTGAAGTTGACGGAGGATCCGTTGCTGAAGAGGATCGTGAGTGCGCCGCATAGGAAAGTGAGCGGATAGGCAACAGTAGTGGCGGCGTTCCCCAGGAAGCCGATCCTCTGGCCGATGAACATCTGGTCCACCATGTTGTAGAGGGAAGAGATCAGGGTGGCGATAATGCTGGGAACGGCATACTGCAGCAAAAGACTTCCCACCGGGGCGGTGCCCAGAGGATTTGCGGCGCCCGAAGGCATGGGAGCCTCAGTGGTGTCGGGCGGAATCGGGGCATTTTCGAAATCATGTGGATTCGGAGATTTGCTGACCTGTGACATGAGGAGGCTCCTTTCAAGATTCTCAAGAGCTCAGGGGTTTTGGCGACATTCAGCTCGCTAATCAAACTATAGATATTCGGTTTCGTAATACATTTTATCGTACTTTTTGTCGCCGACACGGATTCCGTCCTTCTCCGTTGCGACATATTTCATCCCTGCTTTTTCCAATGTGCGCCGTGATGCATCGTTCTCGGCGGCGCACCATGCGGTGACGCGCGGAATCTCCTCATTCACGGTCAGGTAGTCCAGAACCGCAGCCAGCGCTTCCGCGGCGTATCCGTGCCCGCGATAATCCCGAACAACGGAGAAGCCGACTTCAATACTGCCGCCATCATAATCATAAGCGCCGATCGTCCCGACCAGCGTGCCCCCCGACTCGATGCCCCAAGCGTAGAAACGAGGGTCGGAGCAGCCGTCAATAAACTGCTGAACAGTGTTTCGCGCCATCTCCGGCGTTTTATAGGGATTCCAGCCCGAGTAGCGGGACATGGAATCGTCGTCGCCGAAGTGCTCAAAGAGCCGCTGAGCATCCTTCGGTTTGTGCTTGCGAAGTGTCAGCCGTTTGGTTTTGAGCGTTGCCGTTCCGTGAGGACGATCCATGGGGATTTTATTAATGCTGTTCTCTTCAAGTTTCATCTTTTCCTCCATGCCAGAAAATTTACTCGACTATTCCATTGTATCGTGAATTTTCGGGGAGGGAAAGTTCCGCAAAAAAGAAGTTGTTTTTTGCGAAAGGATACAGTATTATAAATATTGTCTTTACGGGGGCGTAGCTCAGTTGGGAGAGCGCGACACTGGCAGTGTTGAGGTCATGGGTTCAAGTCCCACCGTCTCCATTTTTGGGTTAATATGAAGTCCGAAAAGTGCTTTATTTAAAGGCTTTTCGGGCTTTATATTTTTGTAAAAACTTCCGGGTGACTCGAATTTGCGTCCGGGTGACTCTTGCCTGGAAATCTAATCACCTGACAGTTCAAATTCAAATCCGAAGCATCTTCTTTAACGGGATCAAGACGGAGTTCATCTATTTTTCCAAGTTTGCAGGATTTTTCTTCCATACGGTTACGGTTCTTGATATATACATTTTCTGTAGTACTGATATCCGTATGCCCCATCTGCTCAATGATCATCTGGTCGTCAATGTCAGCCGCCCTTAATATGGATGCGTAAGTCTTCCTAAATTTGTGCGGAGGCTTATAGCTGATTCCCAATTCTGTGCATATCTTCTTAAGATGTCTTCTTACCTGGCTGGCACGGACGCGTTCGCCGACATAGCGATCTTTGTATCTCCCCGGTTCCTGCTTAAACAGATACCCGCCGCCAGTCCTCTCGGAAATATCCCAGATGCCACGTACCCAATCAAGAGAATTCTCAGGGATTGCCACACGTCTGACTCCTGCATCTGTCTTAGCACCTTCTCGAATCGTTTCTTGCTGTCTTCCCGTTTCGTCCGCCTGTGTTTCAGTACGCTGGACATAGATACAGTGCTCCTCGAGGTTAATGTCCTCTGCAAGTAGAGCCGCACACTCACCGATCCGTTCGCCGGTTATGATTGCCAGCAGGATACAGCGTGTATAGGGATCGGGATTGGAAAGACAATAGGACTTCAGCGCCTGCAGCTCATCGGGGTAGTATACTTCGTCCTCTGCGGAATGTTTTGAATGACGAAAACCATGCATATCGGTACGAACATGGGAGATGACTTCATCAGAAGTATATGAGATAAGGCCTTCATCCTCAGCATAATCAATGATGCCCTTTACGATGCACTTAATCCGTCCAAGCTCTTTCGCTGTAATCTTTCTTTTGGGATCCTTTTCTATCGGACTCCCGGCTTCGTAGATATCCTGGAGAAATGCGGTCCATTCTTTCCTTGTAATCCTTTTCATCGGTATTTTATTGAGGACTGCGTTTTTTATGTATTTATCGCAGGTCTTACGATACCGAAGGGCAGTTGCGCCCTGAATCACGCCTTTTTCAAGTCTGGAATCGTTCCATTCAGTAAAGAGATCTACAGGTTTTTTTCCCGTGAGCTCTTTCTCTTTCTGAGCCCTTTCCTTCTGGATTTTTATGATTTCACTTTCTACATCTTCCCGATTCTTTCTTTTAATCCTCCTTCCGTCCGGGAGACGGCAATACCATCTGCCGCCGCTTTCGAAAATCTTGTACTCATATGAATCTAATAATTTCATTCGCTCAGTCTCCTCATACTGAGTGCGAATGCTGCTAAGATCAATTATGCCTGCGGTGATGGCGAAATGCAAGATTTCTGGCGGAAGAGGTGGCGTGCTGGGCGTTTTTTGGACCTTTGAAAGAGAGGATAAAGGTGTGTCAGGAATTTCATTGCGGGTTTGATCTGTTGGTATTGTTCTCATACATATAAAGGACCTTTCACTTTATTTTTTATATGTAAGAAAAACGGTTTTGAAGCTTCGAGTTGCAACCTAAAGATCTATCGGTTTATCCGTATACGAAGTGTACGGGTAAACCGATAGCAGGGGGGATGTACAGGCCATTTATGCGAAAAAAAATGAAGTTTGTTATGTAAAACACACCTGCTGTTTACAATGTATATATACACAGTAGGTGTTTAATCATAGATAGCTTTTGCACGGCAGCCACGCCGCGCGATCCTGAAAAGCCTCATCATTAGCCTTTGCGAAGAGCTAGTAAGGATTTGTACTTGAAGGCGCAGTAACCTTGTCATACACGCCTCCGAAACCCGAAATAACGGGAAAAGATGCCTTCATTAATCCACGGAAGTAAAAAAGGGGATGCAACTGAAAACTTAACGATGGAGATCACACTATCCGTAGACTCGCGTGCGCCGTACACCGGCGATAAACAGTGTAGTGCCGTATACCGGCAGCCATACACAAGGCTCAAAAAAGTGTTTTGGAACTCGTTCAACAGATCATCGTTTGATCAGTGACGAGGACTGATTTATTTAAACATCAGACATAAAAACCTAATGAATAGATGAAATAGCTTGGATCATCCAGTCGGATGTTCACAAAGAGAAAATAGATGGGAAGAAAGAACCAAAAAAAGTATCATAAAACACTACACCAGTTGGCACATGAACGGCTCAGATCTATGCAGGCCTTTGGGCAGTCCAAAAGGGCAGACATGCTGAGGGGAGAGTCAGGAGACAAAATATATTCGTACGCAACTTATGAGACATATAAAAAGCATGTCGGATATTTCCTGCGGTGGATTAAGACAGCACATCCTGAAGCTACAACACTCAAAGCCGCTAAACGTCATGCCAGGGAGTGGCTTGAGCTGCGCGCCGATGCGAAAGACGAAAACGGCAAGTATCGGTACTCAGCATGGACGGTCCAACTTGAGGCTGCAGCGCTTAACAAATTATTCCACGTCGACAAAGCTGATCCGGATCGGTTTATACCTCCCGTCCGTCGCCGTGAAGACATCTATCGGAGCAGAGAGACTACCACTCGAGACAAGCATTTTTCTAAAACAAACAATGCAGAATTGATCGAATTTTGTAAGGGTACAGGGTGCAGAAGGAATGTCCTAAAAAAGCTCGAGGGACGGGATCTTTGGAGTCGTGATCGTATGCAGGAAGAAATAAATAACCTGCTGGCACAGAATCCAACCGCTCGGGATAATGCACACCTGAACGCGCTGCAGGACGCGCTCACCACGTTCCCGGATGAGGACTACTACATCCATCACCGGAGAGACAAGGGAGGTCGCTCTCGCTTTGCGCCGATCATTGGCCCTCACCGGGAGGAGATCATCGCACGGTTTAAGGACCGCCGACCAGACGAAAAGGTGTGGGAGCATGTAAGCACTGCCGCCGACATCCATGCGTACCGGGCTGATTATGCTACTCGAGTGTATCGGAAGCACGCGCGGGAATATGACGACATCCCTTATGACAGGGTGAATCCGAAAACAGGGATCAAGTATAAAAGCGAGATTTACTACTGCCGCGGTGATGAAAAAGGCCGGCGCCTAGATCGGAAGGCTATGCTCAAGGCCAGCAAAGCGCTCGGTCACAACCGGGTAGACGTGATTGCCGGACATTATCTGCGGGGACTGTAGAGGAGGATTGATCATGGAATATGTGAAAAAACAAGCCTTTGGAGGGATCCGCACCTGCGGCAAAGACGAGGCGACGCATGTCCTGCAGACTGTGTCGGATTATGGTGAGATGATCGAGATTGCCTCAATGTACAGGGATTTGTCGCGGGCGGCAGAAAAGCGGGAGAAAAAGACTAAGGAAAAATACAATACCTTGCAGTTGGAAAATACAAAGTTACGGGAGAATAATTCTTCTCTCCGTGATCAAATTGCAATGTTATCGCAGGAGATAAAGAGAGCGAAGATTCTTGAGAGGGAGAAAGAAGAACTAACAGACCGCATTGCAGAATTGGAAGCAGAAGTGGAACAGGAAAGAAGTTTAAACCGGAATCTGCTCAGAATTTCCCGCGAGCGTGCCAATGCTGACCGCAAAATCACCCCCAAAAAGCAGCATGACGGATACCTTGTCATTGAAAGCCGTGAATGGCGTGAAAGGAGGCCTGACAAGGGGACGATACGCACATGGAGATCGATTATCCAGACTCCGTTTGATGCGTCTATGGAGCCTGATGTCGCTGAAAAGCAGATTTTTGACGACCTCATCGATTTTGTGTTGACAAGCATTGGATGTGATAAATATGTACTGCCTGAGGAAAACGGCAAATTATACAATACAGAGGATGACGAGAACGTTTTATATTTCTGGCACTATGGTGCAGACTACCGTTCTGGATATTGGAATGTGTTTATATACACTACGAAGCCATTGATCGTAACACCTGATCGGCGGGCAAGACATTACTGGGAAAGAAATAAAAAGACTCGCAATAAAATATCTTCCAAATGAAAAGAAGGGAGCAGCAATGCTTCCCTTCTTTTCATTTGGAAGATATTTTTTCTGTGCGCCCGGCGGCGCACGTTTCTAACGGGTGAAAGTCCCGAATCCGCCCGGTAGTGGGAAGGATATAGCCGAAGGCAAG
>JBGUJH010000115.1:0-7904 GCA_045113775.1 Lachnospiraceae bacterium | reverse complement strand
CACATTTAACTTCAGCGGCGCCACAGAGGCGGAGCTGCCCGGCACCATCTACTGCGAGGCAAAGCCCATGCCTGAGATCGGGATCGGTTCTGTGATCCGGATCATCGAGAAATAACAAAAAACGGTTCCTCTGATGTTTTTGGAGAAGTGAAAAAGACGGTTCTTCTGATAACTTTTCGAAAGTTGTCAGAAGAACCGTCCCTTTTGTCATTCTCGCCTTGCAAAATGGTATACTCTTAGAAGAACTTCTCGAAACTGTATTTTGACACACGGCAGCAGAGCGGACGATGGCCCGTTGTCCGTTAGCAGGTGAATTATTATGCATGAAATGGGAATCATACTTCATATAGCGAAGATGTTGGACGAGACAGCACAGGAACAGCACATCACGAAGATCGGCTCAGTCACACTGGAAGTAGGCGAAGTGTCGGGTATCATGACGGATCTTTTCGTCGACTGCTGGAACTACTTCAAGGTAAAGCATCCGGTGCTGGCGGAGTCTGAGCTGCGTCTGGTGACGATCCCTGCAGTGACCTTCTGCGGAAACTGCGGGAAGACTTATGAGACTGTTAAATACGGCAAGGAATGTCCTTATTGCCACAGCGGGGATACCTGGCTTGTGGATGGGAACCAGTGCGTGATCAAGGAGATCGAGGCGGAGTGCGAGGATTACGAGGACGAGTAACAAGGAAATGGACAGGCGGAAATGAAGGTGCTGCCTTTAGGGCAATCCGCAAGCCCTGAAGCGACATACTCCGCATGCTCTGCAGCGACATGGTTCGCAAACCCTGACTGACAAATGCAAATGCAAAAAAGCGGCCGCCGGAACGATTTCCGGCGGCCGCAATTACCTTATTCGAAAAGCATTTTCATCCTGAATACCGTCTTCTCCTTCTCCCCGCAGATGTAGAAAGAATCCTCCGATGCGGTGAAGCCCACCTTCATGATGTCATCAAGTGTTGCTTCTCCGATGTACTCGGAAGAGAGCTCGCGCAGCTTTCGGCTGCGCATGGCTGCGGGCATGAAATTAACTGCCAGGTCGTAGTACTTGGCATTATTCATGTGGCCGTTGAGGTCGACACAGCTATAGGGTACCCTGAACTCTTTAAAGGCGGAGGATTCTTCTCTGCGGATACGGCCGGGCATGGGAAGTTCATTTCCGGTCACAATCTCCTTGATGTAGATGTCGTGGCTCTCCGGGAAGACGATGCCGCGGGTCTCCCTATCGATCAGGACCCACAGTGAGACGGCCTCGAACAGGACAGAGCCCTTGGTGTCCACAATGCGGAAATATCTGGGAAAATACAGATGCATGGTCCGCCCGGGCCAGGATAGAAGGGTGACTTTCTCGTCGTATTCCGGAAGGCGGTGAACGATAGCGCGGTACTGTGTTACCGCCCACAGAAGCCCTTTGTCCAGAGTCTTTTCGCGGGGGACGCCCAGATCGATCGTGTGCGCGATCGCGGCTTCCTGAAGTTTGGTAAATAACGTGGAGAGGCGCATCTGGCGCTGCAGGTCCACGTCGGAGGAGAGTACCTGAAAGTCCTGTCTGTAAATTGCCATGGAACCTCCTTCTGAAAATCTCGGGCATTTTTGTGCAGGCGTATGCTCGCAGTAAACCGGAATCAGTGATTTTTGCCTGCAGTAAACCGGAACCTGAAATGTCTGCCTGCAGTAAACCGGAATCAGAATTTTCTGTTCAAACGTTTCTCAAAGGCATTGACCACATCGCCGAAGGTGGACATGCGGGACCACTGGCGCTGCGGGATCTTGACGTCGAATCTTGCCTCGAGCCGGCAGATGATCAGCGTAAAACCCATCGAATCAATGGCTGTGTCCGTATTTATGACAGTGTCTTCATAAAGAGGCTTGCCTTCCATATCGGGAACGCACTCGTAGATAACTTCTTTGCATGTCTCAGCGATTTGGCTTCTGTCCATGATGCTTTTATCCTTTCAAGTTTTACGAAATCAATAGGATTAGGATTATTATAGTTCACAACGCACTGTTTTGTCACTCGAAGTCCCTCAGCTCCCAGCGCTTGACCTTTCCGGTCGACGTGCGGGGCAGGGGCTGCGCGGTGAACAGGATGTCCCCCAGCTGCTGGCCGCGCGGAAGCTCGGACATTATGCCGCGCAGGTTATCCTGCACCATGGTGCGCGCAGCATCCTTCATGACGTCGGGCCATGTGGAGGCTTCTTTATCGAAAAGCAGCAGGACAGGCTTTCCGTTCCTCTCGAAGACGGTGAAGTCCCGCCCGGGGAGCGCCGCCGCGATGCGCGCCTCATATTCGGGAAGAAAGATCTTGGTGCCGTCAGGCAGGACCAGGATCTCTTTTTTTCTGCCGATCACATGGAGCCTTCCGTTTTCATCCCATCTGCCCAGGTCGCCGGAATAGAGCACGCCGTCCTTGAGCACTGCTGCTGTGTCGTCGGGCTTTTTATAGTAGCCCTTCATCATGCAGCTTTCGGTCGAGATTAGGATCTCGCCGTCGGGCGCCAGCGTGACCGTGTTTTCGGGGCAGATCTCCAGCGCATAAGGGTCAAAAGAGGGACTGCCCGGAACGCTGATCGCGACCCCGGAGCTGGTCTCCGTCAGACCATAGCCGAAGCTGACCGGGACGCCCTGCTGCGCGACCGCGTTAATGAGCTGTGGCGGGCAGTCGCCCGCGCCGACCAGGACCAGGCGGAGCTCAGGATTCATAAGCTTGTGCTGCACCAGGAAACTTAGAAGGAGCGGCACAGCGGAGATGACAGTCGGCTTATAAAAAGAGAAATCCTGCGTGTAGTATCTTGCACCCCGTCCCAGAGCGACCGGCGTGCCGCATTCCATGCCCCAGAGCAGTCCGCAGACAAATCCGAAGACGTGGTTCAGAGGCAGTACGCACAGAAGCGTATCATTCTGTGAGAGAGGCAGTTTGCAGCTCCCGTTATAGGCGGCAGCCATAAGGCTCCCTTCCGTCAGTACGACTGCCTTGCTGCTTGCCGTAGTTCCGGAAGTGAAAAAGAGGATGTCGCTTCCTTCCGCTTTGGAGGCGCCGGACAAGGAAATCCCTTCTGTCAGATAAGGGGTCAGTTCCTCCACAAGGTCCTCGTCGCTGCTCCACAGTAAATCGATGTCCGTCTGCCGGATCTGCTCCTGCAGAAGAGTATCGGACGCGTTCTCATCCAGGAGTACTGTCTGCATCCCCGTGATGGCAGAGGCGAAGATCGTCTCCACGCAGGGGAGAGAACCGTCACACAGAACGCCCATGCAGGTCTTGCCGATAGAGCGAAGCTCGCTGCTTATCTCCAGAACGTCGGCGGCAAAGTCCGCCCAGCTGATTGTCGCGGCGGAGCCGTTCTTTTCGTACACCAGGGCAGGAGCTGAGGGGGCGGTCTGCGTAAAATGACTGATCAGGGAATTGAAATTATTAAATTTGGGTGGATATGCTTTAGTCTTCATAGGGTAAAGTATAGCATTCTTTAACAAAGAATGTGTCAAAATCGGCGAAATGTTAATGAATATTTAACAATTAGGGGGTATACTATTATCAGGTATACGCGCAGAGAGGCTCACTTCGAGAGCCCCTAACAGTAAAACGAAAGGTAGAGCAAAATGGACAAGAACATCAAGATCTGTATCATCGGAGGAGGCCCGGCAGGCCTTTCCGCAGGAATGTATCTGGAGCAGAAGGGTTACGAGAATTACACGATCCTCGAGAAGAACGACCGTGTGGGCGGCAAGTGCTGGTCACCGCATTACAACGGACGCCGCTACGAGATGGGCGCGATCATGGGCGTTCCGTCTTACTACGCGGTGCACGACGTCGAAGAGTTCTGCGGCATCACGCACGACGGCCCGCAGCTCAACCGCAACTACAAGAACAGACTGGGCCAGGTCATCGAGCCCTTCGAACCCAAGAAGAATATTGCCAAGATCCCGCGCCTTCTCAAGATGAAGAAGCAGCTCAAGAAGTTCGGTGAGCTCCTTGAGACTAAGTACAAGGGATATGACATCAACGGCCACCGCGGAGTCGCAGAAGGACGCTATGAAGGCTTTTCCGCAGCCAGTGCCAAAAGAGAGCCTGTCAGCGGCGTCAACCCCAACCTCAAGGATCTGGCGCTCCCGTTCAAGAAATTCTGTGAGATCAACGGCGTAGAGCTGGTGCAGGATATCTGGATCGGCCCCTTCACTTCCTTCGGCTATGGATATTTTGACGAGATCCCCGCGGCATACGTCCTGAAATATCTGGACTTCCAGACCTGCATGAACTTCGTCAAGATCAACCTCTGGACATGGAAGGAAGGCACCCAGTTCATCTGGGAGTCCCTCAACGAGCACCTTAAGAATCCGGCCCGTCTGAACAGCAAGATCGACAAGGTCGAGAGAAAAGACGGCAAGGTCTATGTAACTGTGAACGGTGAAGTGGAAGAGTACGACAAGATCATCGTGACTTCTCCTCTGTACGTTCCTATGAAGGAGAACAGAAGCGACGGACTCGTCGGCATGGTCGACTATTTTGACGCGCGCGATGACGAGAAGAAGCTCTTCTGCCAGATCGAGTACGAGCGCTATGATGTGCTGGCCGTCGAGACCAAGCCCGAGGACCATCCCGAGATCTCCTACTATGTATTCGACAACATGATCCCGAAGAGACTGGGCCACCTTATGGTTTACTATCGCCGTTGGAGAGACACCGTGGACCAGGTCATCACGACCTATGCGCTCCGCAAACATAAGAAGATGGAAGAAGTTCCTTACGAGAAGTGCAGAGCCAGAGTCCTTAAGGACCTCGAGATCATGGGCAATCCCGCGACGAACGTCGTCAACGAGTGGAGCGTCTACTACTTCCCGCACGTGTTCACAAATGCCTACAAGGACGGCTGGTATGACAAGGTCGAGGCCATGCAGGGCAAGTATGACACCTACTATGCGGGCGAGATCATGAGCTTCGGCGACATGGACGAGACCTGCGAGTACTCCCGCGAGCTGGTGGAGAGATTCTTCTGAGCCTGAATCTGACGGACTCTTTCAGAACTCTTTGCTGCAAACGACACCACAGGAGATAACCATGAAATTTTACAAAGATCATTATGACGTGATCGTGATCGGAGGGGCCCTGGCGGGCCTCTCCTCAGCACTTATGCTGGCGGATAAGGGGCTGGACGTGCTCGTCCTCGAGCGCCACAACCTTCCCGGCGGCATCGCCACGAGCTTTGTCCGAGGCGGGATCGAGATCGAAGCGGCGCTGCACGAGATGATGTCCATAGGCCCCGGCGACAACCGCCTCAAAGTGGGCAAGTTCTTCGACGACATGGGTCTGGACATAGAGTGGCTGCAGGTCCCGGAGTGCTACCACGCAAGCCTTCCGGGCCTGGAAGTGACCCTGCACCCCGGACTGGAACAGTTCTCCCGCGAGATCGACGAACAGGTGCCCGGCACCTATGACAAAGTATTGAAGCTCTTACAGCTTTGCGACACCGTCTTTAACAGTGTCAACGAGCTCTCCATCCATCCCATGAGCAAGCCGGAAATGCTTATGAAGCATGAAGCTTTCGTCAAGACGGCGGGCTATTCCACGAAGGAAGTGCTCGATACTTTTGACCTGCCTCAGAAGGCGCTGGATCTGCTGGCTCCTTACTGGATCTATGTGGGCAGCGGTTTCTCAGACCTGCCCTTCACAATTTATTCCGTGCTGATGGCGGACTATGTGGGCTACGGCTCCATGATCCCCAGAAAGCTCAGCCACGAGATGAGCCTGAAGATGGCGGAGCGCGCCGAAGAGCTGGGCGTGCAGATCGAGTACCGCCAGCATGTGGACAAGATCCTGGTCAAAAAGGGCAAAGTATACGGTGTGCGCACCGCGCGCGGAGACGAGATCTATTCGGATTACGTCATTTCTGCCGCCTATCCCAACAAGGTCTATACGAGCATGATCGAGCCTCTCAGCGAAGTGCCCGCAGAGGCCACCAAGATGGTCAACGGGCGGCGCCTTTCGCTGACCGCTTTCTCGGTCATCCTGATCCTGGACAAGCCGGCGGAGGAACTGAATATCAGGGACTACAGTATTTTCCGCGGCGACACCATGGACACGGACGTGCTATATGAGAACCTGGCGGGCCTCGGCCCTTACAGATATCTCACCTGCATCTGCCACAATTACGGAAATCCCGGCGTGACGCCGGAGGGCACCTGCTCCTTCAGTGTGACTGTGCTGCCCCGCGTGGACGGCTGGAAGACCGTAAAGGCGGAGGACTATGACCGCGTCAAACATGAGGTGGCCAAGCAGCTGATCGACGAAATGTCGGAATATTTCGGAGTGAACCTCCTCGACCACGTGCTGGAGTGCGTAATCGAGACGCCTATGACCGTCGCACACTACACAGGTGCCTGGAACGGCTGTATATACGGTTACTCGCACACCATGGAGGACCACATCGTCGCAAGGCTCCAGACAGCGGAAGCAGAGCGGTTCATTGAAGGACTCGAATTTGCGGGCGCCCACGCCATCTCCGGAGACGGCATGGGACCGGCCGTGACCAACGGTCGCAAGGCGGCAAAGAATATACTGGATGATATTGCGGCGAGAAAGGAGGCAGATCGATGAAAGTCAAGAATTTCTTTACAGATGTCGGCGGAGCCTCCCGTGTGACCAAGGCGCGTCTGAAAGCGTTTGAATCCGCGTCTCCCGCGCTGGCGGATACAGATCCCATCGGCAATGTTGCCCGCGAGTGGCATCCCGGCCCGATCGAGCTTGTGGTCACTAAGATCACGCCCGCCTGCAAGACGGCCAAGACCATCCGCTTCGAGCGCACCGACGGCAAAAAACTGCCCTTCTTCTATGCGGGGCAATACATTGTACTGGATTTCAAGATTGGCGAGAGCCTGATCTCCAGGCCTTACTCAATCTCTTCCGCGCCTTACCAGACGAGAGCGGAGAAGCCTTTTGTGGAGATCACGGTCAGAAAATCCAAGGGCGACGGCTTCATCTGCGACTATGTCAATGATGAGCTGAAGGTCGGCGATATTTTGACAGGGACCATGGGACTCGGGCAGTTCTACTACGAACCGCTCCGCGATGCAAAGCATGTAGTGGCGTTAGCGGGCGGTGTCGGTATTACGCCTTTCGCCTCTATGGCCAAGGAAGTGGTCAATGGGACTCTAGACATCGACCTGACCATCCTCTACGGATCGGCTTCTTCGGACGATATCGTCATGAAGGAGGAGCTGGACGTGCTGGAAGGTGCCTGTGACAAGCTTCACATCGTGCACGTGCTCAGCGGCGATGAGCCCGGCTGGACCGGCGAGAAAGGATTCCTGACGGCAGAACTTATCAAAAAATACTCCGCGGAAGATACTACATACTTTATCTGCGGACCGCAGGTGATGTATAATTTCTTACGGAAGGAAGTGACAAAACTCGATGTACCGGCGAGGCGCGTGCGTTTTGAAGTCTTCGGACAGGCCAAAGACATTGCCATGTACGAAGGATTCCCGACGGAGCTTCGGCACGTGAGCTTTACCATTACAGTGGTGCGGGGCATCAGCGAGGTGCAGATCCCCGCGAAGGCGACGGAGAGTATTGTAGTGGCGCTCGAGCGCGCCGGGATCAGGATCGAGACCGGCTGCCGCAGCGGAGAATGCGGATTCTGCAGGACCAAAGTTATAGCAGGAGATTATTTCGTCTGCCCGGAGGGCGACGGAAGAAGAGCGGCGGATAAGGAATTTAATTATGTGCATGCCTGCGCAGCGTATCCGCTTTCGGATATGAAGATCAAGATACCGATCCTGTAAAGAAGAGCAAAAGAAATGGGCTGTTGCATTGCAACAGCCCATTTTTCTGTGCGCCCGGCGGCGCACGTTTCTAACGGGTGAAAGTCCCGAATCCGCCCGGTAGTGGGAAGGATATAGCCGAAGGCAAG
>JBGUJH010000114.1:0-49992 GCA_045113775.1 Lachnospiraceae bacterium | reverse complement strand
CGTACCGTTCGGTATACGGCGGTTCAATCAACTTAACAAGTAACACACCTTGCGGTGTAGTAGTCTAACATGGAGATTAGCCCAAATGCGGCTAATCTCTTGTTGTTTATCGCCACGTTAACGGCGCCCTTATTACAGACATAAGCAATTCTTCTTCCTGTGTAGGCTACTCGGCATGCTGTTCTGCGGTCGATTCCAAGCTTCATCAGGTTCTTAGCTCTGTTCTGCGGTGTTTTCCAGTGCTTCCAGATACACATCCTCAGACGATACCTGATATTACTGTCAAGCCTTTCGCACAGCCCCATCATGCTTCCGATTTTGAAATAGTTAACCCATCCTCTGATTAGCTGGTTAAGCTTTTCCACTTTATAAGCATTGCTTACGCCCCAACTCCTACACGTGAGTTTCTTCATCTGTGCCTTGAACTTGGCTACCGCCTTGGGGTGGGGTCTGGCTTTATATCCTTTGGCAAATGGGTCAAAGTAGAATCCAAATCCGAGATACTTGATACCTTTGGGCTTATCGACCTTGCTCTTCTCGGCGTTTACCTTCAATCCGAGCTTATCCTCGATAAATCGGGTGACGCTCTTCATTACACGCTCTGCCGCCTGCCTGCTTCCGACCATGATTATCAGGTCATCTGCATATCGGACAAAGTCCAGCCCTCTTGCTTCCAACTCTTTATCCAGTTCGTTGAGCATGATATTTGCTAACAGCGGTGAAATATTTCCGCCCTGCGGTGTGCCGACTATGGTGTCTTCATACTCATCGTCAATCATCACTCCGCTTACAAGAAACTTCCTTACCACTGATATAACATCTCCGTCCTTAATTGTCCGTCCGAAGATAGTCATCAGCTTATCATGGTCTACGGTGTCAAAGAACTTTGCAAGGTCAATGTCCACAATCCAACTGTGTCCATCATTCATTATCTCTAATGCCTTTAGAACTGCCTGCTGTGCACACCGATTGGGTCTGAATCCATAGCTGTGGTCGTGAAACTGTTCCTCAAATATCGGAGTGAGTACCTGTGCTACCGCCTGTTGTACAAAGCGGTCTACTACTGTTGGCACTCCGAGGTTTCTTACGCCGCCGTCTGGTTTGGGTAACTCCACCCTGCGGACAGGTTGCGGTTTATACTTTCTGGTCCGCAACTGTTCCTTGATGTTTTCGCCGTTTTCCGAAAGGTATTCGCCAAGTTCTTCAACGTTCATGCCGTCTACGCCTGCCGCACCCTTGTTTCTTACGACTTGCAGATATGCCGCATTGAGATTATCTTTGCTTAATATCTGCTCCATGAGACTACTTGTGTCCATGCGTTGTTTCCTTTCTGCCCCTTTTGCCTTTGCCGCCTTTTCTCGTTTCCGACAGACGTTGCTTAGGCTACGAAGTGGAACGTACTTCAACTGATTGATTGTTCGCCCCTTCGCTCCATCCCCATTACAGGGACTTCCTCACTACTATGGGCTCTGCTGACTTCTCACAGTTCGTTGTTACTACGGCTGATGAAGCCGCCTGTGAGACCTCCGCGCATAAGGTGCACGCTCTTTCCCTTCATCTATCCGCCACATTTACGCTGTTCCTACAAATGGGGTAGTTATCAGACTTCACTGTTAATGGCCAGCTTATCTGTCGGAACCTCGCCTTATATGTGATTTCTCTCCGTCGGACCAGAGGTTTGCCTACAGCTTCTTTCAGATTCCATCTCACGGTGGACACCCTTGCTGTTCAGCTATACACTTCCCACTACCTGGGCGTGTTAGGGACTTTCACCCATTAGAGCGCGCCCATGGCGCGCATACCATAAAAAGCCTGACAGTCAATCCTGTCAGGCTCCTCATCCATCACTGTTAAATTGTTATATATCAGTATCTTCCGCTCTCCCAGGCCAATTGCCCGGCCGTCAGTTCCGCCCAGCTGTACTGCGACATGTACTCTCCCCGGTAAGCATTAACAGCATCCATATCTCCCTGAAGCATGCGGTAATAATCGCAGTCCACCTGGTCAGCGATGACCGCGATCTGCCCCCGGCTTCGGACTACAATATCCTCCTGGCCGATATTCGCAAGGGTATGCCGCAGGTCGCTGATCAGTATCCGCAGCTGCGCTTTGGTGTTCTTTTCATTCGTATAGTCTTCCCATAATGCGGCGGCGATCTCTTCTGTCGTGCACGAAGCGCCTTTCCTGTCGATCAGGTACGCGAGCAGTTCTTTCGTCTGCCTTCTGGCGAACAGAAGGGGCTTCCCTTTCCAGAACACTTCAAAGTTCCCGAAACAGCGGATCTCCAGTTTCCCGGGTTCGGGCTCGATATTCTCCTGTTTCGCTGCCTCCCGTACTTCTTCCTGCACCCTCATCGCGTTCATGGGTTTCAGGATGTATCCGTTTGCATGGACCCTGAACGCTTCGAGGGCGTATTCAGAATAAGCCGTTACGAAGACGATCCTGGTCCGGGGCGACAGCTGCTTGAGCCTGACTGCGAACTCCAGGCCGTTGATCCCCGGCATTTCTATATCGCTGAAGACCGTATCAGGATACTGTTTTGTTTTGCGCATGTGTTCCAGTGCATCGTCACCGCTCTCAAACGTCATCAGGTCCGCGTCCGGGACTGCTCTCCTGACCACCTGCTCCGAGGCCTTCAGGGCAAATGGCTCGTCATCTATTACATATATAAGCATTGTTCACTCCTTAGGTATGATCATCCTGACCGTAGTACCCTCTCCCGGTGCGCTGGTCACTGTCAGTTCACCGCCGGATACCTGCGCCAGCCTCTCCCTGACGTTTTTCAGACCGGTATGGGACATCCCGTCATTCGGGACTTTGTTCACGTCAAATCCAGGGCCGTTATCTATGACATCTATTTCATAGCAGTCGGGATGTTCTATGGTCCTTACAAGGACCTTTCCCCTTCCTTTGGGAGCCATCCTGACTCCGTAGCGGATCGCGTTCTCAACAATGGGCTGCAGTGTCAGTGTGGGCATTTTGAAATCCGTACAACCCAATTCATACTGCACTTCCAGCGTCTCCCCGAACCGCAGCTGCTGCAGCGACACATAATGCTCAACATGCTCCAGTTCCTCTTTGAACGGGATCGGGGTCCTGATCGATATGGAATCCATGTTATGCCTCAGGTATTTTGAGAATTCCCCTATCGCTTCGGCCGCCGTCTCCGGGTTTATATGGCAGATCTCCTGGATGACATAGAGCACATTAAAAAGGAAATGAGGCTGGATCTGTCCGAGCATCAGGTCGATCTCCAGCTGGTTCTTTATTGATTCCTGGCGCCTGTATTCCGACGTATTCTCTTTGACGATCATGATAACGATCAGCGTTAAGGATATACTTGAGAGGAGCGTCGCCAAGTGTAAGTTTTTATAAAAGGGCTTTGCAAGTGTTGCTAACAATGGGGAAAGGATCAGAAGCCCGATGATCAGCCTCTGCTTTTTCGAGATCTCTTTTCCGTGGATGGCCAGCATTACTATGTCAAAAGCCATATACGCCACACTCATCAAGTTGCTGTAATAATAAAACTCCCCCATGTAATACATACCGGAATCGTCAATGTTCACCAGCAGTCCGCTGATCTGTGCCCAAACCAGGACGATCATACAGACAGCCAGAAATACATTGAGTATGATGCGGATCCTTCTGATGCCTTCTTCCGAAATGATGACGTTATCGAGCACAAAAAAAGAGATCAGGTAGGAACTCAGTATGGAAAAAAGGTACGTTCCGAAACCTGCAATATAGATGCCTTCCTCCCAGAACCCCCCGTAATGCCCCTGCGTAAGCTGTAGAAATGCTACACAAAGATTTCTGATCAACAGAAAGATAAACAAAAAAAGCATTATCGTTGCCGTCGCTGTATCCCTTCTGATCCCGAATGCGATGAAAAAAAGTGAAAGGATACAGACCGCACAGCCGATGACCGCGATTATTAAGTTCATTACTGCAGCACCCTGTACGATCATCTATTACTCCTCTGCTGACCTGCCGCTTCATATAAGGCAGTGCCGCAAAGGGCCCTGCCGTACGTTATCTGAAAAGGAGCCACGGATAATTCCTGTGGCTCCTTTGCTTGTCTTCTCAGTTTTTATTTGTTCCTGTTTTTTCTGATCATGCCAAAGCAGAGTACCAAGGCTCCCAGTCCTCCGAGAAGCATCACCGGCCACCAGAGCTGGCCTGTCTGAGGGATATTGTGCGGCGGCGGGGGCGGCGGAGGAACTTCTTCCTTGGCCACGCCGAGCGGTTTTGCTGCCGCGTCCACGTCATAGATCAGTGATCCGTCCGGATTCTTCTGCGGGATCGTGATCAGGAAAGGATTGATAGTGAGCTTATTATCCCCTGTTCCCTGTGCGTCCTGAACGACCAGATACAGACCTACTTCAAGTCCTTTAAATGTCACCTTGCCTTCAGCATCCATTTCCTTGGGCTGAACGTCAAAGTCATATTTTTCGGCGATCGCTGTCATCTTCTGTGCAAGGTCGAGATTTGCGGAATCAAGAGCATCATCCGTATTCGGGATCTCTCCCACTTCTGCGAAGCGCTCGTCCACAGCAAACTTGAAACCATTGTCAACGACGACGTCTGCCACTTTATACAACCCTACCGAATTGCCTCCGGTGACCGGTTTGGTCGTCTTGGAGGTCTCATCATAATAAGTAAATGTGATCGAGATCGACCCGGTGCGGTCAGGGTCCAGAGTCTCTGTACTCTCCGCTGCAGACACAGGAATCGATGTCATAGGCATCACCAGGCTCATCGACAGAGCCAGGGCCGCTTTTGCAATCCCCTTTATTCTGTTTTTTAGTTCAACTTTTTTACCATGCATTTTGTTGCCCCTTTCTGCGGCTCATTTACTGCGCTTTTCCATAAAGCTCTTTACAGCCTCAATGATGATATCCTGGTCCTCTATCTCAAGCTCCTCCTCATGGAGCCCGTTTTCATTCAGGTATTCTTCTTTCAGATCCCTCTTTTTTTTTCTGTGCCTGGCACTCGTACTGATCAGCACATAGATCAGCAGGAGAAGAAGAATGGGCACTGCAATGAACGGCGCTATGAATACCGGCCTGATCTGGATCGCGTCCGCGACCACCATCGCGTTCCCGTTCAGGTTGTCTATGCGGTGGGCCCTCACCAGCAGCCTGTGGGTATTGATCCCGTAAGGCGTGCAGGTGATCAGAGTACAATAGTCCTTCCCGTCTTCGATCGTAAGATGAGACATGTCTGAAGGTTCCACGATCCAGATGTGATCCACCTCATAGGTCAGTGTCTCGTTCAGGATCGTTATCGTAAAGGTATCGCCTTCCCTGAGCTTGTCCAGGTCCGTGAACAACCTCGCAGAAGGAAGTCCTCTGTGCCCTGACAGCATGCTGTGGGTATTCATTCCTCCGACCGGAAGCGATGATTCCTCCAGATGCCCGATGGATGTCTGCAGTGTGCTCTCATCTATTCCATGATAGATCGGAAGCATCACATCTATCTTCTGGATCTTTATGTAACCCATAATGCCGTTGCCGCCGATATCCAGCTGTGACATGTAGGCTTCTCTCTCTTCATCAGAGAGTTTCCAACTGATCCCTCTCTCTGCAAGCTCCGCGTTGTAGATCCGAGCCTCGTCGATGATCCTCGCATATTCCTCCATGTTCATGTTCGCCACATTCTCAGCGTAGGACATGACCGCACGGGACTGATGGAAGGAGTTCCAGTAGTCAGCGAACGATGGATATGCCAGGAGGAAAAGACCTATGAACAACGCAGCTACCAGGATGATCGTGAAAAGCCTGTCTGTTATTCGGAATGAGGCTGTCAGGTTTTTCGCCTGTGTTTTTTTCGTTTTCATCTTTACCCTTTTATCAAATGTGTATTTTGCTAAGCACACAGATTCCTTTGGCTCTGTATGTTTAGAAAAATATGCATTTTCTGCCCACCCCCGGGCTCCGGCGAATGCCGGAGCCCTTTCGCGTGTTCACTTATGTTTTTCCGGATTAACTCCGGTCAAAATATTGCTATTTTGAATTATCCGTTCCTGCCGGTTTTGATCAGCGGGTCATTCTTCTCTTGGAGATCAGAACTACTGCTGCGCCGATCACGAGGACGGAACCGACAACGTAGAACAATGTTGTACCGATACCACCGGTAGCAGGAAGGACGGAACCTGCTTTATTGATCACAGTTGCTTCCTGCTTGAGGTTGCCGGCTGAATAATCGCCCTTGGCAATAGTAATTTCTTTATCTTCTGCTGTGTTGTATCCTGAAGGAGTAGTCTTCTCAACGAGTGTATAAGTTCCGTCTGCAAGACCTGTGAACTCACCGTCAAGCTTTCCGTCATCACCGGATGTGTACTCTGTAGCATCAGCTTCAGCATCTACCCATGATACAGCGCCATCAGCGAACTTGTAGTACTTGCCATCAGCATTTTTAAGGACAAAACCTGCACCTGCAAGAGGCTCATTCTGATCATCGTTCTTGATCACAGTGATCTTAGCATTGTAAGTTTCTGTCTCGGAAGGCTTGCTTGTATACTGGCTATCGTTACCATAAGAAATTGTAGCGGTGTTCTTGGCCGGATTGTCCTGAAGTGCAGCGCTTGTGACTTTTGCCTTATAAACAACTACGATTTCAGAATCCTGTGCAAGGCCCTTAATAGAATCATCTTCAAATGTTACTGTGATATTCTGGCCGGATACTGCAAGTGTGTAATCTGTACCTGCTGTCATATCAGTAACTGTAAGGCTGCCGTCTACATACTCAAGACCTGTTCCGAGAGTATCCTTGAAGACATAGCCAAGCTGGCCCTTACCAACTGTAATGGTAGCAGTATACTCAACCTCTGTTCCTACCTGTGCGAGAGCCTTCTTGCCGTCCGCATCGTAGGAAGAAGCTCCTGTGATCTCTTTGTTAACGCCGGGAACAACATTCTTGTCATCCACTTCTGCATCAGGTTTTGTGGAATTGATC
Source organism: Lachnospiraceae bacterium (assembly GCA_045113775.1). Lineage (GTDB taxonomy): Bacteria > Bacillota > Clostridia > Lachnospirales > Lachnospiraceae > CAG-791. Next base: position 43,035 of record JBGUJH010000114.1, on the reverse strand, counting down.
GTTACAACAGAACCTGTCGTTGTGGTGATGTAGTAATAGCCGTTAGGAAGATTTTCAATAACAGCATCATTACCTCCGGTAGATTTCGCTGTTCCAACAATGTCATCATCTGTTACATAAGCTGCGATCGCATCGATATCAGCCTGCGTAAGTTCTGTAACTTCTTCGCCGCCGTCATATGTGACGTTTCCTGCTTTATCTACCGAGAAGCCGGCAGGAGCTGTGGTCTTTCCTGATACAAGCTTATAGCTGATCTTGGTTCCATCAGCACTTGCATCTGCATCGAAAACCTTGTAGATCGTGTATGTGATCTCTGCAGAAGTATCAATATCATCCGGGGGAGTAATTGTAATACTGCCGGTACCTGCTGCGAATGCACTTATGCTCATAGCCATTACCATAACGGCCGCAAGAAGCAGAGAAACAATCTTCTTCATGTTCTTCATTGTCTCTTTTTCCTTTCTTTGGATTTAGTGCCTTTCAAGTAATTCTGACTTTTTGAAAGACAGTTGGTTCAATACTGTTTTGACAGATCCTTCTGCCAAGCCAGCATCCTTGCTGCCCGGTCTGAGCTTCTCGACCGAATGCCCCGAGCGGGCAGCTGCTTTCGTATTTATCTCGGTTTCAGATTCGGCGTTAGTTATTCGTCGAGATCAGAGGCTGTTAATGAAACCTCCTTTCTCCACGCCTCATCCTGAAGCCGTACATCATAGCGGATGCCAGGATCAGCATCAAACCGCCTAATGTATAAAGTAATGTGCCTGAGCCGCCAGCATTCGGAAGTGCCGCGCCGGACGGGTTGTTGATATAAATTCCAATTACGCCATCTTCCAGTTCATAATATGCGCCATTCTGAACTTCGAAATCCTGATTATCTATTGAATACTCAATCGAACCATCTGCTTTGATCGTGAACTCAATAGGATCACCCAGAAGTTCGTAACCAGGGGCATTTGCCGTCTCTTTCAGATAATAAGTTCCTGCGACCAGTGCTCCTACCCTGGCTGTTCCGTCAGATCCTGTCGTGATGGTTCCGTCTGTGCCGATCGGATCTCCTTTACCATCGACCGTTATCTGATTGCTGCATTCTGCATCGGAATAGAGCTTGAACTGTACGTCACTGAGCGGGTTGTCCACAGTCCAGTCACCGATCTTCTTGATTTCGATCACTGTACTGATCTGCTTATTAGTGATCGTTCCACCACTTTCAACAGCAGTTGTCGGATCCATCTCATAACCTTCGTAGCCTTCTGTCTCTTTGATCGTGTAAACAATCTCAGTTGTACCGTCAGCCTTAAACTTGGGCAGATTTACAAAGGTTGCTATCCAGGCTTCGCTCTCATAACCGGCGGTTACTGTAGGAGCATCACCATCTGCTGTTCCGTCAAGCGTCACTGCGAATTCAGTCTCTTCTCCATCAGCATAAAGTGTAAATACTACTGTCGCGCCTTCCGGAGGTGTTGTGGTGCTGTCTGCATTCAGCCATGCCTTGGTTGCTTCTGCCTCTGTAGGCACCTGTTTATTTGTGATTGTGCCGCCGCTTGCAACTTCACCTTCCGGATCAGGTGTATATCCGGGATAGGTTATCGTCTCTTTGATCGTATAGACAATATCTACGGGAGCTTCATCAACTACTTTGTACTTGGGAAGCTTCACGAACGATGCCTTCCAGGCTTCGCTCTCATAGCCGCCCGTGCCTGTCGGAGCAGTATCAACTGTTCCATCCAGAGTGACTTTGTAATCTGTTGCTGTTCCATCTGCATAGAGCGTGAACTCAACTGTTGCCCCTTCAGGAGGTGTTGTGCTGCCGTCTGCATTCTTCCAGGCCTTAGTTGCATCTGCCTCTGTAGGCTCCTGTGTATTCGTGATAGTTCCACCACTTGCAACAGGCTCCGTTGTCGATGCGGTATAGCCGGGATATGTTCCGGTCTCCGCGATCGTATATTCAATCTCAGTTGTCGTTCCGGCTTTGTATTTGGGCAGGTTTACAAATGTTGCTTTCCAAGCCTCACTCTCATAACCGCCTGTGACTGTCGGAGCAGTATCTGCTGTCCCATCCAGCGTTACGGTATAAGATGTAGCTGTTCCGTCTGCATACAGCGTAAATGTAACTTTTCCGCCCTGCGGTGCAGTTGTTGAGCCGTCTGCATTCTTCCAAGCCTTAGTAGCATCTGCCACTGTAGGATCCTGACTGTTGGTGATCGTACTTCCGGAAGCAACCGGATCTGTAGTAGAAGCAGTGTAACCAGGATAGGTCGTTGTTTCTGCGATCGTATAGACGATCTCAGTTGTCGTGCCTTCTTTATATTTCGGCAGTTTTACAAATGCAGCCTTCCAGGCTTCACTCTCATAACCGCCCGTTCCTGTCGGAGCAGGATCAACAGTTCCATCCAGCGTTACGGTATAAGATGTAGCTGTTCCATCTGCATACAGAGTAAATACTACTGTTCCGCCTTCAGGTGCTTCAGTGGTGCCATCCGCATTTTTCCAAGCCTTGAGTGCAAATGTTTCTGTAGCGCCCTGTTCATTCGTGATTGTCTCGCCGCTTGCAACAGGATCCGTTGTCGATGCAGTATAGCCGGGATAGGTTATTGTCTCTGCGATCGTATAGACAATCTCTGTCGTGGTGCCCTGCTGATACATCGGCAGATTTATGAACTCTGCTTTCCAGGATTCGCTCTCATATCCGCCCGTACCTGTCGGGGCAGAATCAACATTTCCATCCAGTGTGACCGTGTAATCAGTTGCTGTTCCATCTGCATAGAGCGTGAACACTACTGTTGCCCCATCAGGAGGTGTTGTGCTGCCGTCCGCATTCTTCCAGGCCTTAAGAGCATTCGCCGTTGTCGGCACCTGTGTATTGGTAATTGTCTCGCCGCTTGCAACAGGATCCGTTGTCGATACAGTGTAGCCGGGATAGGTTGTTGTCTCTGCAATTGTATATTCGATCTCTTCAGGCGCTTCGCCATCCAGATTATACTTGGGCAGGTTCACAAACGTTGCGGTCCAGCCTACACTTTCATAACCGACAGGATCAGCTCCGGTAGGTGCTTCATCTGCTGCTCCATCAAGCGTTACTGTATACTCAGTTTTTTCTTCATCTGCATACAGTGTGAATACGACTGTCGCGCCATCCGGTGCTGTTGTTGTACCGTCTGCATTTTTCCATTTCTTTTGTGCATCCGCAGTCGTCAGCGGCCAGTTCTTTACTGAAATTTCATTGCCGTTTACGGTGACGTCAGGATAAACGGAAGACACATCTTCTTCAATCTCTTCGCCTTCTTCGTCAGCCAGGACAACTGTAGTGGTATTACCATTTGTCACAACCGTAAAGTAAACAGTCTCGACTCTCGAGTAATAATCTGCAGGAGCAGCTGTCTCCTCCAGTTTGTACAGTCCATGGCCAACCTTTAACGTTTCGCCGGCATCAGCCTTTGAATTGAAGGTCGCAATTTCCTTCCACCCATCATCTGCCATCTTAGACAGTTTAAACGTCGCTCCGGCCAACTTGCCGCCATTCTCATCGGTCTTGATGATGACGATCTCGTTTTTCGGATTCCAGTTATTGGTGTATTCGGTGCTGAACACGTTGTTAGGCTGATCGATGGTACCGGTTACAGTATTTCCGCTCACAGTACCGGGCGTCGCCTTGTAAGCATCCGCATATGCAGGATCTGTAACTTCCGCAGATGTCTCCGCCTTCACAAACTCATAACCGTCAGCCATGTCTGTTTCCTGAATGGAATAAGTCGTGCCTGTAGGAAGGTTGAAGAAACGTACATTCCAGTCCGCTTTAATGCTTATAGTAAACTGCTCTCCGGAAGGAACAGAATAGCTTCCTGTCGGTTGGTCATCTTCACCGAGCTCAGGTGTTACATTAGGAGAATACGCGGGAATAAGAACAGTTTCCTCATTTTCATCCATTGCTGAGAACCATACAGCATCACCATTGGCGTCAGTAATTGTGATTGTGTAAGTAAACACATCATCCGGATCCGGTACTTTATCTACGGCGTCTGTATTTGCAGTAACCAGCTTCTTCAGGTTCAGATTGCTTCGACGATCGTTTCTCGCAGTCAGCATAGGAGTAGTCGTCTCTGAAGCCTGGTATTTATTTCCTTCAATTACGTAGTAATCTGTTCCTTCAGTACCAGTGGGATTATCCGTCTTAATCAGCATGTGAAGGGTACCGTCAATGACCATAGGACGATATGTATCCGCTGTCAGATCCCAATAGTATGAGAAGGCTTCCGGTTCAGTAACAGTGTATTCATGGCCGATCTCACGAACGTTGTACCTTCCATCGGAAGTTGTAGTTATAAAACCGGTAGAGATGTACTGATTATCTGATGTCCACCCATTCTCGTCACTGAGGGCTACATCATCAAGGTAAACCGTTCCGTCTTTTGTAACAGTTAAGGTGATTCCATCCACTACGCGGCTATCAAGGGCGTTATGCCATTCCTTCTTGACTGTTATGAAGTCAGAATCCAAAGACATGTTCTGAATTGTGCCCTCGATATACTCTGCTGTCAGATCTGTTTCACCGCTTACTGTGACAACATCACCCGATTTTGATGTCTGGCTGTAAGTTGCGTTGACTTGATCTGTGTTCGTCTTTAAAGCATATGTTCCGGTGGTCGTCTCTGTGGGTGCAGTCACTTCCACAACCTGAGCTTTTTCCTCAGGTGTAAGAGAATCAAATGTCTTAAGACCATTATTCAAGTCTGCAACCAGGTCATAAGCAGCCTGGCTTGGCCAAACTGTAAACTCAACTATATAAGTAACGTCGTCTTCCAGCTGGAATCCTTCGCCCATATCCCAGTGAACAGCCCCATCTGACTCATTGTATGTAGCTGCTGCACATCCATCAGCTGCACGAGATGTCCATTCTGTCTTATTGGCATACCCGTCACCGTACTTGTTGTTCTCACCACCGTAACGATAATAAGTAAAACTGTTCGGATCGACGGACTGCATGACCTTCATCTCTGCATTTGTAAGAGCAGTGATTCCATCAGTTATCTCTACGTCACCGAAGCCCAGAACAGATTTGATAGATTCTGTGATCGATTTGAATGCAGCCTCCATAGCAGCGCTGTCAGATGCTATAAATGCGTGATCTGCAGCGACGCCGCCCTGGGTCGTCAGGTTCTGTACCTTTGTAACGTCATTCGAGATGCCGATCGCATAGAAATTCTTAGTGGCACCTGCAATTGCCGAGACCTGATCAACTGCAAAGTCGAAATTGTGGCCTGCACTATCGGCATTACCTTGACCAAATACATGATTGTTTCTGTAATACTGATAAGTGGTGCCACTATTATACGTTTCCGAATTTAGCGTAGCATTAGTAACATCGCCGCGGCTGATACGGAAGGTCGGATCACCATCAGTTACAAATACTACAAAGGTCGCTGCATCCGGGCGTACATCCATCGTGTTTGCTAGCTGTAAAGCCTGCTCCCAGTTTGTACCACCTTCTGGAGTCAAGCTATTTACACTGTTTTGGAAGGTCGAAAGGCTGGTTGTAAAACCCTGAGTTACTGTTGCAGTGGTCGAAAACGAGATTAACGCCATTCGAACATCACTGTTGTTGCTAAGTAATGTATTTGCCATTGTATTAGTAGCTGTCTTAGCTCTTGCAATTCGAGTCTGTCCATCCATGTTATTATTCATGGAGCCCGACCTGTCAAATACAACAATGACATCAGCAGGTGTCTGTTTTTCCACCGGTTTCTCAGGCGCTTCAATAGTCAATGAAATTTTATTTGTGCCGTTTCCGTTGTTAGTAGATGACTTTCCAAACTGCGGTTTACGGGCAGGGTCCTCCTGATCGGGCCATTGTTCATCGGTATCTACGGAAGGTGTACCACCTGTTGTGGGATCCGTTTTCTTCTTATAAACCACATAAATATTGTCGTTATTAGACAACTCAGTAGTGTTGGTGTTGTTTGCTCCCATATACTGCCAACGATTTTGGCCGCTTTTTGTGAGCATCGGCGCAATCCTGTTTGCGTTGGTATTTGTATTTCTATAAGTATAGTCATACTCATAGCCGTCTATGTCGTAAATCAGGAATGCCGGTGAAGAGGAGTTGGCAGTCAAATCCGGGTGCGTGTTATCCGGATTATCAATCGTCAGTTCATTTCCGTTCCCATCGACGTAGTGAACAGTTACTCTGCGCTGGTTATCTCTCCAGGTAATCGTAAAGGTTGAGAAAACCTCGGTATCGAACGAAGCATCAATTGCCTCATCCTCACCGTTATTCACAATCTGGAAATCCTCTTCACTGACAGAATTCGGATCAACAGCTGTCCCATTCTTTGCGATATTCTCGTCAGTGTCCATCTTATAAGAACCCTCAACACTGCCGTCGAATACCTTCTCTACCACAACACCATTAGAAACTTCGACATGGTGCTGAATCTCCAATGTCTCTTTGACTTCGTCCAGGTTCTCAACGCCCGGAAGGTCCTTGATCTTAATTTCAACCGTTACAGCCGCTTCAGGCTCGATCTCCTGACCGTTCGGGTCAATAATAGAGATATCCAGCGCTGCCAGATTGAAGTCATTGATATCTACGATTTCTTCTTTTTCTTTCTTATCTGCCAGGACAGCATTGCGGGCATTCTGGTATGCCTCCGTGCCGTCAGCAATACTGGTAACCCTTAATGTAGATCCTTCCGGGATCTTCGCTTCCGGTCCGTATGTTACCTTTACAAGGTATGTGACATCTTCACCATCTGCGTTGGAAATCGTAAACTCTGTTTCGAGCGAAGCGCCGATAACGCCATAAACAGAAAACTGATCCGATTTGAACTCAACAGCCTCAACCTGCTTTTCAGTTCCCTCAGTATCGGAATCGATAACTTCTGCCTTTTCGTCATCATTCTTGTCAAAGTGAATCGTGTCGACAGTTGTACTCTCTTTGATCTCAACGGCCTTCTTGTACTCGATCCTCACAGTGACGTTTCCGCTGGGCTCGATCTCAGCGCCCTCGTAGACGAAGGAGATATCATAGAACTTTGCAAAGGACAGAGTCGTATTCTCGTCGTACTTGTCCTGCATCTCACTGAGGGCCTTCTGGTAGTACGCTTCATAGGCTTCCGGATCACTCTCTTTTGTGATCTCTTTGACCTTGAGCTGAACGCCTTCAGGAAGCTGCGCACTCTCACCGAAGTCTGCATAGACAAAATAGTCACTGCCTTCATAGGTAAGGCGGGTATCTTCAGTGATCAGCTTAACTTCTTCAGCAGTCTGGTTTGTGGCAGCTGCGATCGCTTCCTCGGTCGTGCCGTTAGCTGCAGCCTCTTCGCCGGTCTGTGCGTCTGTCTGCTCAATCTCAGCAGCGGGCTCTGTTTTGGAAGCATCAGCTTCATCGACAGCTTCAGCCTCAGCAGCTTCAGTTTCATCTGCTTCCGCTTCTACTGTTTCTGCGTCCTGGCTGCCGCTCTCGGAGCTGCTGTCCTCTTCCTCTGAGGGTTCTTCCACAACAGCTTCCTCTGTGTCTTCCTCTGTGGCAGGCTCCTCAGCCTCTTCCGGCTCTTCTTCCGCGACAGCATCTTCCTGCTCGCTCTCGAAGACAGTCCCTGCCTCATCGGCCTCATTCTCACTGGCAGCTATCTCGATACCGGCCTGTGTTGTAGCCGTATCCTTGTCCAGCGTAATGGCAGGCAAAACAAGGGCGTAGGTAGTTACGAACACCACCACCGCCGCCATTACGGATACTGCCCGCTGCCAACGTTTCATCTTACGGTTTAGCTTTAAGAACCGCTCCACCATCTTGTCAATGAAGTTCATCTTTGCTCTCCTAACTTTGCTGCTTCCCTCTACTCCGATCTTCCGTCCGTATGTTATACAGAACGTTCTCTGTTGAATTCTGTTTTATATAAATCACTTCATATCTTAATGAAGGAATCTTTGCCTCACTTAAGCCTGCTGCTCAGTGAACCGCTCCCATCTGCGTCAGCGGCCAGATCCGGAACACGATCTTTCCTACGATCTGCTCCTCCGAGACACATCCGATGGAGGTGTTCCTCGAGTCGATCGATACCGAACGATTATCCCCCATCACGAAGATCTTGCCGTCCGGTACCTGGTAGGGGAGTTCTATGTTCGTCTCTCCGTAAGACTTATCGTCCAAATACGGTTCATCGATCAGTTTATTGTTGACGTATACATTGCCCTCTTTATCCACGTCCACCCATTCGCCGGGGTTTGCGATCACCCGCTTAACGAGGATGTTGTTGTTGTAATAAAAGGCGATGACATCACCTGTCTCGAACCCGGAACTCTTCACCGAGATCACGATGTCTCCGCTGTCCAGCGTCCCGTTCATCGATTTTCCGTAGATCCTCAGGATCGGCAGGAGCAGGACTGCGACCAGGACTGCGACCGCTGCCACTACCACCAGTGACAAAAATGTACTTCGGATCGTCATCCTGAACCTGTGCAAGTACCGTTCCCGCTTCACCGCCTGTGTGAGCTCCCCTGTATGAGGGAGAGCCTCAGCATTTCCGTTCATGGCTTTATCTCCCTCCTTTCGGTTTCAATATTTCTTTTTTTGTCATTTCTTTCCACTCGCATACTCTATCTGTTCGCTGCCCGCTTCTGCAGTTTCTGCAGAAGCGCCTTCCTGTTGATTTTCTTCATTTTCGGTATCGTTTCCGCCAAGCTCTGCTCCATCCAGGAACAGGTCATGGACCGGTTTATTTCCTGCTTCCTCATCCGCTTTCATGAACCTTTCCATGGAGTTGCGGATGACAAGGATCCCGTTTTCCTTTACAACATCAAAGCTGAATGGGTTCTCTTCTGCCCATTCAGGATCACGTTCTGCTCTTTCCAGCCAGTACTCATGGGCTTCGATGAACCCGTCGTGGATCATCTTTTCAGCACGAAGCCTTGCTTCCACTGCATCGGAGTACTCTTCAAACGTCCCGATATAATAGATCTTTTTCTTGAATCCGATCGATACGCTGTATCTGCCGTTCTTTTTCCTGAACACACCGCGAAAGCCGCTGGTATTGTCACTTCGCGACTTACGGCCGTCCAACCACTCGACACAAGTCCCGTCGATCAGGTGAAGCCTGTCGTGAACCAGTCTCTGGTATTCTTTCTTGAGGCATCCGCAGCTCTTGTTGTTCCCTTTGTTCAGGCAGGAGACTGATACATCCACCTCGTTCCCGCAGTCGCATCGGCATCTCCACAACATAGAACCGCACTCATCGGTCCTGCCAAGAGAATAGAGTGCAACGAGTTTTCCGTACCGTTTCCCGGTGATATCCATCTTCCGGCTGCTCTCTCTTCTCAGGCATCCGCAGCTCTTTTTCAGCCCCATCGTGAGATCCTGGGAGGAAGCAGTTGTAGTCTGTCCGCAGGAACAACGGCATTTCCACATGACCATTGAATTCCTGTTTTCGATCCTCTCAAGGACTGTCAGCCTTCCGTATACCCTGCCGGTGAGATCTTCAGCCTTGCGGCCTGCACGTTTTTTCGTATTCTCATTTTTGACACAGCCGCAGCTTATCAGCTTTCCGCTTTGGAGTTTCCTGCTCTCTGCATATATATAGTTTCCGCAGTCGCATCGGCATTCCCAGGTTGCATACCTGGAATCACCTTTTACTCTTTTCAGGGCTGTCAGATGTCCGTATCGTTTTCCCGTCAGATTTAAAATTTTCGGCATGTTCGTCCACCTGCTGTCGTAAAAATGCAATACAAAAAAGCCTGCTTTTTGTATGTTCTAAGAATGTATACTTAATTAAGAACACTTAAAAAGCAGGCCGGCAGGTCAATTATTTCAATATTTAATTTTTGGGCGGGGTGTTAATACAAAGTTGTTTAGAATAGACAAATAGATATTGACATATCGACTTGATATATTACAATATTATTATATAATTAATAATTTTTTATAAAGCAATATAGTATACTTTTATGCGCGGAATTTGCAAGATATAAATTCCCTGTTTATATGTTTTGGTCATTATTTTGCCTATACTTGCGAACGGTATAGTAAAACTTTGACTTTGAAAAGCCGCATCTCATCGCTGCATCGGTCGTTGAGATCTCTTTTTTTATCCACATCTCATAGATTTGTGCGAAATTATCCGGCAGTGGAATCGCAGGCCTTCCAAATCTCACACCACGTGCTTTGGCGGCTTCGATTCCTTCTTTTTGTCTGTTTCGAATTGATTCCCGTTCATTCTCTGCAACGAAAGACAGTACTTGCAGCACTACATCGCTCAGAAAGGTCCCCATCAGGTCTTTTCCCCTTCTCGTATCGAGCAGGGGCATCTCGATCACTACGATGTCCACTCTCTTGACGCGGGTCAGATACTGCCACTGTTCCACTACTTCATTATAGTTCCGTCCCAATCTGTCTATACTTTTAATATAGACGATGTCTTCAATTTTCAGCTTTTTGACCATCCTTTTATACATTGGCCTGTCAAAGTCTTTTCCCGATTGCTTGTCTATGAAGATGTTTTTCCTTGGGACCCTTGATCTCTGCATTGCGATCATTTGGCGGTCTTCATTCTGGTCATAAGAACTTACTCTTATATATCCGTAAACACTCATAATTTTGTCTCGTCCTTTCTGCTTAAGCAGGTCCGGACAGGTCAGTCGGATAAAATTTACGGTAAATCGAAATGCTTAAGCAAATTATTAAATCATAATAATCTATTTTAAAAATATTTATATATCAGATATTTATATGTTATATCACGTTTATTGTTACATTGATATTATACCATTAATAGTAAATTAATAAACGTTGTTTTGTTTATTAAATCAAAAAAATCTACTTTTTTGCTTAATAATTTCATATCTTCATTGGTTAATGCAAAAAAGCCTGACAGTCAATCCTGTCAGGCTCCTCATCCATCACTGTTAAATTGTTATATATTAGTATCTTCCGCTATCCCAGGCCAATTGACCCGCCGTCAGCTCTGCCCAACTGTACTGCGACATGTACTCTCCCCGGTAAGCATTGACAGCGTCCATGTCTCCATTTAACATCCGGTAATAGTCGCAGTCCACATGGTCAGCCATGACCGCTACCTGCCCCCGGCTGCGGACGACAATGTCTTCCTGGCCGATATTCGCAAGAGTATGTCTCAGGTCACTGATCAATACCCGCAGCTGCGCTTTGGTATTCTTTTCATTCGTATAATCTTCCCATAGTGCAGCCGCTATCTCTTCTGTCGTGCACGAAGCGCCTTTTCTGTCGATCAGGTACGCCAGCAGTTCCTTCGTCTGTCTTCTGGCGAACAGGAGGGGCTTTCCTTTCCAGAATACTTCAAAATTACCGAAACAGCGGATCTCCAGTTTCCCCGGTTCAGGCTCGATATTTTCCTGTTTCGCTGCCTCCCGTACTTCTTCCTGGACCCTCATCGCGTTCATGGGTTTCAGAATATATCCGTTTGCATGGACCCTGAACGCTTCGAGGGCGTATTCAGAATAAGCCGTCACGAAGACGATCCTGGTCCGGGGCGATAACTGCTTGAGCCTTACCGCGAACTCCAGGCCGTTGATCCCCGGCATCTCTATATCGCTGAAGACCGTATCCGGATACTCTTTTGTTCTGAGCATTTGTTCCAGTGCATCGTCACCGCTCTCAAATGTCATCAGTTCCGCGTCCGGGACTGCCCTCCTGACCACCTGCTCCGAGGCCTTCAGGGCAAAGGGCTCGTCATCTATCACATATATAAGCATTCTTTACTCCTTAGGTATGATCATTTTGACCGTGGTCCCCTCTCCTGCTGCGCTGATCACGGTCAGTTCGCCGTCGGATACCTGTTTGAGCCTCTCCCTGACGTTTTTCAGGCCGGTATGGGATAACCCGTCATTTGGAACACTGTTCACATCAAATCCCGGGCCGTTATCTATGACATCTATTTCATAGCATTCAGGGTGTTCTATGGTCCTTATCAGGACCTTTCCCCTCCCTTTGGGGGCCATTCTGACTCCATAGCGGATCGCATTCTCAACAATGGGCTGCAATGTCAATGTGGGCATTTTGAAATCCGTACATCCCAGTTCATACTGCACTTCCAGCGTCTCCCCGAACCGCAGCTGCTGCAGCGACACATAATGCCCGACATGCTCCAGTTCCTCTTTGAACGGGATCGGGGTCCTGATCGTTATGGAATCCATGTTATGCCTCAGGTATTTTGAGAATTCACCTATCGCTTCGGCTGCCGTCTCCGGGTTTATATGACATATCTCCTGGATGACATAGAGCACATTAAAAAGGAAATGAGGCTGGATCTGGCCGAGCATGAGGTCGATCTCAAGCTGGTTCTTTATTGATTCCTGGCGCCTGTATTCTGACGTATTCTCTTTGACGATCATGATAACGATCAGCGTTAAGGATATACTTGAAAGGAGCGTCGCCACGTGTAAGTTTTTATAAAAGGGCTTTGCAAGTGTTGCCAACAATGGTGAAAGGATCAGAAGCCCGAAGACCAGCCTCTGCTTTTTCGAGATCTCTTTCCCGTGGATGGCAAGCATTACTATGTCAAAAGCCATATATGCAACACTCATCAGGTTGCTGTGATAATAAAACTGCCCCATGTAATACATGCCGGAATCATCAATGTTCACCAGCAGCCCGCTGATCTGTGCCCAGACCAGGACTATTATACAGACAGCCAAAAAAGCATTTAGTATAACACGGATCCTTCTGATGCCTCCTTCCGAAATGCTGACGTTATTGAGCACAAAAAAAGAGATCAGGTAGGAACTCAGTATGGAAAACAGGTACGTTCCAAAGCCGGCAAGATAGATACCTTCCTCCCATAAAGCCCCGTGATGGCCCTGCGTAAGCTGCAGGAACGCCACACAAAGATTTCTGACCAGCAGAAAGATAAACAGAAAAAGCATTATCACTGCTGTCCTTGTATTCCTTTTGATCCCGAATGCAATGAAAAAGAGCGAAAGGATACAGACCGCACAGCCGATGACCGCGATTATTAAGTTCATTACTGCAGCACCCTGTACGATCATCTATAACTCCTCTGGTGGCCTGCCGATTCGTATCAGGCAGTGATGCAATGCTCCTGCCGTACGCTATCTGAAAAGGAGCCACGGATCATTCCCTGTGGCTCCTTTCCCTGTTGTCTCAGTCTTCTGTTCTTCTCAGTCTTCTATCTGTTCCTGTTCTTTCTGATCATCCCGAAGCAGAGTGCCAAAGCTCCCAGTCCTCCGAGAAGCATCACCGGCCACCAGAGCTGGCCTGTCTGCGGGATATTGTGCGGCGGCGGCGGCGGGGGTACTTCTTCCTTGGCCACACCGAGCGGTTTTGCTGCCGCGTCCACGTCGTAGATAAGAGATCCGTCAGGATTCTTCTGCGGGATCGTGATCAGGAAAGGGTTGATAGTGAGCTTGTTATCCCCTGTTCCCTGGGCGTCCTGCACGACCAGGTACAGACCAACTTCCAGTCCTTCAAATGTTACCTTGCCCTCAGCATCCATTTTCCTGGGCTGTACGTCAAAGTCATATTTTTCGGCGATCGCTGTCATCTTCTTCGCAAGGTCGAGATTTGCGGAATCAAGAGCTTCATCCGTATCCGGGATCTCTCCCGCTGCTGCAAAGCGCTCATCAACCGCGAACCTGAAACCATTATCAACGACGGCATCTGCCACTTTGTACAGACCCACTGAGTTGCCTCCGGTGACCGGCTTGGTCTTCTTGGCGGTCTCATCATAATAAGTAAACGTGATCGAGATAGATCCGGTGCGGTCAGGGTCCAGCGTCTCTTTACTCTCCGCCGCAGATACGGGTATTGATGCCAGGGGCATCACCAGGCTCATCGACAGAGCCAGGGCCGCTTTCGCTATCCCTTTTATCCTGTTCTTCAGTCCAACTTTTTTACTATGCATTTCGTTGCCCCTTTCTGCGGCTTATTTCCTGCGCTTTTCCATAAAGCTCTTTACAGCTTCAATGACGATATCCTGATCTTCTATCTCAAGCTCCTCCTCATGGAGGTCGTTTTCATTTAGGTATTGTTCCTTAAGATCCTTCTTTTTTTTTCTGTATCTGGCACTCGTACTGATCAGCACATAAATCAGCAATAGGAGGAGTATAGGTATTGCCAGGAACGGCGCTATATAGACCGGCCTGATCTGGATCGCGTCCGCGACCACCATCGCATTTCCGTTCGCGTTCTCGATTCTGTGCGCTCTCACCAGAAGCCTGTGGGTATTGATCCCATAAGGCGTGCAGGTGATCAGCGTGCAGTAATCCTTGCCATCCTCGATCGTCAGATGAGACAGGTCAGAAGGTTCCACAATCCAGATGTGGTCCACCTCATAGGTAAGGGTCTCATTCAGGATCGTCATCGTAAAGGTATCGCCTTCCCTAAGCTTGTCCAGATCTGTGAACAATCTTGCCGAAGGAAGTCCCCTGTGCCCTGACAGCATGCTGTGGGCGCTCTCTCCGCCGACGGGAAGTGACGACTCTTCCAGGTGACCGATTGAAGTCTGCAGGACATTCTCCTCGGTACCATGATATATAGGAAGCATTACGTCGATCTTCTGGATCTTTATGTAACCCATGACACCATTGCCGCCGATATCAAGCTGCGACATGTAGGCTTCCCTCTCCTCATCAGTGAGCTTCCAGTTGATTCCCCTCTCAGCCAGCTCCGCGTTGTAGATCCGCGCCTCATCGAGGATCCTCTCGTATTCCTCCGTGTTCATGTTCGCCACGTTCTCAGCATATGTCATGACCGCCCTGGACTGATGGAAGGAGTTCCAGTAATCAGAAAATGACGGATATGCAAGAAGCACGAGCCCTACTAACAATGCGGCAACAAGGATGATCGTGAACAGCCTGTCTGTAATCCAGGGGACGATAGCGTTCCGGGATCCGGATTTCTCTCTCCGGCCCGGACGGTTGGATTGTCCACCTCCTGAACTGCCTCTTCCGGCTGCTCCCTGCGGCCCGTCTGATAAGCCGGGTGAAGCTGTCAGGTGTTTTGCCTGTGTGTTATTCGATCTCATCTTATTCCTTTATCAAATGTGTATTTTGCTAAACACGCAGAGGTTCTTTATTCTGTATGTTTAGGAAAATATGCATTTACTGCCACCCCCGGGCTCCGGCGAATGCCGGAGCCCTTTCGAGTGATCAGTTATGGAATGTTTTCCGGAATGCTTCCGGTCAAAATACTGCTATTTTGAATGATTCAATCTTCCCTGTTCAGATTAGCGGGCCATTCTTCTCTTGGAGATCAGAACTACTGCTGCGCCGATCACGAGGACGGAACCGACAATGTAGAACATTGTTGTACCGATGCCGCCGGTGGAAGGAAGCTCTGCGCCGGACTCGTTAACAACTTCTGCAGTCTGCACAAGATTAGCAGTTGTGTAGTCGTCGCCTTTAATCTCGAAAGACTTATCAGCAGCCTTGTTGTAACCAGCAGGTACAGTTTTCTCCACCAATGTATATGTGCCATTGCCAAGGCCTGTGAAAGCAGGAACAGCACCCTGATCGTCAGAGGTATATTCAGTTGCATCATCAATGGAATCAACCCATGTTACAGACTTCTTATCAGTAGCAAGCTTGTAGTACTTACCGTCAGCATTCTTAATTACGAATCCGGCTCCTGCAAGAGCTGTACCCGTGCCATCCTTCTTGGTAACTGTGAATTTAGCGTTGTAAACTTCTACTGTTGAATCAGGAGTGTGGTTATTGCTATTGGCATCACCGTATGTCAATTTGGCAGTGTTAGTAGCCTTATTAACAGAAAGTGCATCAGAAGTTACTGTAGCAGAATATGTAATTGTGATTTTATCGCCTTCCTTAAGTGTTGCGATCCAGTCATTATCAAATTTCAGTGTGATTGTATCACCTTCTGCAAGAGTATCCTCAAAAACTGCTCCTGCAGGCGTAACGGTTACGTCATTGTTATAAGTAAGACCTGCGGACATAACATCATGGAACACATAATCCTTTGCGCCTTTTCCTACAGTTATAGTCGCCTCGAAAGGAATAACCTTGCCTACCTGCGCGATAGCTTTCTTACCTTCTTCATCAATCTCGGTATACTCGGGATCCTCAGCCTGCTTAGCCTTCTTATCAAGTGTCGGAACTGTGTTTTTGTCATTAACTTCAGCATTAGGTCTAGTGGTATCAATAGTTACTACAGAACCTGTAGAGGTTGTAATGTAGTAATAGCCATTCGCAAGGCCCTCTGCTGTTGCAGTTGCTGTACCTGTAGAAGTTGCTGTAGCGACTGCAGTATCGCCCGCCACATATGCAGCAATGGATGCGATTTCAGCAGCTGTAAGCTCATCTGCCTCAATAGGAGTCACTTCACCTGTCTCTGCATTCTTTGTTCCATGGATAACATTGCCTGCGGCATCTGTTACAAACCCTGTGGGGAGTTCTTTGTCAGCTTTGCTTGCCATTACCTTATAGCTGACACCTGCTTCACTTGCTACTGCATCAAATACTTTATAGATTTTATAACTGTTCTGTGCGTCAGCTGCGGTGTTTGTAGGAGGAGTGATCGTAATACTTCCAGTTGTTGCTTCTGCCGCAAAGCCAACCATACTCATCGCCATAACCATTGCAGTTGCAAGAATCATAGCAACAATCTTCTTCATGTTCTTCATTGTCTTTCTTTTCCTTTCTTTGGAATTATTGCCTTTCAGTTTTTCTGTCTTTTGAAAGGCTGTTTGCTTTTCACTGTTTTGACAATATCTGCCTGCCACAGTTGGCATTTTTGCTGCCCGGTCTGTACATCTCGACCGATTGCCCGGAGCGGGCAGCTAACTTCTTATTTATTTCGGTTTCAGATTCGGCGTCAGTTATTCGTCGAGATCAGAGGCATTATCTAATCCTCCTTTCTCCACGCCTCATCCTGAAGCCGTACATCAAAGCGGATGCCAGGATCAGCATTAAGCCGCCTAATGTATATAGTATTGTGCCGGGGCCGCCGGTCATCGGCAGTTCCTGTCCGGGATGGTTCTTGAGTTTCAGTACGATCACTCCACCTTCAGTATCCATAGTGAAGTCCTCGTATGTTTTCTCATTCCCATCCTGATCTGTGATCGTGACGGTTCCGTTAACAGTCTTGAAGTACATGTCTCCTGCCAATACATTGTATCCGTCAGGTGCCTTTGTCTCCTTTACCCGATAGATTCCGTCAAATAGTGTGAGTTCAATGTCTCCTGTTGTAGTAGTGAACGGAGATCCTTCAACACCTGTGTTGCCTTTCACGATTTCTACTACCGCTCCGGCGAGAGGTGTTGTCCCGTTCTCATCTGTCTTCCTGAATTTAAGAGTCGTGGTATTTGCACGGTTAGTATAGGCAGCCGTATAAACCGAGTTCGATTTATCAATCGTGCCCTCTGTCTTTTGGCCTGTAACTGTGCCTGCAGTACCATTATTGGATGCAGTTGCCGCTGCTCTTACAAACGTAAAGCCATCCGGGACAGGGCTGTTCTCCTCAATGGAATAGGTCGATCCAACGCTGAGGTTTGTAAATCGATAGTTCCATCCGTCTTTAATCGTCAATGTGAGCGTTGTGCCGCTCGGTGCGTGGAAATAACCGTCTCTTTCCTGATACTGAACCCCTGTACCGGTCACAATGCTGGAATCCATAATTGTTGCACCACTGGAATCCTGAGCACTCAGCCATACTTCATCGTCATGTCCCTCATCGACCGTAACCGTAAACGTAAATTCCTGATCACTTTCGATGTGATTTCCATCCTTGTCAACAACCGTCTTTGAAATATTCAGATTGCTTCGACGTTCATTCGTTGCTGTAAGTACCGTCTCACCAGACAGTTCCTTGTAGTACTTTCCATCAATCGTGTAGTCTGACTCAGTCTGGGTATCAACCTTGATCAAAATCTTTGTCTGATTGTTGATGACCATTGGATGGTACACATCAGATTTAAAATCCCACTGATAGGAAAGGTCTGAAGGTTCTTCAATTGTGTAATCATGACCGTGCTCATAAACCACATACGGATCTGTTGTCATCAAGCCGGTAGAAATATAGTAGGTATTCTGCCAACTAGGGCTTGAAAGCACTACACCATTGCCAAAATCAGTACCATCAGCTTTTACAGGGAATGTGTAAGAACCAGTAATAGTATTTCCATCAAGCTGATTGTCCCAAATTTTCCTGATACCAATCTGGCTGGAAGCAAGACCCAGAGGATTAACCTCGTTGAAATCAAGGGACTTTGTATCTCCTTCTGTCGTAATGCCTGTACCCGATTTTGTTGCTGACTTATAGGTCGTCCCTGCGCCAGGCTCGTTAGTTCTAAGCGTGTAGGAATAATTAGGAGCATCACCTGTTCTAGTGATTTGAGCTTTCTGTGCATCTGTCAAATTGTCATAGAATGTGGGATCATTCATACACTTCGCCAGAATATCGTAAGCATTCTGTGAAGGCCAAACCTTCCATGTCACTTTGTAGGTGGCGCCGTCTTCAGGCATAAAGTCAGTACCCATGTTCCACTTCACGGCACCGGAAGCTTCATCATATTCTGCCTTCAGGCATCCTTCAGATGCAGGATCCCACTCGACAAAAGTGGTGGCATTTTTCGCTTTTTTCCAATAAGTGAAGCTGCCATCTGTGGTAGTTAATCCGCTTTTGTCAACGGTCTGAGTCATTTCAGTGATACCATCCGTCATCTGAATGTCACTGATTCCCAGTTTCGCTATAATTGCCGCTTCAATATCAGCAAATGCCTGATTAAGAGCCGCAGCGTCAGCTGCTCTATATGCACCATTACCGCCTGCGTCTGAATTGAAGTCACTTACTTTCTCAACATCATTTGAGATACCGATGGTATAAAGGTTCTTATTGGCTCCTACAATTGCCTGTCCCTGAGCAACTGCTGCATTATAGTTACGTGACTGGTCATCTCTATCAGCAGCTCCGTACACATTATATTGAATGTAGTATGGATTTGCGTTTCCACTAGTACCATTGGTTTCTTGCGCCAACTGTGCGTCAGTAACATTGGTTCTTGTATTCCTAAAGGTGGGATCGCCATCAGTTACAAAAATCACAAATGTTGCTCGTCCGGAATCTACTGCCTGTTCGTTTGCCAGTTGAAGGGCGCAATCCCAGTTTGTACCTCCTCCTGCTGATAGTCCACTTACAGCAGCTTTATAATCACTGACTCCTTGCGTTGTAAGGTCCGTTAGACCAATTTCACTTGAAGCGGTATTGGAGAAGGAAATTAGAGACATCCTTACAAGCGGATTCCCATCTGAATTCTTCTTTTCTGCAAGATTGTCAACAAGATTGTTTACAGCATTCTTGGCAACTGCTAATCTAGTTGAACCAGACATACTGTAGCCCATAGATCCTGAAACGTCGAAAACAACAATAACATCTGCAAGCTTCTCCACTTCACGGTCTTTGGTATAGCCAGTAATGCTCAGAGAAAGATCTGAAGTTCCATCTCCGTTAGGATCTGACTCCTTCAAAATACTCGGTTTGGCCGGATAGTCCTCCGGTTTGATTGGTTTCAATGTCGGTGAACCACCTTGTGTAATATCCGGTTTCTTCTTATATACGACATAGATTTCATCTTTATTCGTGGCATTAGATGCACTCAGATTGCTCCAGTTACTGCCATTAGTACTATATCTCCAACCGGAATTATAACGCCGTAATTCAGGAACAATGTTCTGCTCTTGCCAACCAGCAGGATCCCAATAACTTCCATTGCTGTAGTAGCGTCTGTAGGTATAGTCATACTCATATCCATCAATATCATAGATAAGGTATGCAGGACTTGTAGAATTATTGGTTATTCTAGTCGGGAAAACATTATTCGCTACGTCAAGTTCAGTTCCATTCTCATCAACATAATGAACAACAACACCATTCCCGTATCCATTATTCCATGAAATCGTAAATGTAGAGAATGCCTCTGTATTGAAGGAAGCATCAATATCAGTACTTTCCTCTTCTTCAATCCTGAAGTCCTCATCACTTACAGAATTCGGATCGACAGCAGTGCCTTCTTCAACAACCTTTTCATCGGTATTCATTTGGAAGGAGCCTTCATCGCCACCATCGAATACCTTTTCAATAACAACACCATTTTCTACTTCTACATGGTGCTGAATCTCAATGCTCTCTTTGATCTCTTCAAAATCTTCAACACCAGGCAGCTCTTTAATCTTAATCTCAACCTTTACAGCCGCTGACGGCTCGATCTCATTGCCATCCGGATCGATAATAGAAATATCAAGGGCAGCAAGTCCAAAATTATCAATATCTACGAATTCGCCTTTTTCTTTTTTGTCAGCAAGGACAGCATTACGAGCATATTCGTATTTTTCGGAGCCCTCTTCAAATGGTTCAACTCTCAAAGTGGAGCCTTGAGGAATTCTAGCCTCTGCAGGTGCTATAACCGTTACCACGTAGGTGTCATTGCTTCCGGGTAAAGTTACTTCTGCAAAAAGCTCCGTTCCAACAACTCCATACACCGAAAACCGATCCGACTCAAACTGAACGGCCTCAACTTCTTTCTCAGTTCCCTCTGTATCAGAATCGATAACTTCCGCCTTCTCCTCGTCATTCTTGTCGAAGTGGATTGTATCGACAGTTGTTGTCTTCTCAATTTCGACAGCCTGCTTGTACTCGATCCTCACATTGACGTTTCCGCTGGGCTCTATTTCGAAGCCTTCGTAAACAAATGCGATATCATAGAACTTTGCAAAGGAAAGCGTTGTGTTCTCATCATACTTACCCTGCATCTCGCTAAGAGCTTTCTGGTAGTACATCTCATAAGCTTCCGGATCACTTTCCTTTGTGATCTCCTTAACCTGGAGCTGTACGCCTTCCGGAAGTTTTGCGCTCTCGCCAAAGTCCGCATAGACAACGTAGTCGCTTCCATCGTAGGTGAGCTGCGTATCTTCTGTGATCAGCTTGACGTCTTCGGCGGTCTGACCCGTAACAGCCGCGATGGCTTCTTCCGTTGTGCCATAAGTCGCCGCTTCTTCCGTAGTCAGAACTTCCGTCTGTTCGCTCTCATCTTCAGGAGCCGCCTCAGAGGTATTCCCTTCAGGAGCCACCTCAGAGGTATTCTCTTCTGCGACTGCTTCTGCCTGAGCAGCTTCCGCCTCCTGGCTGCCGCTCTCGGAGCCGCTGTCTTCCGCAACTGCTTCCTCCGGCTCTTCTGCCGTCTCTTCAGGCGCAGGTTCTTCTGTGTTTTCGAAGACAGTCCCCGCCTCTCCGGCTTCATTTTCACTGGCCGCCACTTCGATGCCAGGCTCTGCCGTCGCCGTATCTCTGTCCAGCGTAATGGCCGGCAGGATCAATGCGTAGGTCGTTACGAACACTACCACCGCAGCCATTACGGATACTACCCGCTGCCAGCGTTTCATTCTGCGATTTAACTTTATGAACCGCTCTACCATTTTGTCGATGAAGTTCATCTTTGCTCTCCTAACTTTTCTGCTTCTTTCTGCTGTCGCTCTTCCGTCCGTATGTTATACAGAACGTTCTCTGTTAATTTCTGTTTTGTAGCAAGACACCTCTGAGGTGGTTTGCTCAGTGCACCGGTCCCATCTGCGCCAGCGGCCAGATGCGGAACACTATTTTGCCGACGATCTGTTCCTCCGAGACGCATCCGATGGATGTGTTTCGCGAGTCGATCGACACCGAACGGTTGTCTCCCATCACGAAGATCTTGCCATCCGGCACCTGGTACGGAAACTCAATGTTGGTCTCGCCGTATGCCTTTTCGTCCAGGTACGGTTCCTCGATCAAAACATTGTTGACATAGACGTTTCCGTCCTGATCCATGTCCACCCAGTCGCCCGGGTTTGCGATCACTCGCTTAACCAGGATATTGTTGTTGTAATAAAAGGCGATTACGTCGCCTGTCTCGAAACCGGAACTCTTCACCGATATCACGATGTCCCCGCTGTCCAGAGTTCCGTTCATTGATTTTCCGTAGATCCTCAGGATCGGCAGGAGCAGGACCGCCACCAGGACTGCTACCGCTGCCACTACCACCAGTGACAAGAATGTACTTCGGATCGTCATCCTGAATCGGTGCAGGTACCTTTCCCGCTTCACCGCCTGTGTGAGCTCTCCTGTCTGAGGGAGAGCCTCCGCACTTCCGTTCATGGCTTTATCTCCCTCCTTTCGGTTTCAATTTTTCTTTTTCATTATTTCTTATTACTTGCATACTCTATCTGTTCACTGTCTGCTTCTGCAGTTGCTGCAGAAGTGCCTTCCTGTGTGTTTTCTTCATTCTCTGTATCGTTTCCGCCAAGGCCCGCTCCATCAAGGAACAGGTCACGGACGGGCTTGCTGTCCTTTTCCTCATCCGCTTTCATGAACTTCTCCATGGAGTTGCGGATAACAAGAATCCCGTTTTCCTTATCAACATCAAAGATAAAGGGGTTCTCTTCTGCCCACTCAGGGTCACGTTCCGCTCTTTCCATCCAGTACTCATGAGCTTGAACAAATCCGTCATGGATCATCTTCTCCGCGCGGAGCCTTGCTTCTACTGCATCGGAATACTCTTCGAACGTCCCGATGTAATAGATCTTTTTCTTGAATCCGATCGACACGCTGTATTTTCCGTTCTTTTTCCTGAACACACCGCGGAATCCGCTGGAGTTGTCGGAACGTGATTTACGGCCGTCCAGCCACTCGACACATGTCCCGTCGATCAGGTGCAGCCTGTCGTGGACAAGTCTCTGGTATTCTTTCTTGAGACATCCACAGCTCTTGTTGTTCCCTTTGTTCAGGCAGGAGACGGATACATCCACTTCATTGCCGCAGTCGCAGCGGCATCTCCATAGCATTGAGCCGCAATCATCGGTTATGCCCAGAGAATAGAGCGCAACGAGTTTCCCGTACCGTTTTCCGGTGATGTCCATCTTCCGGCCACTTTCTTTTCTCAGACATCCACAGCTCTTTTTGAGCCCCATTGTGAGTTCCTGCGAGGAAGCAGCCGTAATCTTTCCACAGGAGCAGCTGCACTTCCACATGACCTGTGATTTCCTGTTATCAATCCTCTCAAGGACCGTCAGTCTTCCGTATACCCTGCCGGTGAGATCTTCTGCTTTGCGGCCTGCACGCTTTCTCACACTCTCTTTTTTGACACAGCCGCAACTGATTATCGAACCGCTCCGCAAATGTCTGCTGTCCACACGTACAACATTTCCGCATTCGCACCTGCATTCCCATGTCAGGTAATTGGAATCACCTTCGACTTGCCTTAAGACTGTAAGTCTTCCGTATTTCTTCCCTGTCAGATCTATTTTTTTCGGCATGATGCCCCCAGATACAGTAATATTTCGAAATAAATAGCCTGCTCATAAGCGTTCGGAAAGGTATACTTATCCGATTCATAAAAAATTATTAATTTTATAATAATATTGTAATGTATTGGATGAAAAAGTCAATAAAAAAGAGAATAATTATATAATTGCGTATAGAATGGCCTCATTTACAACTAAATAATGAAATATATGACCTAACCGGCCTGCTTATAAGCGTTTCAAATTAAGTATACTTTTGCGTACAGAATTTTCAAGTAGAAAATTCTTTTTTTTTATCACTGTTACATTTTTTGCCCAAGCTTGCGAACTGTATTATAGAACTTAGTTCTTGAAAAGCCACATTCTTCAGCTGCTTTTGTCGCAGTGATCTCCTTTCTTTTCCAGCGCTCATAGATTTCCATGAAATTATCAGGCAGTGGCAATTGAGGCCTGCCAAACTTTACACCTCTGGCTTTAGCGGCTTCTATTCCCTCGCGCTGTCTTCTGCGGATACTCTCACGTTCATTCTCCGCGACAAATGACAGGATCTGCAGCACCACATCGCTCAGAAAAGTCCCCATCAGGTCCTTCCCTCTCCTCGTATCCAAAAGCGGCATCTCAATTACTACAATATCCACTTTTTTAACTCAGGTGAGGTACTTCCACTGTTCAATAACCTCATTATAATTACGTCCTAATCTGTCAATGCTCTTTATGTAGACCACATCTTCATACTTCAGTTTCCTGATCATTTTCCTGTACATAGGCCTTTCAAAATCCTTCCCCGATTGCTTATCCAGGTAAATATTCTTTCTGGGAATTCTGGCCTTCTGCATTGCGATCATCTGACGGTCTTCGTTCTGGTCAAAAGAGCTAACTCTGATGTACCCGTAAATTTCGTTCATTATTCACTATCCTTTCTGCTCAAAGTCAGAAACCGGACAGATCTTTATTCATTATTAAACTGTATTTAGATTATATATTATCATTATATCATTATTCAAAAAAGAAAAACCTCTGCTTTTGCATCAGTTTTCCTTACATTGAATCTGTTTTGAGTAAAACAGTATCTGCCATGGTTATGGCCAATCTTCCTTCTGCTCTTTCATTTCCCTCACTCTCGCAAAAAATGTGGTTCTGGAGAATCCGCATTTCTCAGCAGCCATTTCACTGGTGATCTTACCGGCTCTGTAATCTGCATAAATCTCTTCGAAATTCTCAGGCATTGGAATCCTCGGCCTTCCAAAACGAACACCCCTAGCTTTTGCAGTTTCAATTCCTTCTTTCTGTCTATTCCTGATGTTATATCGCTCATTTTCCGCGACGAATGACAGAATCTGCAGAACCACGTCGCTCAAAAAAGTCCCCATCAGGTCCTTTCCCCTCCTGGTATCCAGAAGCGGCATATCAATCACCACAATGTCAACCCCTTTGACACGGGTCAGAAACTGCCACTGTTCCACGATATCTTTGTAATTACGTCCAAGCCGGTCAATGCTCTTAATATAGATAATGTCGTTCTTTTTAAGTTTCCTTAGCATTTTCTTATACATCGGCCGTTCAAAGTCTTTACCGGACTGCTTGTCAATAAAAATGTTCCGCTTTGGAACTTGAGCCATGTTCATGGCTGCAAGCTGTCTGTCCTCATTCTGCTCTTTTGTGCTCACTCTGATATAACCATACACACTCATCGCTGTCATATTCTCATCCTTTTGTACTGTATTTATAGGTTACACCTGAATGAAATCCAGTTAAAAACCGTCACCCATTTCCGGGTGACGGTTAATCAAAACACTAATCTACATTTTCTTTTTCCTGACAATTCCAATCACAACAAACAGACCTCCTACTGCTCCGAGCAGCATCACAGGCCACCACAGCTGTCCTGTCTGAGGAAGGTGCGGAGGCTTGCGGGGCGGTGAAGGGGGTGTCGGCGGAAGCTCAATTCCAACCTTTGGTGTTGCATTGACATCATAAATCAGTGCCCCATTTGATTCACGATACGGAATGGTAACCAAAAACGGATTGATCGTATATGCCTGGGTACCTGTTCCTTTTGCAGTCTGAACGACAAGATACAGTCCGACCTTCAGATCATCAAACTCTACCTTTCCATCTGCATCTATGCTCTTAGATGAGACATCTGCAGAGACACTGTTGTCTTTGGCTATTCCTGCCAGTTTCTCTGCCAGAGACGGATTGAGCTCTTCATCTGCTGCAGGTGCGGTGCCAGCAGAAGCAAATGCACTGCAATAAGCAAACTTATAGCCGTCCTCAATGATCATATCTGCAACTTTATAGAGTGCGACTTTGTTCCCGCTGCCGAGAGCCTTCCCGGTCTTAGGATCTTTAAATGTAATGGAAATAGATCCTACACGGTCAGGATCAGGATCTTGGTTTTCTGCAGCAACTACAGGAATCGCTCCAATAAGGATCATCAGACTCAAAGACATGGCCAGTACCGCTCTGACGATCGATCCGGACTTTCTTTTAATCGTATTGACTTTAAAATTATCGCCTTTGATTAATTTGCTCTCATTATGCATCTTTCCAGCCCTCATTTTGTTGAACACTATTTTCTGCCTCGCTTATTCATAAACTCCTTTACAGCATCGATGATCATGCTCTTATCTTCCGTTTCAATCTCAGCTTCACTCAGATGCTTCTCGCTCAGGTACTCATCCTTATAATTTCTGGTCATCACTGCTTTCGCGCTTGTGCCGATCAAAACATAAATCAAAAGAAGTAAAACAATCGGAATCGCAAGAAACGGCGCAATATAGATTGGTCGGATCTGAATCGCATCAGCGACAACCACAGCATTTCCGTTGACATTATCTATACGATGTCCTCTCACCAACAACCTATGTGTATTGATTCCGTAAGGAGTACAGGTTATCAGCGTGCAATAATCCTTTCCATCCTCAATCTGCAAATGAGCCAGGTCATCCGGCTCTACGATCCATATTCGGTCCACTTCATAAGTGAGCGTCTCATTCAGAATCGTGACCGTAAACGTATCGCTTTCTTTGAGTTTATCGAGATCCGTGAATAGTCTTGCAGAAGGGAGTCCCCTGTGCCCGGACAGCATGCAGTGCGAGCTCTCTCCGCCGACCGGAAGTGAAGACTCTTCGAGATGTCCGATTGACGTCTGAAGAATCTTTTCGTCTGTTCCGTGGTAAATAGGCAGCATCACATCAATCTTCTGAATCTTGATGTAACCCATGATTCCTTCTTCACTGACACTCAGCTGATTTCGATACGCTTCCTTCCTTTCATCGCTCATCGACCATTGGATCCCGGTCTCAGCCAGTTCTGCATTGTAAGCGCGAGCCTCTTCTAAAATCTTTGAATAATCCTCCTCGTTCATGTTCGCTACGTTCTCGGCATATGTCATGACCGCTCTGGATTGATGGAATGAATTCCAGTAATCTGCAAAGGAGGGATATGCCAAAAGACAGATTCCCACAAACATAGCTCCCATAAGAATCAGGGTTACGAGCCGCTCTTTTGCCCAGCGAAGGATCGGACTGTCCTTCTTTCCGGAATTTATATCGATTGAATTATTGTTATATTTTGTCTGGTTGTTACTGCTCATATTGCTTCCTGTAACCAAATGTAAGTTTTACTAAATCCATAATGCTTTAAAGCCGCTCTATGTATTTAGGAAAACTCGCATTTTCCTACCGATCATTTGTTTACATCGGGACTCCGGTATTCGCCGGAGTCCCGAAATATTTAATTCATGTTCTGACTATAAGATGACCCTTTTACCGGTCGCTCTTATGGTTAACTTACTGCACATTCATGCGGCGGCGGCTGATCAGGATAACGCCTGCGCCGATCACAAGGACCGCACCGATCACGTAGAACATTGTTGTACCGATGCCACCGGTGGAAGGAAGCTCAGCGCCCTTCTTGTTGTTGATCGGGAAAGTATTATTGTTCCCGGGAGTGATTGTTTCGATGACCTTTGTAGCACTGGTAGTAGCTGTATAAGTAGCGATATCATTGCCATCAATCTTGATGGAATAGGACTTAAGTGTTCCGTCCGTGTTATACTCTGCAGAGATAACAACTGTATGCTCTGTATCATCCTTGATGTAACCGGCAGGTGCTTTGGTCTCCTTAAGCGTGTAGGTGCCGACTTCAAGGTTGTTGAAGAACATCCTGCCGTCTCCATCAGAGGTTGCTGTCAGTACAGTGGTGCCTGTATTGTTCGGGCCGGTACCTGTTAATGTAAACTCTGCTCCCGCGAGTGGTGCAACCTTTGCAGGAAGCGGATCACCTTCCTTGTAAACTGTGATAGGCTGGCCGTCTTTGTCTACGCCGACCTTAATGAGTTCGCCTGTCTTCTCAGTAGTAGAGCCAAAACGAGAAGCGTCAATAGCGAATGTGTAGTGATGAGTCTCATCAGTTATTTCTTTGTGTGAGCTTGTGTCAGTAGGATCGTTGGAGAACTTCAAGGTAACCTTGTTGGTCTCTTCATGAACCTGCGCTGTATCTTTGACTGCTTCGCCTACCTTAGCGGAATATTTAATCTCAATTGCTTTGGAAGCATTATTTTTCAGATAAGTCTCGGAGAATGTAATTGTAAAAGTGCTGTCTCCCTTTGCACCGGTAAGGGTATAGTCAGTTCCGGCAGTGAGTCCTGCAATTGTAGGAACATCTTCGATAGTCAGACCGGTTGAGAGCTGATCCTTGACTTCAAATGTAGGCTGTGTCCAGTTCGCGTTGTACTGAGGTACCGTAACTGTAACAGTAAAAGGAACAATATCGCCAACCTGTACGTCATAATCGTCGGGTTTATTATCAGCTTCCTTGTCAACATTTACATCCTGCTTTTTGATATTAACTGTGTCCGCACTCAGATCAACAGCAGCTGAATTGGTGCCATCAAAATCTGCAGATACAACGGCAGGGTTGTAAATGTGCTCGGACTTGGAGTCAGCAACAAGTACCAGATAAGAACCGGCGGTTGCAACAGTGCCACATGTCTTTTCCCAAGTTGTACCAGTCGTTGTGCCTGTAACAGCAGTCATCTTATCAGTGTGGGATGCAAGTGTTGCGAGTTCTTCCTTAGTAAGTCCATCGGTTATCTGATCAAGTGTCAGACCAACTCCATCCGCGACCTTCCACTGGTTGTTCTCAGTATCCCAAGTAACAAACTGATACGCAGTTACTGTATCGCCTTCCTCGAATCCGGTTACAGTGACCTTCGCATCAACAGTAAGATCACCATCCGCTGCAAATGCAGCCATGCTCATAGTACCGATTACCATAACCATGGCGAGCATAAGAGCCATAATCTTCTTTACGTTTTTCATGCTTTTTTCCTTTCTTTGTAAATCTTTTTGTGCTGCATAAAAACATTTACACTTTGATAAACCTGCCGGCTGTCGCCTGTATCCCGACTAATTTCATTTGAAACAGCCGGCTGTTCATCAATTATCAACGTCTTCAGTATTCGGCGTCAGTTATTCGTCGAGATCAGAGGCTGTTATTTAAACCTCCTTTCCCTACGCCTCAGTCTGAAGCCGTACATCAAAGCGGATGCCATGATCAATGCAAGACCGCTTAATGTATAGAGTAAGTTTCCGGGGCCGCCTGTTGACGGCAGCTTTGCTCCGGGTGTGTTGCCTACGGTGAACGTGGCGTTCGTATTTCCTTCTTTAGGGGTGTAATGCACAGTATCGGTATCACTGCCCTGTGTCCAGGTAGAAGGCTTACCGCTTCCTTTACTAAGGTAAGTCACCGCGCCGCCATCGACCTTCAAATAGATCACTACATCTTCCGAAAGGACAAATCCGAGAGGAGGTGTCTTTTCTTTGATCTCATAATATCCATAGGTCAAACCGTCGAAAGTAAGCCTGCCGTTAGTACCGGTTGTTTCTGTCCTGACAATTACCTGATGGTTGTCATCTTCAACATAGGCCAGCTGTCCTCCGGGTTCCGAAGGTGCCACATCCTGGATCTGCCGGAGTTCAAATACTGCTCCGGAAAGCTTGGTGGATGTTTCCTTTCCTTTTTCAACTTTCAGAACGTCAACGTCCGTAGGAACCTCTGAGTAGTCATTTTCAATTGTGAAGCTGTTATCTTGAGTATCTGATTCTATAGTGATGTCAGCTCTGACTTCGTGGCTGGAAGATTTATGAGGGATCTTTACGGTATTCCCATCGAAGAAAATTGTTCTTCCTCCATAAGAGAAGCTGTCTCCATGTATCTCATGGCTGAAATACACAAAATTCATAACCCAAGTTGCCTGAGCGCCTTCATCACCGGGGATTTTTCCGCCATTTTCTCTAAGGGCTTTTTCAATAGCCAGTCTTGTGGAATAGCTTAATGATTTTTGTGAAACTACAACGGTAGCCTGACTCGTCATGCGGACCAAAAGGATCTGGTTTTCAGCTACATCAAAAGCTTTATTATTATCCGGTGTTGTATAACCCTCTCGTACAAGGTTCCCAAATGTAATTTCAGGTACAATTACCGTAACAGAAGTCGGCTGACCCGGATTCTCTACAACTGTACCGTTGATCTTTGTAATCCGTGTATACCCGGTAATGTCATAATTGCTCTCGTAAACTTTAAAATCTGCTGCATCCCTTGGAATCTGCGTGATTCTCCAATGCCAGGTCATATCATTATTACTCTTGGTGACTGTTACATTGCCCTGAGTGGATCCGGTCAGATTTACAGTAACCGTCTGACCATTCAATGTGTATTGAAGAGCAGCCTGATATCCGCCCGGAATCTTTTGAGGATTTGGAAGTCCTGTGAATATTTTCTCCAGTTCAATTGCAAGTTCGTCAGGATTATTGCTGTCTGTTTTATTATTAGTAAAGCTTGCAATAGCAGGCTCACTTGTCGTGGTCTCAGCTGTTATCGTAACAGGAATACGGTTCTGCTCCGGCGTTACGCCAACCGGCAACGGATTCTGTTCTGTGTTCTGTTCTTCAATCCAGTAATTGCCTATCGGAATCTTCACTGTGTCACTGGATTTCGAAGTGCCGTCATCTTCAATTGTGACGGTAAGCACCAAATCCTCCCAGCTCTCTTGCCCATCTATAACCTTTTTTACTTTATACGGAACAGAACAGTTCTCATCTGTATAAACCTTGAAGTCATACTGTCCGGCAAGAGCAGATTTCTGGGCCTCTGTTGTGGGAGCTACGCCGTTATACGTCACCGATTTATCAATTCTGAGATAACCTGTGGGAACCTTGTTTGTGATAGTAAGTGTCCCCGATTCAGATATTTCCGCATCGCTCGGTTTACTGATCACATGTCCGTCTTTATCTTTATAAACAACTGTGGTTCCTTCAGGGCTTTCTGAACTCACCTCCTCTAAATAGTAGGAATATGTGTATATGTGTTCATTATCATTTCCTACCAGCGGCAAATTCGTGAAATCAAACTCCCATGAGTTATTGATTGGAAGTGTAACCATGTTATCTGTTACATTGTCACCGGAATATGTAAATGTAGGATCAGGTTCCGTTACTGTCTGGAAGTGGTGAATTACACCGCCTCCGCTGCCTCCAATATATTCATCTCCCGATACATTTATGTTGGCAACACCATCACCTGTTTCAGAATCATCAATAATAAACAGCGAGGCTTCTCCGGAAGAAGGCATAACTACTGCTTCCGAATAAATATTATTGGGATTTGAAGACTTTATTATCTCGTTACCATTTTCTACACATCCAATTCTGCCGGTATAGCCGTTTGCATAACTCCAGGAAACAGTCGCTGTGGTTCCACTGACCAGATTATATTCTTTATAAACATGCTGCTCCCCATTGTGCATCCAGCCTACCGTCAACTTAGTACTGTCTACTCCGTGTTCGGAAACCGGTTCCTCAGTATGTGTTTCATACGATCTGATCCTTTTCAGCTCGAATGTTGCGCTGGCACCGGTCGGAGCTGATATTTCTTCATTATCTGTATTCTGCCACACCTTCTTCAATCCAAGATCAATAGGTTCAGGGTGCTTGTTGGTTATCTTAACTCCCGGACTTTCAACATCATTCCCATCAATAGTAGTTCTGGCTTTCACACGGCCTTGGGGATCCAAATAGACTACAACAGTATGCACTGTAGAATCAATCGGATAGCCTTCCGGTGCCCAGATTTCTTTAAGATAATAAGTTCCGAGAGGAATTCCGGCAAAATGCACTTTTCCGTCAGAACCGGATTCTGCAACAAAAGCGCTTGATGTCCCATCGTTCAGATTTTCCATCAACGGTGTTGTACAAGCCGTGTCTTTGTAAAGACCGAATATTGCTCCTTTCAACAGCTTGTTATTATCATCAGCATCTACTTTTTCAAAATCTACATCGCCATATCGTGTGATATTGAATTTAATCTTACAGTTAGAGTCACACCCTCCTCGTTCGAGATAGAACACCTGCAGAGTGTGCTTTTGCCCATCATATAAGCTCGAAAAATCGAACCCTGTCTGTCTGGACCCGTTTACCCATACTTCTTTATTAGTGAAATTGATCGTACCATCTGTCGGCTGATGAACACCGCCGATATCCATAGCCAGTTTTCCATCAATGAATACCCACATGTCGTCATCACCGGAAAACTCGAACACAATATCCTTTCCATTTGTGTCCTTTACAGCTTTCGGAGCCTGCGGCAAAGCAAAGTCAACACTCATAGATAATCCGAAATGATGATTAAGATTCTTGTTCCAGTTTACGTAAAGATCATATTCATCATCATAAGGATGGAACGGGAAGAAGCCGATCTTTTTATCCGATAATACTGTGGCCTGTTCTCCTCCGTCTCCACGTACCTTTTGGTTATATGTTCCGTCATATACTTCAAATCTGTCTCCGTTTAAATAGGCGTAATTCTTATTACTGTCGTATACGTAATAATCGTCCTCTTTCTTAAACAGCCCGTCCGGCTGGCCTAAATAATCCTTATCTGTGCCGTCATATGGTGAAAACAGATATTCAAGGGTCTCATTGTAACCTCTTAATTGGGGATAGCCGCCGATTCCTCCGGACAGGTCTGACTCAACAATACTGGTTACACCATGTTCCTTATACTCATTCAGACTTCCATGCTGGTTCCCGATTCCGCTTCCCCAGAACTTCAGTGCATGCCCGTTATTGATTCCATGATCCAAAAAAGCACTTAGGACATTATTTTTATAACCATTTTGATCCCATCCGGCATAATCATAGTTGTCAAACCTGTCGTCCAGATATTCATCAAGATCATAATCAAACAAGTTAAATGTAAGTCCGATGCTGGAATTACTGATGATTCCATCTTGCGCAGTTAGTACACGTGGATGAGTCGTACCAGTTCTTTCCGGAAGAATCCTAATATCTCTGCCAGCGCCCCAGTTATTACTAGGGTATATGTGGAAAGTTCCTTCCCTAAGCGCTCTGACTACTTTATAATCGTCCCGATTATTATGCTTCGTTTCGGAAACAATGCCTTCATTAATACCGGATACCCATGTATTTGCACAGTTTTGCATGTATATTTCATCGCCTACGTAGATAACGCCGGGTAGACTGTTTAAATCAATGTAGTTATTGTTAGGCTGAAGCATATAATCAGAAAATTCCTCAGTCTCAAACTCTACAATAACCTTCTGATCTTCCACGGATGTCTTTGTCTCGCCAATGACTTCCACCTTTCCGTCATCCGCAATATGAGCAACCTTGCAATCAGTTACATCATTGTTGAGATCCCATTTGATTTCCTGACCGTCGAAGATGATCTCCGCTTTATTCTGCGTGGATGCAGTGTCCTCTGTATTTTCTTCAGAGTCTTCTGCAGGTACTTCACCTTGTGATTTTGCGTTCTCAGCTTTTTTGCCGTCTGCATTCACACTTTGTGCTCCCTGTTCATTGAACAGAGACTGGACCAGTTTAATCTCTACGTTGACAACGCTTCCTTCTTTGGGTTCAACCTTGACACCGCCTGACATGATACTGATATCGAACTGTACCGGATTTGAAAACATCGGTTCTTTATCCTTGGTAAGGTTCTTATTCACCTTGTCGACGTTTTCTGTATATTCCTTGGAATCAGCTGTGATCTCCCTGACCTCCAGTTTCGCATCCTTAGGGATACCTGCAGTATCGTCATAAGTCACGATGATCTCATACTTATCTCCTGCTGCCGAGATCGCATAGGTATGGAGCTGTCCGTCTGTCACCTCGATCATGAACACCTCTCCGGTCTTCATGGTAACAGTGAGTGCTTCATGGCTCAGGAACGGCTGCACACTGATCAGAGCCCAGTCTCCGGCCTTGGCAGTCTGTGCATTGATTTCTTCAATCTGTTCTTTCGTCAGCTTTGCAGAATACTGGCATTCAAGACCGTTGGCTTCCTTCAGGCTGCCCACAGTGCTGTCTTCGTCAACTTTCCCGACCCATACGAGTTCAGGCTTGCTGAATTCCACTTTCTCCACGTCTGCGACAAATTCTTTTGTCTTTTCACTGATCTCGATGTCACCAATGGTAAGAACATCAGCTGCTGTTTCGCTCTCGCTTGCTTCCGCATCCGGATCCTGTGCAATACCGAGGACTTCCAGGAGTGCTTCAAAGCTCATGAATCCGCCGCCGGGAAGAGAGAATTCATATGTCTTGCCGTTCACCTGCCACTTGAAGTCAACGGTATATACGATTCCATATACAGAGAACTTGTCGGACTCAAACTCAACCGCTTTGATCTCTGTTTCGGTTCTCTCCGCGTCGACTTTCTTCTCATCAATAACGACGGCCTTTTCTTCTTCCAGAGGCTCCTCGTTCTCGTCCTTTGTGTCAAAGTGGACCGCGTCTACTTTAGTCTCTTTCTCGACTTCAACGGCTTTCTTGTATTCAATCCTCACTTTGACGTCACCGACCGGTTCGATCGCAGTGTCTTCATATTTAAATGTGATGTCATAGAATTTAGCAAGAGACAGGGCAGTCTTTTCGTCATACTTGTCCTTCATCTCCGCCAAAGCCTTCTCATAGTAGAAGGCGTACTCATCGGGATCGCTTTCTTCAGTGATTTCCTTCACGTCGAGTTTAACACCCACAGGAAGTCCCGCTGACTTGCCGAAGTCAGCGTACACATAATAGTCATCGTTCTCATAGACAAGCTGTGTGTCTTCTGTGATCAGTTCGATCTCATCCGCGTTCTTGCCTGTGGCTGCTGCGATCGCTGCTTTCACTTTGTCTTCGGCACTCTCTTCTTTCGCAGCACTTGTTGTTGCTGCCGATGCAGCCTCAGCGGCAGTTTCTGTGGAAACAGTTGTGCCCTCTGTACTCTCCTCGGCTGCCTGAGAATTGGAAGAAGCTTCCTCCGCCTGTTCTTCAGCATCGAAAGTCGCAGCCGCGCCTGACGAACCGCTCTCCTCGTTCACGGCATCCTCAGGACCGCTTTCCTCACTCACAGCCTCCTCCGAACCGCTTTCTGCAGAGCTGTCCTCTTCTTCACTCTGATCTTCTTCGACAGCTGCCTCTTGCGCAGGCTCCTCTTTGCTCTCATATATAGTGCCGTTCTCATCCACATCAACGTCACTGTCAGCAACCTCAATACCCGCCTGTGTTGAAGCGGTATCTTTATCCAGCGTGATTGCCGGCAGTATCAGTGTATATGTCGTAACAAAAACGATCACTGCTGACAGCAGCGAGACAACGCGTTGCCAGCGTTTCATTCTGCGATTCATTCTGATAAAGTATTCCACCATCTTATCAAGTAATCTCATCTCATATCTCCCAATCTCGCTATGTCAATGAACTGTTCCAAATTGTGAAAATGGCCATACGCGATACACGATCTTCCCGACGATCTGTTCTTCCGAGATGCAGCCGATCGAAGTGTTCCGCGAGTCTATGGACACGGACCGGTTGTCTCCCATCACAAAGATCTTGCCTTCAGGTACCTGATATGGCAGTTCAATATTAGTCTCTCCAAATGCCTTTTCATTTAAGTAAGGTTCTTCAAGCTTGTTATTGTTTACGTAGACGTTGCCTTCCTGGTCTATGTTCACCCACTCGCCCGGATTAGCGATCACACGTTTAACCAGAATATTGTTGTTGTAATAAAAAGCAATGATATCTCCGGTCTTCATATCGCCGCTCTTGACGGATACGACGATATCACCGCTGTCCAGCGTTCCGTTCATGGATTTACCGTAAATCCTTAATATAGGAAGAAGCAGGACAGCTACCAGTACTGCAACTGCTGCTACTACAACAAGTGTCAAAAAAGTGCTTCTCACTGTTGCCCTGAACCGGTGCATATACCGATCCTTCTTTACGGCCTCTGTTATTTCCGCCGTCCCCGGCAGGACGACCGGTTTATCATTGATCATCGTGCTATTATCCATACTCAGACTATTTCCTCCATGAGCTCTGTTGCAGAGCTGCTGCTGATTGGTTTTCTTCAAACAGCCTCAACTTTTGGTATTGCCATTGTTCAGGCTCGATACGGCGGCTTCGATTTCAGTTCCGCAATCGCATCAGTATCGGCATTCTCATGTTAAGCATCTTTATTTTATATATATTTTCATAATCACCGTTACATATCTGCATTTCGTCCGAATACTTTGTCTGATGGAATTTCTCTTAATTATATACGAAACTCCGCACATATATCAATATAACTGTTAAATAGTTAAATACTCTAAAATAAAACCCGGACGAACTCCGGAACAATACATACCTATAATGTCTTAACCAATTATACAACATTTCTGTCATATTTATCTAGAGTTTTGAAACTTTTTTGTATTATTTGTGTTCAAAACTCTATTCTTGTCAACGCTTTACAAAATCACCTGCTAAGAGCATTTTAGATCACTACTTAAATTATACTGAATTACAGGAAAAATCAATACACAAGTTTACCATAAATCTGTTTTGTCCATTTTTTTGACCATTTTTTGAATATATCTCATACCCTAAATTTTTCTGTTCAGGCTTAATCGGCGTCTGTTTTTCTGCCTAAATATGGCGCAGGAAGTACAATTCCAAAAGTTTGTACTTCCTGCGCCTATTTATTACCTGATTCAATATGCCTCTACACAGGATCCTATACTGTAGCAGCTTGTCATTCTGTTTCTTCCACCTTGAGGATCGCAATGGACAGCTCCTCCAGCTGCTTGGGATCCACGACGTTGGGAGCCTCGCTCATCAGATCGACGGCGTCCTTGTTCTTGGGGAAAGCCATGACGTCGCGGATGCTCTCCGCGCCGGTCATCAGCATGGCAAAGCGGTCGATTCCGTAAGCCAGTCCTGCGTGCGGCGGTACGCCGTACTTGAAAGCGGTCAGGAGGAAGCCGAACTTCTCCTGCGTCTCTTCAGGCTTAAGGCCTATTACTTCGAACATCTTCTCCTGGATGTCGTTCTGGTGGATTCTGACACTGCCGCCGCCCAGCTCTACGCCGTTGAGCACGATGTCGTAAGCTTTTGCCCTGACTGCGCCCGGATCTGAGTCGATCAGGTGCCAGTCTTCATCCATAGGCATGGTGAAAGGATGGTGCATGGCGACGAATCTCTCCTCCTCGTCGCTCCACTCCAGCAGCGGGAACTCCACTACCCAAAGGAAATTGAACTTATTGTGGTCGATGAGGCCCAGTTCCTCGCCGAGTTTAAGTCTCAGAGCGCCCAGAACGTTCCATACGATCTTGTTCTGGTCCGCGGCAATGAGCAGAAGGTCGCCCTTCTCGCCGCCCAATCTCTCGACGATCGCTGCGATCTCTTCCTCTTTCATGAATTTGGCAAAAGAGCACTTGACGCTGCCGTCTTCCTTGAGCTGGATGTAAGGCAGGCCCTTTGCACCGTAGCCCTTAGCAAAAGTGACCAGCGCGTCGATCTTCTTGCGGGCCATGCCGCCCTGTCCCTTGACATTGATGCCCCGCACGGAGCCGCTCTTCATAGCGGCTGCGTCGGAGAAGACAGCAAAACCGCAGTCTTTTACCACATCCGTGATATCCGTGAGTTTCATGCCAAAACGCGTGTCGGGCTTGTCTGAACCGTAGTCGTTCATGGCGTCGATCCACTTCATCCTGGGAAGAGGCAGCTCGACGTCAATGCCGAATGTCTTCTTGCATACATGCTGGATCAATCTCTCATTTACGTCGATCACGTCATCGACGTCGACAAAGGACAGCTCCATATCGGCCTGTGTGAACTCGGGCTGTCTGTCAGCGCGCAGGTCTTCATCGCGGAAGCACTTGGCGATCTGGAAATATCTGTCAAAGCCGGAGCACATCAAGAGCTGCTTGAACAGCTGGGGAGACTGGGGCAAAGCATAGAAATTGCCGGGGTGCACGCGGCTGGGCACCAGGTAGTCTCTCGCTCCCTCGGGAGTGCTCTTGCACAGGATGGGAGTCTCGATCTCCAGGAATCCCTCTCCTGCCATGAACTCTCTCATGTTCTGGATCATCTGGCTGCGCAGGATCAGTCTTCTCTGCATGTCGGGACGGCGAAGGTCCAGGCTTCTGTATTTGAGGCGCAGGTCTTCCTTGGTATTGCTGTTCTCCACAATGTGGAAAGGCGGCGTCTCCGCCTCGGAGAGGATCCTGGTCTCCTTGACCCTGATCTCTATCTGTCCGGTGGCGAGATTCTCGTTGACCGCTTCTCTTCTGCAGACTGTTCCCACTGCTGCGACTACGAATTCCGCTCTCATCTTCTCAGCTTTGGCAAAATTCTCAGCCCCGCATTCTGTCTCCTCATAGATCAGCTGTACAATCCCGCTTCTGTCGCGCAGATCGACAAAAACAAGTCCGCCCTTGTTTCTCTGTTTTGCCACCCATCCCATGACGGTGACGGTCTGTCCCACATTTGCTTCACTCAGCTCCGCGCATCTGCACGTGCGCTTTAATCCCAACATTGACTCAGCCATGTCTCTTATGTTTCCTCTCATGTCGAAGCGCTGGCGCTGAGACACGCGAGGAGAATTTCGCGAAAGCGAATTCTCCGATGCGATCTCACAAGGTTTGCGGCGCTTCGACGCAAACCTTGCGAGTGAAAAATCAGCTCATCAGAGCGATTTTTCACTCTTCCTCCTGTGACCGGTATAACTTCTTATTTATTAATAGGATTGCGATAGAACTCCTCGAACTGTTCGAATCCTCTCTCCGCCATCTGCTGCTTCTGGAACTTCTTGTTCTTGGCCATGCGGGCGATCAGCACCTGCGTGCCCTCCGCGCGCTCCTTCTGCGCCTGGCGGATCACTTCGCAAAGGCGGTCAGCGGGCATGTTCTTCTCGATGAGGTACGCCTTCTTGACCGGCCTTCCGGGAATCTTGAATCCCTGCTCCATAAGAATAAGGATAATTCTCTCAAAACCGATGGAGAATCCGCAGGCCGGTACATCCTTGCCTGTGAACTTGCCGACCATGCCGTCATAGCGGCCGCCGCCTCCGCAGCTGATG
The DNA here is from genome assembly GCA_045113775.1 of Lachnospiraceae bacterium. Taxonomy (GTDB): domain Bacteria; phylum Bacillota; class Clostridia; order Lachnospirales; family Lachnospiraceae; genus CAG-791. Next base: position 4,359 of record JBGUJH010000114.1, on the reverse strand, counting down.
CCGAGCTCCGGCATCGCGATCTCGAAGATCGTTCCCGTATAGTAGGACATACCGCGCACGATCGTAGGATCAAAGACGATCTTGAAGTCCGCAGTCTTTGTCCCGTCGACGCTCTCCATGACTTCCCGCAGCTGGGGGATCACATCGGGCTCAATAAAGCCCTCGAGCTTCTCCTCAAGATAAGCGAGCTGGTCCTGCGCATCCTGAAGTCCTTCAAAAAGGCTCACATAGCGGTCCCTCATCTCTTCGGTAAATCCCTCATCGATGAGTTCTTTCGCAGCGCCGTCAAGGCCGATCTTATCCATCTTATCAAGGATGATGAAAACATCTGTATATCTGTCCTGAGGGAATCCACTGTAGGCAGCCATCGCTTTAAGGATGCGCCTCTCGTTGATGCGGATCTGGAAGTTCTTGAATCCCAGGTTCCCGAGAGTCGTCGTGGTCGCCAGGATCAGCTCGATCTCAGCCAGGTTGCTGGGCTCGCCGATGATGTCGATGTCGCACTGCATGAACTGGCGGTATCTGCCCTTCTGAGGGCGGTCCGCTCTCCATACGTTCCCCATCTGCAGAGCCTTAAAGGGCATCGGCAGTTCATTCTGGTGATTAGAAAAATAGCGAACGAGCGGAACTGTCAGATCATAGCGGAGTCCTCCGTCCACCAGGTCGGCTTCGCTCTGTGCGCTCTCGAGCTTGAGCTTCTCGCCTCTCTTGAGGATCTTGAAAATCAGCTTCTCGTTGTCTCCTCCCTGTTTGCTCGTCAGGTTTGCAATATTCTCAACACAGGGCGTCTCAATGGACTGGAATCCGAATTCCGCGTAGGTCTTCTTGATGACGGAGATGCAGTAGTCGCGGATCTCCATCTCTGCGGGCAGGATGTCCTTCATGCCTGTGACCGGCTTTTTGATCAGTGTCATGTCTGGTTCCTTTCTTAGTGCTAAGTATGATTGGCACGATTAAAAATGCATATCATAGTATTTTGACAATAAATTATTCTACATTTTTTCAACTGTGAAATCAATAGTGAGTCGGAACCAGGCATGACACCTGAACAACTTGGAGGTCATATCCCTTTATAGTGTCCGAAACCAATCTCTTCCGCGAGCCCCCTCATTTGCAGACTCGTCATGCAGGCAGAGAACTCCTCTACACTGATATGCTTTCCCAGAATGCTCTCGACCCGGCCCACGAGAAAGTCAGTCTCCATGATCTCCCCACAGCCAAGCGCGTCAAACAGTACTGCCTCGATTCCAGTCAATTCGGATCTTCTGGCATTCCGCTCTTTTCGCTTAATTTCGAACTTATCCGTGCCCTCATCACTGACGCCGTAAAAGTGTTCAATCACCGTCTCCGGCGTACACGCGATGCCTGCTCCCTGTGAGATCAGAAAATTGCATCCGTCGCTGAGCGCATCGCTCACCCTTCCGGGCAACGCAAAAATATCTCTTCCCTGCTCTAAAGCCGCATCCACCGTGATGACGGTTCCGGATCTTCTCCTTGACTCAATGACCAACACCAAATCTGACAGTCCGCTTATCAATCTGTTGCGCATTGGAAACAGCTTCGTTCTTGGGTTTGTTCCCGGCGGGTATTCCGAAATGATTCCGCCCCTCTCTTTCAAAATATAGTATAATTCTTTGTTTTCCTCGGGATAGATCACGTCGACTCCGCATCCCAATACAGCATAAGAGCGTCCTCCCGCATTGATCGCTGCCCTTCCGGCAATGCCATCCACTCCCCTTGCCATTCCACTAATTACGCTGATCCCGTTTAACGCCAGCTTCTCCGCAAAAAGCCTCGCCTGCTCTCTTCCATATCCTGAACAGTTTCTGGCACCTATAATCGCAACTGATGGTGCATTCTCCGGCGGTAGATCTCTGATATAGTAGAGACCATACGGCCTGTCAGATAAATCTTTTAATCTGTTGGGATAAAAACTGTCTTCCACACTGACAAATCCAATACCCATGCTCTTTAGTTTTTCTGCTTTCTCTATGGGATCGCATTCCTGGGCGAAGGTAATACTGAATGCCTTATTCGTCACATCCCCTTTTCTCTTCAGCTTATCCGCCAGGCACATGCATATTTCATCTTCTGACATATGATATACTTCTTCCGCACAGTTTGCTGTCTCCATAAGTATATTGATTGTCTTGCTTCCCACTCCTCTTATATCAGACAGCCAAAGAGCATACGGATTGATTGCTCTTTCTTCCATGTCCTTCCTCCCCTTTCAATTAATGATTTAAATGCAGTTCAGAGTCCTGTTTTCTGTCTGACCATTTGTATCCGGGCGTAATCTTCTTATTCATATCAAATTCTCTCCCCGTGTTTTTTTCTTCTTCACTTACCTCCGGAAGCCTGAATCCGACAGCCATCATAAGGTCTCTTTCAAGGATCATATCTCTTCCATTCAGATCAGCAATGGTCCTCGCCATTTTCAAAGTTTTATGATAAGATCTCACGCTCATTCCCAATTGGTCATAAACGATCCGCATCTTCTCCGTAAGCAACGAGTTAAGTGGACAAAAATGCTCAACTGCGTCTGCTGTCATGTCAGCATTATAGTGAAACTGTGTACCTTTAAAACGCCTTTTTTGTCTCTCGATCGCTTCAGTCACGCGTTCTCTGACAGTTTCACTGCTTTCTTCTTTATTATTTACCTGAAGCTCTTCAGCATTGACCCTTCCGACAAATATTCTGAAATCAATCCTGTCAATAAACGGGCCGCTGATTCTTTTCTGGTATCTGTGTACTTCTTTAGGTGTACAATTACAACGATTCATATCAGGATAGTATCCGCATGGACAGGGATTTGCTGCTGCTACCAACAGTGGCCTAGCCGGATAACGGTATGAACCGGTCAGCCTTCTTATTGTTATCTCCTGATTTTCTAAAGGTTCTCTAAGAGAATTTAATTCATTAGCTTTGAATTCTGAAATTTCGTCCAGAAACAGGACTCCCAGATGAGCCAGTGTGATAAGTCCGGGGACGGGGGTATTACCGCCTCCGATCAGCACTGCTCTTGTTACAGAATGATGTGGTGACAGAAATGGTCTTTCAGTGATTAACGCTTTATTCTCCGGCAGAAGACCGGCGACACTATAAATTCTTGTGATTTCCAATGCCTCTTCTGTCGTTAGCGGCGGCATAATACCCGGCAGACATTTAGCAAGCATACTTTTTCCCGTTCCGGGCGGGCCGCTCATTAAAATATTGTGAAATCCGGCAGCCGCGATTTCCAGAGCTTTTTTGGCCTGTACCTGCCCATGTACTTGAGAAAGATCCGGGTATTCGTTTGTGCTCGCCTGGCTGAGTAACTGTGCTGCATCGACCTCTGCCGGAGGAAGGAACAGATCACGTTCTCTAAGATCTTTTCTTAAATAATTGACAAGTTCTGCCAATGTACGAACACCAACAACCCTGATCCCGTGTACCAATGCGCCTTCTGAAAGATTTCCATTTGGAACCAGACAAGTACTGATCCCGTTGGTCTTTGCCTCCATAACTATTGATAGAATTCCTTTAACCGGCCGTATCTCACCGTTAAGTCCAAGCTCTCCTGCTACGAGTACATTATTTACTGACTCCTCAGGAATATACCCGAGACAAACCAATAATCCGACACTCACCGGCAAATCGACCACCATCCCTCTCTTTGGTATTCCGGCTGGTGACAGATTCACTGTGATCCTTTGCGGAGGCATATGGATTCCCAAATTTTTAAATGCCACGCGCACTCTTTCACCGGCTTCTCTCATCTCGCCGCTCATGAAGCCGACCATGTTAAACGACGGAAGTCCGTTGGAAATATCCGTCTCGACCCTCATAAGATAGCTGTCAATACCGTGAATTGCTCCTGTAATAATACTGCTGTACATGCCACCTCCTGAAAAAACTACATCTACAACTGCTGCTATGAAATTGTGCTGTTTGAGGATTTTTTCCGGAACCGGAAAGAAAGCTCAGAAATGATTGATTCAAGTCCCTTTTGAAGATGCGGGACTTGTAAGATAAAAAGATTATAAGAATAAGACTGCAGATTTTGCAACCTTTGTTTTTCTAAAAAAGAATTATTCGATCAAATAATCAATACTTTATCTAAATATCGTCAAAATACTGACGTGTTTTTCAAAATGAAAATCTTTATATCCTTTATAAAAACCCTATATTGGTGGAAATTCCACCAATATAGGGTTTCGCAAACACCTTCTTATAGGTTACAGAGGATATAAGTACCTATTTACTTTTCACTATATTGGTGGAATATCCACTGTTATGAAGTGACTTTTGTCAAGACGTGAATTGTGCGACTCACAAACCATCTCAACTGTCACATTTGTATTACCTGTTCGCATCTGG
>JBGUJH010000113.1:0-29492 GCA_045113775.1 Lachnospiraceae bacterium | reverse complement strand
ATACATATCCTGGGTGCCGGAATATCTGGTCCTGAGATTTCCTCTCATTTACTCTGACGAACTTGCGTTTCGCTTGGCAACTGACCCGGGGATCAATTTTTTTTGGAAACGCGAACAGGGGAAAACGATATATCATATATCGAGGCGTTCAGAATAATCATGTTCCGAGCCACGCTGCTTAATGATGCACGCGCTGCGAGCGTTGAAAACCTTTTTTGCACAAAAAAAAGAGGTATCCGACTTTCTCGTCATCGGATACCTCTATTTAGAAATAAATTGCAATTTCATTTACGTGACCTCCTTTTGTAGTATTCAGTTGAAATTGAGTTCTGTAATTGGTATAGGCTGATCAACCGTTTTTCTTCTCTTCTGATAAGTCTATTATACTAAAGTTCTGATAATAGTCAATATAGTAATTAAATTATCTGAAAATACAGACTATTATAAACAATTGTCAGTATAAATGGCGGGATGACTTCAGACAGGAGCGAGAGTGCACTACAGTACAGGTCTGAGTGGATAATCGCGGACATGTGAGTGTATAATCTATATTGTATTCAGTGAATTCCAATAACAGAAATGACCGAACAATTGAGGATAATATGAGAATAAAAGATATGATCGGAGCTATGCAGCTCGGAAAGAAAAAGCAAGTGCAGGTGCGCGAACTGAGCACTGTCTGGAGTGAACAGGCGGACGACGGGCCGCAGGCTGTTCCGCTGCCGGAATATCCCAGGCCGCAGCTGAGGCGCAGTGACTGGACCTGTCTCAACGGCTGGTGGGAGTACGGGATATGCCCCGGTGGAAAGGCAGGAAAGGCTTCCCGCGGGGAAGCTGACGGCAAAATCTTAGTTCCCTTTTCTCCTGAAACAAAGCGGTCCGGAGTCGGCCGAACACTGCAGCCCGGAGAGACGCTCTGGTACAGGAAAGCGATCGAAGGACTGCAGCTGCCGGAGGGAAGGCGCCTGATCCTGCATTTCGGCGCGGTGGACGAGCGCTGCGCTGTTTATTGGAACGGCAGCAAAGTCGGAAGCCACAGAAACGGCTATCTGGCGTTTGAATTCGACGTCACGCAGTTCGTGCAGCCGGGTACCAATGAGCTGAAAGTGTTTGTCAGGGACGACACAGATGAAGGGAACGAGTGCCGCGGCAAGCAGACGCTTGAACCCGGCGGCATGTTTTATCACGCGCAGAGCGGCATCTGGCAGACGGTCTGGCTGGAGACGGTTCCGGAGATCTATCTCAGGGACCTGAAGATCACACCGCTTGTTGCGGAAGAAGCAGTGGAGCTGAAGATGGCATTTTCCGGGGAGCCGGAAGATGAGAAACAAGTGCGGATCTTCGCCGGTGAGAGCGAAGAAGCGGTGACGCTTCCTCTTTCCGGCGAAGTGAAAGCGGTCATTCCTGTTCCCGAGCCGCGCCTGTGGAGCCCGGAACATCCGGAGCTGTATTCGCTTCGGATCGAGGCTGGAGAGGATGTGGTCGAGAGCTATTTTGCCATGCGGTCTTTTGGCACAGGAACAGATGCGGAAGGGACTGCGCGCCTTACTCTGAACGGCGAGCCGTATTTCTTTAACGGCGTCCTGGACCAGGGATATTGGCCGGAGAGCCTGATGACGCCGCCCTCGGACGAGGCGCTCGTCTATGATATAGAGCAGATGAAGGCGCTGGGTTTCAACATGCTCCGCAAGCATGTCAAAATAGAGTGCGCGAGGTGGTACTATCACTGCGACAGGATCGGTATGGTGGTCTGGCAGGACATGATCAACGGCGGCGGCCCGGTGCAGACGCTTCTGGAGACATATCTGCCCACGGTCTTCCCGGCGTTCGGAAACCATTTGCGGGATGATCATTACAAACTGTTCGCGAGAGAAGACGAAATGGCGCGCCGGCGCTATGAGAGAGACCTGCTCCGTATGATCAGGCAGCTCTATAATTATCCATGTATCGGACAGTGGGTCCCCTTCAATGAAGGATGGGGACAGTTCGACGCTCTTCGGATTACGGACAGGATCAAAAAAGAGGATCCCACAAGGCCCGTCGACCACGCCAGCGGCTGGTTCGACCAGGGTGGCGGTGACGTGCGCAGCGTACACAACTATTTCAGGCCGCTCACGGTCAAAAAGGAGAGACGCGCGTTTGTGATCTCCGAGTATGGCGGGATCAACTGCCAGATCAGCGGGCATTCCATGAATGAAGAGGTGTACGGATATCACATTGCGGAGGCCGACCAGTTTCCGCAGCAGTTTGAAGATAAGATGACAGAGATTCGGGAACTCGAGAAGGACGGACTTTGCGGGGCAGTGTACACACAGGTGTCTGATATCGAAGAAGAGACGAACGGTCTTTTGACTTACGACCGGAAAGTTCGCAAGGTGTGATAAGGCCGGCAGAGTAAACTCAAAATGCGGATTTCAGGCAGAAACCGGGAAAACGCTGTCAGAAAGGGACATAACAATGGAGATCATAAACGGCAGATATGAATTAAGAAGCGAGATTCGCAGAGGCGGTTTCGGAGTCACCTGGTATGGCTGGGACAAAAATCTTGATATGCCTGTGGCTGTCAAAGAGTTTTCGGATCCGGATCCGGAGAACCGCAGCAAATTCCTGAGAGAGGCGCGGACTCTTGCCCAGTTCTCGGGCTGCCGCGGGATTGTTAACGTCCGGGATTTTCTTGAGACGCAGGACAAAGTATACATGGTCATGGAATACCTTGATGGAGAAGACCTGAGCACTTACGTCGACAAGAAGGGGCGCTTGAGTTTTGAGGAGACAATGAGGCTTCTGACTCCGGTCATGGATGTACTGGGCAAGCTGCATAAGGCCAATATGCTGCACCGTGATGTCAGTCCTGACAATATCCGGCTTACGAGTGACGGCGAGGTCAAACTGCTTGACTTCGGATCGGTCTCCAATATGACCAGTGAGAATCTCACCAGAACGGTCACTGTTAAACCCGGTTACGCCCCGATCGAACAGTATTCGGGAGCGGCGGAGCAAGGCCCGTGGACGGACGTCTATTCTTTGTGTGCCACGATCTATAAGTGCATTACGGGCAGGAAGCCGGCGGATTCCCTGGTCAGGTCTTTCCGCGATGAAGTGGAGCTTCCTTCCGCGCTGGGCGTGCAGATCAGCCCTGACGAGGAAGCGGCCCTCATGCAGGGGTTCAGCGTCCGGCCTGAAGACCGTTTCTCCAATATCGATGCATTCAGGGCGGCGCTGAAGGCGGCAAAAAACGCTGCTGCCGGGGCACAGGAAAAGCAGAGGATCGAGGATCTTGCAGCACAGGCATTCTCTGATGAAGCTGCTTCGGCACAAACTCCTGTGAGCGGAGCAAAGGAAGCAAGGCCCGGAAAAGAAAAGCCGGCAGGTGCGCCCGGCAGAGGACCGCAGACAGTGCCTCCTTCAGAGAAAACGCCTGAAGCGGTGCCTGCGGATGATCAGCCGGCAAGACAAGGGAAGCCGGCGCAATACTCCCCGAATAATACGGCAGTCGCAAAGAAAAAGGGACTCGGTTTTATAATCCCCGTTGTTATGGCAGGCGTTCTGATCGCAGCCGCGGCAGCCTTTTTCTTAAGACGCGGCGGAGGAGAACCCGGAGGTCTTCCGAATATCGTGACAGGAGTGCCGGAAAACGCTTCATATACGAGCGGCAGCACCTATATTTCTTTTCGGGATAAGGAGATCACAGAAGGTGATCTCGCTTTTATAAGCAATCACAGCGAAATCACATCGGTCTCTTTCTTCAGCTGTCAGCTGTCAGACGAGATTCTTGGCCGCATGTCCGAATTGTCAGCGGTCGAGAGACTGGATATCTATAACTGCGGAGGATTCAGTTCTCTGGATCCTTTAGCGGATATGCCGGCGCTGAAGGCGATCTCCGTGAGTACAAGTTATGACCAGACATTCCCGGGGGATGATATGTTCACAAAAGATTTCCCGCAGCAACTGACCGGTTTCAACCTGAACTGTGATCAGATCACGGGATCAACAGAATTCCTGCGACATTTTCCGGGTCTTACTAACCTGGGCTTCTATGTCAAGACAGACGGCAACGATATGTCTTTCCTGGACGCGATGCCTAAGCTTCAGTACATCTATATCAGCGGCCAGACGATGAACGAGGAGGCCTGCAGTCATCTGTACGGTCATCCGGACCTGCAGAGCGCTGATTTTGAGGAGTCTCATCTGGCTTCTCTGGATTGGGCGTCGGAGTGCCCGGCGCTCTATAAGATCAAAGCGGAAGGCAGTCAGGTCACGGACCTGACGCCCTTGTCGGATCACGAGGATCTTTCAACCATTAACCTTTCCGGCGCTCCGGTGAGCGACCTCTCGCCGCTTGGAAGCTGTCCGAATTTGAGCAGTCTTACAATAGACCATTCTGAAGTGGAGAGTCTTGCGCCTCTCGCGGGACATGAACATCTTTACTCCTTGGATGTAAGCTATTGCCATATTTCGGACCTCAGTCCTTTGTCTGGCCTGGGCATTGAGAAATTATACGCCGCGCATAACGAGATCACGAGTCTTATGCCGCTTGCCGGCTGCACCAAATTGCAGGCGATCAATGTAAACAGCAATGAGCTGAGCAGCCTTGAAGGATGCGAGGAGATGATCAAGCTGACCTATCTCAGCGCCGCGGACAATCATATCCGGGATATCAGCGGAATCCGCAGCTGTGCCCTGCTCGAGGAACTTCAGCTGGCTAAAAATGAGATCTCAGATATATCTGCCCTGGACAACGATTTTGAGGAACTTGCGGTGCTCGATATTACGGACAACAGTGTTTCAGACCTCAGCCCGCTGGCGGCGTGCTCGAAATTAAAGGCGATCGCGGCAGCAAACAATAAGATCTCTTCCTTAAACGGGCTGGAAGAAAAACCTGATCTGGGGGCAGTCCTTTTGTCCGGAAATGAAATCTCGGACATCAGTCCTCTCAAAGGATCGCTGAATACGCTGTCTTATCTGGATATCGGGAACAATCAGGTGTCCGATATTTCGATCCTTAAGGATCTGTCAGTCAAGAACGTCTGGCTGCTCATGGAGAACAATAAGATCTCCGACCTGAGCGTGCTTCCGAGTCTCCTTTCTTACAGGGAACTGGCGTTTTACGGCAATCCGGTCAAGGATGTCTCTTTCGCGGAGAAAATGAGCAATGTGGGCATGATATGCAAATTGTATCTGAGCCACCAAAGCGACATGGATTACGCGGCCATCGGAGGAAGCGCATTCAAATACAGTACTGTTCTGGTAGATGTACCGTCGGATAAAAAAGCGGCAGTGCTCAAGTCCTATAAAGAGGGAAGCTCCTATTATGAACCTGTATTTATGACCGGGGAAGAGGCAGACCGGGAGATGGCGCAGTCCAGGAAGGAGATCAGAAAGACTGTCCTGGGCGAGTCGGATGATGAAGAAGAAGTGACATCGGACTAAATACGAAAAGCCGACGGCCGGGCTGAAGACAGGCGAGGATGATAATGGATAAAACAGAAGTGTTCAAGGCAAATAAAACAGGCAGGCCATATCTGGCGGCCTTTCACGCCTACGGTCATATAGGTGATTATGAATTGACAGGCCGGATGCGCTTCGGACGTTCGGGAGGACGCGGGCAGGCACAGATTGAGGTGCCTGTACCCTGTGTATCCGGTCTTCACGGAGAGTTCGGATGCGCGCAGGGACACTGGTTCTACAGAGACCTGGGCAGCAGGAACGGATCGAGGATCAACGGCAGACTTCTTGAATCAGTTCATGAAATGCAGGACGGCGATATTTTGACAGTCGTCCCCAGGGACGATGAGCAGAGAGAGCCGGCTTTTGCGGGCGTATTTGTCAGGCTTGAAGAGGGAGAGGAGCTCATCTGGAGAAAGATCTCCCTTGCGCCGGGCATGCAGCCCATCCGTATCGGGCGGAGGCTGGGCGGATTGTCCCCGGAGGATCCCATGATCTCAGGCAGCCATGCGGTCTTCCGGTATGGGGAAGGCGGGCTCTGCGTGCTGGATGACGGGAGCCTTAACGGCGTGATCGTGAACGGAGAGCGGTGCGAGACGAAGCAGCTTGGGCTGCTGGATGTGATCAGGCTCGGCCGGTCCTTATGGGTCGTCACGGACGATGTTCTCTGGGAAGGAGAGATCCGCACGGCGATTTCGGAGGTCAAAAAAGAGCTTGCGGAAGTGTCCGGGAAGCCCCGACAGCCGGTCACATCTTCGCGGGAATCGATTCCATCTTCCCGTCCGGCGAAACACTTCGAAGGAAATCGTCTGGTAATAGATATCGACGAGCGCAGCGTGTGGAAAAACTTCAAAAAGCGAGTACTGCTGAGCAACGTCCACCTGACCGTGGAGCCGGGCGATATGGTCCTGATCCTTGGCGGATCCGGAGCCGGCAAGTCGACCTTCATAAAGTCAGTCATGGGCTATGATCAGGCGGCGGGTACGATCCTCTACGGCGACAAGGATGTCTATAAAGACTATGAGGATATGAAGCGGGAGATCGGCTATGTCCCCCAGCAGGATCTTGTTCGACCGAGTGACAATGTGAGGGATACGCTCATGGCGGCAGCCCGCATCCGTATGCCGGGCAGCTCCACATTGAAGGAGCAGTCTGAGCGGGTCGACTGGCTGATGGAGATCCTGGGACTTACTGCCGAGAAGGACAACCTGATCGGTTCGATCAGCGGCGGACAGAAAAAACGTGTCAGTATCGGGATCGAACTGGCGGCGGATCCGGCGCTTTTCTTCCTGGACGAACCGGATTCGGGTCTGGACGGCCCTACGGCAAACGGGCTTATGGAGCAGCTAAGGACGATCGCGGACCTGGGCAAAATAGTGATGGTGATCACACACTCGCCCGACAGGGCGTTTCACCTTTTTACAAAGGTGATCGTTCTCGGAAAAACGGAGGATAATGTGGGACATCTGCTCTTTTTTGGCACGCCGGCCCAGGCGCTGGATTTTTTCGAAACAGACAAACTGGAGTCGATCGTCCGCCGGATCAACCGACCTTCGGAAGGCGGAGAAGGCCTGGCAGACCATTACTATTCCCTTTATACGCAGCGGGAGGCGGAACATGGCAGCTGATAATAAGGAATCATCGTTTATCCGGCAGGTCGGCGTGTGCCTGAGCCGCTGCAGGAGGGCGTTCATTAATGAGAACGGCTGGAAGCTCATTATTTCGGTGGGGCTTATCATGCTGCTGATCTCCACGGTTACGGGGGAGGACCTCTTTGTGACGGACAAGGCGACGCAGAACGGATCCTTCGCCCTGATCTGTGCATGCATATGGACCGGGATATTTAACTCGATCCGGACAGTCTGCAGGGAGCGGGACATCATTAAAAGAGAGCACCGGACCGGCCTGCGCATGTCCTCTTATGTGGCGGCCCATATGATCCATGAAGGCGCGCTGTCGATGGTCGAAGCTCTTTTGGCAGCGATCATAATATGGCTGGTCAATAACAGCCATTTTATTAAGAAAGGCGTAATTCTTCCCCCGGGCATTGAATTATTCATCTGCTTTTTCCTGATCATCTTCGCCTCGGATATCTTTGCCATGATGATCTCTTCCGTCGTGACAAACGAGAATACGGCGATGACGGTCATGCCGTTCGCGCTGATCGTTCAGATGATCTTCGCCGGAGTTGTGTTCGAACTGGAGGGGATCACGGAGAAGATCTCTTACGTCACGATCAGCCGCTGGGGAATGAACGGCCTCTGTGCCATAGCGAATTACAACAAATTGACTCTCTTTTCATATGTTAAGGAGTGGGAGTCTACGCCGGAAAACCTGATCAAAATATGGCTGGTCCTGCTGGGCTTTGTCGTCCTGAACGGCGTACTGTCTTGGATCGCGCTGCTGAATGTGGACCGGTATTAGAAGTGAATTTCCAAGAGTATACTGCGATACCAATATCGTTTATGGAGGTGAGATGATGAAACAGACAGATTTTGCAGGTTTGTCCGGGAACGCGAAGGCCTTTACGGAACTTGAGGAGATCAGTGTTCCGGATATAGGGCCGCTGCGGATCGGACAGGTTGAAAATAAAGAAGCCGCAACAGGCATGACAGTCCTGATCGCGGATGAAGGTATGCGGGCCGGACTGGACGTGCGCGGCGGCGGGCCTGCTTCCAGAGACAGTCAGCTCCTCAATCCGCTGATGTCTGCCCAGCAGATTCATGCGGTCGTTCTGTCGGGCGGCAGTGCTTACGGACTGGGCGCGGCAAACGGAGTCATGAAGTATCTGGAAGAGAAAGATATAGGGTTTGATACCGGCGTAGCCAAGGTCCCGCTTGTGGCCCAGTCTGATATTTTTGATCTCTCTGTCGGATCGGCAGATGTACGTCCGGACAGTGAAATGGGATACGAGGCAGCGAAAACGGCTTTCGAGGCTCCCAATTACAGAGACGGCAATTACGGCGCGGGCTGCGGCGCCTCCGTAGGTAAGGCCGGCGGAATGGAAACAGCAGTAAAGACCGGCGTCGGAAGCTATGCCGTACAGATCGGCGAGCTGAAGGTGGGCGCGATCGTAGTGCTCAACGCGCTGGGAGATATTTATGACTGGAAGACCGGCAGGCAGATCGCCGGGCTTCTGAGCGGGGATAAGAGCGAACTCAGGAGCACGATGGAGCTCATGTGCCGCTCCATTAAAATTATTGATAACAAGTTCACAGGGAATACCACGATCGCAGTGATCATCACAAATGCGCATTTTGAGAAGGCACAGCTGTGCAAGATCGCCGGGATGGGACATAACGGTTATGCAAGGTCCATCAACCCGGTACATACTTCTGCAGACGGAGACAGCATTTACGCCGTATCTGTGGGCGAAGTGGCAGCGGATCAGGATCTGGTGGGAGCGCTCGGCGCTGAAGTACTCAGCGAAGCTATCGTCCGGGCAGTGACCTCCGCGGACAGTGCTTACGGCCTGTCAAGCGCAAAGGATCTCGGATTCGTCTGAGAGATATCAAAGAAAGCTGGAAGAGTGCCGTGGCGCAAAGATTCGCTGACAGGCGGATTCGGATTCACCGCGGGTGCCCGGAAAGGGGGTTATTTATGGCAGAGAAATTATTGATCACACAGGCTCTCGATGAGAGAGACCTTCTTGTTAAGAGAATTGCCGACAAGATCGCCAAGGCGAATTTTGTCGACAGCATGAAGAATAATGAAGCTACGGTTGCCGGCGCACGAGTAGACAAAGAGACTTTCGCTCGGGACGCGGCCGCCGCATACCAGCAGATCGGCGACCTCATGGCGAGATTCCAGAAGATCGACGCCGCAATCGTGGCTTCCAACGCCGCGACGAAGATCCATACCTCTTACGGTGATTTCACCGTCGCAGGCGCGATCTCCCTCAGAAGCAGGCTTCGTGGCCAGGGCGTCTACAGAGACCGAGCCGACTTCGAAGGAGCTTTGCTCCACAGGATGGAGAATGTGTACGCGGCTCAGATCGCAGCAATTGATTCCAAGAACCGCCAGTTGCAGAACACAGCCGAGGGAATGAGGCTTTCCATCCTCGGCAAGGAATCCAAGGTCAAGGACGATAAGCCTCTCGAGGTCGTTGAGGCATATGTTCGCGAGAACACGACCGTCCTCGTTGATCCTCTTGATATCTTAAAGTTGATCGAGGCTATGAAGGAGAAGAGGGAGACCTTGCTCCGTGAGCTCGATACACAGATCAAGGTTTCCAACGCCACTACCTATGTGGAGATCTGAGGCTGTCGGGCGCAAACACGAATGAGCGAATATCTCAGGGTCATTGCCTGTAATGCGAAAACTCCGAACTTGCCTTCCCTGTAACAGGGTCATGTTACATTATCAGATTCGGATGAAAACCGAAGCCCTAACTATAGAAATAGCTCAATCGGAAGAGCGAATGCCTCAAAAGCATTAAGACCGGGTTCGACTCCCGGTTTCTATACCAAAAATGTTTTGAGTCGTTTATTTTCTATTTTCATTGAACTTTAAGAGGTCAACTTTTGTTTCCTTGAACTTCGAACTGCTTTTGGCTAACTTTCATTTAGACATAGAGATATGTTGAAATCCACGGGGAACGGTTTGGCGCTAAGGCAATTGACCGGGAGTTTACCGCGCGGCTGCATTGCAGGCAGAAGATAAAAGAATTATCAGAGCACCAAAGGATTATCCCCCTTTTGGTGCTCTATTTATTCTGTTTATCTGTGCTGTTATGTGAGTTGCTTTTCGTTGATATTCTGTGCAGTCCGCAGCGCTGCAGCCGGAAATGCCCATAATCTATGAAAGTGAATAAACGGTTACATAACCTGACGTAAATAATACTTCACTTTTTTTGAGTCCGGTGTACTCCAAGACGGTATTGATCATTGATTTGTTGTTGCTGTCAATGAAAACTATCATCGGTTCATTCTGAACTACATAAGATTTATTCTTTTCCCAGTTATCTGTCTTTATAAAGATAATATCATCCATCTGTCTGATCTCAGACAAATTCGGAGTGATCTTCCACCTGTCTTTATATAAATAAAGACAGGGTAATGTTGAATTTTCATGTAAAACTGAAACATAATCCTTCTCTTCCGGATACAGATTAGAAGGAATGCTTCTGTAACTGCTGAATAGAATGATCATTGCCAATATCAATATATATCTGTGCGCATTTTCAGAAAAGCAATCAGACAATTTAACAAGCAGACAAAAAAAGCCGGCATACAGAAGCCCCACACAGGAGATGCAATATCTTAATTCCAGGTACGGAGAAACCTTAGCAATAACGATTACATACATGCATACCGGAAGAACCAGCAATACATACGGATACAATGTCAATTCAGACTTCTTTTTCCCGGTCAAAACAATTGCCAGGCAGATCATTACTGACAGCAGAACAGCAAATAAGCCTCCGAAAATATCTTTGTTTATAAAACCCAGGTAAGCCCACAGTTTAAATAGAATATCCGATGAAGCGGCGTTCTCAAAGGCCTGCTTACCTCTATAGCTTTCAAATATGTGATATTTCATTCCGGGAAATATCAGGTAAGAAAGAACTCCGCTTACCGCAACTGTAATAATACTTAAAGTGATTTTTTTCCAGTTATGAGCTCTGGCTGTATATACGGCATAGACCAGACAGGCAAAAAAGGCATAGATCAAAAAATAATACTGAGTCAGAATTCCCCCGATAAGCACTATTCCCAATAGAGCGTAATATCGAATGCATCCCTTGCTTTCAGCTCTGTATTTTAAAAATATCATCATAAGGAAATTGACCCAAATTGACATTAAGGTATACATTCTGAAAAAAATAATATTATTATTGATAAAACCACTGCTTAAAATGAAGGCAGCAGCTAATAACACTGCAGTTTTCTTTCTGAGATCAAGCCTCTCTAAAATATAGACGAGCTGCCAAAAAACGATAATTGCTAAAGGGATATTTGTCAGCAGTCCGACCTTTTTGACAGATATTTGAGGAAACAGGGAGGAAACGGTGTGAATAAGCACATAAAAAAGCGGCGGGTGGACATCGTGTTCCTGATTTACCCAGACATTCGGATAATCGAATCGAGTATTCTTTTTCAGAGTAAGAAAAGTATCCCAGAACTCCTGCCCGTTATAGGACACTCCTTCCTCTATAAACAGACTTATTCTGCCGGTAGATTTGAAAGAATGGTTTGACAGGTTGAAAGTCAGATACTCATCCATGTGATATCCTGACTTGAGTTTGCCAAATACCAGAAATATCAAGATAAGAAGAACACTGATCGAAAGAACGTGAGACCAAGAACTGCTTAAAGACTTATTTTTTCTGTTAAAATCAAAATGCATGTTTTATACCCTGGAATATATAACTGAATAACTGGACGGTTCTCCGGTATTTAAAAATAATAGCAGATTTAAGGTGTTTTAACCACTAAGAGTACTTATTATTATGTTATGATTCAATATGGGAGAATCTTACTGAGGGAGAGTTAAAGGCTTTGAAGAACAGAAAAGACAACGGACAGGGATTCAGAGAACTGGCGGAAAATATATATTTTATCTTATTGCCTCTGCTGTGCATTGCTTCACTTATGAGGGGATGCGGAGCGAGGAGCGCGCAGATTCCCGAGGCGGAGTATCAGGCAGCTTCAGAGCAGCAGTACGTGACGGAAGAGCCGGGAGAGACTGAGCCGGCAGGAAGTGTGGAGCCGGCACAGAGTGCGGAACCGGAAGAGGCTGAGACACCGGAAGACAAAACCTATGAAACAGTTCAGGAAGAAGTACAAGCCGTAGAATCCGAGAATACGGCGCAGGAAACGGAGTTTGCACCGGAAACACCGGTGAGAAGCGCGGCAGAGCGCAGGAACCCCTACGATCCCGAAAAGTTTTCCTATATGGATGAAGATTCGGAGAACATAACTTATCTGGACGAGAATTATGAAGCTCTTCAGGGGATCGATGTATCGGACCACCAGGGAGTGATCGACTGGAACGCTGTCGCGGATGCAGGCTATGATTTCGTTTTCGTGCGGGTGGGCTTTCGCGGATACGGGGAGGAAGGCACCCTCAATGAGGACGCCATGGCGATCGAGTATATGCAGGATGCTGAGAAGGCAGGACTCGAAGTAGGCGCTTACTTCTTCTCTCAGGCAGTCGATGAAGAAGAGGCGGCAGAGGAAGCGCGGTTTGCGGCGGACATCGTAAAGAGGTCCGGCGTCAAGATGACGCTCCCCCTTGTTTATGATCCCGAGCTGGCAGGCGGCAGTAAGGGACGCGCCAATAATCTGTCCCGCGACCAGGTCTGCAGCAACGCGCGCGCGTTCAGAAGAGCGGCAGAGGAAGAACTCCACTGCAAGGTGGCTCTTTACACCAACCTTTTCTGGGAAAACACCTATTTCGATGTAGAGACGCTGGATCAGTTCGAGATCTGGTATGCGGACTACGAGCCGGTTCCGCAGACAAACTATACCTTTACATGGTGGCAGTATACGGAAACGGGTTCGGTCCCCGGAATTAAGGGAGCAATGGATCTGAACCTGTGGATCAAAAGAGTTGACTGACGGGGAATGAGCAGGCATTAACCTGCATAATATACACAGCAAAGGAGGACTGTAATGGGCTTTTCAAAGAATTTTCTGTGGGGCGGCGCAGTTGCGGCACACCAGCTTGAGGGAGCTTGGGATGTGAATGGGAGAGGACCCAGCGTCAGCGACGTGATGACGGGCGGATCCAACAAGGTGGCCCGCCGCATTACGGACGGCGTTGTGCCCGGAGAGAACTATCCTAACCACAAGGGCATCGATTTTTACCACACTTACAAGGACGATGTAAAACTGTTCGCGGAGCTCGGCTTCAAGTGCTTCCGCACGTCCATTTCCTGGAGCCGTATATTCCCCAAGGGCGACGAGACGGAGCCCAATGAGGCAGGTCTTCAGTTCTACGATGATTTGTTTGATGAACTCTTAAAGTACGGCATCGAGCCTGTGATCACGCTGAGCCACTTTGAGATGCCCTATTACCTGACACAGGAATACGGCGGCTGGACAAACCGTAAGCTGGTGGATTTCTTTGTCCGCTACGCGCTGAGCGTCATGGAGCGCTACAAGAATAAAGTCAAATATTGGATGACTTTCAACGAGATCAACAATCAGTCCAACACGGCGGTCGATATTTTCGGCTGGACGAACTCAGGGATCCGGTTCTCGCAGTTCGAGAATCCCAAGAAGGCGCTCTATCAGGCGGCCCACAACGAGATGGTGGCTTCCGCGATCGTCGTCAAGAAGGGGCATGAGATCAATCCCGATTTCAAGATCGGCTGCATGCTCGGCTTTGTGCCGTTCTATCCCTATTCCTGTGATCCCGACGACATCATGCAGGCTGTAGAAGCAATGCATGAGAGATACCTGTTCTCCGACGTGATGTGCCGCGGTCACTACGGATCCTACGCTTATAAAGAATGGGAGCGCGAAGGCACGGCGCCTGTTATGGAAGAAGGGGATGACGCTGTTCTGGCGGAAGGAACCGTGGATTACATCGGTTTCAGCTACTATATGACCAACACGGTGAAAGCTGTCGTTGAGAAGACCGGCCCCGCGATCGTCGGCGGCAACGCGCATTCCGTGCCCAATCCGTACGTTAAAGTTTCCGACTGGGGCTGGGCAATCGACCCTGTTGGACTTCGCTATGCCCTGAACGCTCTGTACGAGCGCTATGAGCTGCCGATGTTCATTGTGGAGAACGGACTGGGCGCTTACGACAAGCTTGAGGATGACAAGAGCTGCGACGACAGCTACAGGATCGGCTATCTGCGCGCGCACATCGAGCAGATGAAGAAAGCGGTGGAATACGACGGCGTCGATCTCATGGGTTACACACCTTGGGGATGCATCGACGTTGTATCCTTTACGACCGGCGAACTTGCAAAGCGCTACGGGTTCATCTACGTGGACCTGAACGATGACGGAAGCGGGTCGGGCGAGAGATACCGCAAGAAATCTTTTGACTGGTATAAGAACGTGATAGCCAGTAACGGAGAAGTGCTGTAAGACATCGTGGAGGCCATCGCATATGCGGTGGCCTCCGTTTGGTATACGCGCCATGGGCGCACACTAACGGGGGAAATCAAATGATCACCAAAAATCAAATCTGGAAACTGTACGGAAGGCAGTATAAGGAAATGACCAAAGAGCTGCTCTTCAAGACAGAACTTGCGGACCTGATCGGAGACACAAAGGCCCGGGTCGCCATCAAGCCGAATCTGGTAGTCCCTTCTCCGGCCGAGTTTGGAGGCACGACACATCCCGAAGTGGTGGCAGGTATCGTTGAATATCTGCAGGAGAACCGGTTTGAAAATATCACTATTGTCGAGGGCTCCTGGGTGGGCGACCGCACTTCCGAAGCCTATAAATACTGTGGCTATAAAGAGTTATGCGAGAAGTATGGCGTCCCTTTTGTGGACGGACAGAAACAAAAATGGCACGCGGTGGACTGCGCGGGAATGAAGCTGAATGTCATCGATTATGTGGACAAGATCGATTTTCTGATCAACGTGCCGGTGATCAAGGGGCATTGTCAGACCAAAATGACCTGCGCGCTCAAGAACCTGAAAGGGCTGCTCCCCAACACAGAGAAATCCCGTTTTCACCGAATGGGACTCCATAAACCGATCGCGCACCTGCAGACGGCGATCCGTCAGGATTTCATAGTGGTCGATCATATCTGCGGCGACTATGATTTTGAGGAAGGCGGAAACCCGGTCGTGCGCAACTGCGTGATGGCAGCGCTCGATCCCGTCCTCGTGGACAGCTATGCCTGCAGTCTGCTGCAGTACACGCCGGATGAGGTACCTTATGTCCGCATGGCGGAGAAGCTGGGGATCGGAACGGCTGACCTTTCTTCCGCGCAGATCATCGACCTTGGCGGGTTCCGCGGGTATGCCGGTAAAGAGATGCAGGAAGACCGTCCCAGGAAGCACAAACTTCTGGATGTATCTTACGCCGTCAACGAGGTGGACTCCTGCAGCGCCTGCTACGCGAGTCTGGTCGGCGCTCTGTGGAGACTCAAGGAAGAAGGAGTTCTGGAGAAACTGGACACGCCGATCAGCATCGGTCAGGGTATGCAGGGAAAGACCGGAAAGCTTGGCGTCGGGAAGTGCACGAAAGATTTTGACGTGTGCATTATGGGATGCCCTCCGGAGGAAGATAAGATCTACGAGGAGCTGAAGGCGTATATTTCAAAGACATGAGCGGTCTGCGTGCATAAGTCACGGGAGAGGTTAAAGCAAGATGGCCAAATCCAACAATCATAAATTGGCACTTTTGTATATGATGCGGGAGCTTATGCTCAGGACCGATGATGAACACGTGCTGAACGCGACAGATTTGATCAAGGCGCTGGAAAACTATAACTGCGAAGCGGACCGGCGGACGATCTACAGCAACGTGGAGATCCTGCAGGATTTTGGCATCGATGTGATCAAAAAAGAGAACGGCCAGGGCTACTACATCGGGTCGCGAGATTTTGAACTGCCGGAGCTCAAACTCCTGGTGGATGCCGTTCAGTCGTCCAAGTTCATTACCGAGAAGAAATCGCGGGAGCTGATCGGAAAGCTCATGCAGCTGACTAATGAGCAGAAGGCTAAACAGCTGAACCGCTCGGTCTTTATCAGGAACCGCATGAAGACCGGCAACGAGAGCGTGTATTACAATGTGGACGCGCTGCACGAGGCGATGAACCGGAACCGGCAGATCGAGTTCAAATACGGCGAGTGGAACACGGGCAGGAAGTTGGTGGAGAAGAAGGGCGGCATGAAGTATCTGGTCAGCCCTTGGGCGCTCACCTGGGACGACGAGAATTATTATCTGATCGCGTTTGACGAGGCGGCGGGCATCATCAAACACTACCGGGTGGACAAGATGCTTGAGATCGGGATCACGGATCGGGAGAGGGTCGGACAGGAAGCCTTTCGGGATTTTGACCTGGCAGCTTTCGCCAAAAAGACTTTCGGCATGTTCGGAGGTCCGGATGCGGATGTGGTGCTTCGCTGCAGGAACGAGCTGGTCGGCGTCATTATCGACCGGTTCGGAACAGAAACCGCGATCGTGCCGGAGGACGGGGATCATTTTCATGTGCGCGTCAAGGTTGCGGTGAGCCCGCAGTTCTACGGCTGGGTGACAGGCATCGGAGCCGGGATCGAGATCGTATCACCCGCACAGGTGCGCGAAGAGTATAAGGTGTATTTACAGGGGATCATGGCAAAATACTGAATGCATGGGGAAACCTGACGCAATGCAGTGAGGGGGAGAACGAAATGAAGATGCGAAAGAACATAGCGAGGCTATTGATCATCCTGGCGATCTGCACTGCCTGTTTCGCGGCCGGGTGCGGGAACACGACGGGCAAGGCGGATGAGACAGCTTCCGAACAGACCTTGAAAGAGGCGGGAGCTGCCTATGATAAGGCGGCGGAATATCTGCAGAACTATTTTGGCATCGAGGCAGGGCAGGAAACCACGCAGGAAAATGTCAACGGGATGATCCGCGCGCTGGGGGGCGAGCCCATCAGCGCAGAGGTGCTGACCGACGGCGCAGTGATCGAAGCAGGGCTGAAGATCGCCGGGCTTGATGAGCTGGCACTCACTTATATCAGTGACGAGGCGCCGGATAAGGCGGCGCAGGTCCTGGAAAAAGCCGGGATCAAAGCGGAGGACGAGTATGCGCCTTATGTGGCCTGTGCGGTGGACCTGAACCTGTACTCGAAGGACAGCGGTCTGGACGTCGAAGAATTCCTATATCGGTGTGTCGAGATCTCCGGGAGAGGACGCCGCTATCTCGGGCGCGTCAGCGACGATGAGCTGATGGAGAGAATGGCAGCGATGCTGAACAGCATGGTCATTTTTGACAACGAAGAGCTGTCTGCTCTGGGAACACAGCTGGTCATGGACGGGACAGTCACCGGGTATGGCCTCAAATATGCAGGGTATGACGCGAAATTTCTGGACCCATATACACTTAAATACAGCCACAGCGACTTCCGGCACGCGGTACAGCTCGTGGGGCTTCTGCGGAGCGAGGGAATGGACGGATATGTACAGATCGAGCCGAAAGTTTCGGTCTATGAGTACCTGATGGAGTGGGGCACACCGGATCCCCCTTCTCCGACTTACGCGGTGGAGAAACTGCAGAACGGACGCTATTTGTGCAGTTCGGTGGAATACGACCTGATGATCGAGTTTGATACGGTCGAGGAGAAGGAGAAATTTCACGCAGTGATCGAGAGATACGCGAAGAAATACGACGACAGAGTCGATGCGGACGGCAATGCGGCGGCAAAACTTCTGGCAGAATCCTGGTGGCAGCCGCTTTACAGTTCAGGAACACCCATGAAGGATCCGGAGTTCGTGGAAATGATCGACAATGCGGTATATGACAGGACCTACAAATACTCGATCCATTCCTTCTCTCTTCCGGAGGCCGCATCCGATGTCGCGGAGAAAGTCGTTGCGATCGCGCCTGACCGGGATATAAATCCGTATAAGATTTATGTGAACCCGGCCTTTAAGAGATATATGACCGGGGAAGACCACCAGTAAGCGGTAAGGAGGCCTTGGCTGAAAGCACAGGATCGGAGATTTTGCGAAGTTGTCCATCTATTGTTCGAACTTGTCTATGTACAACTTAACCCGGGCACGATAAAATAGTATTAGTTTTAGGCACATCAGCTGCAAAGAAAAAGGAGATGTATAGCAAAATGAAAGATTTTAAGGCTGAATTCAGAAAAATTGGTATTGTTCCTGTAGTAGTATTGGATGACGCGAAGGACGCAGCACCTCTTGCTAAGGCACTCGTAGAGGGCGGTCTTCCCTGCGCAGAGGTTACATTCCGTACCGCAGCAGCGGCAGATGTGATTAAGAATATGGTTGAGGAATTTCCTGAAATCCTGGTCGGTGCAGGAACAGTCCTGACCACGGAGCAGGTCGACCGCGCAGTGGAATGCGGCGCCAAGTTCATCGTAAGCCCCGGTCTCAACCCCGAGGTAGTTAAGTATTGCCTGGACAAGGGTATCCCGGTAACTCCCGGAACACAGACTCCCAGCGAGATGGAGCAGGCGATTGCTCTGGGTCTTGACTTTGTCAAGTTCTTCCCCGCTGAGCCCGCAGGCGGCCTCAAGATGATCAAGGCTGTCGCAGCTCCTTATGTAAACCTGAGCTTCATGCCCACAGGCGGCATCAACGCCAACAACGTAAGAGATTATCTCGCATATGACAGGATCGTAGCTTGCGGCGGCAGCTGGATGGTCCCGAACAAACTTGTTAAGGAAGGCAAGTTCGACGAGATCAAGGCTCTGGTAGCAGAAGCAGCAGCAATCGTTAAGGAAATCCGCGGCTGATAACCGCTAATTAGACATTTAGGAGGGTAGGAAGTATGAAATTTGATCTTAAACCTGAGGGAACTTACAAGTATGACGCGGTCAGCCTTGGTGAAGTAATGCTCCGCCTCGATCCCGGTGAAGGCCGTATCCGCACAGCACGTTCTTTCCGCGCATGGGAAGGCGGCGGCGAGTACAACGTTATCCGCGGCCTGCACAAGTGCTTCGGCATGAACACAGCTGTTATCACCGCTTTTGCTGACAACGAAGTAGGCAAGCTGATGAAAGATTTCATCGAGCAGGGCGGCGTGAGCACAGACCTGATCTACTGGAAGAAGACTGACGGTATCGGCAGAATCTGCAGGAACGGCCTGAACTTCACAGAGAGAGGCTTCGGTATCCGCGGCGCTACGGGCTGCTCCGACAGAGCAAACACAGCTATTTCCCAGGCTACTCCCGAAGATTTCGATTTCGAGTACATTTTCGGCACACTCGGCGTTCGCTGGATGCACACCGGCGGTATCTATGCAGCTCTTTCCGAGCAGGCATGCGAGACCGTTATCGCGGCATGCAAGACCGCGAAGAAGTATGGCACATTCATTTCCTACGACCTGAACTATCGTCCCTCCATGTGGAGCGCGATCGGCGGCCTTGCAAAGGCTCAGGAAGTTAACAGGGAAGTTGCCAAGTATGTCGACGTCATGATCGGCAACGAGGAAGACTTCACGGCTTGCCTCGGCTTCAAGATCGAAGGCAACGACGAGAACCTCAAGGAACTCAACATCGAAGGCTACAAGAAGATGATCGGCGAAGCAGCCAAGACATATCCCAACTTCAAGGCTGTTGCTACGACTCTTCGTACCGTTAAGACAGCTACAGTCAATGACTGGAAAGCAATGTGCTGGGCAGACGGCGAGATCTACATGTCCAAGGAATACAACGGACTTGAGATCATGGACCGCGTAGGCGGCGGCGATTCCTTCGCTTCCGGCTTTGTATATGGCCTCATGACGACCGGCGATCCTGAGAAGGCTGTCAACTACGGTGCAGCTCACGGCGCACTCGCTATGACAACACCCGGTGACACTTCCATGGCTACCGTTGATGAAGTCGAAGGCATCATGGGCGGCGCAGGCGCAAGAGTTAAGAGATAATTTCTCTCAGTTTATAGAAAGTTTAGTAAATTACACATCAATAGCTGTATAATTTGCAAGATGGTGTATAATAATTAAAGCGGCAGCAGTCGCACACTATCACTGTCTCCCTTGAGGGGGACGGACAAGATATCGGTTATGTGGAACACCTTGGAGAGGGGGATTCTCTAGACGGTGGTCCTATACATAATATGTGACTCCTTGATAGCGGAAAAGGGGGCGTTTTCACGACACACTGCGGTGCGGCGTGAAAACGCCTCTTTTTCTGCGCGGCAGCATGGCTCATTGCGTGGAAAGGCCATGCGCGGATACTTTTCATTTTTCGAGGGTTTCAAGTAAAAATTGTATTCGTCACGTCAATGTGGTAAAGTGTATCTGTTCATGCGATTTGAGAAGTCATATTTTTGTCTTTCAGACAACCCGCATACGACGCAGCAGCTCGCACCGCGAGCTTTAAAGACATGATATATGAGGTATTGCTATGCACAAAGAATTTCTAATGGGCAACGAGGCGATCGCCCTGGGGGCGCTCGCCGCCGGCGTGAACCTGGTTTCCGGTTATCCGGGGACGCCGTCGACAGAAGTGCTCGAGACGATCGCGAAGAGGAATCCGGGCAATGTATATGTCGAGTGGTCGATCAATGAGAAGGCCGGCATGGAAGTGGCCGCAGGCGCGGCTTATTCGGGTGCCCGCGCGCTGGTGACGATGAAGCAGGTCGGCCTGAATGTGGCGTCCGACCCTCTGATGAGTCTGGAGTATATCGGCGTCAAGGGCGGCATGGTAGTGCTCGTGGCCGACGATCCGGGCCCGATCTCCTCCCAGACGGAGCAGGACACGCGCACCTTCGGTATGTTCTCCAAGGTGCCGGTCTTTGATCCTGCGTCTGTGGCGGAAGCTTATGAGATGATCCAGGAAGCTTTTGACTTCTCGGAAAAATACGGCACGCCTGTGTTCTTCCGCGCGACCACGAGAGTGGACCACGGCTATGAAGCAGTGGAGGTCAAGGATCCCGCTGAGTATTATGTCAATAAGCCGGAAGGATTTGTGAAAGATCCTTCCAGATGGGTGATCTTCCCCAGGCTGTCGGTGAAAAATCACGCGCTGATCGAGAAGAGAAACGCGGATCTGAAGAATGTTCTCTCAGATTACAGCCGGAATCAGATCGTGGAAGAGAGCGATAAAGCGCAGTGCCGCAAAGGAATTGCGACTCATGGCGTCAACTATATGTACACGCTGGATTCCCTGCACGGGAGAAACGCCCGCGTCATGAGAGTGGCGACGCCTTTCCCGTTCCCTGAGAAACTCGCGCTGGAGTTTCTGGAAGGACTCGATGAAGTGCTGTGCGTGGAAGAGCTGGATCCCGTGATCGAGCGCGCGCTCACCTTTATCTGCGGCAAGTATGGTTTGAAAGTAAAGATCCGCGGTAAGCTCACCGGCGATATCCCGCCTTCGGGAGAGAATTCTATGGAGATCGTCGGGAATGCGCTGACAAAGTATCTTGGAGAGACCGCGAAGGCCAGCGAAGGAAGCGGAAACGGCAATGAACTGCCCCAGCCGCCGGCCCTGCCCGTCAGGCCTCCCGTACTGTGCGCGGGATGTCCCCACAGGGCATCTTTTTATGCGGTCAAGGCCGCGATGCGCGGGAAGAAGACGATCTACTGCGGCGACATCGGCTGCTATACGCTTGGAAATGCCGCGCCTTTGGATATGTGTGATACCTGCCTCTGCATGGGAGCCGGCATCGGCATCGCGCAGGGCGTGGGACATATAGAACCGGATACTAAGTGCTTTGCTTTTGTGGGGGATTCCACTTTCTTCGCATCAGGAATTACGGAGACGATCAATGCTTTTTACAATCAAGCGGATATGACACTGGTCGTCCTGGACAATTCAACGACAGCTATGACCGGCCATCAGCCGCATCCCGGGACCGGGCGCACGGTGATGGGCCAGATCGTGGAGAAGGTCAGCATTGAGAAGGTATTAAGAGCAATCGGCCTTAAGGTCGTGGAGACGGTAGATCCTCTGGATCACGCGCTCTCCGTGGAGACCGTGAAACGCGTCGCGGCGGAGCCCGGCGTGAAGGCCATTATCTTCAAGTCTCCTTGCATTGCGGTCACAAAGCCCAAGGGGCAGTCCCACGTAGATCCCGACAAGTGCATCGCCTGCGGAAAATGCATCAGGGAACTGGGATGTCCGGCGCTCATCCTTGGAGAGGACGGCAAAAAAGCGAAGATCGACACTTCCATGTGCACCGGATGCACACTCTGTGAGCAGCTCTGCCCGGTGAAGGCGATTTCCGGAGGCAGCAAGAATGACACTGCAATCCCGGGAGGCAGCAAGAATGATACCGCTGCAATAGGGGAAGACCTGCAGAAAGGAGGCCGTCATGAGTAAGAACATAATTCTGTGCGGCGTCGGCGGGCAGGGCACTATTTTGGCATCAAGGCTGATCGCGACGGCTGCCATGGATAAGGATATCCCGATCAAGACCGCGGAGACCATCGGAATGGCGCAGCGCGGCGGCAGTGTCTTCAGTCATCTGCGGCTCGGCGAGGGGACAAATTCCCCGCTGATCGGCAAGGGCGAAGTGGACCTGATCATCGGCTTTGAGCCCGGTGAGACAGTGCGCCAGCTTCCTTTCCTGAAGAAAGGCGGCGCGGTGGTCGTCAGCAGCAGGCCGGTGATGCCGGTGAGCGCTATGATCGGCCAGTCTCACTATGACGCGGACGCGATGATCGAGTATCTGAAGGCGCACGTAGAGCGCCTGACGATCGTGGACGCGGACAAGGCAGCACAGGAATTGGGCAGCGCCAAAGTATTGAACGTCGTACTTCTGGGAGCCGCTCTCAGGAGCGGAGAACTCGGGCTGAGCGAGGAAGATCTGGAGAATGCGGTGCGCGAGAAAGTGCCGGAGAAGTTCCTTGAATTAAATAAAAAAGCATTATCCTGGAGCAAGGGGGGATTTAGAGATGCAAATTAATGAGAAACAGCTGGAACAGGTGAACAATCAGATTCGGCGTCTGATCGAAGCGGACAATTTCTACGGAAAGCGCCTCAAAGAGGCGGGCATCGACCACGTAGACAGCGTGGAGGATTTTTTGAATCTGCCTTTTTCCGAGAAACAGGACCTGCGTGACGCATATCCGCTGGGACTGATGACCTGTAAAGAGGATGAAGTGGTCAGGATCCACTCGTCTTCCGGAACGACAGGAATGCCTGTCATCATCCCCTATACCGCCAAAGATGTGGATGACTGGGGCGAGATGTTCAAGCGCTGCTATGAGTTTGCGGGTATTACTAAAGAGGACCGCATCCATATCACGCCCGGCTATGGCCTGTGGACAGCGGGAATCGGTTTCCAGAACGGATGTGAGAAGCTCGGCGCCATGGCGATCCCCATGGGACCCGGCAATACCAACAAACAGCTGCAGATGATGATGGACCTGAAGTCGACGGTCCTGTGCGCCACCTCTTCTTACGCGCTGCTTCTGGCTGAGGAGATCGAGAAGAGGGGTATCGCTGATAAGATCCACTTGAAGAAGGGTGTCATCGGCTCTGAGCGCTGGGGCGAGAAGATGCGCAAGCGCATTTCCACGGAGCTGGGCATAGAGCTTTATGATATTTACGGACTGACCGAGATTTACGGCCCCGGTATCGGCATCAACTGCAAATATGACACCGGTATGCACTACTGGGACGACTATCTGTATCTCGAGATCATTGATCCCCAGACCGGCAAGAACGTTCCGGACGGCGAGTGGGGCGAGATCGTCATCACTACGCTTGTCAAGGAAGGTGCGCCGCTCATTCGTTTCCGCACTCACGACCTCTCCAGGATCATCCCGGGAGAGTGCCCTTGCGGAAGCAAGTTCCCCCGCATCGATGTGATCACCGGCCGAAGCGACGACATGATGAAGATCAAGGGCGTCAACGTGTTCCCCAAGCAGATCGAAGAGATCCTGGGAACATTCCCCGAGCTGTCCAGCGAGTACCAGATCCGCATCTCCCATCTCGACGGAAAGGACAGTATGCGTATCTACGTCGAGGCAAGCGGAAGCAGCGACTTCAAGGCTCTGCAGCAGAAGGTCGCGGCGGCGGTCAAGAGCAAGATCGGCTTCACTCCCATCGTCTACGTGGTGGAGCTCGGATTCCTGCCCAGGAGCGAGAAGAAGTCCAAGAGAGTCATAGACGAGAGATTCCAGTGAAATGTGCCTTAGAACGAGGCGTACGGGCTGAAAATTGTTATCACAGTGAAAAAGACGGGCGCAGGCGTCTGTCTTTTTTGCTATACTAAAAACAGTATGCATCTTGGAACCACAGCAGGAGGTAATAAATGAAAGTATGTCTTTTGAACGAGTCCTTTCCGCCCGTAATTGACGGAGTGGTCAATGTTTTGATGAATTATGCCAACTACATGATGAAAGATTATGGTGCGGATATTGAAGTCGGCACTCCCAGATATCCGGACGGGAAATACGATGAATATCCGTATAAGGTCGTAGCCTATCCCAGCTTCGACACAGCCGCGCAGACTAACGGATACCGCACAGGGAATCCGCTGGTCGGGAAGGAAGTCTCAATGCTGGCGGATTTCAGGCCCGACATCATTCATACGCACGGGCCGGCGTCCGCGACGGTCGTAGCGCGCCTTCTGCGCGAAATGACGGGAGCGCCGATCGTCTTCACATATCACACGAAATATGACATTGACATACGGAGAGCTGCCAAAATAAATCTGATCGCCGAAGAGACGATCAAGGCCATGGTCAGCAATATTGAGGCCTGCGATGAGATCTGGGTGGTCAGCGACGGAGCCGGAAAGTCTCTGAAAGCGCTTGGTTTTCAGGGTGACTACCGCGTCATGAACAACGGCGTGGACTTTGCCAAAGGCAGAGTGGACAAGGAGACTGTCGACAAAGTCACGGCAGGTTACGATCTGCCGGAGGGAGTCCCGATGTTCCTGTACGTCGGAAGGCTCATCAACTACAAGAACCTGCCGATGATCCTGGACGCGCTGAAAATACTTGCGGACAGCGGCCAGGATTTCCGGATGGTCTTTGTAGGAAAAGGTCCGGACAAAGAAGTGCTGGAGAGAAAGGCGACAGAATTGGGACTGATGGGAGGGGATCACCCTAAGGTCTTCTTTACCGGCCCGATCTATGACCGCGACGTGCTGCGCGCGTGGAATACACGAGGCGATCTCTTCCTGTTCCCGTCCACCTTCGACACCAACGGGCTCGTTGTGCGCGAGGCGGCGGCCTGCGGGCTGGCCAGCGTCCTGATCAAGGATTCCTGCGCGGCGGAAGGCATCACGGATGACAGGAACGGATTTATCATCGAGGAGTCCGCGGAGGCAATGGCGGAGCTTTTGAAGAGACTCTGCGGGGATCTCGATCACGTGCATGACGTAGGGCAGCACGCGATGGATGAGATCTATCTCTCCTGGGAGGAATGCGTCGCGAAGGCCTATGAGCGCTACGAGTACATTCTGGCCAGGAAAAAGATCGGCGCGATGCCCTCCCGCAAAAAACAGATGACCGACAACATGGTCAAGCTGGTCGCGAGGACAATGGAAGAAAGCTCAAAAGTCCGCAAGAACGTCAAAGGGACGCTGGGCGACATACGCGATAAGGCGATGGGCATGGCTGCATTCACGCAGGCAGAGATGCGCTCTCTGGACGATCAGGCGCTGCGGTGGGAGGACGTCTTAGAAGACCTGTGGACAGAAGCGGAGGTGCTTTTTAAGAAGTGAAAAAGCAGTATGATTTCCGGAAAATGTCTTTCTACCAGATCTGGGTCCGGAGCTTCTGCGACGGAAACGGGGACGGGATCGGCGACCTGTACGGCGTCTACGACAAGCTGGAATATATTAAAAAACTCGGCGTAGACGGCATATGGTTCAGCCCGATCTACCCTTCGCCCAACGCGGATTACGGATACGACATCTCCGACTACAAGAACATACATCCCGACTACGGAACCCTGGATCAGTTCAAAAAAGTCCTGGACCGCGCGCATGAGCTGGGGATGAAGGTTCTGCTGGACCTGGTGATCAATCACACTTCCGACGAACATCCCTGGTTTATCGAGAGCTGCAAAGGCGGTAAAGACAATCCCTACAGCGATTATTACATCTGGCGCGACCCCCGTTTCAAAGGCGAGGAAAAGCTCCCGCCCAACAACTGGTACAGCCAGTTCGAAGGGCTCGCATGGGAATATAATGAGCAGAGAGGGCAGTACTATCTGCACGTCTTTGCCAAAAAACAGCCCGACCTCAACATGGACAACCCCAGGGTCCGCGAAGAAGTAAAGAATATCATGCGATTCTGGCTGGACATGGGCGTGGACGGATTCAGGGAGGATGTCATCAACTTCATCTCCAAAAATCCGGATCTGCCGGACGGCTGGTCCTTCGTGCCTGCGATCAACGGGCTGCCTTTTTACAAGGACGGCCCGAATCTGCACAAATTCCTGGAGGAGTTCCGTCAGGTGGCGCTGGAGTACGGCGCGGTGCAGATCGGGGAGGCGCCCTTTACGTCCGTAAAGACGGCGCTGACCTATATCGGAGGCAAAGACAGAGTGCTGGATCTGCTGATCCAGTTTGATACCATGTTCGCGGACTGCTTTATGACGGAGTACGTATACCACGGCTTCAGGCTGCGCAAGCTCAAGAGGGCTTTCCGCCGCTGGCAGTACGGACTGCAGGGAAAGGCCTGGTTCGCACTGTACCTGGAGAACCACGACCACCCGCGCGTGGTGAGCAGATACGGTAATCGGCGCTGGTGGAAAGAGTCCGGATCCATGCTCGCGGCGTGCTATATTTTGCAGCGGGGGACGCCGTTCCTCTACCAGGGGCAGGAACTGGGCATGACAAATATCGCGCTCAATTCCATCGACAAATACATCGATGTGGCCGCCAAAAACGCTTACAACTCCTTCTTCCTGAAGGATTCGGTGGAGCGCAGGCTCGAGCGCATCCATGTGTCGACCCGCGACTCGGCGAGGACGCCGGTGCAGTGGACAGACGAAAAAAACGCGGGATTTACCACCGGAAAGCCGTGGTTCTATGTAAATCCCAACTATTCATTCATCAATGCCCGGACGGAGGAGAGGGACCCGCTCAGCATTCTGAATTTCTACAGGCGGTGCCTGGCGCTCAGAAAGCACAGCAGAACGCTCCTTCTCGGAACGTACCGGGAATACTTCTCTCACAGCAGCAGAATATTTATGTACGAGAGGAAGTATACAGATAAGGGCAACGGACTGGAGGAGAGGATCCTCGTTGTCTGTTCATTTGCGACACATGATCGTTCCTACCGCATGCCGAGGGGGTATAATTACAAGAAAGGGAAACTGATCCTGGACAATTATATCTCTGAAGAAGGCATGAAAGCAGGGGAGACCGCTCAGGCCGGGACACTCAGGCCCTATGAGGTCCAGGTATGGAAATTCCGTAAAAAGCTGTGAGGCGGAAAAAATCAGTGCGCTGCAGTTTACAATGCAGCTCCTGCATTATTAATTTGTAAAGGAACCTATAATTATGAACGGAACACAGATTTTTGCATTAGTTACAGGAATGCTGAGCGGACTTTCACTTTTCATGTTCGGTATGAACGTGATGAGCGACACACTGACGCAGCTTGCAGGCGGGAAACTGAGCGGTGTCATTGACAAGATCACCGCAAACCGCTTCGCGGGATGGGCGTTTGGAACGATCCTGTCGGTTTTTGTGCAGTCATCGGTGACGACAGTAATGGTCGTCGGCCTTGTGAATTCGGGGATCATGACTGTCACGCAGTCCGCGGGCGTTATGATCGGAGCAAATCTCGGAACCACGGCTACAGCGTGGCTGCTCAGTTTGAACTCGCTGGGCGGCTCCTTCTGGCTGCAGCTTCTGAAACCGTCATCATTTACTCCTTTCCTGGCAATCGGCGGAGTAGTGTTCCTGATGTTTGCGAAAGGTGAAAAACAGAGGTCGATCGGCACGATCGTCGTAGGCTTTTCCGTCATGATGATCGGTATGGATATGATGAGCAACGCGGTGGCTCCGCTCCAGAATGTCCCTGCTTTTAACCGGATGATGCTCAGCGTCTCGAACCCTTTTATCGGTGTACTTGTGGGAATTGCGTGTACGCTCATGATCCAGAGCTCGGCGGCTGCGATCGGTATTCTTCAGGC
Organism: Lachnospiraceae bacterium; assembly: GCA_045113775.1. GTDB lineage: Bacteria > Bacillota > Clostridia > Lachnospirales > Lachnospiraceae > CAG-791. The sequence goes on along the minus strand of JBGUJH010000113.1, from coordinate 1,343 downwards.
GCTGGCTATGTCTGTAGGAGTGACATACGGGATGGCGATCCCGATCGTGTGCGGCGCGCAGGTAGGAACCTGTCTTACCGCAGTCCTTGCTTCTCTCAGCGGCAGTAATAAGGGCAAAAGAGCGGGGATGATCCACTTGTTCTACAACCTGATCCGTAATACGTTGTTTCTGGTGATCTTCTATATACTCGCCGGCATGCTGAAATTCTCATTTATGGGAAATGTGGCCGGCGCTGTCGGCATCGCGGCTTTCCACACACTGATCAATCTGCTGGGCAGCGCGGTGTTCCTGCCGATTTCAAGGCTGCTTGTAAAGCTGGTGCACATGGTCCTTCCCTTCAGTGCGGCGGAAAAAGAAGAAGAAGCGGATACGCTTACTATTCTCGATCCTCTGTTCCTCAGAAATCCCGCATTTGCGATCGATCAGGTCAGGACCGCATCTTTCATGCTGGCAGATGTGGTGCAGGAGTACTATGACTTATATCTGGACATGATCGACAAGAATCTGCCGGAGCAGTCTGAAGATATGCGTCTGACGGGCGTTAAGGCGGAGCGGTATGTCAGCCAGCTCAGAAAGTACTGCATACGGCTCTCAGAGCATAAAATGCATGATCAGGAAGCAAGGAACCTCGCGTATCTGAGCAGCGCGGTGAACAATTTCGCGGAGATGGCAGAGAAGATCAAAGGCATGACGGAGTCCTTCATCGGCTTGAAGAAGAGCGGAGAGAGTTTCTCTGAAGGGGCAAAGAAAGACATCGCCACGTTCGGAAGCGCGGTTCAGGAAATCCTGGAAGCTACTGTGCACGACTATGCGACACAGAACACGAGGCTGGCGAGCACAGTGCAGATCTACAGAGAGATCATCACGGATCTTCTTGGCAAGATCAACCGAAGACATGTGAGAAGACTCCACAGCGGCGAGTGCAGTCAGGAAAGCAGCAGAGTTTTCTCCGAGTTCTGTGCAGGATTTGAACGGATCATCGACCGCTGTGACAGTTTGGCAAGATATATCCTCCTGGTTTCCGGCGAGACGGCGTCGGCGCCGACCGAGGAACAGTACGAGAGGATCAAAGCGCTCTTCAACGACAAATTCTCGGAGCTTGAGTGATTCAAGGCTCGCAGAGCGAACCGCTGCGCCGCGTGCGGGTTGCCTTGGAAGGCAGCATCTGCCTCTCCGCACGCGTGTGCATTATGAGCTGCAAATTAGCCAAAAAAGAGAACGCCTGCAGGGTTCAGCCTGTAAGCGTTCTCTTTTCTTCTGTGCGCCCGGCGGCGCACGTTTCTAACGGGTGAAAGTCCCGAATCCGCCCGGTAGTGGGAAGGATATAGCCGAAGGCAAGGGT
>JBGUJH010000112.1:0-15893 GCA_045113775.1 Lachnospiraceae bacterium | reverse complement strand
GCGTGCGGGTTGCCTGAAAGGCAACATCTACCTTTCCGCACGCGTGTGCATCATATAACTCAGCGGGGGACATCCCCCCTGTGTTATAAGGCTCGCGGTGCGGGCCGCTGCGCCGAGTGCCGGCCGCCTGAAAGGCAGCAGCTCCCTTGCCGCATCTTCCTCGCAAAGTGCCGGCTGCCTGAAAGGCAACAACTTCCTCGCCGCACGCGTGCGCATAATGCAGCTGTTGCTTAAGACACCTATACAAAATAACTTTAGCATCTTTTTCACATGAACACAAGGCGGTGTCATCCTGCCCAAATACAGTGTAGTCAAATCCGTTATATAGGATAGATTGACAAGTCATCGCAAAGTTCGTAATATTAATATTAGGTAGAAATGCCTAAAACAGGTTTATTCTTTAGAGGATGATTTGGCAGTTTTCGGTAAATGTCTTCGATAAACTCCCGTTTCCTGCCGTCATTCCGGCAACTTGTTGTTTAATGTGCGCCCGCACTGCAGATGATGCGGGTACACACATCTGTCTGTGAGGGAGCGCCTCAGACAGTACTATTTAGCAGCGCTCCGGAATGGAGAGAAACTATGTATCTTGATGATTACAAGCGCTGGCTCGCTGCAGATCTTCAGGACCCCGACCTGAACACAGAGCTTCGCGCCATCGAAGGCGATGACGAGGCCATCAAAGAGCGTTTTGCTATCGCTCTTGCGTTTGGTACTGCAGGACTGCGCGGCACTCTCGGCGCAGGCACGAACCGCATGAACATCTGGGTAGTCCGCCAGGCTACACAGGGCGTCGCCAGCTGGGTACTCACACAGGGCGGCACACAGACAGTCGCGATCAGCTATGACAGCCGTCTCAAGGGTTGGAATTTTGCACGTGACGCCGCAGGCGTTCTGGCTGCAAACGGAATCAACGTCCGCATCTATGACGAGCTCATGCCCGTTCCCGCTCTGAGCTTCGCAACACGTTATTATAACTGCAACGCAGGCATCATGATCACAGCATCCCACAACCCTGCCAAGTACAATGGTTTCAAGGCTTATGGTCCCGACGGATGCCAGATGACTGACGATGCTGCAGCAGTAGTTTATGACGCGATCCAGAAGACAGACGTTCTGACCGGCGCTAAGTACATGTCCTTCGCAGAAGGCGTTGAGAAGGGCCTCATCAAGTTCGTCGGCGACGACTGCAAGGAAGCTCTGTATGAAGCGATCGAAGCACGTCAGGTTCGTCCGGGTCTCTGCAAGACCGCAGGCCTCAAGCTTGTCTACTCTCCTCTGAACGGCACAGGCCTCGTTCCCGTTACCCGCATCCTCAAGGATATGGGTATTACCGACATCACCATCGTCAAAGAGCAGGAGTATCCTAACGGCTACTTCACGACCTGCCCTTATCCGAACCCCGAGATCTTTGAGGCTCTCCGCAAGGGTCTTGAGCTGGCCAAGGAAGTCGGCGCTGATCTGATGCTGGCGACCGATCCCGACGCTGACCGTGTCGGTATCGCCATGAAGTGCCCGGACGGCTCCTACGAGCTGGTTTCCGGTAACGAGATGGGCGTCCTCCTTCTGGACTACATCTGCGCAGGCCGCATCGAGAAGGGCACAATGCCCAAGAACCCCGTTGCTGTTATGTCCATCGTTTCCACTCCTCTGGCTGCAAAGGTTGCTGAGCACTACGGCGTAGAGCTCCGTCAGACACTGACCGGATTCAAGTGGATCGGCGATCAGATCGCACAGCTCGAGGCAGCAGGCGAAGTCGACCGCTTCATCTTCGGTTTCGAAGAGAGCTACGGCTACCTGGCAGGCCCTTATGTACGTGACAAGGATGCTATCATCGGCTCCATGCTCATCTGCGAGATGGCTGCTTACTATCGCAGCATCGGATCCAGCATCAAAGAGCGTCTTGAGGCGATCTACGCACAGTATGGCCGCTACCTCAACAAGATCGACACTGTCGAGTTCCCCGGCCTCTCCGGCATGGACAAGATGGCAGGCATCATGGCCGGCCTCCGCAAGGATCCTCCGAAGGCATTCGGCACCAAGAAGGTCGCGAGCGTAACGGACTACGCTAAGCCCGAGACCACAGGTCTTCCGAAAGCAAACGTTCTTTCCTTCGTTCTCGAGGACGGCGCCAAGGTCATGGTCAGACCTTCCGGAACCGAGCCCAAGATCAAGGCTTACTACACCACTCTCGGCAAGGATCTCGACGCAGCTCAGGCTGAGAAGGACGAGCTGTCCGCAGCTATCAAGCCGATCTTCAGCTGATCCAGCATAACCGATTGAGTTGATCCGGCATAACTGAACAAGCCAGCACAAAAGCCCACAGCTTTTCAGGGGCCGCACCAAACGGTGCGGCCCCTGTTTTTTGTGCGATAAGCCGGTAAGCGCAGCTCGTGCTTGCACGAAGATGCATTTGCCGGCTATGCCGTTTTTGGGCCGGCTGTGCTGTTTTTGGCCGGTTGTGGTGTTTTTTGGCTGAATATCTTACATGCATCTTTGACGGTTGGACTATATGGACGATTTGGTTTGCTGGGCCCCCATGCGCATGAAATTTTCTGGGCGGTTGGACTATATGGGACGATTTGGTTTGCTGGCCCCCATGTAAAAAATGAAAAACAGCTTAAACAGCACTTTTTTGAGATTATTTTCATCAGAGTTGGATCAAACAGCCTGTCCGGAGATATGTGGCCTCCATTCGACAGCTCTTACGATTTCTTGCATGGAGGCCCGCAGGAGAAAAAAGCGCGTATATTCCAACCAGAGCAAAAATCAGGTGCATTTTCATGAAAAAAGTTACTGATTGCAAATCTTGATGGGGGCAGAATATGAAAAATGAGCCTATATAGTCCAACATCATGATATGCCCAACCGGCAATCAGAATAAACGGATACTTCCTGAATCACACAAAAACGCCGCAGCCTGAAGCTGCGGCGCAAGTTAAGGCTCGCAGAGCGAGCCGCTGCGCCGCGTGCGGGTTGCCTGAAAGGCAACATCTTCCTCTCCGCACGCGTGTGCATCGTGAACTCAGTGGGGGCTTATCTCCCGCCACTGAGTAAAGTTTGTTACAAACTCACCGCCAATAGAGGCGGGAGAATGACCCCCTGAGTTCAACAATTTCTCTTATTCGATCTGCAAGCAGATACCTAATATACATAAAAGGCTTCCTGCCAGCCCGATCGCCTGATCTGTCAGGATCGCCCCATTGGCTCTGCCGCTGACATATCCGATTCCTGCGAACAGGACGCATAAGCCGAACACGCTCAGTAGAAACCCTCTCATTGGGACCAGAAGCAGTCCGCATGCGATACCGAGCAAAAGCGCTGACAGACATGCCCGCATGGATAGCAGGACATCTGTCCTTATGTCGACGCTTTCCATCCTGTGCTCCAGAAACGATTTTTTCTTAAAGGCCTGCATCAGCATGCTGATTCCAACCGCTGCAAGCAGAACTCCGGCAAGGACGTGGATCCAGAACGCGCTGTGATCTGCACCAATCTCGCTTGCCAGGATCCATCTGCCCGCTCCGTACCCGGCAAAAGCCGCGGCGAGCTCCAGCACTCCCCAGAGTGCGGACATGACTACAGTATTTCTGTCCAGCTTGACCAGATTTGCCCCTCTCTGCGCCGCGATTCCGTAGGTCCCCAGCGCCAGAGCGAGCGAAATAATAATTATGCTTCCCATTTTCTTATCCCTGATATTGTGACGTTAACTTCGCGTCGTCAAAATATCAGTCCTTCTTCTCAATGCTGTCCGTCTTGTAGATGAACTTCACTCTCGTCTTGTCAGGATTTGCCGTTCCACTGAATGTCTTGTAAGATTTTGCCGCATCCTTGAGCAGGCTGACTCTCCTGTCAATGGACTTTACATCCGTCTTGTAGAGGTCGGAGAGCTTCCTGACACCCTCCTCGTTGAGCTTGACGCATCCGTCTTTGAGCTCCAGCGCGCCGGATGAGATCTCAGACATTCCGTCTGCAAGCTTCGCGGCGCCTTCGCTGAGCTGGGATGCGCCGTCGTTGAGCTTTCCGCTGTTATTGTCGAGCTTCTGCGTGCCGTCAGCCAGCTGGTCAATGCCGTCGTTAAGCTTGGAGGCTCCTGCCGAAAGTTCTTTAACGCCGCCTGTGAGCTTCTCGTTGCTTCCTGCCAGCATAGAAGTGCCCTCTTTGAGTTTGGTGATCCCGCCTTTCAGTTCACCGCCCTTTTTGTCCAACGTATCCGCTCCCGCAGCAAGTCCGCTGATGCCGCCAACAAGTTCGGAGGCTCCGTCTGAAAGGGCGTTGACGCCGCCCATAAGTTTTCCGTTCTGGGCCGCCAGTTTACCGGTGCCGTCTTTGAGATCCTGTGCTCCCTTTGAAAGTGCCTTCGCACCCTCATCCAGCTTTTGAGATCCTTCGATCAGTTTAGCGGTGCTTCCGTTTAGTGTTTTGGCAACGTCCACAAGCTGTTCCACGCCGGAATCAACCTTTCCGACTCCGTCCGTATAGGCCGTCAGTGCCTGAACCAGACCGGGCTTTTCGCTCTCATCAGCAGGTACATGAGAGAGCCCTGCGCTGATTGCCTTAGCGCTGCCGGTAAGTGACCCGGATTGATCTGTCAGCTGTCCCAGCTCTGTATCCAGATCCGAAACGCCTTGCTTGAGGTCGCTGAGCTCATTCAAAAGATCGTCTGCTGCCTGAGCCAGATCTGAAGATTTACCACTGATTACACCAGAATCTTTAACAAGAACTGATGCCTCGCCTGCGAGCGCCAATGATTCCTCAACTACACTGTTCAGGTTATTCTGCAGAGTACTCATCGGTTCCTTGATTCCTCCGATTGCCTCGCCTGCGTCTTTGACATCACTGGAAATAGTCGAAAGATCAGCAGAAACTTCTGTCAGACTATCTACAGAATCCGACGCGGTTTCCTTTATATTTGTTAGTATACCTTTTGCTTCATCTGCAGTACCTTCGGCTGCTGCTGCCGCTGAAGTTCCTGCTGCCGTTTTGATCGCTTCATTTGCTTTACTTGCCATTGCCACCAGCTCTTTATCCAGCTGATCATTCAGTTCACCGACCTTCTCATTAGCAGCAGCCTGTGCAGCATCTGCTGCCTTTTTCCTGTCCTCATCGGGCAGATTGTCGAGGCTGTTGTAGACAGCTTGATAAACATCCAGAGAGACATCCGATTTCTCATAGCTGATCTCCTCTACCGCCGCAAGACCTTTTGCTTTCGCAGCGTCAATTGTGTCCTGGCTTGCTGCGAAATCATCCATATCGGCGATTTCCCCTAATGTCTTTGCGTTTTCGTTAATTTGAACGATCGGGTCCGCAAAACTACCAGCAGCCTCATTTACTGTCTTTTCCACATTCTCGATATTAGAGATTTTGCCGTCAAGATCATCGACTGCTGTCTTCGCTTCGCTTGCTCCTTTTGAGATCTTTCCAGCGCTTTCCTCAACCTCCGTGACTGAATTGCTGACTGCGGAATTATAATTTGAAATATCATCTTCTAAGCTGCCAGCGCTGCTCTCGAGTTTCGAAATCATCCCGTCTTCACCGATCATAGAAGCAGTTTCCTTTTTTGCCTGAGCGACTCCGGCAGTATACTGCGCCAGCCCTTCGCTGAGCTGCTGCGCCCCTGTTGCGAGCCCCTCAGCTCCATTCACAAGATCTCCGGAGCTTTCGGCAAGCTGATGCAGGCCGCCTTCTTCAGGTGTCCCGTCATGCAGTGCAATAAGGCCTTTTGTCAATCCATCGATGCCTGCGCTAAATTTACCCAATCCTCCGCTCAATGTCTCAGTTCCATTCGTGAGACCGGGAAGTCCCTGTACCAGCTGGTCAACGCCGGCATCAACGTCTGACACGCCGTCCGTGTATTGTTTAAGGCCGCCCGTGAGTTCCGGGAGGCTGTCTGTGAGCTGTCCGGCGCCTTCTTTGAGCTGTCCGGCGCCTTTATTCAGTTCCGTGACGCCTCCAGTATACTGAGAGATACCGTCCTTGAGCTGCCCTGCGCCGCTGTCCGCCTGCGCCACGCCATCCGTATAGTCCTTCAGTCCTTTAGTCAGCGTAGGAAGTCCGTCCACAAGAGTCTGAGTGCCGTCACTGATCTGTGAAGCGCCGTCATTGACCTGCGAAACGCCGTCCGTATACTCTCTGATTCCGTCCGCCAGCTCACCGGCTCCGTCCGCCAGATCATTAGATCCGTCCGCCGCCTCATTAATGCCGTCCGAGAGCTCGCCGGCTCCGTCTGCCAGGTCGTTTCCGTCTTTCTCCAGATCCGCGATCTTCTCGTCCATATCCTTCAGGAAACTGTCGTGCTCCTCGTCAATATCTTCGTCGTCATCGAACAGACCGGAGAATACCATAGTCATGCATGTGCTCATCTTGAAATCCGTGGCGTCCATGGTGATATCGACGCTGTCCGGGATATCCAGTTCTTCAAGCTTATCCTTGGACTTCTCGCTGGCTTCAGTCTCCTCAAGAAGATGCTCCGCGCTGTCTTTTGCCCCCTTCAGGCTGTCTCCCAGTCCCGGGAAAGCCATGCCGACGACTACGGTGTTCTTGCCCTCGGAGAGGACGGAGCCGTTGTCGACCTCGACGTTCTTCACATTGTCATTGGAGAAGATGATGCCGGTCATGGTCGTAAAAGGCACGAAGACCTCGTCATACTTCTCGCTGTTGAGATAGTCGATGTGGATCCTGACCTTACCGGATTTGCCGGCCAGGTCTGCGGGTGCGATCTCCTTCTCGTCCAGGTAATAAGTGATCTTCTGGGTGACGGGTGCCTCCTTTTCGGTCGTTCCCTGATAATAGATGTCATTTCCGCCCGCATTCCATGTCAAAATATCGCCGCTCTGCGTAAAGGACTCATCACCCTTGACGTTCTCTATATTTTGGAGGATCGAATTGTCGTAGAGCTTGTCCGCCCCATTGGTGTTCTTGAGCCAGCTGGACACTGTCATGCTCTTCTGATTGCCGTTTGCATCTGTAAAAACATAGACCGTCTCCTCTTTTTCGGCTCCCTCGGTCTCCTGACCTGTGCCGACCGCTGCCGCGAGTGCCTGTGCCAGATCTTTCTCCGTGATCGTATCCGTCTCCTCAGAGCCCCAGAAAATGCTTCCGTGTACGGGCGCTGAAGCAGCCGCGAACGCGGGCATAGACATGTTTGCTGTCATTGCCACTGCAAGGAGCAGGGCCAGAACCTGTTTTCTTTTCATAACTTTTCTCCTATGTCAAGACTCGTTTGCGAGTCACTATGCAGTCTTTCACATTGAATGGGACAGCTCGCTGCCCTGATTCTCTAAATTGTTGTCTTTACTTATAAATCCCCGGCTCGTTCTGATGATGATCGGATCGAACAGCAGAAGGATCGCGGGAAGCGCGAATACTACAGTCACCATACTGATCAGCGCACCTCTGGCCATCAGCATGCAGAGAGAGGAAATAACGGAGATCCCCGAATACATTCCCACTCCGAAAGTCGCCGCGAAGAAGGACATCGCGCTTACGAAAATACTCTGGATCGAAGTCTTGTGGGCGATCAGGACCGCTTCACTCTTGCTCTTTCCGGATCTTCTCTCCACCTGGTATCGGCTCGTCATCAGGATCGCGTAATCAACGGTAGATCCCAGCTGGATCGTGCCGATGACGATCGAGGCAATGAAAGGAAGAGAAGTGCCCGTGTAAAATGCAAGTCCCATGTTGATGAAGATCGCGCACTCGATGACCAGGACCAGCAGGACCGGGAGACTCAGCGACGTGAACACAAACATGATGATCGCCGCTATGATGCCGATGGAAGTCCAGTTGACGACGTTGAAGTCGTGGTTAGAGATCGTGATCAGGTCCTTGGTACAGGGAGCGTCGCCAATCAGCATCGCTTTACTGTCATAACGGTGGATGATCTCATTGATCGTATCGATCTGCTGATTCATCTCATCGGTAGCTGTGACATATTCACTGGCCACCAGCATCAGCTGGTATCCGCCTCCGTACAATTCTTCCGTTGCAGCTTCCGGCAGCATCTCTCTCGGAATCCCTTCGCCCATGAAGCTGTCCACAGAAATGACACTGCTGACGCCGTCCACTTTTTTGATCTCCTGAGACATCCGGTCACCGGACTTGGCGTCAAGATCCGCATCAGCCAGGATCATGAGTGTATTGTTCATGCTGAAGGTGTCTTCCATCTTCTGATTGGCCACCATAGAGGGGAGATTCTTCGGCAGTGTCTGGATGATGTCGTAATAGATATCGTAGTGCGTGTACCCGTATATAGCGGGAATCCACGCCAGAAGAAATACCAGGAATACTACCTTGTTATATTTCTGTACAAAATCCGCGATCTTCGAAAAAGTCGGGAGCAGAGGCCTGTGCCTCGTCTTTTCGATCGCCTTTTCGAAGGCGAGGATCAGCGACGGAAGCACCGTCACACAGCAGATCACGCCCAGGGCCACGCCTTTCATCATGACAAGGCCTACATCCAGGCCGAACCTGAACCTCATAAAGCACAGAGCCGCAAAGCCTGCGATCGTCGTGACGGAAGATCCCACGACTGATTTAAGCGTCTCGTTGATCGCCACAGCCATAGCTTCTTTGGAATCATTGTAGATCTTCTCATTTTCCTTGAAACTGTGCCACAAGAAGATCGAGTAATCCATTGTGACGCCCAGCTGCAGGACTGCCGCCAGCGCCTTTGTAATATATGATACTTCACCGAAAAAGTAATTGGAACCCAGATTATAAATGATCGCTATACCGATCGACAGCAGGAAAAACACAGGCGCCAGGAAGGTATCCATACTCAGCGCCAGAATGATAGATGACAGCAGAACCGCCAATGCAACGTAGATCGGTTCTTCCGATTCCGCCAGGTCTTTGGTGTCTGTGATGACCGCGGACATTCCTTGCAGATAGCATCCGCTGTCCAATACCTTTCGGATGTCTGCCACCGCTCCCATTGTCTCATCCGAAGATGTCGAGGAATCATAGGTGATCGCCATCATCGTCGCGTTTCCCTTCATGAAAGCATCCCTGATCTTCTCGGGAAGCATTTCCTTGGGGATCGTAATGTCCGCGAAACTGTCGTACCAGAGCACTTTTTTGACATGCTCCACTTTCTCGATCTCCTGTTTAAGAGCCACGATCTCCTTGTCTTTCTTGTCCTCCACGATCAGCATCGTGATGGCGCCCGTCCCGAACTCGTTCATCAGGATGTCCTGCCCTTTGATGGTCTCAATACTGTCCGGCAGATAGGTCAAAATATCGTAATTGACCCTCGTATGCGTATACCCCCAGACTGCAGGGACCAGCAGAACAAAAGCAAGGATCAGGATCAGATGCCTGACTTTAACCACTGCGCTGCCAAAACTTTTCATAACAAAACTCCTACTCCTGTCTATCTTATTCCTTCCTCCCAATGCACAGGAAGGCGTGCGGGAATTCTCTTTTCCCACCGAAAAAGAGTATAAAAAAAGAGATTGAATATGGACATATTCAATCCCTTCGCGATGTTAAGTTCTGTTATACAAACCGGCCCTTTTGTCTATCGGCCGTTAGACAAGCCGGCTGTTTTGTTGTGCCGAAGCACTCAGTTGTGCAGGCTCACCCGCCCGTTTTTTCAGAGTTCCTCCAGGACATCCCATAGAGAGCGGGTCACAATATATTCATAAACATTTGCGACTTCCTCCGGCGGTACAGTCATGCCGGATTTGATCCAGTAGATCACCACATAATTCATGGACCTGGCATAGTATCTGGCCAGAGAATCGATCGTCAGCCACGGGTGCTTGGCGTGCGGCTTCCCGCTGCTCCTCTCGCTGAACAGGTCCAGAAGGAGCTTGTAGATGCACTCCTCGGTAATCTCCTCGAATGAATTCTGCCCCTCGATCCGGACAGCTTTCTCATAGAATGCGCTGTCTTTCTTCAGATTGGTGAAGATCAGGGTAAGCGCCTCTTTGTACATATCGTTCTTTAACAGGATGCCGACCGGTTCAAGAATCTCCTTCTGCACGATATATCCCAGAAGGTCATATTTGTCCTGAAAGTGATTGTAGAAGGTCACCCGGATCACTCCCGCCCCGTCCGTGATCTTCTTGATCGTTATTTTCTCAAAAGGCATTTTCTGCACTTGCTCTTTGAGGCTTTGCGCCAGAGCCTGCTCGACATCCTTCTTCTCTTCCGTCACGTCTTATACCTCATGTTTCCGGGGCGGAATCTCCCAACTCATTGGATCCGCTCCAGGAACCACTCTCTCTTCCACAAAATAATGACCACCACGGCAAACTGAAACGCCAGCGTAAGTACCGTATACAGCCATTTCCCTTTGATGATGAACTGCCCCGCCAGACAGGACAAGAGAATCTGCAGCCAGCTTCCCATGGCTACAGCTTTCACATAATCGAGGGGCGTTATATCAGTCTTTGCAGCAATATAAGGAATAATGCCGTTTGGGACTGCGGGCACCATGTTGGCGACTACAACCATAAACTGCGGTTTCGTGCCGTTCAGCTTCTCCAAAAGCCACTGGCTGGTCCTGCCCATCGACACATCTCTGATCCTGTCGCTGCCCATTTTTCTCGCGAACAGGAAAACGCACAGATTAGAGACCACAAACCCAATATAACACATGAGAAACCCTTCCAGCCAGCCGTAAATCAAGCCTGCTGCGATCTGAATCGCCATCCCCGGCATCACAATGCTTGCGATCTGGACCGCCTGCAGCAAAATAACCGCGATCACCCCCTTGATCCCGGTTTCCTGGGCAAGATAATCCGCGATTTTCTGGCTGTCGCCCTCTTTGAGCAAAGGAATCAGCCCCGGAATCTTGTCTCCAAATGCGAACCAAATCAATATAGCAACTGCAATAACTGCAAGAACAGGGATCAGCTTCTCTTTGAGCTTATACCAAAAGCTGTTTTCCCTTATATCCATATATCAATCTCTATAAAAGTTTACAATTATTTTACCTAAAGATATGCCTACTATACACTATCCGGGGTTTTTTCTCAAGAATCGAGTTCTTACGCAACCGTTTTCGGCGATATACTTCAAGGTTCGCAAAGCGAGCTGACGCGCAGGGAGCAGTCACCTCGTCATGCTGTACAGGACTACAAAGAGATACAATACGGGCTGGTGCAAAAGATAGATCAACAGAGAATTTCTCCCCATAAAGGACAGCGGCTTTATTTCCTTTTTAAAGATCGGTGACTCCAGTAATCCTCTGCTGCGGAAGACCAGGTGCAGCTCATGGCCGCACTGATAGAGAAAGCACCACGGCAGCAGAGAAAAATAGTCCGTGGAAAAGAAACCCGCCGGCGGAAATCCGACATAGGCCGTCGCGAGATCGCGATACCACGCCGCCGGAACAGGGATCGTCCATTTCGGGATCACCGGCAGGATCCTGTGCAGCATTCCGGTGCCGATCACGCCCGAATTTACATCTTTAAAGAGAACAAACAGCACTGCGAAAATGATCAATCCGATTATCCCGCTGTTTTGACCGCGATCCAGCAGTTTCCTCAGCGGAACCATCAGCAGCATGCACGAACCGATCAGTGTCAATACGCCAAAGATGACCCTGTCCTCGGGCAGGACAATATTTGTAACCAGCATCACCAGCGCGCCGGCGCCGAATACCTCAAGGCCGCGGCGGAGAAGTCTGCGGGAAAACGGTACGCAAAAGCCCGACAGCAGAATAAAAGTCCAGCATATGCTCTGCTGCCATATATAGCCGGCGCGGCTCCCATACCACGGCCAGTCCGCTCCCAGCATATAGACAGCATCCCAGCAGGCGTGGTACAGAATCATACTGACCAGTGTCAGCCCACGCAGTGTATCCAGAAGCGCCAGGCGCCCGTTTCCGCTCTTTTCCATTGAATCGTTTTCTCCTTTGACAACTATTACCGGAAATCCTATACTCATTTCATCAGACTTTTAAAGTATACCACATACAGACCGCAGGAGGCGCATGACTCGCCTGGCGGCCTTAATTCCAAAGGGAGGATTAACAGAGTGAAAAACCACTCTGATGAGCTGATTTTTCACTCGCAAGGTTTGTGTCGAAGCGCCGCAAACCTTGGGATCGCATTGGAGAAATCGCCTTCGCGAATTTCTCCTCGCGTGTCTTCGCGCAAAGCGCTTCGACATGGAGGAAAAAATGGAAATAGAGAGAAAATGGATGGTCTCAGGCTGGCCTTCAGAGGAACTCGGTCTTGAGATGCTCTATGAGCAGAGCATGCGCCAGGGATATATAAGCGTGCGCCCCACTGTCCGCATCCGCGAAGAGGCTATGACCGGTGGCAGCACTCAGTATGTTCTCTGCATCAAATCAGGCGCAGGCCTGGTCCGCAAAGAGATCGAGATGGACATCCCACAGGATAAATTCCTCGAGCTGGAGGACCTGATCGGCCTTCCCCTCATTCCCAAAGTTCGCCGCACCTACGCTTTGCCGGACGGCCTCAAACTGGAAGTCAACCACGTCGACGAGGGGCTTCCCACCGAATTCTGGTACGCTGAGATCGAGTACCCCACAGTCTCCCGGGCAGACTCTTGGAAAGCTTCGGACATTTCTCCCATCCTTGCCGAATATCTCGACGACGATGTCACAGAGCAGCCCGGCCAGACCATGGGAGCTTATTGGATCACCACCCGCCTGAATGCGGGAAGGTAAAAACAGGAACAAAAAAATCCGGCATTTAAGCCGGATTTTTTTATTAAGGCTCGCAAAACGAGCCGCTGCGCCGCGTGCGGGCTGCCTGTAAGGCAGCAACTGCCTTTCCGCACGCGTGTGCATCGTCAATTCAGGAATTCATTCATCCCGATCATTATGATATTTCCGCTTTCATCCAGAAGATCCACTTCTCCCTCTTTCCCCCAGGAATAGAGTTCCAGCGCTTCTCCCGAATCGAGGCAAAAGAGCACCGAATCGATGAACTCCGTCTGCCCCTTGAAACGATCCGCGTAATCTCTGGCCACTTCAGGAAAATCCTGCGTGACCTGCACTTCTATAAAGACGACGGATGTCCCGATCACTCTCGCAAAGAGTCTGTCCAGCGTATTGGTCGTGACCTCTTCCTTAATCGCTTCTAAAGGGATCCTGTTGACTGAGAGCCTGAACACCGACTGGTCCTGCATATACATCTCCAGTCGTGTGCCGTCTGTAAACAGAACGATCAGCGGGCTTGACAGCGCCGCAAACGCAGGGATCATCACACTGTCATCGGGATCTTCCCATTCCGGGAGCTGTACCGATGAATAGTCCAAAAGCCTGAATCCTTCAATGATCTTGTTTTCGAGCTGCATGTGCACCAACGCATGGCGCAGTTCGTCCGCACCGATATAGACAGGCGCGTCCCAATCTTCCATTGTATACCTGCTCTTATCCTCCATCCCTTAGCTCCCCCTTCCGGTATCTCCGGTCATTCCACTTTTGTCTCAGCTGCAGTCTGAACGTATTCCGCAAGTTATCTGTATCTTGCCGCTCTCTTTATCAATTCCATATTGTCAAAAGCCTTCGGGATCACCAGTTCCCCGCTCTGGTTTCCGGAATACTTCTCCAATATGTTTCCGCGAATAATATATTTGGTCTTTGTCTCCTCCACTTTCTTGATCTGGGTTGCCACATAGACATTTTCCGCCTTGCTGCTGATGGTCTGGTCAGAGATCTTGTGATATTCCACCGACTTTTTTCCCGCCATGACATAACAGTTCTTGAGCGACCTGGTCTTCCATGACCGAAGCATCCAGGCTGTAGGAAACACGAAAATTCCGGGCACTATATAGACTATGATCAAAACCATAAACAGGATCTTGACATAATCCGGAAGATTCGCAAACCCTGTAAACATTCCGGAATTGATGGACATCATCAACAATACGCCCAGAATCAGCGCCGGCATGGATGCCCGGCTGAGGATCGTATAATACTTTCCTGCTCCGGAATCAAACACTTCATAATTATAGGACAGTTTCTCCATTTAGTTTCCTCCCTTGCTCGCGGAGGACCTGTTTTCAAGCCTCCGATGCTCCGATTATAGCACAAAAAAAGAGGGCCTGCAGTAACTGCAGACCCCCTTTACTTTAATTATGTGACTCCGTAAGCAAGACACTGCTTCGCGTTACGCGCTCTCGCAGTTCTTCGTAACAATTACATCCACTCCGGTGCCGCACACGTCTTTGACGACGACATCGCCGATCTTCAGAGGTGCCTGGGCGCGGACCTTGTTGATCTCCTCCATGCACTGGAAGATCTTGTCCTTCGGAATGTTAGCGTTTGTCTTGACACTGGTCCTTTCCTTTGCGCCGCCGACGACCACTACAGTGGAGGTGACTGTGCGCTCAGGATGTGTGACTTCCTGGCGGGCATACTTGTCGCCGATCGCGCAGGTATTGCCTTTTACGCTGAAGACTTCCTCGCCTTCAAACTCTACTGTGATCTGGCAGCCCATGGGGCAGCCGATACATGTAAGATTTCTCTTTTCCATATTCTGCCTCCTCTTATTCTGCTTCGATCTTGATCGTGATAGTCTTGAGGTCCGGCTTCTCAGCGATCTTCTTCTTCTGCAGGATGACCTGCTCCATCTCGCCGGGTGCCATGATCCTCTTCTTCTTGTGCATCACGCGCTCGTCGTCAAAATAGACACTCACATAGGAATCTTTGAACACTGCGCCAACACGGAAACGTACTGTAAGAAGATCATCCATTCTCTCAGGATTGATCGTGCAGGGGACAGTGTAACGGGCGCCGTCAACAGCCTTGAGCTGAATGATCTTGCCGCCATCCTGGTCCTTGCAGCCGTTCTGCACATACTTGGCAGCGTTCTCACCTGCGCGGGTAGCTTCCTCGGAAACATAGTCTACCAGGTCGTGTACGTGCAGGACATTGCCGCATGCGAACACGCCGGGAATGCTGGTCTCAAGGATCTCATTGACTACAGGGCCATTGGTAACAGGGTTGATGGAAACGCCCGCGTTTCTGGACAGCTCGTTCTCAGGGATCAGACCTGTGGAGAGAAGCAGTGTGTCGCAGGTATATCTCTCTTCTGTTCCGGGGATAGGCTTCATGTCGGGGCCGACTTCCGCGATGGTGACAGCGCTGACGCGCTCCTTGCCCTCGATGTCCACAACTGTGTGGGAGAGCTTAAGCGGAATGCCGTAGTCATCCAGACACTGAACGATATTTCTCTTCAGGCCGCCGGAGAAAGGCATCAGCTCTGCGACTACCTTTACAATGGCGCCTTCGAAGGTCATACGTCTTGCCATGATCAGTCCGATATCACCGGAACCGAGGATGACGACTTCACGGCCGGGCATATAGCCTTCCATGTTGACCAGTCTCTGTGCAGTACCTGCACTGTAAATGCCTGCGGGACGGTATCCGGGGATGTTCAGGGCTCCTCTGGGCCTCTCTCTGCATCCCATGGCCAGGATCACGGCGCCTGCCTTGATCTGGAACATGCCGTCCGTGCGGTTCATAGCGGTGACGGTTTTGTCTTCGGAGATATCCATGACCATGGTGTCGAGCTTGTACTCGATGCCCAGATCATAGACCTGCTGAATGAAGCGATATGCATACTCGGGACCCGTCAGCTCTTCTTTAAAAGTGTGAAGGCCGAATCCGTTGTGGATGCACTGGTTCAGGATGCCGCCGAGCTCTTTGTCACGCTCGATGATCAGGATACTGTCTGTTCCTGCCTTCTTTGCGGCAACAGCGGCAGCGAGGCCTGCGGGGCCTCCGCCGACGATTACGATATCATAAGATGTCATGCCTCTACCCCCTTTGTTCTCTCGATCACAAGCTTGGAGTCTCCGCCGCTCTTGGTGATCTCAGTTAAAGGAAGACCAAGTTCACGATTGATGATCTCCATGGTTCGAGGTGAGCAGAAACCTGCCTGGCAGCGTCCCATACCTGCTCTTGT
>JBGUJH010000111.1:0-3102 GCA_045113775.1 Lachnospiraceae bacterium | reverse complement strand
TCAACTATTGAAACCGCCGTGTACCGAACGGTACGCACGGTGGTGTGAGAGGACGGGGGCTTATCACCCCCTCCTACTCGATTTAATTCTGTTAAGGGTTCGCGATGCGAACCCGTATTCTCTTGTCAGAACTTCTTGGTGTACTGCTTGTAGATGAAAGCATAGCAGGTGCCGCCGCGGGGATCGTTGATCAGAAGTCTGTACCACTCGCCATCGTCTGTGATACCGTCGACTTTCAGCTTGTGGCCGTACTCGTAAGTCTTGGCGATCGGGCCGTTGGGGGTATATCTGCAGTTAAGGCTGGATGCTGTTACCATTACCCAGATCGGGGTAATAGCTCTTACATTGATCTCCTGCCTTCCAACGCCGCCTGTAACTTCGTTAAGCTCTTCTGCATTCATTTTGTTTTCCATCATATCACTCATCTTAATTCTCCTTTTTCTGAACAGGTGTAGGTTCTTTATATAATTATATACTGCAGTGCTGAATGATTTCCATGGAATAATTTCAGGATGTCCTTCGTAAAAAACGGAACAAATGGTCGAAACAAATGTTCTGCCTGTACAAACAAATGTACACCCTTCCGAGTAGAATGAAACCATAGAAGAAAACAACAGTTTCTGAGTCATTGAGGAGGTCTGCTATGAAGGGATATCTGAATGGAAACGGTTACATGGGTTTAGTTAACGGCCGCTACATTTTGTTTGCCAGCGAGGCCGAGTATGAAGAGTACATGGCAGAGGAGGAGTGAGCAGATGGCAGCCGCAAGAATGTTTAAGATCATTTACTGGATCATTGGAATCGCAGCAGTGCTGAGTATGGGAATGCAGGCGATCGCCTGACACCTGATCACCGGCGTGAGGCCGGTCTGTCAGGTGTTCAGAAGATTGTGAAGAAGATGCTCCCGGTGGTTGATGAACACCTCGGTCACCTGATAGCTCTCGGTATCCTCGTAGGAGCAGGGGTGGATCACACCGTCATCGAAGGAGAGAATTTCCGCGCCGGGCATTCCGAGCAGGATCGGTGAGTGAGAAGCGATGATAAACTGGGCACCGCCCTTCGCGCAGCGGTGGATCTCCATGAGCAGTGTGAGCTGCCGCTGGGGAGACAGAGCCGCTTCGGGCTCGTCAAGAAGGTAGATCCCGTTCTCCCGGAAGGAATTCTGCGCCAGCGCAAGAAAGCTCTCTCCGTGGGACTTCTCATGGAAGTGCTGCGGAACGCCTCCGGGGCCCTTACTGTATTCATTTTCCATAGTGGCGACATTATAGAAACTCTCCGCCCGGAGGAAATACCCATAGCCCGGTCTGCGGGCACTGCGGGAAAGCCGGACTGCACTGCACAACTCTGAATGAGAGTCGTAGGTCGAGAAATGATAGTTTCTCGTGCCGCCTTCCGGGTTGAAGCCGTATGCGACGGCGATGGCCTCCAGAAGTGTAGATTTTCCGCTGCCGTTTTCTCCGACGAAGAAGGTGACGGGCTCGGAAAAATCAATCTGCTCCACCCCGCAGAGCGAGGGGATAGAGCGAAGATAGCTGTCAGGACCTATTTTGCGCCAGTCGATCAGGGCGCTCCTGATAAATTGATTTTTCATGAAAGGCTCTTTCTTGCCGGGGCTCGCCAAGCGGGGCGCTGCGCCGAGTGCGGAATGTGTTTGCATCAAAGGTTCTTACAGAATCATAATCATTCATCGGAGAATTAACAAGAGGGACCGCTGCATCTGCGGCAGTCCCTCTGCGAGCCTTAACGTAAGATCCGCGGAGCTCACGCGAGATAGTCGCGCAGGCTGCGGTGTTTGTGCATCTGGCGCATCAGGAGTTTCCTGAGAGCCTTGGCCTCGATCTGGCGGATTCTCTCGCGTGTCAGGCCGTAAATGCCTCCGACTTCATCCAGCGTCCTTTCTTCGCCGTCATCGATGCCGAAACGCAAGCGCAGTATAGTTTCTTCGCGCTCCGTAAGGCAGTCCATGAGCTCGAGAACGGATTCTCTCATTGAGCCGGCGACAACGGTCGCCTCGGGTTCGGGGGAGGCCTCGTCTCTGATATAATCGCTCAGCTGACTGTCCTGTTCCTCACCGACAGGTGTTTCAAGGGAGACCGTATCCAGGGAATAACTGATGATCTTTGCCACCTGGTCATCCGGCATTCCGAGCTCTTTGGCGATGTCCTCCCGGGTCACTTCTCTGCCGAGTGACTGGGAGAGGTCTCTGCGCACGCGCCTGACCTTGTTGATCCGCTCACACTGGTGTACCGGGATCCGGATCGCTCTGGATTTATCATTAATAGCTCTGGAGATTGCCTGTCTGATCCACCAGGTCGCGTAAGTGGAGAACTTGAAGCCTTTCCGATAGTCAAATTTGTCTACAGCCTTCATAAGGCCGATATTTCCCTCCTGGATCAGGTCCAAAAAAGAGAGGGAGGTGCTGTTGAACTTTTTGGCAATGTTTACGACGAGGCGCAGGTTTGCCTGAGCAAGCTGCTTGCGGGCGTATGCATCACCGACTTCGATGCGCTTGGCAAGCTCGATCTCTTCCTCGGCAGTGAGAAGAGGGTAACTGCTGATCTCTTTGAGGTAAAGCCGTACTGAATCGGAGACGTTCAGGTCATCCGGGGTATAAAGAGCTTCACTGTCCAAATCGCAGTCGATATCATCAGTAATCTCTTCAAACTCGTCATCGATTAACTGGGGGGATGTGGTTCTGATCTCTTCTGCAGACATATTAACTCCTTTCGAAAACAGTTGACGTGACATAAGACCGTATCTGAAATGCGGAGTGGGAACTGCAAGGGGCAGCTCCTAAAAAGACTGACGAGGAAAAAACAGTAATGTTACAAAAAAAGATATGAAAAATAAACAAAGTAAAAAACCCGGACACATTGAACTCTCAATGATTCCGGGTCTTTACTTAAATGCGGAAGATGGGACTTGAACCCACACGGTGTACCCACCACAAGATCCTTAGTCTTGCTCGTCTGCCAGTTCCGACACTTCCGCGTATCCCTGTATTATGTTGCGGGAGATGCAGGAGATGGGACTTGAACCCACACTATGTTGCCATAACAGGCACCTGAAGCCTGCGCGTCTGCCATTCCGCCACTCCTGCGA
>JBGUJH010000110.1:0-3999 GCA_045113775.1 Lachnospiraceae bacterium | reverse complement strand
ACCGTTCAGTGCGCCTTCCGGGCGCAAGCAGGTAATAGCCCCTTATAGGGGTTGAGCAGGCCACCGGCTAAGCCGGTGGTCCTGACTGGTGCGATAAGCCGTGGGGCGCATCTCGTGCTTGCACGAAGATGCATTTGCCGGCATGATCAGCTCAGAGCCTGTATTTGACGGTCTTTTCATCAAGCACAAAATAGGTGAAAAGTCCTGCCGCGACTGTCTGCCCGCGGTCATTAAAGATCTTCACAGAGGTGACGATCGTCTGCTTGCCGAAATGGAGAACATCTGCCTTGCCGATGAGCTTTTTATCCTTTTCCGTGGTGGCGCGCAGGTGGTTGAGCTTGCCCTCGATCGTGGTGGAGATCTGTCCTCTTGAAAGGGCGGCACAGCCGCAAACTGTATCGGCAAGCGTATACATGACGCCTCCGTGGATGGTCCCGATGGGATTGAAGAGGTCAGGCACTACAGGAAGTTCGGCCTCGGCGTGGCCGTCGCTGATGGAGAGAAGACTTACGCCGATGTCCCCTGCAAAATGTTTGGAATTGTGGTGTCTCTGGAGAAATTCTTCGTAGTTCATTGGGTCTCCTGCTCTGAAAATGGCTGATTGCTGTTTTGTTTACTGTCCTATCGTACATTTCTTTTAGAGAAAAGTAAATTCATTTTTGAACCTGAAAAAATGTATATTTTGACTCTTTTTCTGCGGATGTTTTACAACAGAGGGTTTGACATTGAGATGCGAAATGTATCGTGATAAAATACAGATTGTCATGGGATTGTCTTCAAGAGACTTATCCCGCGGACAGGCAGAACAGGAGGATCCCGGTTATGAAAACATTGATCGTCTACTATTCGTTGGAAGGAAATACGGATTACGCCGCAAGTAAGATCGCGGAGCGCATCGGCGCTGACAAACTCCGTCTGGTCCCTAAGGATGCGTACAAGGATAAAGGCTTCGCCAAGTTCTTTTACGGCGGAAAGAGCGCGATCATGAAAGAGGTCCCTGCTCTTGAGACCTATAACGTGGATCTTTCCGGGTACGACAGGATCATCTTCGGATTCCCGGTCTGGGCGGGCAATTTCACTCCGCCGCTTAGAACGTTCATTCTGGATCAGAAAGACGCGCTCAAGGGAAAGAGGTTCTCGGCATTTGCCTGCATGGCCGGCAGCGGAGGAGGCAAGGCAATCTCCAAACTTGCCGGCTTCCTCAAAATCAAGTCCTTTGATGAAACGGCTGTTTTCATTGATCCGAAGACGCGACACAGCTCCGACACAGAAGAGGCGATCGCTTCATTCTGCGGACGACTGGGAGCGTAGAACAGGCAGCCCCGAGGAGCGGGAGCTCCTGACTGGAGCCATACTCACAAAAACACAAAAGGATGTGATATCAGAGAGCATTATCTCTTCTATCACATCCTTTTTTATTTGGCAGCAAATATCAGCAACAGTTTCCTTTATCAGTGAACATACTTAACAAGCGTAGCGCGGACTGCGCCGGGACCTGCGATGAGCTCCTCGAAATAGGAGACTACTGCCGGAGCCATTCCGACTTCATAGAGATCGATGCCGAAGATCGCTTCGTTGTGAAGGAGAGGAGCGATGATCTCTTCAACATCCTGTGTCTCACCCAGCTTGACCTGATCCATGATCGGGCAGACAGTGTGCGCGAGCGGATCGGGAGAGAGCTCGAAGACCTCGCCGTTGTCATCGACGCCCATCATGTAGCGGAGCCATCCGGCCTGTACCAGAGGGATGAGCTTAAGATCTGCTACATCGAGATCTGCGGATCTGTCATAAGCTTTGATGGTCTCGCCGAAGCGGATGGCCAGCTTCTGAGAGGTATCTGTAGCGATTCTCTGAGGCGTATCAGGCATGAAGGGATTGGGAATTCTCACTGTGAGAACAGTGTCGATGAACTCCTTGGGATCGAGAATGCCGGGGTTGATCACGACCGGAAGTCCCTCTTTGTAGCCGATCGTCTTCACGAGGCTTACCAGCTCCTCGTCCTCCATCTCCTTGGAGATGAGGTCATAGCCGAGAAGGCAGCCATAGACGGCCAGTGCTGTGTGAAGAGGATTGAGGCATGTGCAGACCTTCATCTTCTCTACTTTGTCAACGGTCTCTCTGTCGGTGAACATGAGGCCGCCCTTTTCGAGTTCAGGTCTTCCGTTCGGGAAATCGTCCTCGATTACCAGGTACTCGGTCTCTTCTGCGTTTACGAAAGGAGCCACATAGGATTTCATGCTGGTGATCACGGGAGCGAGGTCGTCGATTCCATCCGCATTGATGATCTTCTCGACGGACTCGTTGGGACGAGGGGTGATCTTGTCGATCATGGACCAGGGGAAGGAGACCTTGTCACCCTTTACGTAAGCTTCGAACGCAGGCTCTGCGACGCCGTTCTTTACCCAGCCCTCTGCAAAAGCGGTGATAGCGGCTTTCAGCTTGTCGCCGTTGTGGGAGCAGTTGTCCATGCTGACCATGGCGATTGGCTTCTCGCCTGCCTTAAAGCGGGCATACAGAAGGGAAGCGACTTTGCCCATGTAGCTCTGGGGCTTCTCAGGCCCGTTCTTCATATCTTCTGCAACAGCGGGAACGATCTCGCCCTTGCCGTTGACAAGGCTGTAGCCCTTCTCTGTGATGGTAAAGCTTGCCATCTGCAGGGAATCCTTGCCGAAGATCTCCCGCAGTCTCGCATAAGCTGCTTCGTTATTGCTGTCCAGTTCCAGGGACTCCATGACGCTGCCGACTACCGTCTTCTCGATGGTACCGGTGGACTTGAGTGTCACAAGGATGGAGAGGTCATCATGGGGATGGTACATCTTCTGGATGATCTCGTAGTCAAATCCTTCCGCTACAGTCAGGCCGCGGTCCAGGACACCTTCGTTGAGAAGGTTCTGCACTACATTTGCCTGGAAAGCCCTGAAAATATTGCCGCCGCCGAAGTGGATCCAGAAAGGATTCTCTTTGGTCGCTTTTCTCACTTCTTCTCTGTCGTACTGAGGAAGGGAATAGCCTTTTTCTTCCCACCACTGCCTGTTCTTTAAACCTTCATCATTGAGTTTCATGGTGTCTCCTCCTTACTTGTTGCTCTTCTCGATCGCTTCGATGAGGCCGTTGATGTAGCATGCGCCGAGTGCTCTGTCATAGAGGCCGTATCCGGGCATTCCGACTTCGCCCCAGATCATTCTGCCGTGGTCAGGGCGGATCGGGCCGTCAAAGCCGATGTCATAGAGCGCCTTGACAATCTCGTACAGGTCAAAGGAACCGCAGCGGGAGAGGTGAGGAGCCTCTTCGAAGTTCAGTGTCTCCGGGTTGGGATCGATGAACTTGAGGTTTCTGACATGTGCGAAGTGGATCCTTCCCTTGAGTGAGCGGATCATATCCGGAAGGTCGTTCCCCAGGTTCGTGCCGTAGGAGCCTGCGCAGAAGGTAACGCCGTTGTGAGGATCGTCGACCATCTTCATCATGCGGAGGATGTTTTCTTTGCAGGTGATGATGCGGGGCAGACCGAATACAGGCCATGCGGGATCATCGGGATGGATCGCCATCTTGATGTCGTACTTGTTGCAGACGGGCATGATCTTCTCGAGGAAGTACTTCAGATTATCGAAGAGGTCGTCAGCCGTCACGTATTTATACTCCTCGAAGAGCTCCTTGACGTGCTCCATTCTCTCGGGCTCCCAGCCGGGCATTACTGTGCCGTTCATGTCGCCTGCGATGGACTCGAACATCTTCTCGGGAATGAGCTCGTCGACTGCCTTCTGTGTGTAAGCCAGTGCTGTGGAGCCGTCCGGAAGGACTCTTGCCAGCTCTGTCCTTGTCCAGTCAAATACGGGCATGAAGTTGTAGCATACCATGTGGATATCTTCTTTACCGAGGTTCTCAAGAGTCTCGATATAGTTGGCGATCAGCTGCTCGCGGGAAGGCTTGCCGAGCTTGATATCTTCGTGAATGTTGACGCTCTCGATGCCGGAGATGCGAAGGCCTGCCGCCTCAACTTCT
>JBGUJH010000109.1:0-2055 GCA_045113775.1 Lachnospiraceae bacterium | reverse complement strand
CCAGTCGCGCCTGTGATAAAGATGTTCCTGTACTCAGCGATATACTCACAGTTCGCCATTCGTTCAATCAGCGCTTTGTTGAGCTTCCTGCCGGAGTGATAATCGATCGCAGCTACGGAAGCGTCGGGTTGCTCGAAATCCGCTTTGCGAATCAGCCTTTTTAGCCGGTTGTTCTTCCGGCTGGTGTATTCGATGTCAACAAGCATGCCGAACCGGTCTTCGAAAGGAACATCCTTCATGGAGGAGTCGTCCTTCTGGATGCGGAAAGCGTCAGCCATAGCGGTAAGGCGCATTTCAATAAGTTTGTTGATTGTGCTTTCGTTGGTCATGATCTTTTACCTCCGTAGTATCTAGCGCCTCTGGTTATGCCGCGCGGTTTTGTCTGGGCATCTGCTTCTGAAGCAAGATCGTCATCCAATTCCTGCCCCATTACAGTAAGTAGATTTTTGATACTTTTGTAGCTGGGTTTCCCGCTGTAGGACAAAGCTCTTTCACATGCTCTTTCAAGACGCTGTGTTGTGTGTTTGTCCGCCAGCCTCAACAACCCCATACAGCTTCTGTATGACTGCTGTTCGACCCGACCGGAGGTAAGGATAGCATCGACCGCCTTTCGTGTGTTCGGCCCAATCTGGTCCGCCCATCTGCGGAAACGGTCGCCGTTCCACTCCAGATATTTCTGGTGATCATCAGGCATATGCTCCGTGATTGTGGAATACTGGCCGCTCCTGCCATGAAGCCGGCGATGGGAAGCAATCCGATCATGATTGTAAAATATTTCAATAGTGGTGTCTGTCATCCGCACATCAACCTTATCTTTGATATACTGATAGGGCACGGAGTAGTACATACCGTCTACTGCGATGTGATAATTGAACTGGACGGTGGCTTTTTTCCACTCTGCCGGTTCAAAGGGTGTGGCAGGCAAAGGTGCCAATAATGGCTGTTCTTCCTCAAGAAACAGACCGAGCCTGCTGCATTCTTTTTTTTGGAATTGTCTGGCGTTGTAGATATCGAGCTTCTTCCGGATGGCTGCGTTCAGTTCAGCCAAAGAGAAGAACTGCTCATTCCGTAAGGCGGCGGTGATCCAAGTGGAAATCTTACCTACGGATCCCTCTACATTCGGTTTGTCCTTGGGACGGCGCACACGGGCCGGCAGGATTGCAATATTATAATGCTCTGCCATTTCGTGATACGTAGTATTGAGCACCGGTGTATACCAGTCGCTCTTTCTGTGATCGACAGCTGTCGTGCAGTTATCGGCCACAAGCATAGGCGTAACGCCGCCGAAGAATTCGAACATGTGGACATGGGCCCTGATCCAGTTCCCGGTCCGTTCGTTCATAAAGGCTTCGACATACGTGTACTGGCTGTAAGTGAGAACGCCTACGAACAGCCAGCAGTTGGTGATTTCACCAGTGTCTGGATCGATGATGTGTGCGGGATCGCCTGCCCAGTCGACTTCGATCTGTTCACCAGGCTTTCTGGGAATGTGCATCGTTGCACGGCGTTTCTGCTCATCCCTGCGGATATATTCGCAAAACTGGGAATACATGAGAGGTTCTTCGCCGGCCTGCCGGCATTCCTCACAGTATTCAATCCACAGAAGTTTTTTGGTAACACCGTTCCGCAAAAGTTCTTTGCGGATGTAGCTGTAATCGGGCAGACGCCTGTCTGTTGCCGATTTCTCTTTCGGGAACAGGAGTTCCTCGAGTACACCGTCGGTCATGCCGAAATCGAGTGGCCATGAGATACTTAACTCAGCAGCTCTGTCGATCACGCGCCTGACCGTATTGCGTGAAACACTGCAGCTTCGTGCAATGTTTCGGTCACTGAATCCCAGGCTTTTGAGCCGAAGGATTTCACGATACTTGGTCATAATGATGACCCTCCTTTATCTGTGGTCACGCCGAAGCGTGCCTCTACAAGTATAAAGGAGTATATTATAGTCCAAGAGCCAAGAAGTGGCTCTGAAACTCCGGAATCAGTGGCTCTCACTCTCCGGAGTGGTGGCTCTCAAATTCCGGACAAGTGGCTCTGAGAGGGCCGGAATAATCA
>JBGUJH010000108.1:0-15748 GCA_045113775.1 Lachnospiraceae bacterium | reverse complement strand
ATCATATAACTCAGCGGGGGATTGTCACCCGCCGCTGAGAAAGTTTGTTACTACCCGCCGCCTGTAGAGGCGGGGGACATCCCCCCTGTGTTATTCCCTAAGGAATCATTGATCACTCAGATCGCAGCGGGGACGACAATCTTAAAAGTGTCTTCGCAGGTCCTGCCGTCAGACAGATACAGCGTGCCGAATTCCCGGCCGAGCATGTCGGTATCGATTCCCGCGTACTCATTGAGGTGAGTGACCATCACGGAAGGGTGGTAGTGATTTTCGGCCGCGCCGCGGCAGCGTGCGAAATCCGAACGGATCCGCCGGGCCAGAAAATCCACATCCATCATACCATACCGCAGAATTCCCTGAAAACGATTTTGAACATTTGTCGCGTCAGAACGCACGCCGGGAAGAAGCGCGCCAAGGTCGTCAGCGCTGATCTCGCCATCCATCGAACCGTCTCCGTGCCGGGTCAGGTAGGATCGCGTCACGTAGCAGACTTCCACGTCCGCGCCGCTGAAAACTCTCTTCACGGTCTGGAACACCCTGCCCACTCCGGTCGTGGAAGGCGTAGTAAACTCCATTTCTTCCCGGGCGTTTCCGTCCAGCAGCAGACCCTGCGCATTCTCAAAGAGAACAGTCTGATACTTCCTCAAATGATCGCTGTCCCGGAGAGGGCACATTGAAAGCATTGTCTCGCAATCCTCGTCGAAGTGGAAGAGGATCCCGTCGCTGAAAAACAGCTCTTCCAGGCCGGACTTGCTTCCGGGACAAAACAGTCCGTGATTTCCGTCTTTGTGTGCAAGCCCCAGCTCCCGCATCCGTCCGGCGAAATATCCGTCCCGAAGACGCCGCAAATAGGAGAGTCTGTTATCTCTGCTCATCGCGGCAAAAGCTCCGATCGTGATGCCTTGTCCTCTGCGATAGCGCAGTACTGTCTCCCAGATCCCGAATCCGCAGCTGTTGTGAATGCCCTGTTTTTCCTTGAGCATCTGGTTCACCAGCATGTCCCAGGGCGTAGAGAAGCGGCAGCGGGGGTTCGCAAAGCTTTGTGTTTCTCCATGGAGTTCCAGCAGTTCGTCGTATTCCCGGACAAATTCCATGGGATTGATCATGTATTGTTCGTCGTAATAGGTGGCTGCCCCCCGAAAGGTGGCAGCCCCAAAATGCTTGAACACGTGCCTGCGGCCGTCCGCGAGTTCCACAGTGTGGCCGCGCTGGGGACCGCCGTTTGTCAGGACATTGACTGCACTGTACCGGCCGGAAGCCTGTGCGCCGAAGTAATCGGTGGCAAGTCCCTTGCCCTCATCTCCGTAAGATGCCCCTATGATCACTTTGATATTCTGCATGTTTGTTCTCCTTTCTTCGACGCACAAATGCTGCATGCCGGCCCGCCCGGCGAATCCTCAGCTTATTGTTCTAAGATCACCAGCTCGCCGTACCCAGTCCTAAGAGTCCGAGCAGGCCGCCTCCTTTTGGAGCGGGCGTTCCGGCAGGATCACCGGCGGCGTGTGTCTCAAGGCAGCTGATGATCGTCTCAGGCAGCCGGTCCAATGTGGCAACGCGCAGATGATCTTTCAAAAGAGTGCCGAAAGATTTGTGAATTGTTTTGGCATACATTCTGTAGCAGTCTCCCGGGTCATCGATCGCTATATGGTAGACCTCAAATTTATCCGTGACAGCTTTGTACAGATCGGGGGTATGTACGTCCCCCTGCAGAGGGTCGCCGGTAAGCTCGGCCAGACGCTTCCCCGGCAGATAGGGGTTGAGCGGTTCGTCACCCAGGGTGATGATTATTCCTTTTTTGCCACGCTTCCAGCAGTCAAGGGCTGTGTGGTTGAGACCCATATACCAGGCAGCCGTGTAGGACTCGTACCCGTTACCGCCGCCTCCGCGCTCGAACCAGATCTTATCCAGATGTTCGGCTACGCGGATGTCGGATTCAAACTGGGAGATCTGGATCGGTGCGGCATCGTAGGCCAGATCCCCGATTCCCATGACCATAAATTCCACATCCTTATAGTTGTCCAGAACAGTCTGCATGATAGCGTTAAGGGAAGCAGCCGTCTTAAGCAGCGCGCCGCCCATGGATCCCGTGACATCCAGTGCCAGGATCACCGGTATGGTCTGCGGATGCTCCTCGTTGTCACAGCACTCTCTGATGACCTTATAGGGATTCAGATCCGGAGCCAGTTTCCTCGCAAGGTACATGTCCTGCGCGCCCCTCATACCGGATGTATCGATATTTCCGTCGGCGCGGACCTTTCTTCCCCTTCCTGTGTTATATCTGTTAAAATCCTCTCTTCTCCAATAACCTCCGCCCATCTCGGACCTCCTTTCATTGATGCCTGTCAAAACTTACCGGGCATATTTGATCCCTGTTCCTTTAGAAGAGATCATCTTCGTCGCCGCTGTCGTCTGCGTTATCTTCCTCCTCCTCGAAGTGACCGCCGAAGAGATCGTCAAATCCCTCTCCCTTCATAAGCATGAGAGGGAGCAGTATGCCCATGCCGCCCTGGCTGCCCTGTGCGGGCATAATGCCGTTTTCCGTGTCCGTGCCGTTCCCCATAAGGCTGCCCAGCATCATGAACTTCATCATCCTTGTGACGCTGCCTTTGCCGCAGATGGAAGAGCCGTCCCCGAAAATGGATACTATTTTGCCGTAGAAGTAGGTGTTGCCCATGAATACGTGCCGCTCGGGAAGGATGGTCTCCACGACGGACGTCTCATAATTGATCACTTCAATGCTGTTGGGGGAGGCCTGCCTGACACAGGCGGGGCGTCCGCCGTTGAGGATAATGTCGCCGGGCTTGACCCTGGTTGCCGGGATCACGAAGAACATTCCGTCTCCGAAGCTGAAGACCAGATTGTCGCAATTGCGGAGCTTTCCGGTCTTAACGTTGTAGCTGCGGTATCCTGCGGAAGTCTTGACCGCGATCCCGCAGGGGGAGAGCATGCACACACCTTTCTGAACTCTCATGAACATGTCGCCGAAAATATTATTCATATCGCGTTTCCTCCTTTTTCCGTTTTTGTTGTGTCTCTTGCCTGTCCTGATCTGAATTATATAATAGTCACTTTGACTATAATCACATTAACACGGTGGAAGCGGACTGTCAATATTAAAATAGTCAAAAAGACTAAAATAATTAGTGTTTACAAAAAATTAACAATGCAGACATTGCTGCTGCGATATAATTGAATGAGAGCATGCTTGGGAAAGGCTCACAAAAAACACCAATAACAGGAGGTATTGAGTATGGCAGTTAATCGTTTTGTACTGAATGGCATGTCCTTCCACGGACACGGCGCAATCAACGAGATCCCCGGGATCGTAGCATCCAAGGGATTCAAGAAGGCATTCGTGGCATCTGATCCGGACCTTGTAAAGTTCGGCGTTACCGCGAAGGTCACGGACCTTCTCGCAGCGAACGGCATTGAGTATGTCGTTTATTCCAACATTAAGCCCAATCCCACGATCCAGAACGTTCAGGAAGGCGTAGATGCTTACAAGGCTTCCGGCGCAGATTTCATGATCACCATCGGCGGCGGTTCCTCCATGGACACCGGCAAGGGCATCGGCATTATCGTAAACAACCCCGAGTATTACGATGTTCGTTCTCTTGAGGGCGTAGCTCCCACCAAGAAGCGCACCGTATTCACCATTGCCGTTCCGACGACCGGAGGCACAGGCGCGGAGTCCACGATCAACTACGTTATCACCGACGTAGAGAAGAAGAGAAAATTCGTGTGCGTAGACCCTAACGACATCCCGGATGTAGCAGTAGTAGATCCCGATATGATGTCTTCCATGCCTAAGGGCCTCACGGCTTCCACCGGTATGGACGCCCTGACCCACGCGATCGAAGGTTATACGACCAAGGCTGCATGGGCTCTTTCCGACTGCCTTGACCTTGAGGCAATCAAGCTGATCGCCAAGAACCTTCGCAAAGCTGTTCGGAACGATCCCGACGGACGCGAGGGAATGGCTCTTGCACAGTATGTGACCGCTATGGCTTACTCAAATGTCGGCCTCGGAATTGCTCATTCCATGGCTCACACCCTTGGCGCTGTTTATGACACACCTCACGGCGTAGCATGCGCTATGATGCTTCCTATCGTAATGGAATTCAATAAAGATTTCACAGGCGAGAAGTATAAGGCAATCGCTGAGGCGTTCGATATCGACACCACCGGCATGGATCAGGAAGCTTATCGCAAGGCTGCTATCGACGCAGTTCAGCAGCTGTCTGTTGACGTAGGCATTCCTACAAAGCTTGAGAAGCTCAAAGAAGAGGATCTTCCTTTCCTGTGCGAGTCCGCTGCAGCAGATGCATGCGCGCCCGGCAACCCCAGAGAAGCTTCTCTGGCAGACTTCGAGGCTATGTTCCGCAAGCTGATGTAATACCGGCCGCACTGTTTTGACAGGTATTTGGCAAAATAGTAAATAAGCGAATACGGCAGGCGCTCCGCAGAAGCGGGGCGCCTGTTTGTCGTACCGGGAAGAGAAAGAGGCCTGCAGGTGACACCGCTTGAGCGGAGAGGGCAGAAGGTGTAAACTAAGAGCAGGAAACAAAAAACAGCAGATTGATCCCTTATCTGCGATCTTGTTTGTATTAACTCCGGAGGAATCAGCTTATGAAGATTGGATTTGGAAGTGATCATGCGGCGATCGAACTCAAGGCATGCCTGCTCGAGCACCTGAGAGAAAAAGGATATGAGTGTGTGGACTTCGGCGCTTACAGCCCTGAAGAGAAGATGGATTACCCCATCGCCGGCAGGAAGGTCGCAGAGGCGATCAGGCGCGGCGAAATCGACAAGGGCGTTCTGGTATGCGGAACGGGCGTCGGAATCTCTCTGGCAGCTAATAAAGTCCCCGGAATCCGCGCAGGAGTATGCTCGGACTGCTTTACAGCCAAGATGGTCAAGGAGCACAACCACTGCCAGATCATCGCGATGGGGCAGCGCGTTGTAGGAACTGAGCTGGCCAAGATGATCGTGGACAACTTCTTTGGCGCGGAAGAGCTCGGCGGCCGCCATGCTAAACGCGTAGACATGATCACGCAGATCGAGAGAGACTACGGGTACGCGGATGCTCCCGTGAAGTGAGCCTTTCAGAAACGAAACGGTTAAAACAAGAAAACCGTCATCAGGATCATTCCTGTGACGGTTTTCTTTCGTGCGCCTCCAGGGACTCGAACCCTGGACACCCTGATTAAGAGTCAGGTGCTCTACCAGCTGAGCTAGAAGCGCTTATTTATTGTACTTCGTGATTTGTGAAGCGAATGTTATTATAGTGCGTTGCGGATATAAATGCAAGCATAATTTAAATATTTTTTTTGACTTTTCACTTGCAACAAAGGTTTGCATATGGTAAAGTAATTCTTGCTTCGGATGAAGCGCATGGCTCGTTGGTCAAGGGGTCAAGACGCCGCCCTCTCACGGCGGAATCATGGGTTCGATTCCCGTACGAGCTACTAATCAGCTGTCAGAGAAATCTGGCAGTTTTTTTTTAAGAAAATGATGGTATCATTGAATGGATGACATCGACTTCTTGCCCCATAGGGAGGTAATTCATATGGAAAGTATCGTGATCGGCATCGCCGGCGGAACCGGATCCGGTAAATCGACCTTTACGAACAGGATCAAGGAAGCATTCGGGGATCGCGTATCCGTGATCTACTACGACAATTATTATAAGTCGCACGATGATATCCCCCTTGAAGAGAGAAAACTGATCAACTATGATCATCCGGATTCTTTTGAGACGGACCTTCTGGTAGAACATCTGCACAAACTCAAGAATGGAGAATCTATTCAGTGCCCTGTCTATGACTATACAGTTCATAACAGAACCGACAAGACGATTCAGATCAATCCGGCGGAGGTCATCCTTGTCGAAGGGATCCTTGTGCTCTATGACCCGCGCCTGAAGGATCTGATGGATATCAAGATCTATGTAGACGCGGACGCCGATGAGCGGATCCTCAGGAGAGTGATCCGCGACGTGAAGGAGCGCGGCAGGGACGTGGAAGGAATTGCCAAGCAGTATCTGACGACCGTCAAGCCGATGCACTACATCTTCGTTGAGCCGACCAAATACAGCGCGGATCTCGTCATCAACAGCGGGATGAACAACGTCGCATTTGATGTGATCAAGGTAAAGATCGAGACTTTACTTAAGGATCATAAGGCTGAATAATAGCAGACTATTTAGATATGGTGGGAAAATGATCACTACTTTTACCGGCCCTATGCACAGCGGCAAGAGCGAAACAATGATCAGGTATTACAACAAGATCTACAATAAGGACAGCATCCTTGTGTTCAAACCGAAAGTGGATACCAGAGATGAGGGCATTATAAGAAGCAAGGGAAGCAGCAAGTATATTGACGCGATCTGTATCCAGGAACTGGGAGAGATCACAAATTATGTCACAGAGGACATCACGAATATCTTTATTGATGAGATCCAGTTTATGAAGGGCAGTGTCAAGACACTGCTGAGCCTCTCGATCATGGATGACATCGACATTTACTGCGCGGGCCTCAATATGACGTCGGAACAGGAACCTTTCGGGATCATGCCGCAGGTCCTGGCCGTCAGCGATAAGATCATCAATACCTATTCATCCTGTAATGTCTGCGGAAGAAAAGCGATCTACACGTATTACGACGGCAATAAGGAGAGCGACGTCCTGGTCGGCGATGAAGGCTATAAATCCCTCTGCAGGAGGTGCCTGCGAAGGATCCTGGTCAAGAAAGGCGATAACAGACTGACAAATCTGCATTAACAACAGAAAGGAACATATACTGATGAACGAGACACAGAAACAGATTATCCTCACAGGTGACCGCCCCACGGGACGACTTCACCTGGGCCACTATGTAGGCTCCCTGAAGCGCCGGGTCGAGCTTCAGAATTCCGGCAAGTTTGATGAGATCAACATCCTGATCGCCGACGACCAGGCGCTGACGGACAACGCCGACAATCCCGGCAAGATCAGGGATAATATCGTCAATGTGGTGTTGGATTATCTGTCTGTGGGACTTGATCCTGCCAAGACTACCATCTGCGTACAGTCAGCCCTTCCGGCTCTGCACGCGCTCACTTTTTATTATATGAACCTGGTCACGACCGCACGCCTTTCCCGCAACCCTACAGTTAAGGCTGAGATGCAGATGCGCGGATTCGCGGACGAAGGTCTTCCGGCGGGATTCTTTACTTATCCTGTATCCCAGGCGGCGGATATCACGGCTTTTGACGCGACTGTCGTACCGGTAGGAGAGGACCAGCTGCCGATGATCGAGCAGACCAGGGAGATCGTGCAGAAGTTCAACAATACCTATGGCGAGACATTGGTCATGCCCAAGGCTATGATCCCCGAGAATGAGACCCAGCGCCGTCTTCCCGGCGTCGACGGAAAGGCCAAGATGAGCAAGTCTCTCGGCAACTGCATCTATCTGAGCGACAGCGCCAAGACTGTCAAAAAACAGGTCAACGGCAAGATGTTCACAGACCCCACGCACCTTCGGATCGAAGATCCGGGCCACACAGAGGGCAACGTAGTTTTCACATATCTCGACGCCTTCTGCACAGACGAGCACTTTGCAGAGTATCTGCCCCAGTATGCCAATCTCGAGGAAATGAAGGAACACTACCGCAGGGGCGGCCTCGGAGACGGCGTCTGCAAGAAGTTCCTGATCAATGTGCTTGAAGAAGAACTCAGCCCTATCCGCGCGGAACGCGCAAAGTGGGAAGCGGATATTGACGCCGTCTATGATATCCTTCTGGAAGGCACACTCAAAGCCAGGGAGACAACGAACCGCACTTTGGAGCGAGTCAGAAAAGCTATGAGAATCGACTATTTTGACGACCGCAGGATCGTAAAGGAGTGGGAAGCGCTTCTGAAAGAGGCACAGCCCAGAGGCGGAAGACGCTGAGCCGATACCGGGGGGACATGACGGTATTGCTCACATAAACATGAGAAAAAGGCAGAGATGCCGGACAGAGAACGGAATGCGCACAGCGCAGTCCGTTCTTTTCATTGCAACATGCATTTTTGGCGATAAATAAGCGAGATACTGCTTTTAAAGAAGTTACTATGTCGTGTATAATAATCATAATAGTCAATAGTATACGCGCGTACGGAAAGCCGACAGCTGACAACAGGCAGAATGCAAAAGGCAAGGCGTTCCGTGAGCGGGTCCGCAATAAGAAACTATTAACAGCATTTCAAAAGGAGAGGTAAGGAAATGGCCGAGAAAAAAGAAGCTGCAAAGGCAGCCCAGGAGCAGGAAGTAAAGGCGGCTGCAGAAGTTAAGGAGGCAGCTGCTCCCGTAGAAGCCGAGGCGCCCAAGGCAGCCAAGAAGACCACCAGGACCACTAAGAAAGCGGCAGAGAAGAAAGACGAGGCGGCAAAGCCTGCCAAGAAGGCGGCAGCTAAGAAGACAACTGCTAAGAAGACAACTGCCAAGAAGGCAGCTGATCAGGCAGATGCTGAGAAGGCTCCTGCAAAGAAGACAACAAGGACCAGAAAGGCCGCAGCGAAGAAGGCTGAAGCTCCTGCAGCAGAGGAAGTAAAAGTTGAAGCGGCTCCCGCAGTCGAGGAAGTAAAAGCTGAAGCAGCTCCTGCAGCAGAGGAAGTCAAGGCAAAAGCTCCCGCAGCAGAGGAAGTCAAGGTTGAGGCTCCTGTAGTCGAGGAAGCGGCTCCCGCTGAGCCCGAACTGCCCCAGCCCAGAAGAAGCATCGCGTTCATCGGTTCCGAGTGTTATCCTTTCGTCAAGACAGGCGGACTCGGCGATGTCATGTACGCGCTTCCCAAGGCACTGATCAAGCAGAACTGCGACGTCAAGGTCATTCTTCCCAGATATAAATGCATCCCTCAGAAGTACCAGGAGAAGATGATCTACCGCGGCGCTTTCCACATGGATCTGTGCGCTGACGGACGCACCTACTATGTTGGTATCATGGAATATGTCTGGGACGGCGTTGTCTATGATTTCATCGACAATGAAGAGTTCTTCAGCGTAGGCAAACCTTATACCAACCTTGTTGACGATATTCCGAAGTATTGCTATTTTGGCAAAGCAGCTCTGGCAGCCCTCAATTATATGGACTGGATTCCGGACGTGATCCACTGCCACGACTGGCAGGCAGGCCTTGTACCGGTCTATCTGCGCACCATGTTCGACAACACGCCCATCGCGCGCGCTAAGGTCATGATCACCATCCACAACCTCAGATTCCAGGGTATCTACAACATCCCTACCATCAAGTACTGGTCAGGACTTCCGGATTATGTATTCAACAAGGACGCGCTCAAGCAGGGTTATGAGGACGCCAATATGTTCAAGGGCGGCCTGGCTTATGCCAACATGATCACCACTGTCAGCGGAACCTATGCACAGGAGATCCAGACTCCTTACTACGGCGAGAATCTGGATGCGCATCTGCGCTATCACTCCGGTAAACTGCACGGTATCGTCAACGGTATCGACTACGGTATGTGGGATCCCTCTACGGACAAACTGCTGGCGGCTCCGTATGACGTATCCAACGTTATCGAGATGAAGAAAAAGAATAAACTGGCTATGCAGGAGTCTCTGGGACTTGAGCAGGACGAGAGCAAGTTCGTGATCGGACTGATCTCCCGTCTGACTGACCAGAAGGGCCTTGATCTTGTCAACGCGATCGTTCCTCAGCTGATGGATGGAAATACGCAGGTCGTGGTTCTCGGAACCGGCGACGCTGTTTACGAGGATTCCTTCCGGTATTATGAGAATGCGTATAAGGGAAGCTTCTGCGCATACATCGCTTATGATGAGAGCCTGGCGCACGGCATCTATGCAGGCGCGGACGCGTTCTTCGTTCCTTCCAGATTCGAGCCTTGCGGACTGACCCAGCTGATCGCTATGCACTACGGCACAGTGCCGATCGTTCGCGAGACCGGCGGCCTCAAGGATATGGTCGAGCCTTTCAACCAGTACACGGGCGAAGGCAACGGCTTCACATTTGACAGATATGAGTCGGGACTCCTTCTGGATGCAACCAACAGAGCCAAGACCCTCTACTTCGAATATCGCGAAGCATGGGATGCGATGGTACAGCGCAACATGAACAAGGATGTCTCCTGGGAAGCTTCCGCAAAGCTGTATCGTGACCTGTATGTGCAGATGACACAGTAATGCTTCCTGCGAAAACTAATTCATAAAAGATGAAAACTGCCTCACCGGATGTGATTCGGTGAGGCAGTTTTTTGCAGCAAGAATAAAGAAACAGGATGATACGCCCGTATGATCCGGCGGTCATGCATTATGAAATATATTTATGATAAAGAGACAGGATAATCGTTAAATTTTTTTTAATTTGCTGCTCTGTATTCCTCAGGCGTGCAGTTGAAATACTTCCTGAACTGCCGGTGGAAATAACTGGGATTCGGCATTCCGCATTTTTCCGCGACCTGATTGATCGTATAATTTGTTGTCAAAAGGAGACCGGCGGCGTTTTCCATTCGAACCTTCGAAAGATACTCATGAAAAGTGACCCCATATTTTTGTTTGAACAACTGACCGAGATAGGCGGCGTTAATATAATACTTTCCGGAAAGATGCTTAAGCGAGATCTTGTTCATGTAATTATTTTGGATATCCGCCACCACATGCTCCAGAATCAGATTCGCAAAGGGAGAGAACAACCGGATGTCTTTAGAGAGCGTGGAGCTGATATTCAGATTTCGCTTTTTAGGATCGTCAGAAGACCCTTTGGCCGAATCATTGCACTGCTGCGGCAGCGGTACAATCGCCTTTATTTCTTCATCTATATCCTGGACTGTGTAAATGGCTGACAGGTGATCGTTCTCCTGATTATGAACGCGGATAAACGAATGCATTGTCCATTTATCACTGCCGTTCGGCTCATGCATCCTGATCGCAAAAGAATACCGGGATTTTTTGAAAAGCTTCTGACGCAGCGTTTTCTGCTCGGTATTAGCCAAAAAAGTCTTTTTATGTTCATCCGTGATACAGGACAGCAGTTTGTCCCTCCAACCCGAATAGGAAAATTTTATATCGCGCTGCTCCGGATTCGGACTTTGAACACCCGAAACGTATAGGTCGGAGCATTCGTCCAGATCAAGATCTACGTGCATAGAATAGAGATAGCTTTCAATCAGAGTATCCTTCTTGACAGACTCTTTTTCTTCCGGCGGAGTGGAAACATTGGAAGGACAGAAAAAAGCAAAAGCTGTTTCATCACTTACTCTGTAGTACATAAACAGGATGCTGCTGTTCCCATTCTCACTATTCAAGTCGATATACCGCATATAAGCTCTTCCCATCGATCCGGGATCTGTGCAGAAGTCCTTGTACAGATCGGAGGCCGGAGAAAAAGGGTTGTCGGACAAAACTCTGGATATAAAGGAGTCACATTTTCCTTCTGTCCCAAATACACTTTGAAATAAAAGAGAAGATTTAACCGCGTGATAAGTCCCGGAGATGAAGTCCAGTTCATATAAACTGTCTATTTCATGAACAATAGTTTCGGCTATTTTGTGCAGAGCGTGTTCAATTTGAGATAGATTTTGTTTACTCATAGGGAGCTGATACTCTTCTGTGGCAGTGTGTTTTGTATATGGAAACGGTAATATAACATTTATTATTAATATTTATACTATATTTTGCGAAAAAATCCCAGAGTTTCGCGATGACTATAATTTGTGCATCGTAGACTGTAATTTGTGCAGAGAAAACGATAAGTCACAGTGCTAAAATATTAAAGAAATGTTAAATGCCACTATTAAACATTGTAAAATTTTAAGGAGGGCCGCAAATGAAACGCGCACTGTGGAAAAGAAGCATGGCGATCGCATTGAGCATTATTATAATGTTCAGTGGGAATCAGACTGCTTTTTCTATGGAAACAGGTTCAACAAATGAACCGACTGCCGTACAGGAGCAGGAGGATCGCGATGATGGCATTGTGACAGAAACTGCGTCAGATGCCGAAGAGGGAAATGCAGAGGCGGAAGAAATGCAGGCATCTGAGGAAGCCGATCAAGGTGACTCTGATGCGGATCAGCCGCCTGGCAGCGAAGAGGAGGCAGGGTCGGAAATCGAAGATGCATCCGGTGAATCCGGAGTATCTTCATATGCAGACAGTTCCGAGGAAGCTGCCGCTGCGGATAGTACGCAGGAGACAGTTTCCGATGAGGATGCCGCTGCAGATAGTACGCAGGAAGCAGCTCCCGAAGAGGAGCCGGATGGTACGCAGGAGACAGTTTCCGATGAGGATGCCGCTGCGGATAGTACGCAGGAAGCAGCTCCCGAAGAAGAGCCGGAAAATGCTGCTTTGGGTATGACCGGGCAGGATACTGCACCTGTAATGCCTGCACAGAAATTCCGTGCGGAGAGTGACGGTGGGATCATTGTCGAAGCGGAGGTGGACGAAGGTGTGCTTCCCGAGAATACAGTGATCAAAGTGGAAGACATCACCAAGAAAGAGGCGATGGACGTCGCACAGGACCAAAGCGAAGGGCTTGAAGGTCAGGAAGTCAAGGATGCTGTAGGTGTCAACATCACTTTCCTGGACGCAGAGGGCAACGAGATCCAGCCTGCTGATGACAGCAAGGTTCGGGTCAAAATCTCGCTGCCTAAAGAGCAGAAGCTTGATAAGGAAGAAGCCGAAGACAAAGAGTCGGCTTTTGCTGTTCTGCACGTCGATGAGAAGGGCGAAGTGACCGAGGTAGAAGACGCAGAAGCAGATGTAAACGGTGCAGAGTTCGATGCAGAAGCTTTCTCCGTCTATGTCATCGCGTCTTATACGCTGGAAACATATTTCAGAAGCTTCTCGGGTGAGAATTACAAGATCACCGTAGAATTTGACGATACAGCGGAAATTCCTGTGGGATCAGAGCTCTATGTAACGGAGATCCTGCCAGATACGGAAGAATACAAAGCATATTTGTCAGATACCAAGGCAGCTATGGATATTGAAGAGCTGTACCAGATTACATTTGCGCGTTATTTTGACATAGAGATCAGAAACGACGGAGAGAAGGTAGAACCGAAGAAACCTGTCAAAGTCAAGATCGAGTACGCGGATGCAATGGAGAGGAGCGGGGATGACACGTTCTCGATCATCCACTTTGCAGAGGATGGCGCCGAAGTGATCTCCGACGTACAGGTAAGCGGTGACAATAAAGAGATCGTTTATGAACAGAGCAGTTTCTCTGTAACCGGTACGATCATTTCCGGTAATCCTTCAAACGGAACGACCTATGCCGTTGTGGTCAAGGACAATGCCACCGGAAAGTATTATGCGGTTCAGAACGACGGACGGCTTGTGGAAGTCGAGTATCGGGAAGAGAACAATACGGCATATGTAACGCTCGATCATCCATACATGTGGACGTATGAGTCGGCACACGACCAGATCGCGGATGACGGCACACACTATGAGTACGATGAGGAGGCAGGAAATGCACCTTATAATATCCGTGTGCATGCAGATGCCAGAGGTTATGACGGCAATCAGCTTCCCGAGGGCAACTACTTCCGTTATATCTCCCCTGTTTCCGACAACGGAATTGAGGAGGAGACGAAAGAACAGCCCAGCCACAGTTACTTCAAGGGGAGAAACCTGATCGCCTATGAGAACCATACAGTTCATGGGGTGGATTGGGACAACAACAATACAGACAATTACATTGGCGCTGATTTTGAAAACCTCCATATCACCGGCAATGAGAGTTCCGGAAATGCCGTCCCGGTTTACCTGGCCAGGATTGAAAGTGTTCCCGGAGTAGGTGCGGCTCATGAAACAGTAAGCCACATTGATATCGCCATTTATGGCAAGGGATATTTGGATGTCCCGCTCGCATATGGTACCTATTACGATGAGAATGGTAGAGAAGTACTGACTGTTACGGCGGGCAACAACGTCACCTTAAAGCTGGAAAAAGACATTGACATCACGAAGGAAGATATGATGAGAGCTTCCCTGGAAGCATATGACAAAAACGGGAATGAACTCTCTGATGCCTTCTATATCACCGGCTATTCCTCTAACCAGCAGACAGACCATAGTGCTGTACAGGTACGAATGGAGGGCTCTTTTAAGGTATCAACACTCGGAGATTATACAGGCAGTGCTATGCATCCTAATCTGGACAGCGACTGGTGCGCCCGCAGATTGGATAATCAGGTCTATTACAGAGTATCTACTATAAAGGATGTGCCTTTCGAACTGATCTATAATGGTCAGCAGCTGTACGACAAGAACGGCAGAGCGCTTTCTGTAACTTCTAAGTGTAATATGACTGCCGGCTTCAGCTATTGGGATGAGGGCAATGAGTGCCCTCCCGTCCTCAGTGATTTTGAACAAAAATATCACTTGTATGATGGTGTGCCCGGCTCCTATCAGGGACGCAACAATGATCTGTGGACGCATGGTGCGATCATTGACAACACTTGGAATTGGCCTTACTACAGGGGCGACAGCGGCATGGACTTTGTCCTCGGAAACAGGGAAGACAGCCAGAACAAGATCGTAGCAGTCGAGATCGTGAAAATGATCGTCGATGAGGACGGTAATAGAATCAGTCCTTCCAAGGACGTCAAAAATGATTTTACGCTCTATTACAATAAGGATGAGAGCGGCGCCAGCCAGAGCAGAATTCACGATTATGCGATCTCTCCGGACAGGGCTTCTGCCGATGAGGTAAAGGCGCTGTATGGAGGGTACGATGATGTCCGCACGGAGGAGATCGTTGTCGGCAGCGACGGTATCGGATCTATTTATGATTATCAGGTAGAGCCGGGGATGTTCTATGTAGAAGAAGATGCCGGAAAGATGGGTGAAAACGGAGAGAACAGCCAGATCACCGATACGGACGGAAACACATGGACGTATAAAGAGACTTACGTTGAAACAGAATATGTCTGGAGAAATAATGAACATGACGGAGGGTATCATGCTGCGGAAGGATATTCCTCTGTACCGGAAATCCTCGGAGAGTACCTTGACGACAACGGAAATCCCCAGAGAAACGGATTCCTGGAATTCTATGTCTACAACGTCTATGAGAAACCGGAACCTCACAAAAAGGAAGTCACACCTTACGAAGGAACCGGAGTCCTCGGGCCTGT
Source organism: Lachnospiraceae bacterium (assembly GCA_045113775.1). GTDB lineage: Bacteria > Bacillota > Clostridia > Lachnospirales > Lachnospiraceae > CAG-791. The sequence continues at coordinate 610 of JBGUJH010000108.1, read as the reverse complement.
GAAAGTCGGTGACAGGATCACCTATGAGATCAGTTACAAGAACTACAAGACAGAAGCAGCAGATGTCAAGATCAAGGATAAACTGGATCCGAATGTGAAGTACATCAGCTCCTCGCCTGAAGGCCAGCTTACAGGAGGACCGGATGCGGGCGGTACTGTCAACTGGACGATTCCGAATGTTCCCGCCGGAACGGAAGGCAGTGTGACTCTGACAGTGGAAGTGTTGGAAGGCGCGCTGCAGTCCAAGGGAGGCGAAGGAGAGGTCGTCAATGGCGGCGACAGCACAACTGTTCAGGTCGGAAATGACAAGGAGTACAGTGTTGAGGTAGTCGAAAACCCTGTGCCCGAGCCCCCGCACAAGAAGGAGACAGAGCCTTACGAGGGAACGGGGACACTGGGCCCCGTGAAAGTAGGCGATGAGATCACTTATAAGATCAGTTTCAGGAACTACCTGAATGACGCTGCAAATGTGGTGATCAAGGATACGCTGGACCCGAACGTGGAGTTCGTGAGCGCAACCGAAGACGGCGCATATGATGAGGATACTCACGCAGTCAACTGGACGATCGAGGCAGTGCCTGCCGGCGAGGAAGGAAGCGTGACGCTGACA
>JBGUJH010000107.1:0-17488 GCA_045113775.1 Lachnospiraceae bacterium | reverse complement strand
ATGATTTCCGCAGAGCGATCAAGGCAGGCATCCGCAAGATCAATTATTACACCTACATGTCCAATGCGGGAAGCCGGGCGGTCCGGGAACTTCTCGCAAAGGAAGATGTGACTTTCTTCCACGATCTCGCATTTGCGGCGCAGAAAGCAATGCAGGCGGATGCGGAGAAGGCGATGACTGTGTTTATGGCTCCTAAACGATGAGAAACCAGACGAAAGATTCTGAGTGATTTAAGAGGGAGAACAATGCAGACAAAGGCAATCTTGTTTGACCTTGACGGGGTCATTTTGGACTCGGAGAAAGAATACAGGCAGTTCTGGCTGCAGGCGGCACAAGAACTTGGTCTGCCGCTAAAGGAGGACGTCGTTCTTCAGCTCAGAAGCTGCGACTCCTCGATCGCCCGTAAGATCGTTGATGAAGCCGCAGACGAAACGGGCGCTTATGACCGGATCCGGGCACGGCGCAAAATACTGATGAAGGAGTTTCTGACAGAGCACTCCTACGATCTCAAACCCGGTGTAAAAGCTTTTCTTGAAAAGATCAGAGAGCTCCCGGTCAGGAAAGTGATCGTGACATCCTCGACTCCGGAAGAAAAAAAGCCGGCGCTGGAGAGCCTGGGGATCGGGCAGTATTTTGATAGCTTTGTGTCGGTAAAAGAGGTGAAGCGGGGCAAGCCCTTTCCTGATGTCTATCTCTTCGCCTGTCGTAAGCTGGGGCTGGATCCCGGCGAGTGCCTGGCGATCGAGGATTCGCCTAACGGGGTCAGAAGCGCATATAGCGCGGGAGTAAAAGTGGTCATGGTGCCGGACTTGACCGGACCGACCGATGAGCTGCGTCGGATGTGCCGGGTGGCGGACAGGATCGAGCGGGTCATGGAATATTTGTAAAAAAAGACACACCAATCAGCTGGTGTGTCTTTTTTATCATCATTTATAATGGATAATATATAAAGCTATGAATATGCAGCAGTATTCAGAAGGCAGCTCTCTTTTTTTCAGCATCTGTTTCCCTATCAAAGTTTTTTCAAAACACCGAGCCGCCGCGAGAACATTTCCCATTCGGAACGATCATCAAACCATTCTCTCTTCACTTCCCTGATCTGATTAAGACCGACACTTTTGACACCGATCATCGCCGCATCCAGCTGGTTCATCGGAGTATCCGTCGTGAGACAGCGGGCGCCTTCGATGTTCTCATATCCAAGAAAAGACTTGTTGAGATCCATCAGGGGATGAAGCTTCAGCGGGAGGTTAGTGGCGTTATCGATCCAGAACCCCCAGTTTCCCCAGTGGCGGTCTGTATTACCGACCAGATAGTCAATGATGTTCATCATGTGATAACCGTATTGGTCGTATTCAGAAATCATGGCTTTTAGGGTAGTATCATGGTTGGCGGCATAAATTTCCGCATATTCCATAGGTACTATGCTTCTTTCAACAGATGTGATCAGACGGCTGGCGCTCACGCTGACGCCGTTGTACTCATAGGGCTCATAAAGGACCTGCTCTGCATCAAAGCACCGGGCTACCCGGCTGGCCAGCAGTTCCGCCTGAACATCTCTTTTTCCGCCGTCTTTGAGCAATATAAAATGTCCGTCTCTTTTGATCCACGCTTTTGGAACTGCGCCCTGTGTGGATACATCGCCGGCTGTGTCCTGTGGTTCCAGAAGTTCAGCGTTTTCCACTGTGAGGTTCTGACCAAGCAGGCTTACATCAACGAAAGCGTCAGAAAGGGAGTGTGTATACAGGTTAAGGTCATTGAAAGAAACCTTTTCTTTTATTTGTCGGACCCAGAACACATCTGTGAGTGTCACACAGTGATAGGATAGCGATATTTTGGCTCGTTCTTTATCCGTTGCAGCCTGTGTCGCTCCGATGGCGTTGAGCACTTCTTTGGCGTAGACTCTGTCCAGGGTCAGGACGCGGGAGGCACACCAGTAGTAGAAATTACTGAGGTTATTGATGCGTACAGAAATATCGTCATCATCTTCCAGATAGAGGTTATAGGGCAAAAAAGAGGGCGCTGTAATGCAGCAGAGACCGTCGGAAGAAATCGTCGCGACAGGCTGATCCACATGCATGATCTCGTATCTCCATTCTGTTTTGTTCCCCATCGCGTGAACCTCCGTGCCGGGCTTTGAAATCGGGTCAATTGATGACAGCCTATTGGCCGTCTTCGGATGTGATCCGGGAGCTTTATGACAGTTAGTATAACAGATTCTGCGTAAAGATGCTCCGGGTAATCTTTGTTTCGCATGGCTTGGCGCTCAAATAATGCGGGATCGTCAGATTTAGAGCATTTTCAGACATCAGCCAGAAAGATCCCCCCCACTGGCGCATCCGCCACGGGGCTTTCGACAGGGATACTTCCATGGCTATTCCGGTCATCCTTGACCTTCCGACTGCCTTGATCTTTGTCTGCACGCTGGGAGTAGTGGTTTCTCTGGTCGCGCTTCCTCAGCTGGTCATCTTCCTGCTTCTTTATTATCTGGCCGGCGTGATCTTTCCTCTGACGACCCCTGCTATGATAGCTGACTTTAAGGCGTGCGGCGGACTGATCGTTTTTGTCACGGGGTTCCGCATGATCCGAGTGAAGGATTTCCCTGTCGCCGACATGATCCCGGCCATGGCTCTGGTCATGCCGATCAGCTGGATCTGGACTGCATATATTCTGCCTGTGTTAAGTTGAGAATCGTTTCCCTGATTAAAGACAACTGCTGCGTAACCTGCCGCCGGGCTGCGCAGCAGTTTTTGCTGGCGGGAAATTTAAATCTGTACACAACCAGAACATGCTCCCCGCAATGCGAAAAAAGAGAGTTGCCTCCATCCGGGAAAGCAACTCTCTTTTTCAAGTAGAGTCAAATACCTTGTGGAGACCGGAAGACTGCACCGGATTGAAGAGGCCGGAGTGATCCGGTATGGAATCCTCATATCGACGTAGATAGATGTAGTGCTCCTCCTTATTACAAGAAAGTTTTGGGGGGCATGCACTCATCCGGGGTGCAGTGAAGGGCATCAGCCAGGCGGCATACTGTGTCATAAGCGGCCTTGCGGATATCCTTTTGCCGCTGTTCATACTGCTGTATAGTTCTTACCGGAACGCCTGAGATCTCTGAACTGTGAACATCAAAAAACCTGAAAATACTGACAGATGTATCAAATTACGTTTATACTGAATTGTAAAGGAGGGAACACAGATCACATCGGAGAATTCGCCTTCGCGAAATTCTCCTCGCGTGTCTACGCGCAAAACGCTTCGACAGGGAGGTAAAAATGAAAAAGATAACAGCAATGATTCTCTTTCTGGGCATAATCGCCGGACTATTGTGTGCATGCGGTACTCCCTCCGCCGGAAAGGGAGCGGCAGAAGGGACATCTTCAGCAGAAGGAACATCTTCCGAAAATGCCAATAATTCAGGCGGCACGGAGATAAAGATGGTGCTGCATGAACCGGAATATCTGGGGCCGTCGGATATCAATCACAAACCGGTATTCACACTAAGCTGGGATCCTTATCCGAACGCTTACAGCTACGAGTTCGCGATCTATGTGGAAGGAGAGGATTCTTACGGAAGGGGACCTTTCGCGATCCGCTCCACGAAGGGAATCTATTCTAAGGAAGCTGCCTCGGCTGATCTGTATTTTCTCCAGGGGATCTATACGGATACGGCCACTTACCGGATCAAAATACGGCCCAGCCTGAAGGCGGCGGAGAAGAAAGAGGATCATATCTGGTCCAATATATGGCAGATCAGCTTCGTGGATGGTGAATACACTGTAACGGCGACAGAAGCGGACTTTGACGAGGAGATCGAGGCTGCTGAAGCGCAGAAGAAGGAGAAAAAAGACGGCGGCGGAAATACCGGTAAGCCGGCAAAAGAGGCAAAAGAGCCTCTCGACCATTCCTATCCGGAGGAACTGCTTCTCTACATGGCCCGTGAAAAAGGAGAGACGCAGGCTCTTTCCGCAGATGATATCGCGAGCCTTTCGGTGAGTGTCAACTACTGCGAATACGCAGAACCGGTGCAGAACATTACCGACGGCGAGACGATCGAAGCCTTTAAAAAGGCGGTGCAGCAAATGACTGTTACCGGTAAGTATGATGAAGTATTCAGCACGGAGACCTATTATGCATACAGTGCCAGAGATGCGGAGGGGAACACGCTGTTTTCATTTGTGATTCAAAACGGACTTCTTGAGCGGCGCGACGGCAGGTACAGCGTAGAAGGGCTGCCGGAACTGCTGTCAATTCCGGGCATCCTGCTTGAGCAAGGCTGGGGCGAGTATTGGGGCTCGTATAATGACAGGGCAGATGCTTACGAGAGAGATATAGATCCTGTGGGAATGGATCTTTTGGAAGCTGCCGGCTATGGTACACATCTGATGAACAGCGGCGCTCCGGACAACATTTTTTACATAGACGCATACATAGACTATGCGAAAGACGTTCCGAAAATGCAGACATGGGACAAGGCGGAGATCGAAGCAGTCTACACGGCGCTCTCGAAGATTAAGGTCGGTAAGCGTGTGGATGATATTGGCGGACGTATGTGGCACATGACTTTCGGATACACGGACCCCACCTACAATTTCTCCCAGGACACATATCTTTCTTTCAAGGGAAACTATATCAAACTCGAAGGCGATTACTATGAGCTGGAGAATATAGAAGAACTGTACGGGGCATTGGATTGCGAGATCTTTTTATATTTGAAGGACTTCAGCGACGCGCCGGCCTTGAAACCGGTTTACTAAAACACAAGGGGGTGTCCCGCTGTTATGATGCACACGCGTGCGGGCTGCCAGTCAGGCAGCCCGCACGCGGCGCAGCGGCTCGCTCTGCGAGTCTTAAGTACTGCATCTTTGGGGGAACAGCTTTGAGGAGACTATGGACATATGTCAGATAAGACGGCGAGAAAATGGAAAAAGGAGAAAAAACGGTCACTGGCTGAAAAGGTAACGATCATGTCCGTTGCGGGAGCCCTGACGATAGGATTTGTAGGACTGATCGTCGGGCTGTACATTTATGCGGATAATCTGTTCGATAAGTTCGTCAGTGATACGTTTGAACTTACGGGGACTGCCAGGCTTGTGTCATCTAATTTTTGGGATCCGGAGAGCCTTTCAGACGAAGTCATGAGCATCTATCGCGGCTTATCGGAAGAGGAGCGCGGCGGTACCGGATCAGATGCGTACCATGACTATTTTGGCAAGATCACGGAACAGGGGGGTTATCAGACTCTGTATAAGGTCCTGAATGATCTTGCGCTGCTCAATGATGTGGATGACGTCTATTTTGCAGTTTACGACAGGGATACCTCTGCTCTGATATACGTAGTGGATCCGGATAGAAGGGACGGGTATATCAAAGGACCCGGTGACTGGGAGAGCGTCGACGAAAAGGAACTGAACATATTTCTTAACTGGGATGGAACGGATATACCTCATTACAGTTATATAGGGGGACAAGACCCCTGGATCTGCACCGTGGGAGTGCCGGTGGGAGATGGAAGCGGCGAGACCAGAAGCTATATCCTTGCAGATTTCACACTGAACGAAATGACGCATGACATGCTGGCTTTTCTGATCCGATATATGATCGCGACGATCGCCGTCACTGCTTTTATGGGATTTATCATTACCCGGCTTATGGAAAGGGCGACGGTCAAACCGATCAACGCCATTGCAAAGGCGGCAGAAAGCTACGTTGAGGACAGGAGATCCGGCAATACGCACAGGGAGCATTTTTCCACTCTTCACATTCGGACAGGGGATGAGGTGGAGCATCTGAATCTTGTGATGGCACAGATGGAAAAAGATCTGTCTGTCTATATGGAAGACCTCACCAGAGTGACACAGGAAAAAGCACGTGTACGGACAGAACTGGATATGGCGTCGAAGATACAGAAGGGCGCGCTGCCTGACAGCTTCCCTGCTTTTCCGGACAGACAGGAATTCGAACTCTACGCGTCTATGGAGCCGGCCAAAGAGATCGGCGGCGATTTTTATGATTTCTTCCTTATCGACGACGACCATCTGTGCCTCGTGATCGCGGATGTATCGGGAAAGGGCGTACCTGCCGCACTGTTCATGATGGCCTCCAAGATCATTCTTGCTAATAATGCCATAATGGGGAAATCTCCTTCGGAGATCCTGTGCGATTCAAACAACGCGATCTGCGCGAACAATAAACTGGAGATGTTCGTAACGGTCTGGGTCGGAATTCTTGAGATCTCTACCGGGATACTTTCCGCCGCGAATGCAGGACACGAGTATCCGGCGATCAAAAAAGAGAACGGAGGATTTGAAATCTTTAAGGACAGACATGGCTTTGTGCTCGGCGGAGAAGAAGGCATGAAGTACAGAGATTACGAGATCCGGCTGTCGCCCGGGGACAAGCTTTTCGTCTACACGGACGGTGTGCCCGAGGCCAATGATCCGGACGGGAACATGTTCGGTGTGGAGCGGATGATCGATGCGCTGAACGAAGATCCGGACGCTTCCCCTGAGCAGATCCTGGGAGCTGTGCGCGGGGAAATAAGTAAGTTTGTGAGGGAAGCGGAGCGGTTCGATGACATGACCATGCTCTGCCTGGACTATAAGGGACCCCAAAAAAACGATAAAGAAGAAGGTATAAAGGTATAGCATGTGGTCTATAAGAGACATTAAGAGGCAGGGCAGGTCCGCGTTAAAAAAGAATTACCTGAGAAGTGTTGTCGTAGCAGCGCTGATGTTCCTTTTGACCACCGTGGCGTCAGTGCTGAGCCGGAAGAGAAGCGAGAGCATACTGCAGAACGTCGGTTTTGAACCGCTCCACAAAATGGCGCCTAACGAGATCCTGATCATAGCGGGCATTGTTGTTGTGGGATATATGTCGATCATTGTGTTCGCGGTACTGGTTAAGATCATATTTTCCAACGCTTTAGAGGCGGGAGGCTGCCTGTTCTTCAGAAACAACGTAGAGAAAGGGGCGGCAGAGATCGCGCTGATCAGGGAAGGCTTTTCCGATTACGCGCATGTTTTCGTAACTCTTCTTCTCAGAGACATTTTTGTGGTCCTTTGGCTCTGCCTGGGAATTTTCCCGGGACTAATAAAGATCTATTCCTACAAGATGGTCCCCTATATAGTGAAAGAGTATCCCGACCTGTCTGAGACCGAGGTGATCACTCTTTCGCGCAGAATGATGGACGGAAACAAATGGCATGCATTCCTTCTGGATCTGACCTTTCTGGGATGGCTTTTCGCGGGAACTGTCACCTTTGGAGTTATCAGTGTTTTGTGGGCACTTCCTTATTATGAGAATACTTGGGCAGCGCTGTATCTTGAACTGAACGGGGAACAGGGGGTTGAATGGCACCCTTGTACTGAGAAACTGTCTGATCGTGTTGACAGGCGATAGGGGTTAATTTATGAAGAAAAACGGTTTCAGAGATGGATTTCTGGCTGACATACTCAAGGACTTAAAAGACCAGTATGGAAATGAAGATAATTCAAAAGGAAAGGGCAGGGATAAGCAAGGACATAAGCGCGAGGGACTTCCGAAGGAAAACGAAAAACCTGACACAGTACCTGCAGGAAAGAGCATTGCTCAAAAGGAATCAATGACCGCATCTTCGGGATTTGGTTTCTATCCCGGCGATATGATCCTCAACACGTACAGGGTGGAGTCGAATCCGTTCGTAGGCGGTATGGGAGCGGTATGGCGCGTGCATCACATAGGATGGGACGTAGACCTGGCTATGAAAAGGCCGCGGTCTGAAGCCTTTCAAACGCAGGCACAGAAAACGAACTTCATCGACGAGTGCAGGCACTGGATGAACCTGGGCCTTCATCCTCACATCGTCTCATGTTATTACGTTCGCGAGCTGGAAGGTGTGCCCACTATTTTTTCAGAGTGGATGGAGAAAGGAAGCCTGGAAAGCCATATTAAGGACGGCACTCTCTACGAGGGTTCCGGCGAAGAGGTGCAGGAGAGGCTTCTCGACATAGCGATTCAGTTCGCCAGGGGACTCCGCAGCGCTCACGAAAACGACCTGATCCATCAGGACGTCAAACCTGACAACTTGCTGCTCGGAGAAGGCTGGACTGCGAAAGTCAGTGACTTTGGCCTGGCAAAAGCGAGAACGATGCTCACTTTTCTGGACGGTACGGCAACTGTGCCTGAGATCGATTCGGACGCGACGATGGTCAGTCCCGGCGGAGGGAGGACACCGGCTTACTGCTCCCCGGAGCAGGCAGCGGCGCAGCTTCTGACCAAACGCACCGACATCTACAGCTGGGCAGTGTCTGTCCTTGAAATGTACCTTGGAGCCAAGCCTTGGGCCCACGGGAGGGAGCTTACGGGACCGCTTGTCGGATCTGTGTGCCGGGATTATTTCGAGATGTGCGTTGAGCGCCCCATTCCGCCGGCTTTGCAGGATCTTCTGGAGAAGTGCCTGAGGCAGGATCCCGACGAGCGGCCGCACGATTTTGGCGAGACGGAAGCCGTTCTCTTAACGGTTTATCGCACCGAGGCCGGCAGAGACTACCCGCGCCGGGAACCGGGCAGCGCTTCGGACACGGCGGATTCCCTGAATAACCGCGCCCTTAGTTATCTCGACCTGGGAGAGCCCGAAGAAGCTGAGAAGTTGTGGCGTCAGGCAGCCGCGCTTGACATGAACAATGTGCCCGCCCGCTTTAACCGTGCTCTTTGGCAAGTCCGCAGCGGCGAGCAGTTCGACTATCAGGCGGTAGAGCAGCTGAAGGCCGACCGGGTGACCCGGGAATCCGGCGCGGCGCGGGAACTGGAGCGCGTCTGGAAGCTTGCGGAACCTGCCTTCATGCCGAATGGCCCGCAGCGCGAGTGCGCTTTCAGCAGTTATAAAATTAATAGGACAAAGGCCTGGCTGAGAGGCGAAGCCCTGGTACTGATGAAAACGGAGCGCTCATACCGCGCCTGCCGCCTGGACTTTCAGACGGGTAATTCGGAGGAAATGGACCTGGACGCCGCCTGGCGCGGGGAATTCGGACAGCTGACAGACCTTGATCTCCATCCCGACGGAGAGCAGGCCGCCCTGCTGGGAGCTGAAGGAAAGCTGGGCATCTATCACCTGGGCCGCAGATTATTTATAAAAATACAGACAATTCCGGAGCTGAAAGATCATGTGCTCAGCAAGAACGCGGAGACACTTGCCTGCCGCTACAGTAAGGACGGCTCTATTTTGGCTGTTTATGAACTGGATTACAACAGTGCGCCTTACTTCTGGACGATGCTGCTGGATTCAGACACGCTGACCGTGCGTGAAGTTCTGCCCATGGCGCCGGACTCCATGCCTGAAAAGGGAGGTGTGCTGCTCCACGGCAGACGCAAGGGGGGAGGACATTTCCTGCAGCGTGTGGAACCGGATGGAAGTTCCGATATCGTCTACAAATTCCCGAGGGCTGCACAACGGATCGGAGAGGTTCCTGACCTGAATACCGGGGATACGCTGCTGCTCTACAGACTGGCGGACAAGAGCTGCTTCTGGCTTGACTCTTCCATGAATACTCTGCCCATAACGGATCACGAACGCTATATTAACCGCATGCAAGGGTGGGATATATGTGCAGACAGCGGCAGCAGGACGGTCTGGTATATGGTTCAATCCATCACCAGGGAAGACCCGGTACGGATAGGCATCTGCGATATGGAGACCCGGGAACCTCTCGGGACCCGCACATTTCCCTTCGACCGGACGGCGGGAATTATACCGGACCCGGCTCACGGCCGAATAGTTCTTTGGGGGTATCCCTGCGAAGTCATATATAAGAAAACACATGACAGATTCCAATACCAGGTATGCTCTCTGCCCCGTCGTCCTGAACCGGATGGACTTATTTACCGGCTCTCGCGCATCGCGGATCTGGAGCAGCGAATAGCGGAAAAAGAGCGTCTCGCCAAGCTGCTGGAGCGCTTTCGGTTCATGGAGGCTGCCGGCCGCCGCGCGGACGCGCTGGAATGTTTCCGTTCAGCTTCCGCCATCCCGGGCTTTCACGGCGGAGCTGAAGCTGCGGAGATGGAAGATGCACTGGTGCGCTGGGCAAAAAAGACCGCCCTGACCTCGGTCCAAAGCCTGGGCGTAATTCCGGCTGTCCCGGATTTCTCCGTATTCTCGGAGGAGCGCATGACAACTTGCGCAGGCGGACGCCTCATAGCCATGTCGGTGGAGAGCACCAATAGATACGGGAACGCGGTACGCGTATTTACCCGGGAAGGAAAGGCTCTGCACGGCTTGAAACCGCCCTCAGACAGTGACCGCTGTTTCATCCGCGGAGACCGGGTCCTGGCACTGCCCAGTGGCTTTTCCTTCGACCTTGATGGCAGGACGCTTCGCAATGCAGACACTGATCCCTGGAACCCTTCTAATCTCTTCGATGTGGACCCTTCCGGGAAGAAGGCACTCTTTGGCAAGTATGGAGCACTCAATTCTTACTACCTCTATGAGCGGAAGCTGGAGACCGGAGAGACCACCAGGCTGATAAGCTGGTCAGTTCACGCGGCTCCTGTTTATCTCGCGGACGGCAGTATCCTTACGGAGGGACGGGACCAGGCCGAAAGGCTGGTGCGTCTGGACGCGGAAACCGGTCGTGTTCTTCGCAGCTACGAGCTGGACCACGGCTGGACGTTGGATCGTCCGGTAGTGTGGCAGTTCATTACAGACCAGAGCCGGCGGCGCTTTGGCGTGCTGATCCGCGACTACAGTAGCAATGAACGATATGTCACTATGATATTCGACATGGACAAAGGACTGCTGTGCAAATGGCAGGGCGAGGAGACCGTGTCTTACATCGGTGAATGTTTTGCACTGCGGAAGATGAATTATCATGACCTGGAATTCTGGGATCTGGAGACGGGCCAGCCGATACACACCGACCGCAGCGAGCGCCACATCAGGCGTTTCTATACTCGTCCGGACGGGCGGGAGTTTTATGTGGTGCGCAGCCGGGCTGGCGGAGAGGAGACGGAGGCCTTCCGGCTGGAGTTTGATTACGGTCTTGAATAAATGATGGAGCCCCGACCGGGGGCATGACTTTGTGTTGAGCCGGCGTGACACCGCCCCACGAGCTAAGGGATTTTCCTTTCTCGTGGGGCGGTTATAGGGGGCCCGAGCAAGACACTCATTTCTAACGGTGCATTCAGGCTGCTCATCTCAAGTGCGGATCTCTACTACCTCCGCAATGTACATATCATGCGGCGCTTCTTTCAAGTAATAAGTGTTGACCACATCCTCCGGAATATTCTCGACCGCAAGCTGCTGCTTGAAGAGCTTCCTGCAAACGAGCGTGTATTTCGCTTCCTCAAAAGTGATGCCTTTGTCGAAAAATTTGGGGGTAAGCCCGGAGTCGTGCATCTTGTCCATTTCTCTGCCGGATTTGGAACCCAGGACACTCAGCTTCTCCTTGTACTCATCAGGGTAGAAACTGATGGTAAAGTATTCATTGGCATCGATAAACTCGTGGGTATATCTGGTCGGCCTGATGTATACTGTGGCAACGGGCTTGTTCCAGATAGTGCCCATGCCGCCCCAGCTTATGGTCATGGTATTGAAGTTGTCGGGGGTGCCTGCAGTGACCAGGGCCCACACTTGATCAAATTCTGAGAAAATATCTGTCGTAAGTTTCATTTCTTCCTCCTCCTGTTCCAAAATACTGATTCCGAGATCAATGTAAATTGAGCAACTTTTCTTTACTCCGCTCCTGACATCAGCACTCGCAATGCGTTCCACGATTTCTGAGCATCAGCGTCCTTTGAGAGCTCTTCCATTTCTGCACCGACACCGGCGTCTTCGAATCTGCCCCTGACCGACTCATAGTCGTTATAGGCTCCGTCAATCAGGTCCTCGATCTCTTCTTCGTAGAAATTGTGCTTGACCAATTCTTTTTCTTCGCTGCTGAGGCTGTTCCACGCCTCACTGAACGCGGCCTTGCGCGCGGATTCCTCAGCGTTCCCAAGCTGACGGCTTGCGGCAAAAGAGAGGATCTCCTCAGCAATCTGCGCAGCTTTCAGTGACGAACCGGCAGTGCCGATCTCCATGTTGATCAAGGGCTTAAACACGTGATTCGTATACTCGGAAGATGGTATGTCATTCGCTTTAGCGGATTCGGATACTGACTCTTCGGAGTTCTCAGTATCGGCGGCAGCATTATCCACTGATGCTTCCTGTGTTTCTTCTGCCGGCTGTGTTTCCGAAGCTGGCGCAGCAGTGCCGCTTCCGCCGCATCCTGCCACGGACAAGGATACCATCAACGATGTTATGATCATAGCAATTATCTTTTTCACGTTTTCTTCCTCCTTGCATTTTTCGCGTCGCTGCAGCTTGCGATGCGAGCCTTGAATTGATTTTACCCCCGCAGTGGCAGAATATGAAATGCTTTTTCGGCCAAAATACTGTGCCGGGAGGAAGTAATTGCTATAATGGATTAATAACAACCGACAAAGGAGATTATTATGAGTACTGAGGACAGGAATATCACTTCTGAAGTGGAAGCTGTATTAGATGAATTTGTGCGCCCGTATCTCGCCACGCATGGCGGAGACCTGAAAGTGGCGGGCGTAGAAGGAGGCGTTGTGTTCTTCCACCTGACCGGGCGCTGCGCAGGATGCGCCGCCGCCGACCAGACCAGTGAGGAACTGATCAACAGAGAACTGACGACGCGCGTGCCGGGCATAAAAAAGGCTGTTCTGGCAAACGGCATCAGTCCGGAGTTGCTCGAGCAGACTCTGGCTCTGCTGCGCGAGCATCCCAGCTTCTGAGAAGCACACCGGCTTCTGCGAATCATACCGGCTTCTGAGAATCACACCGGCTTCTGCGAATCATATCGGTTGGGTACAGAATCCGCGTTTTCACTATCCATACACCGCATTTTTCATCATAAGAAGTCATAAACCATAAAAGTTGGGCATATAGAGGGGCTCTATCCTCTATATGCCCATTTTCTTTTGATTACACGTTGTTTCAGTAAAGCTTGCCTGCTATTTGAATAAATAATTGTGTATGCCGCCATGTTCCCTTCATGATATGCCTAACCAGATTGCCGTCGCGTCTGGTCAAGCCACCGCATCGCCAAAACCGGCTCGCCGCCGCGCATTATCAAGCCGCCGCCGCGCCAAACCGGTCGATGGCGCATTGCTTGACCACCAAGAAGTTGTAAATATCGTATTGACAACATAGTTGTAATGATATATATTACAACTATCAGGAATCATAAACGCGGAGGTAAACCATGCAGATCGGAAGCAAATTTACAATAGGCGTCCATCTTATTACAGCGATGGACTATTTTAAGGATATGGACCGCGTGAACAGCGAGTTTCTGGCCGGCAGTATCGGGGTGAATCCCGTAATAGTCCGCACAGTCATTTCACAGCTCAGGGAGGCCGGGATCGTTCAGACCAGACGCGGCAGCAGCGGGGCAGAACTGACAAAGGGGCTCGACGAGATCACGCTTTACGACATCTACAGAGCTGTCGGCAGCGTAGATGAAGAAGAAGGCCTCTTTCATTTTCATGAGAAGCCGAACCCCGCCTGCCCGGTCGGAAGGAACATTCATAAAGTACTGGACGGGCGCCTTAAAGAGGCGCAGAGGGCAATGGAAGAGCAGTTAAAAGCGACAACACTCGCCGACATCGCGGAAGATACAAGGAAGGCGATCAGAAATGAGGCAGACAGAAATGAGACAGAATAATGAGAATTGGACACAGGAGCAGCGGCTGGATTATCTTGTCGAGCAGTTCAAGGCTGATTCCGGAGAATACAGGAATCTGCGGACGCCGAAAGACACAGAAGGAAAGCGGCGCATTCTGCGCTCGCTCATGAATATCCGTATGCCCGGGGAAATGGACGAGAGTGTCCTCGCTGTGCAGGACGAATATCTGCAGGAGAGGATCCGGGAAAACGGGATCGTGGAGCTCAGCGATATTCCTGTGGTCAGGGACGGAATCTCGGTATGGCAGGGCGATATCACAAGACTCGCCGTGGATGCCATTGTCAACGCTGCCAATTCGCAGATGCTGGGATGTTTTGTGCCTATGCACACCTGCATTGACAACTGCATCCATACTTTTGCCGGGATCCAGCTCCGCGCGGAGTGCGGCAGGCAGATGAAGAAGATGCGCGCAAGATATGGCAGAGCTTATGAGCAGCCGACGGCTGTACCGATGCTGACGGACGCCTATAATCTTCCGGCGAAAAAAGTGATCCATATAGTCGGGCCGATCGTGGAATACGGCCTGACGCAGGAACACGAAGAAAAGCTGGCGGACTGCTACAGAAATACACTTGATATGTGTGCAAAGAACGGTCTGAGGTCAGTGGCTTTCTGCTGCATCTCCACCGGAGTTTTCCGTTTCCCAGGAAAGCGGGCGGCAGAAATCGCGGTACAGACAGTGACGAAGTGGATGACGGAGCATGAAGGACAAATGGACAGGGTGATCTTTAATGTCTTTAAGAACGAGGATAAAGAGTATTATGAGCAGAATTTATTATAAACAGCCTGACGGGTACAGAGAAACGATTCAACAGGGGATATCCGCGGTGCGCTCTTTTGACCGGGGAGTATCCTTTGGAACCGGCAGCAGGGAGGAGCGGGTCAAAAAATTGAAAGATGAGCTTGCGCAGGCAGACGCCGTAGTGGTCGGTGCCGGCGCAGGACTTTCGACCGCGGCGGGCTTTACCTATTCAGGAGAGCGCTTTGAGCGCTATTTTGGCGACTTTGCTGAGCGGTTCGGATTTCAGGATATGTACTCAGGAGGTTTCTATCCCTTCCCGGATGCCGAGACGCGTTGGGCGTTCTGGGCAAGAAATATATACATCAACCGCTATGTGGACGCGCCGAAACCGGTTTATAGGGATTTGCTGGAACTGATCAAGGGGAAGGACTATTTTGTCATCACGACGAATGTGGACCATCAATTCCAGAGGGCAGGATTTGACAAAGACAGGCTGTTCTACACGCAGGGAGACTACGGTCTTTTCCAGAGCACAGATCCGGAAGATCAGAGGACCTATGACAACGAAGAGTGGGTCATGAAGGCCATGGAAGCGCAGGGATTTGTCAAGGACGGGAACGGGATCTATCAGATGCCGGAAGATACAGAAGTGCTGATGCGGATCCCGTCCGAACTGGTTCCCAAGACGCCGGACGGCATGGATGTAACTATGAACCTTCGCGCGGATGATTCTTTTGTGGAGGACGAAGGGTGGCATAAGGCGTCGGCGGCTTACGCCGATTTCCTGAAAAGGCATAAGGGGATGAGAATACTCTATCTGGAGATCGGAGTGGGAGCAAATACTCCGGTGATCATCAAATATCCCTTCTGGGCCATGACGGCGGAAAATCCCCGGGCGACCTACGCCTGCGTTAATTACAACGAGGCGTTCTGCCCCGGTCAGATCGAGGGACAGTCGATCTGCATTGACGGGGATGCAGGAGAAGTACTTCAAAAGTTAAGGTAACTGACAAGAAGAGTGTCATCCGGAATAAGGTGCCGGTCGGCCGCTATGCTTCGGAGACCGGGGTGCAACATTACAGTTTTCTTCTTAAAAACCATTTAATTTTTGTGCAAGATATCTTATTATAGAAGGGTAATGACAAGTCTACACTTTTATAAGGAGATGTATGCTATGAGTATTTCAAACCTTCAGAAAGCAAGATACAGCTATGCTCCCAAGCTTCCGGGCATGCTGAGAAACGGTATTGCCGAGATCTGCGTTAAAGACGGAGCTCCTACAGAGAGCGTTGCGGATCAGGAGAAGATCAAGGCTCTGTTCCCGAATACCTATGGAAAGAACGAGATCACTTTCCAGAAAGGCACGAACACATCTGCACCTAAGAAGCAGGTTGTCGGCGTTATCCTTTCCGGCGGACAGGCTCCCGGCGGACACAATGTTATCTGCGGCCTTTACGATGCGCTTAAAGCGACCGATAAAGACAATGTTCTCCTCGGTTTCAAGGGCGGCCCGAGCGGACTGATCGACGACGACTATATCGAGATGACTGACGAGTTCATCAATCAGTACAGAAACACCGGCGGATTCGATATCATCGGCTCCGGCAGAACCAAACTCGAGACGACGGCTCAGTTTGAGGTCGTAGTAGAAGTTGCCAAGAAGCACGGCCTTACCGCGATCGTGATCATCGGCGGCGACGATTCCAACACAAACGCTGCAGTCCTTGCTGAGTATATGGCAGCAAAGAAGACCGGCGTCCAGGTCATCGGATGCCCGAAGACCATCGACGGCGACCTCAAGAATGAGGACATCGAGACTTCCTTCGGTTTCGATACCGCTACCAAGACCTATAGCGAAGTGATCGGTAATATCGAGCGTGACGCCAATTCCGCTAAGAAGTACTGGCATTTCATCAAGCTGATGGGCCGCTCCGCTTCTCATGTCACACTGGAGTGCGCGCTGCAGACACAGCCCAACATCTGCCTGGTCGGTGAGGAAGTCGCAGCCAAGAAGCAGTCTCTCTCCGAGATCGCTGACCAGATCGCGGACTCTGTTGAGGCACGCGGAAACAAAGGCGACAACTTCGGTGTTGCCCTCATTCCGGAAGGCATCGTAGAGTTTGTCCCTGAGTTCTCCAAGCTGATCGCCGAGATCAATGAGCTTCTTGCCGGCGAGAAGACAGCAGAGTTTAATGCGCTTCCTACATGGGATGATAAGTATGCCTTCATCGAGAACGGCCTGACCAAGGAGTCCATGGCTGTATTCGCAATCCTTCCTGTAGGCATTCAGCAGCAGCTCTTCCTCGAGAGAGACCCTCACGGCAACGTACAGGTATCCCTGATCGAGTCCGAGAAACTGTTCGCAGAGCTGGTCAAGAACAAACTGGCAGAGCGCAAGGCAGCAGGAACATACAAGGGCAAATTCGCAACCCTGACACACTTCTTCGGATATGAAGGAAGATGCGCATTCCCTTCAAACTTCGACAGTGACTATTGCTACTCCCTTGGCTACAATGCATTTATGCTGATCCAGTATGGCTTCACAGGATATCTGTCCAAGGTTTCCAACCTCTCTGCACCGGCAGAAGAGTGGGTAGCAGGCGGCATGCCGATCACCAAGATGATGAACATCGAGCGCAGAAACGGCGAAGACAAGCCCGTTATCAGAAAAGCACTCGTTGAGCTTGACGGCGCACCTTTCAAATATTTCGCAGCAAACAGGGCTAAATGGGCAGTTGAGACCTGCTTCCTCTATCCCGGTGCTATTCAGTACTACGGACCTGCAGAAGTCTGCGATGCCACCACGAAGACTCTGGCTCTGGAGCATCAGAAGTAATTAAACTTCAAGGTGGAGCAAACGCTCGTACATCGAGCCGGTAAATGACAATTAAAAGATCGTCCCCTTCAGCAATTGCTGGAGGGGACGATCTTTGTGTTTGTGTCACAGTAAAAATAAACCACCTGCTCTGCAGGTGGAGGGAAGATCTTTAGATTAAAGCAAACTCCCGTGTTAGATTAATTG
>JBGUJH010000106.1:0-64168 GCA_045113775.1 Lachnospiraceae bacterium | reverse complement strand
GATCCTTGTGTCGGGTCGGGTCATTTTTTGGTTTATGCATTTGATGTATTGATGCATATTTATAAGGAGTACGGCTACTCTGAGCGTGAAGCTGCTACGGAGATTGTCAAGAACAATCTTTATGGCCTTGATATTGATGGGCGCGCCGTACAACTTGCATATTTTGCAGTGATGATGAAAGCCCGACAGTACGATCGGCGTTTCTTCTCTCGTGGAATTCAGCCGCACATATATGAAATTGCAGAAAGTAATACCGTTGACAGGTCAAGTGTAGAACACTTTTGTGGGAAAGATGTTTCACTAAGAAAAGATATCGAAGCTCTTCTTGATACTTTGAAGGATGCCAAAGAGTATGGTTCTATTCTCCAGATGCCGTCAGTTGATTTTAGCAGAATCAATGATCGCTTTAAGCAACTTAGCGACGAAATTAGTATGTACAACACCTATTTATTTGATGATTTCCAAGCACTTATTCGGCCTGCTGAAATCATGAGTGGAAAGTATGCTGCTATTACTACAAATCCACCGTATTTAAACAAATACGACCCGAGACTAAAGAATTATATCAATGCAAATTATAGCGATTACAAAGGAGATTTATTTAGCGTTTTTATTGTCAGGTGTTTGCAACTGTGCAGAAGTAGTGGATATGCAGCAATGATGACACCAAATGTATGGATGTTCATTAAAACCTACGAAAAATTAAGAGATTTTATTATTAATAATAAAGCTATTTCTACGCTTATTCAGATGGCAAAAGGAGCTTTTTTTAAAGAGGCAACAGTTGATGTTTGTTCATTTGTTATTAAAAACCAAAAGATCAACGATACTGGGATTTATATAAAGCTAGAGTCGTTTAAAGGCGACATGGATGTGCAAAATGTAGGTGTAATACAAGCTCTCCATTCTAAAGAATGTGATTATGTGTATTCGCATAAAATGGAAAGCTTTAGAAGAATACCAGGACACCCCATTGCCTTCTGGGTGAGCGATCAACTGTCAAGTATCTTTGTTGGAGACATGATAAAGAATCATTCGATTTCAGATGGACAGACAAAAACTAGTGACAATAACAAGTACTTACGTTTTATTTGGGAAGTTAATGCGACATCGGTTGGTACGGATAAAAAATGGGTTTTTATCGTTAAAGGTGGATCGTTTCGAAGGTGGTACGGAAATTTAGATACCGTTATCGATTGGTCAGATTCTGCAAGGGCATTTTACCGCAAAAACAACGTTGCACGCATAGCTCCAGAATACATATGGTGGAAAGAAGGTGTTTGTTGGAACCATATCTCCAGCAAGTCCGAATTTGCTATCAGAAAACTCGAAAAGAATCAACTTTTTGAAACAGGAGCAAATGCTTTGCTTATAGATGATAAGAATGATTTAAATGTCATTTTAGGTTACCTTAATTCTAAAGTTGCTGAAGAGGCTATACACATTATTAATCCGACTTTAAACTCAAACATTGGAGATATTGCAGTACAACCATTTAGAGATAATAAGAATAATTCTAATATCATTACTATAGTACAAAGATGTATTGACTTATCACGAGTGGATTGGGATTCTTTTGAAACATCTTGGGATTTTGCATATCATCCATTGCTACCTGTCTACGCGAATGAGAAGGACTATGCATATAAACTCGAAGAGCTCTTCCACGCATGGAATAGTCAATGTGAGCGTCGATGCAATCAATTAAAGGAAAACGAAGAAGCGCTGAATAGGGCCTTTATAGATATCTATGGTTTACAAGATGAATTATCGCCAGAAGTCGAGGAAAAAGATGTGACTATTCGTAGAGCGGACTTGTCAAGAGATGTAAAAAGCCTCATTTCCTATGCTGTAGGATGCATGTTTGGCAGATATAATCTATGGCGAGCAGGCCTTGCGTATGCTGGCGGAAAATGGGACTCGTCAAAATATAGTAGCTTTCCCGCTGACAAAGACAATGTTATCCCAATTTGTGATGATGATTACTTCGAGGATGATGTTGTCGGACGCTTTGTATATTTTGTCGAAGTAGTTTACGGAAAGGAAACGCTGGAGGAGAACCTACGTTTTGTCGCAGATGCGCTTGGCGGTAAAGGATCCTCCCGCGAAGTAATCCGCAATTACTTCATTAATGACTTCTATACAGATCATTTGAAAATTTACCAGAAACGTCCGATCTACTGGCTCTTCGATAGCGGCAAGAAGAACGGCTTCAAGTGCCTGATCTACATGCACCGCTATCAACCGGACACCATCGCTCGTATCCGCACGGACTATGTCCATGAGCAGCAGTCACGGTATCGCACGGCCATCGCCGATCTGGAGCAGCGCATCAGTGGCGCGTCCACTTCCGAGCGGGTGAAGCTGAATAAGCAACTCACTAAACTGCGTGCACAGGCAGAAGAGACCAGAGCATACGAAGAAAAGATCCATCACCTTGCCGATCAGATGATCAAGATCGACTTGGATGATGGTGTGAAGCACAACTATGCAATCTTTAAAGATGTACTGGCAAAGATCAAGTAAAGGCAGGTGCCGACTATGGATTCTGAAAAAATCATACAGGACTTGAATCGACGGTTTGCGGTACCACTGCCGGAGTTCTACAAACGACGGATCGTCGTCTGGATCGACGAAGATCAGGAGTTCGCGGACAAACTGGACGAGATCACGGTCAATGGGGCCAAGGTTGTCGCGCTCACCGGCAGCAACAACTTTTTCGTGAAGAAGTTACTGGCTGTAGACGATCCCACTAGCAACTATCTGGTGTATCGGCCCTTCGCCTACGAGTCCGATGAGGATAACTGGCTGCTGGATGTGGAGCTTTATGGAGAGGAGTTCCGTGCTGATCTGGTTTCCATGTGGATGGATGAGACGGGCATCCCGCAGACGCCTGCGCTCCGGCGCGGCTTTAAGCAGTACCGAAAGTTCTTCAATGCACAGGCCCGCCGGAACAAGGTGTCCACGCAGCCGGTCACTCCGGCTACGCCTGCTCAGCTGCAGATGGCCATCATGGCGGCACTGGTAGGACTGAAGGAAGCCAAGCCAAACGCCATCATCAAGGCCGTGTTGCAGGGCGGTCTCCAGAAGGATGGCAATGCCATCTATCAGGAGTTCGTGAACTACGGAATCGATGAAGCTTTCTGGCGTATGGTGGCGCAGGGTACCGGATACCAAGACATGGATTCCGATCTTGCGCAGTTGGCCACGCATATCCTACTGACGGCATATACCCGGACAATGCGGCAGGAGTTCCTCGCGGGGCTCCAGATGTTCATCTCCTCCGCACATCAGGCGTATTGCTATGACTTCGTGTCCGACTGGATGCACAGCGAGGATGCTGGGGATATCTATGCCATTGCCGAGCATGTGGAAGGTGAGCTGAAGCTGCCCCAGCGGTTCATGAAACTACAGGTGGCTGATTTGGTAGAGACCGAAGTCTTCCCGTGCGTCAACGAGATCATTCTCGTAAAGCTGATGACCGAGATCAGCGACCACATCATTGACGTGGACACGATCACCCAGACTGTGGAAAAGCGCCGTACCTGCGTCTGGTACGACGATGTGAAAAACTACTATGAAGGCATTCTGCAGGTAGCGAAGATGCAGGCCTTCTTCAAGGAGCACTCCGCCGGGTTCCATACCGTGGAGCCCGCGAAGGTGTGGAAGGAATATACGACGGAATATTACATCATGGACACTTACTACCGGAAGTTCCATAAGATCTATTCCGAGAGCCTGAAGAATTACCATGAGGAGTTGTCCGACCTCTTCACCCATGTGATGGAGAAGATCGAGGGACTCTATACCACATGGTTCCTTGGTCAGCTGGGCACCAACTGGTCGGATGCCTGTGCGGATAATCTGCGTGAGTATGGCCGGGTGCTTGAAGTGCCGCAGCAGACGGATTTCTATCGTCAGAAAGTAGCGGCTTCTGACAGCAAGGTATATGTGATTATCTCCGATGCCCTGCGCTATGAAGTGGCGGCTTCCCTCGCGGAGCAGCTACAGCGGGAGACACAGGCCAGGGTGGATCTGAAGTCCATGCAGGCAGTCTTCCCGACAACCACGAAGTTTGGTATGGCGGCGCTATTGCCCCATAAGCATATTCACACGGAGATCAAGGGCAGAGACAACACTGAGCGGCTGGTAGTCCTGGCCGACGGCCAGTCCACCGAGGCAAACAACCGGGACAAGATCCTGAAAGCAGCGAACCCGGCCAGCGTGGCGCTCAAGTATAAAGAAATCATAGGCATGAAGCGGGCTGACCGGCAGGCACTCATCAAGGGTATGAATGTAGTCTACATCTATCACGACACCATTGATGAGGCCGGTCATCTGGAAAGCTCCATCTTTTCAGCCTGCGACACGGCAATTGAAGAGATCAAAAACATGGTACGCATTATCGCCAACGAGTGGGGCGGCGCGAATATCATCATCACCTCTGACCACGGGTTCCTGTACACTTATAGCCCTCTGAAAGAGGATGATAAGGTAAACCTCGAATCACAGGACGATCAACGGATCGAGGTCAGCAGGCGGTATGTGATCATGCATAACAGCTATCAGTCCAACTTCCTGCTCCCGGTTAAGTTTATCGCCGGAGACAATCCTCATTATAACGGGTGGGCTCCACGTGAGACTATCCGCATTAAGATGAAGGGCGGCGGCCTGAACTTCGTACATGGCGGCATCAGCTTGCAGGAAATGGTCGTGCCAGTTATCGAGTACCACTTCCTGCGGAATCAGTACAAAGAATACAAGAAGAACAAGAGCAAGTACGACACGAAGCCTGTGGAGATCAGCCTGCTTTCTGCGAACCGGAAGATCAGCAATATGATCTTCTCCCTGAACTTCTATCAGAAGGAGCCTGTTGGCGGGAACCGAGAGGCGGCGACCTATCAGCTGTACTTTACAGACAACGCCGGAAAGCCGATAAGCGATATCCAAAAGATAATTGCGGATAAGACCAGCGATAACGGACAGGACCGCACCTTCCGCTGTAGTTTCAATCTGAAATCGCTGAAGTACAGCAATACCGAGACGTATTATCTCGTCATCGCTGACGAGAACGGTATGCAGGTGCAGCGCGAAGAATTCCAGATCGACATCGCATTTGCGGTGGACGAATTCGACTTCTTCGGTTAGCAACGAAATATTCTAGATGCTCATGGATACAGTTTTTGTTTGGGGGTATTATGCCGAGAGATGTGAGTGGACTGATGGACTATTTTGCTGATTTTAATACTCAACGAAAAACCAGAATAGAGTACGAAAGACTGAAAAGCGAAATCCTTAAGAAGCCGAATGATTATGATAACAATATATTCAAAATGATAGACGAAGTCATAATTGGACAAGAAGACAGCAGCTTTAGACGAACTATTGAGCCTGGAAATGTATTATATAGAGCGAGAATAATTAAGCCAAAGGACTATCCGAATCCAAAGACTAAGAACGGAGTCAGCGTTGCTTTCAAGAATGGGAAAGGCGAAACAACTGGTTTTAATGAGATGAATTCAATAGAAAGTCCACTCGGTATTTCTGGGGAAGGCAGAAACAACACAAAGGGTATGTCCTATTTGTATGTTGCAGAGGATATTGAAACAGCTTGTGCAGAAATGAAGTCATCAACACGAGAGCTGATTTCATTAGCCTCATTTAAAGTGATTTCGCCACTTAGTATTATAGATTTCACGCAAGATGTTGTCTTTGAAAAAACGCACAAGGGCAATGATTTGAGCATAGGGACATTGTTTTCTTTGTTAATGTCAGAATTTTCAGTTCCTAAGACGTCTGAGGATTATCTTATAACACAAGTCATATCCGATTATTTACGGAAAACAGGAATTGACGGCATAGCCTATAGAAGCTTTAAAACAGATAAAGCAAATTATACGATTTTCAATTCGCATAAGAACAAAATAAGGTTTGTTGGGAGCAAAATAATACTTCATTATGCGACGACAGAAGTTTTCTGGGATTTTAATGAACAGTCCAGTCTCAAAGCGGAAAGTGATTGCCCCAGTGAATATGATGAAACAGTAGCCAACAATATTTTGGTTGAATTGGAACGGACTTTCTCCAAAGAAATCTAAGAGGAAAAATGATGCTCGCGTTAGATGAATGTAATGATAATAGAACTCATATCAAAGAGTTACTCCGTCAGTACTTTGATGGCAAGATCGTTCGAAAGGATCTGACTAAGAAAATTAAAGAGGGGGCTAACGTTCCTGTCTATGTTCTTGAGTTCCTGCTTGGGCAGTATTGCAGTTCAGACGATGAGGAGATCATCGAAAAAGGTGTGGAAAATGTGAAGCGGATTCTTGCGGATAATTTCGTGCGTCCGGATGAGGCCCAGAAGATCCTTTCCATGCTCCGATCTCGTGGCAGCTATACTGTCATCGACAAGATTACGGTCAACCTGAATATCAAGAAAGATGTCTATGAGGCTGAATTCTCCAATCTTGGACTGAAGGGGATACCGATCAGCGAAGAATACCCGGAGAAGTTTGACCGGCTCCTTTGCGGTGGGATCTGGTGCATCCTGCAGCTGGAGTATGAGTATATTGAAGAGGACAAAAAGAACGGTAATCCGGTCAGGATCCGGAAACTCACACCGATTCAGATGCCTCATGTGGATATAAATGAGCTGAAAAAGGGCAGAAAAGCTTTCACGAAAGAAGAATGGATGGATGTCCTGCTCCGCTCCATCGGAATGGAACCGGATACTTTGACCGGGCGCGAAAAGTGGCTGCTCCTTCTCCGCATGGTTCCGCTGGTTGAGAATAACTTCAACCTCTGTGAGCTCGGGCCGAGAAGCACTGGTAAGAGCCACCTGTTTAAAGAGATCTCTCCCAACAGTATCCTGGTTTCCGGTGGCCAGACGACGGTGGCAAATCTGTTTTATAACATGGCCAGGAAGACAGTTGGGCTTGTCGGCTTGTGGGACTGTGTTGCCTTCGACGAGGTTGCTGGGATCAACTTCAAAGACAAAGACGGTATCCAGATCATGAAGGACTATATGGCATCTGGCTCTTTTGCCAGGGGCAAAGAAGAGAAGGCCGCCAGTGCTTCAATGGTATTTGTGGGTAACATCAACCAGAGCGTAGATGTCCTACTGAAGACCAGCAGCCTGTTTGAGCCATTCCCTCCAGAAATGGGAACAGACACGGCATTTCTAGATCGTATGCATTGCTACATCCCCGGTTGGGAGATTCCGAAGTTCCGTCCGGAGCATTTCACCGAAGACTACGGCTTTATCACAGACTATCTGGCCGAGTTTATCCGGGAACTGCGGAAAGAGCAGTACGGCGATGCGCTGGATCATTACTTCCATCTGGGCAAGAACCTGAACCAGCGTGATACCATTGCTGTGCGTAAAATGGTCGGAGGCTTTATAAAGCTCCTGTATCCGAACGGCGAGTATACAAAAGAAGAGTTGGAAGAAATCTTGAAGCTGGCGCTGGAGATGCGCCGACGTGTTAAAGAGCAGTTGAAAAAGTTGGGTGGCATGGAATTCTATGATGTGAACTTCTCCTATATAGACAACGAGACCTTCGAAGAACATTACGTTTCTGTTCCTGAACAGGGCGGCGGCAAACTGATTCCGGAGGGACTATGTAATCCCGGCCAAGTATATACTGTTGGTTATGGTAAGTATGGTATGATCGGCGTCTTCCGACTGGAAAGCCAGATGTTGCCAGGTAACGGGAAATTTGAGAGAACGGGCATCGGTACCGAGCGGGAAGCAAAAGAGTCCTCCAATACTGCTTTTAATTTTCTAAAGGCGAACGGAAAACGGATTAGCGGATCCATCAGCACGACTACCAAGGATTATATCATCAACTATCAGGATCTGCAGGGTATTGGGATGACCGGAAAACTTGCACTTCCAACTTTGATTGCACTGTGCTCCATTGCCCTTAACAGATCTACATTGAGCTCAATGGCGATACTTGGTGAGATCAGCATCAGTGGCACGATCATCAAGGTTGAGGAACTGGCAAATTCACTGCAGGTCTGTCTTGACAGTGGGGCGAAGAAAGTACTTCTGCCAATTACTTCAGCAGCAGATATTGG
This sequence comes from Lachnospiraceae bacterium, assembly GCA_045113775.1. Classification (GTDB taxonomy): domain Bacteria; phylum Bacillota; class Clostridia; order Lachnospirales; family Lachnospiraceae; genus CAG-791. Next base: position 56,086 of record JBGUJH010000106.1, on the reverse strand, counting down.
AGCTGTGCCCGCAGAACTAATCGGGTGTTTCAACCTCATCTTCTATAGCAGTGCGGAAGATGCAGTGTTTAAGGCGCTAGGAGTGGAATAAAGGAGGGCACACAGATGGCTCAATTTGATGTTTACAGCACGGCGGTTGAAAATATCATAAGTTGGATCAAGTCCGGAGAGGTAGCCATCCCAGAAATACAGCGTCCCTTCGTCTGGGATGGAACTAAGGTCAGAGATCTGTTGGACTCTTTGTATAAAGGGTTTCCCGTGGGATACATTATTGTCTGGAAGAACCCGGACGTAAAGCTAAAGGACGGCAGCATTTCCAGTGGCAAGAAAATTTTGATCGACGGTCAACAGCGCGTGACCGCCCTTCAGGCTGCGATAGCTGGTTTGGAAGTGACCGATGCAAATTACAAAAAGAAACGAATTCGCATTGCGTTTAATCCTCAGACGGAGGAATTTGAGGTCTGCAACCCAGCAATTGAGAAGGACGTAAAGTGGATTCCTGATGTATCCTCGGTCTTTGAGGTGGGTTTTAAACAGTATAAGTTCATACGGGAATACTGTAAAGCGAACGGGCTGGAAGATGGCGAGGACGATATTGAGCCAACGATTAGCAAGCTACAATCCATTCAGGGTATAAGCCTTGGAGTAATTGAGCTTTCCCAAGCTCTGAGTATTGACGATGTCACGGACATCTTTATCCGCATCAATTCACAGGGGGTTGTGCTATCGCAGGCAGATTTCGCCATGTCTAAGATTTCTTCTGACGATAAATATGGCGGCAGTGTCATCCGGAAGATGATTGATTATTTCTGTCATTTCATGCAACGACCTTCGGACTATGAAACGATCATTGGTAATGACGCAGAGTTCGCTAAGTCCGATGCCCTGAATAAAATCAAATGGGTCGTGAACGAACAGGAAGATATCTATATTCCGAGTTACACAGACGTCCTGCGCGTGTCATTTACCCACAAGTTCAAAAGAGGCAAGATAGCAGATTTGGTCAGTTTGCTGTCCGGTCGTAATTTTGAGACCAGAGAAAACATTGAGAGCATTGCGGAGGATTCTTTTCGATTGCTTCGTGAAGGCGTAGAGGCATTTGTCAGTGAAACTAATTTCAAACGGTATCTGATGATTGTTCGTTCAACGGGCATTATCGATCGTTCGCTGGTAAGATCCCAGAATGTATTGAACTTTGGCTATATTTTGTATTTGTCTCTGAAGGACATGAAAGTTGATTCGGCTCTCATCGAAAGTATCGTCAGAAAATGGATCGTTCTGTCTATTTTAACGGGTCGTTACTCTGGCTCCGCCGAGTCAGCTATAGATTACGATATTAAGCGATTTACGGAGCAAGATCCGGAGCAATTCTCGAAGAACACAGAGACCGGTGAACTTTCCGATGCGTACTGGAACACCGTGCTGGTGCAGAGATTGGATACTTCTGTTTCGAGCAGCCCGTATTTTTTGGCCTTTCTGATGGCACAGGTAAAAAATAACGCCAGGGGATTCTTATCTAAGCAGATCAATGTACAGTCCTTAATTGAGCAGCGTGGAGATATTCATCACATATTCCCGAAGAAGTATCTGCAGAAGAACGGTATTAGCAACCGGAAGGACTACAATCAGATTGCTAATTACGTTTTTACACAATCAGAGATTAATATAAAAATCAAGGATGCCGCCCCGGTAGATTATATGGGGAACATGAAAAAGCAGGTTTCCGGAGAAGGTAGTTATTATGGAAATATCGATTCTATGGATGACCTGAAAAAGAATCTTGCTGAGAATTGTGTGCCAGAAGAATTCATGGAGATGGATATATTCGACTATGCCGTGTTTTTGGATACTCGCCGAACGATGATGGCGCAGTATATCCGCAAGTATTATGAAAGTTTGGGGTGAATAACGTTCGAAAACACAAAGCAACTTATAAGAAAATGACGAGATATAATCATGTTAGTGGGTCATGAAGATAGGCAAGATTATCCAGTCGTGACCTGTTAGATCGCTGTGGTGCGTAACATTGTGATAATTGACTTGGATGATGACAAAATACGACTGCCTGAGATGTGTAATATCAGAATCGGTGAACATTCTATTCCTTCATAAGTGACTTGTCTATATTGTATATCGCTCCCTGAATATCATCTGTAATTGACTTGAGGGCCTTGTCCATAACTCCCAACATTTCGTTAGCATTAGCATACTCCGGATGATCCGTGACGGTGAGGATCAGTGATTGGACGCTCCTTAGATCTTCACAGACAAATTTCAGCAGTTGGTTGTTGTTCTGAATATCTGTCATGGCTGTCTGCCTCCTTTCGCAGCGATAATATCATCCGCGGCGAAAAGATGGAATACTTCCGCTTTCGAAAATCCGAAAGTCGCCATTCTTGTGATTTTCGTATAAAGTGGTTTGCCGAAAAATAGACCAGCTCAGTGGAGAGGATTAATTAAGTGTAACTGCTAAGAAAATGATGAGATATAATCATGTTAGCAGCTCATGAAAACGAAAATGTTCTAATCGGTACTTCATGATACAAGCAAAATAGGGTGAAATGAATGTATTACAAACTGGAATGGAATGAAGAAAACACAAATCATTTTCAGAGAGTTTTCCAAGCAAAGGATGTACCGATCCTATGTATTAATTGCAGAAGAAAAAGGAAAGAATGAATAAGAAATACATCATTTGCAATTGCCATAGTAGCCGGATCCGTTTTTCTGGGAAAAGAGCATATAAGAAAACCAATTGATGACAGTGATGACTATACTGATGAAAGTGTGGATAACGAAAATCGAGCAAGAAACCGTGGTTATAATTTATGAAGAATAACATCATTACAGTAAGAAAAGGAACTTTTCATTATGATACACGTTGCGTGAACAACAGATGTTAGATATGAAGAAGTACTGAATGTGAAACGTTTAGGTTGGAAGATAACTACAGCTCCGACAAACATCAAAGTATAAGGCAGACGAGGAATTGGTAATGTATGAAAAAGAGTTACAGAGAATACTGGATGCTTCGCAAAACAATGCACTTACTTTTTTTGTTGGAGCGGGCATTTCAGCTCTTTCCGGGGCCCCAACTTGGAAAGGATTAATTCAAGCAATAAGTGACAAACTGGGACAAAAGCGAAAAGACGAGTATTCTTCTGACGAATACCTTCAAATCCCACAGATGTACTATTACTCTTTAGGAGACAATAAGGAAGAATATTTCAAATTTGTCAAGGCGCAATTACATTCTTCTGACTTGGGGCCAAATACTATTCATCGTGAAATGCTGAACCTGAATCCGGCGTCTTTTATCACCACTAACTATGACACGCTGTTAGAGGACGCAGCTATTCAGTATTGTCAAGGTTTTAAGGTGGTTTCAAGAGACGAAGATGTTCCAACGATTTTTGGGGATAGGTTTATTCTAAAACTACACGGGGATTTTAAGTATAATAATTTTGTACTTAAGGAGGAGGATTATCTCAACTATAGTGAAAATTTTAAACTCATTGAGACTTTAGTGAAATCTATTTTTTCAACCAACACAGTTGTTTTTATAGGTTACGGTCTCAATGATTATAATATTAAGCTGATTCTCAATTGGACCAAAACTCTACTTAAGGGTAGTTTTCGAGAGCCGATTTTTATTTATACTGGGGACCGTGCTCTGACAGATGCGGAGATTATTTATCAGGAATCAAAAGGACTTGTAGTTGTTCAATGTAATAAACTGATTGAGTCATCTGACGAATACCTAGAACGATACCAGTCTCTTTTTAACGCTTTGAGAAATCAATCTAAGTTGTTATTGGAAGGAAAATCTGAGGAAGAGGCATTTGATATTCTTTACAATTCGCTACAACCACTAAATAAATTAAATGCTCTTCGAATCAGAGATATTTCGAAGCACCTACATCACCTTATTAGAATAGATGACAGCGGAATTATTCACATTTTGCCAAATGAGAAGCTGTTATTAAAGAAGTTTTTCGCAATTAATCAGATGTCAGAGTCTCAACAAAAAAAGCTAACAAAAGATACATTGGAAAAGTATTATTGCATTCTCAATGTCTTTAAAAAAGCAAGAATACTTGAGGTTGATGATGGTAAAAACATCAAACAATTTATAACAGGAGAAGTGCCTTTTGCTGACAAGAGTTGCATTCTTTTCGACTATACTTTTATGCACGCTTTTTCAGCAAAAGCATATAAATCTCTAAGAAACAATTATAAAAAAGCGTTTTATCTATCTAGGCTAAGACGATATGAAGAAGCGTTTTTTGGCTATTCTGAAGTAGCAAAGCAAGCCTTTAAGAACAAAGACTATCTGCTTTACTATCTTGCAGAATCCAATTGTATCAGTCTGAGTAAAGTAATAAAGAATGCTAATAGATGGTATCGTTGCTATGATCTTGATGCTATAGAAAAGATGTCTCCGAACGATTCGGAAGTTGAAGATTTGTTTCGACGCCTTCCAGTAGAATTCCGGAACACGTATGACAATCTCAAAGATATCCATAGTGCGAGTATGCTTTATCAGTATTCGTATGAGGCGTTTGTTGATGGACAAAAGCTTCAACGTGCGATCGAGACCGAATCAATAGAGTTTGGTTTAACAAGTAGCGGTAAAGTAATTAGTAAAATAAACGATTATTTACACTTTCTGTTGGGAAATGGCATTGTGGCCGATGTGTTTTCTGAATATAGGAATACCGTCAAAAATCTCATGTCCTTGCTGGTATATAAATACTCTACCCAGGGGAAAAAGATATTGCATGATGAAATTTTCCCCTCTAATGAAAGTAACGAAGTATACTTTGATGAAATTGATTTTCACTGTTTTATAGAGCTCTTTGATGCTAAAGAAATAATCGCATTACTGACGAAGTATCATATTGAAACAATAGAGTTTCAGAATATGGATCAGATTGAAGCTGCAGTAATGAACCTGCTAAATTACTATAAAAAAGCAGTTGGTTATTCTAAAAACAATATTGATATTCTTGCTCTGCAGAAGCAGATTAAGAACTGTCTTGCATTACTCCGATATGTTCAGATTTCCCAAAGCTTAGTTGATAGAATATGCAGCTTTATCCTTACACAAGAGTTTAGAGAAATACTAATTAATGACAAGATTCTTTTCCTTGATCATCAGTTAGCACACAGAAAAATGTATAGTAATGCCACTAGAAAAATAGTTGAGAAGACTCTGATTTCCTACTTGGATCGGCACATTGCAGCACTTAATAATGATGAAAGATTTGAATTGTATTCAGCAAGTGCAGGTATCAACTATTATAATCTTGTTCATTATATTTCTCCATCAGAGGAGAAATACTATTCACGAAAGCTGTCAGCGAGGATTTCACAGATTATTAATAATAATCTATCTCCGATGTATTCACAGATAACGCAACACTACGGTGGGTACGTTTCCAAGTATCAGAAGAGAAAATTGGTTTCATTAGCTAATAAAGCATTACTAAATGATTTTAGGTTCAATTTGTTCACAATGTTAGTAAAATTCAATGCTAGAATAAACAATGAGGTAAAGGCTCAACTGATCGCTTACCTTAAGCAGAAAGTTGAAGCTGCCAAGACGAGCAATAGTAATAAGTGTGTTCGTGTTTATCCTCCTGAGAAGCCATATGAAGAATTAGAACAGGTGGGTTATTGGTGCCTTATCAAAGTGCTTAAAGCAAAAGATTTTGAAGAATTCTTAGGATATAGTGCAGAGTTTGACTTTTATTGTGAATATAGAAATTATGATTTCAACAGATTTGAAGTGTCGTGGTTGCTAAAACTTCATCAGCATGCTTTGGAACAGATAGCTAAAAATTCAAAAGTCAGAAAAAATATAAGGATTGCTATAGCGAGTGCATTAGCGGATATGGAAATATCATCGACAGATAAACAGAAACTTCAGAGCATCCTTGTAAAGCATTTTTGCTATTGATATGATGTTTGATCAAGATAATATATATGTATTAGCTGAATGATTTTATTTAATGGGTTATTTATGTTAGTAATGTAAATTGTTAATCATACATATTTACGTGAGGAATTAAGTTGACCGGATCTAAACCAATAACAATCCGACCCGAACAAACATACCTCCACTATCACGGTTTCACCCTCGTGGAGGATTATTACTACGACTCATTACGCCACTCAGTTGTAATGAAAAAAGATAACACTTGCGTCATTGTGGACTACAATCTGTGCCTGAAAAACAATGAAGCTGTGTTTGATTACTCTAAATACTGTGAAATGCAGAACGGATTAATGGCCTCCTCGGGGAGGCTATTTCGATTTTATGCGTCTGAAGGGGAAGATCTTTGCGAGTCGATCCATAACTGGCTGACAATGGAGCCGGATGACATTGAGATCTCTGACAAGGGTGGTGTATTTGATAAGATTCATGTGGACAATACGCCTTTGGAGAAGACATTTGAGGATCTGTTTGTAGAGACCTATGGAAATGACGCGCTTGGGTTTTTGCAGAAAGAGTATTCTTTGTCGCTGAGTCATGGCAGAAACGCTTTTGTGGACTATGTGGTCGAGACAAATACGGGCTCATACGCAATTGAGGAGAACGGTGTTCATTATCATCATCCGCAGTTGATCAAACTTGAAGCTTATAAGCGGCAATTGGAGAAACAGAACACATTGAGCCTGATGGGCTTTAAGACTTTCAGGTTTTCGTTTGAAAATCTTCGTTTCAAGGATCAGGCGATCGACAGTATCAGGACATACCTGGGACCGAAGAATGCGTTCCGCAATGCGCATTTTATCAAAGGAACGAGGCCGTTTGCTTTATACACGCATCAGGAGACATTTCTTCAGGAGATGCGTGATGCACGGAAGCGCGGGATCAACACATCTTTAGTTGTAGAGCCCACCGGAACGGGAAAATCGCAGATCGCGATTGAAGATATATATCAGCTGTACACAGAGGGCAAAATAGAGCGTGTCCTCGTAATGGTTCCGACGACAAGAATCAAAGCAGATTGGGAGGTCAGGCTTAGACCTTTCCGTGACAGGCTCGACATCACAATCGAACTGTATAATCGTACGTATTTGAGAAGGAACAGCACGGCTGCGGACTATTTTGACTATTTGCTGTTTGATGAGGCACAGCATGCACAGGCAGCAAACTGTGCCAAAACATTACAGTATTTTACGCCCAAGTATTTGGTGGGGCTTACTGCGACACCGGAGAGGCTTGATCAGAAGAAACTGGAGGATATCTTCGGCCACTACAAAACAAATCTGACTCTGCGGGAAGCAATCGATAAAGATGTGATCACGAACATCCGCTGCTATCGGCTGCTCTCCAATGTTGATTTGTCCGCTGTACGATATAACGGTAAGGACTATAATTATGCGGACCTTGAGAAGACTCTGATCGTGGAGTCGAGAAATGAGTTGATCGTACGGACGCTGAAGAAGTACTTCTATCCGAGAGAGGGCTTTTACAAACAAGGAATTGTTTTCTGCGTTAATAAAAACCATGCGAAAAAACTGGAAAAAATGATGACGGCAGCGGGCTTTGCCGCGCGTGCAGTGTATGGTGGAAACAAGCATAATGAAGAGATATTCAAACAGTACGGAGAGAAGAAAATTCAGTTCCTGCTGTCCTGCCAGCTGATTTCTGAGGGATGGGATTCGCCGCAGACGGAAGTGGTCGTCATGGCAAGGCCGACACTGTCCAAAGTACTGTACACGCAGCAGATGGGAAGAGGCGTGCGCAAATATCCCGGGAAAGAATGCCTTTACGTTATTGACGTCGTGGACAATTATGAAGGCAAGCTGACTCCGATGTGCTTTAACGCCATTATCGGCATACCGCAGTATTCTGATTTCATAGGAGTAAAGAATAACGATGGAGATTATTTAAGTATTCTTGGCCTTCATGAAGCAGAAGTGGCGATGCAGGAGATCGATATCTTCACGTTTGAAGAGAAATATAAGGACTATCTGTCTCCGGAACAGGCGGCAAGAGAGCTCTTTATCGGAACAGCGACAATCATGAACTGGTACCGGAAGGATCACGCAATCAGTTCCCTTCAACTGCCAATTGGATCAAGAATGGTGCCATATTTCTCACCATCTGACATTGAGGCGATCAGATCTGAACATAACCTCGGGCATCATGATGATTCCACAATATTACATGATTTTGAGGCATTCATAGACGAAAACACTCTTACTTTTTCCTTCAAGCTTATTTTCATGCTCAGCATGCTGCGCTTGGCAGACAAAGAGGGAGAAGTAAATATTGATGAACTGATAGAAGAATACCGAAAGTTTTACATCGAACGATTAGAACGCGGACTGCCAGTCGACCGGCCGAACTGTGCATATAACCGTGAGTTTTTGGATGATCTGGTGAAGGTCAAGCGGTCCATCCTGTCGAATCCTTTTGAGAAGTTCGAGAGAAAGCGGTTTGTATACTACTCCAAGGATTTGAATATACTGTCATTCCATCCGGTATTGTGGGAACAAATGACTCAGGAGACGAAGGATGGGATAAGAGATAAGGAGAGGGAGTTTTTGAAAGCGTATTATGAGAAGTTGGGGGGATTGTAATAAGCAGTACACTGAATATGACAATTTCATTATTCAAACATTTTATAATAAATCATGCCGGCTTTGATATAATTATAGGCAGATGTTTATCAGGCTTATCTATATTTTGCAAAGCTGTACAAATTCAGGAGATCTCCCCATGACAGTTTACGTATTATGGCACATCCACGAACTCAATGACGACTACGGAACACACGACGAAGAAAAACTAATCGGCATCTATTCCACCGAGGAAAAGGCCGCCGAAGCCATCGAGGCACACAAGGATCTGGAGGGATTCAGGGATTATCCTGTGGAGTGCTTTGAGATCCATGAGGCGGTGGTGGACCGGTCGAACTGGAATGAGGGATTTACAACGGTACGTATATGATTGAGCCAAAGCTGCAGCGAGCCGGAAACAGTGTGAGCGGCAATATTTTGGCAAGGGAAGGTGGGACCCATGAAAACTCTGGTGACATATTTTAGCGCGGAGAGCGGGAGGACAGCCGGCGTGGCAAAGGAACTGGCGGATGCGATCGGGGCGGATCTTTTTGAGATCAGGCCGGTTAAGCCTTATTCGGCGGCGGACCTGAATTATATGAATCCGATCGCGCGCTGTAATCTCGAATTCATGCGCAAGAAGAAGGTGCCGGTCGAAGGTAAGGTCGGAGGGTTCGAGGAGTATGAGCTTGTGCTGATCGGATTTCCAATCTGGTACGGGTGTGCGCCGATCGTGGTCAACACTTTCTGCAGCGGGTATGACTGGAGCGGGAAGAAGGTGGCGCTGTTTGCGACGTCCGGCGGCAGCGGGATTGGCAAAACAGTGAAGAAGCTGGAGCCCTATGTGAAGGGCGCGGAGATTTTGGACGCGCGGATGATGAATGGAGCTGGGGCGAAGGAGATGAAGGCCTGGGTGGAGGGACTGTATCAAAGGGATGTCTCCGGTGATATGTTTTAAGCTTATTTGAGGTGTATCAGCGGCAGCAGACTCGTGGCATAACGTAAGAGGGTATTATGTGTTTTACCTAAAATGCGGACACGAGAATAGTGATGATGCAATCTGTTATATCTATTATACAGATATTGATGAAATCGAAGCATATGAGAATAATAAAGGGAGCAAGAATCGAAATGAACAGTAGTAATGAAACACGTTTTAAAGATGAAAAATCCACTGGATATGTGTTTATAAGCTATAGCTCTAAAAACCAGCAAATGGCAGATTCTGTTCGTTTGATGTTAAAAGAGAACCGAATTCCGTGTTGGATGGCTCCGTACGACATTCCAGCAGGACACAGATATGCATATGTGATTAATGAAGCGTTAGAAAATTGTTCTTGTTTACTGTTACTGCTGACTAATGCATCCCAAAACTCGCAATTTGTAGAAAGGGAAGTTGAAAGAGCAATAACATACAGGAAGCCAATTCTCCCAATGCAGCTTGAAGACTTAGAATTGAATTCCGGCTTTAAGTTTTATATTGGTAATAGCCAAATTGTAGCTGTTCCCAATATCAGTGCTGATGCACCTGAATTTCTCAGGATTCTCACAGGTATAAAGAACATTTTGAATATTCACAGTCATAGTGAAGCTGAAACGACGACAGGTATTAGATCAAACAATATAAAGAGCGCTCAGGTACTTCCGTACTCTTTTCAGAAGAGTATTACGGATAGCGAAATAGCTGCTTTACTATCTAAAAAGATGGCAGCAGGATTCAGGCATTTTCTTGCTGTTTGTGAAGACGGTCATGTTGTTGCACTTGGGGACAATAAAGAGAGAGCATGTGACGTTTCAGAATGGAAAGATATTATTAAAGTTGATGCAGGAGATTTTCATTCGGTCGGTCTCAGAGCAAATGGAACTGTTTATTGTACCTATCCGAAAATCTTTAATTATGGACAAGACAATGTTTCTTCATGGTATAACATAGTAGACATTGGTGCTGGTTCATCGCATACCGTGGGGTTAAAAGCTGACGGTACAGTTGTTGCGGTTGGAAGCAATTCAGAAGGACAGTGTAATGTAAAAGATTGGTCGGGAATTGTTGCCATATCAGTTGACGGAAGGAAGACGATCGGAATAAAAGAAGACGGGACTGTAATATGTACAGGTGAACCGAACGAATTGCAAACCGATTTAAAAGAATGGAATAATATCACCCAGGTTGTATCTGGATATTCTTTTTGTATTGGACTGGATAGAAATGGGAATGTAATTGCAAGTAATCATCATGGAAAGGAATACCATGGAACTTGTGAATTGGAAGAATTTAGTAATATTTTGATGATTTCATGTGATGACTTTTATACAGTCGGATTGAGAAAGGATGGAACTGTTCTTTCCACAAAATACCAAGAGAATAATCATATTGTCGATGATAGATATGATTGTGATACTTCAACTTGGAGCAATATTATAGCTATAGCTGTAGGTGGACATAATATTTATGGACTAAAAGCAGACGGAACGCTAAAAGCAGTTGGAATTAATACTTATGGGAAGTGCGAAGTAAGTAACTTAAAGTTGTTCAGTGATGCGCAATCATTTGTTCAGAGCCTTAATGAACAAAAGACCATGTTAGAAAACATGCGGGGCAAATCGAATAGTGATTAATTTGGCGGCGCATTCTAATTTACAGAGATGGCTGAGGACGGCGCGGTCGATATTTTTACAGAGACCAGGTTTCTGTAGGAGGTGACGGAGCCGGATCAGAATGAATGATGAAAAAGCTCGCAGAGATTTCGGCGACGCGGCAGAGGAGTGCGCAAATGGAGAAAAGAGATTATAAGTACGATGCATTTCTTTCCTATAGCAGCAAAGACGGGGAGCTTGTGAAGCGTGCGCAGAAAACACTGGAAAGATGGGTCCCGACCGGGGATTCGACCGTAAGAAGAGGAAAGCTGAGTGTTTTTTGCGATCATACGCATATTGTGGCGGGAAAACTCGATGAAGTGCTTAAGGACAGCCTGAAGAAAAGCCGGTTTTTGATTGTATTCTGCTCGGAAAATTCCGCACACTCCGATTATGTGTACAAAGAGATTCAATACTTTTATGAGAATTATCCCGGAGAAACGCCGGAGGAGAAGAGGAAGGCGTTTGATCATATACTTCTTGCCGGGTTAGAGAATGGAGATCACAAAAACAAAGCGGTCATCGCGACTTTATTTAAAAGAGCGTTTGAGAACCTGTTTAGTAAGCGGGAATTGAAGGAACTTCAGGAAGAAGTAAAGGAGTATCTGTACGCAGATTACGGAGGCATAAAGGGGCATTTTAAAAAGAAACAGGAGCGCATGGAGACTTTCAAGCTTGCCGGCGCTATTTTTGGAGTAGATAAGGAGGAACTGAGCAGAAGGCTGGAGCACCGCCGGATGATGGTGATCTTGGGGCGTATCTTTGCAGTAATAACGATCATGGTATTATCGTATTTCGTTGTGACAGGATATCATGAGCGGCGTGACAGGGACGCCAGGCGGCTTGCATTGGTAGCGGACGCACAGTTTAATGAGGGGAACCGGCTTCTGGCCTCACAGATCGCATTGTCGACCACTGAGTCGAAGTTTCTGTATCGAACTGTTGAACCGGAAGCAGTGTCTGTGCTGACAGACGCCACGCAGGTTTATGGTATATCTTCAGATGCCTGTCTGGAACAGGTGGAGGATTTTCGGCTTCGCTATTACGAAAATTTATCTATGGACGTGTCTGATAACGGCAGATATCTGGCCGCAGTAAATGAGCAGTATGAGTTTGGCCTGTGGGACACGGAGAGCGGAGAGAAATTGTGGAATATGCATTCTCCTACCGGAAATTTCTATCCGATCGTGAAGATCATCGGAAATGAGAAGGTGCTGCTCTATGATTATTCAACATGTTATTGCTATGATCTGGAGAGTTCGAAGGAATTATGGGTAGAGAGAATTGATCTGGATATGGAGACGCTTTCCATTGCAGGTGAAGACGAATCTGTACTGAGTTTAAAGATTGGCGGTGAAAATAGAGGCGGAATTGCAAATATCGCTGCGTTTGAACGGAAGGGAGCCGAATGCGTGCTTTTCCTCGAGCGGTCAAGCGGAGTAAGCCTTCTGGATCTGAATACAGGAAAGAAGAACGCTATTTTGACGCGGGAGGAAGTCAGGCAGGTTATTCCGAAGGACGGGAATAAAGGGGATATCTTCTTTGACGACAGTTTTTATCCTCTTCAAAGCCTGACAAAACTGCAGAGGTCGAGTGAGATTTCTTATGATGCGGAGAAGGATCTCTTTTTAATACCGTGCTATGGGAAAAAAGGAACGGATTTTACTCTGACGACTTACACGGGCCTGGTGGAATGGAGTCCGACGACAGGCGAGGCTCGATATGTTGATCTGAAGTATTCGTTTCAGGATGACGACGAGAGGGCAGGCGGCGTAGAGACTTTGATCTATCCGGCAGACGGTATTGTGATGAAGGCATTGGAAAACGGGGACAGTCTTGTGCTGTGTGCCTTTGATACGGAAAGCGGAGAGGAACTGTGGAACCGCAAAATAGACAGCTTCTCCAAAATGAATTCTGTGGAAAGGCAGATTTGTCAGATGGGCACGGAGCTTGTCCTGATTAATGGTGAGAAGGTTCTCTTTCTCGATCTGCAGAGTGGAGAGGAGCTGCGCAGTCTCAAGGTCGAGCTGGACTACAATGAAGGTCTGGCGATGATCTTATGTGAGAAAGGGAAAACCTGCCGGACGAATGGGCAGTCTCTGCCGGTTCTGACGACAGCCGGGAGAATCTGCTTTATAAGGGATGGGCAGATCGTGAAAGGCGAGCGGAGCCGCCTGGTCTCGGTTGAGGAGATCAGGAATTCCGGAAATGCTCTGTATGTTGCGCCCGAAATGTCTTACAAGGAGACCGGGATGTTGTACAGTTCCGGAGCAAGTCGGATCAGAAAGTATGAGCTGGGATTCACCAATGACTTATATAAAGAAATTGTGAGTAAGAAGGGCAGTGGAGACAGTGTTGAGAGAATAGTGAGTGTTCATCCCATCGGAAGTGACTATATTTTGACCAAGTACGATACAGGCACATGGGAATTGTATGATCTTTCTGGGAATGAGCCCAAACTCCTGTGGGGCAAGGGCCTTGCAGAGCTTTCAAAACTCCTGACGGAAAATGGGCATCAGGAATTATCGGAAATGGAGTTAAGGGCATTGTCTTTTGTGGGGATTGAGCCCGGCAGTGGCAAAATATTGCTCTATCACGAGAAGTTTCATGGCTTTATTAAGCTGGAGCCCCAGACAGGTGATGCATCGGTGCATATGCTAGAGTACCGTACGCCGGAGCCGTTTGACGCCGGAGGACAGGGGGGCGGCGAGGATACGTTCCGGTTAAGGCTCATGAGTCCGGTAATTACAGAGATTGGATTCAGTTACATATCGGTATGTGAGTTAAACGGGGCGATTTCTTATACAATCTATATCTATGACACTATTAATACAAAATTCCGTGATATTCCTTTGTCATCGATAGAGAGCGGTGAGTTTGCTAATGTGGATAACAAGCTGAAACTGTTCACAGACTCGAAAGCAAGATATTACGTAGTACTGGGGATGACAGAAGGTCCTTGGCTTGTTAACACTGAAAGCGGGCTGTTCGCGATGCTGAATAATCGCATGGAAGAGGGGCAGATTGAAGCATTGCTGATGAATAAGATGGTTACGGATAACAGCCATGATGCTGTCTGCTGCTTTAACAGTGATGGCAGGCGCTTCGCGGTCAATTTCCCCGGAATGAACACGCTTGCGGTCTTTGATGTTGACGCAAAGCTGATCAGCTGGACCGAATACTCCAACACTACTATTACGGGGATGGCATTTAGTGGGAACACTCTTTTGGCCAGTACGTTTGACGGGCGGATCATGCGATACCGGATTCGTGACCTGAAGCATATGCAGACGGCGACGATTCCGGGAAATGGTACATGTTTCACTTTGGAGAGAATGGATCAGGATTCTATGTGGCTCAGAGATGCAGGCGGCACAGTTTACTGTATAGATGCGGGCAGTTTGTCCTGCGGGCAGAGGATCTACGATACAAAGGCTATCGATTTCGATAATAGATGGGTATATTTATGCGAATGGACAGATGAAAAAGTTGTGCTGGGAAGGACGCCGCTGCTTACGGATGAAGAGATTATTTCGGAGGCGAGGGAGTATGTCGGAGATAGGGAGATGAGTGCGGAGGATAAGAAGTATTTTGGGGTTGAGTGATGTGTCAGGGGGACGTATCCGGTGACACATTTTTGAGCCGGGGCCGGCGGTGTGTCAGGGGGACATAGAAAGGGACAGAGAGGAAAAGAATGGAAATCATAGAGAAGATGTATATGCAACGGAATATGAACTAAAGGAAAGAGGATTTAGGATTAAGAAAGACAGTTAAGTTTATCTATATTTAAAGCTTTACAAATATAGGAGATTCCTGATGATAGTCTACGTATTATGGCACATCCACGCCCTCCACGACGACTACGGAACACACGACGAAGAAAAACTAATCGGCATCTATTCCACCGAAGAAAAGGCCGCTGAAGCCATCGAAGCACACAAGGACCTGGAGGGATTCAGGGATTATCCTGTGGAGTGCTTTGAGATCCATGAGGCGGTGGTGGACCGGTCGAACTGGAAAGAGGGATTTTCGACAGTCCACTATTCGGAAGAAAGTGGAAGTGATAGGAAAGAAATAACGTTAGAAAAGGCGAAGAGTATAGCTGACATGTATTTGAAGGGCATCACCCGTTGTGTGGAGTATGAGGATGTGTTCTGGTTCAGCAATCGGAAGAGCTCTTTGTCTTTTGGCGGAATGGAGAGTTCTGTGGTTGTTCTCAAGGGGAACGGCAAGGTTGTAAGTGCGGTTTCTTATACTGACAGGGGAGCCGGTGAGATCATAAGAGAGATTGATTACAGGTCGTGATGATCTGGCGCTGTCAGGACGACTGCTTTAGGGATCCGGAGGAAAGAAAACGGATGAAGAAGATATTGATCAGATCAGCGCTTTTTTCACTTGCGATCACAATTGTCGGGATGCTTGTGAACCTGTTTTCCTATTTCAGCAGCAACAAGCTGCTGTTTGCGATCCGGCATATGGGCGGAGACTGCATTGAGTATCAAGGGTTCGGGTTGTTTCTGCTGGAGGTTTACCCTGAGACGGTCGAAGGAGCGGCAAGTGTCCATCGGCATTTGTCTTTTGACCCGATTAGCTTTCTGATCACGTTTGCAGTATTATTTGCCGTTTTCTTTGTGATCTTGCGGGCGCTGAAGCGGAAGGATTGAGTGCAGTCGATAAGAGGGAGGTCTGCTATTATGACGTTTAGAGGTTTTTTTAATTCCGGTAGAAGATCCCTTTCGGAACCAAGAGTTATCCGGTTGGGGAATTACAAAGGGTGCGATCTTTATTGGACGGTGCTTAGCCGTGATGAAGGAACGAGTTTGTTGTTATGCAGTTATATTATTGAGTACCTTCCGTTTCACGATAAATATGAAGCTGTTGCATGGGACAACTGTACGCTCAGAAAGTGGTTGAACACGGAATTCATTTCCACTGCTTTCAGAGACAGCGCGTTTCCGGTGATCAGGAAAATAAATCAGACTAAAAACAGCCGGGATACAGAAGATTATGTCTGGCTGCTTTCGGCAAGTGAGGCCAAAAGTTACTTTCCTGATAGAATAAGTGATGAAACTAGGAGGATAGAACTGGGTGGCCCCTGCAGGAACCTTGAACCACGACATATCGGTCAGGGCATAGGAATACGCCAGAGGGATGTCTGGCTTTTGCGTTCAAATGCAAATTACGAAGAAAACAAACATGAAGTATCAAATGTAATTGATTATGATTATATAAGTCATGGAGTCAATGATGGGGGAAGAAATCTCAATGTGGACAGCATTGCCGGTATTCGTCCTTGTATATTAGTTGACTCTGTATGGGAGCTGCGGTATGCCGGAATCTGAAGTAAAAATCTACACGACCTTTGACTCTTTTGACGCCGACCAGGTGATCGCCACGCTGGAGTGCCATGGCATTCCGTCGGTGAAGAGGATTAAAGGGTCCGGGCAGTATATAGGGATCCTGATGGGGCACATGACGACGCATGAAATTGATGTGTATGTGCCGGGGGAGGCTGTGGACAAGGCGGTCGATATTTTGACAAGGACGGGGTTTCTGCAGGAGACGTCGGAGGATGAATGATGAGAAAAGCTCGCGCTTGAGGCGGGCTTTTTGCAGTTGTGCAGGGAAAGGAAGGAATAGCGGATATGAAGACTTTGGTGGTGTATTTCAGCGCGGAGAGCGGAAGGACTGCGGGCTGGGCAAAACAGTGAAGAAGCTGGAGCCTTATGTGAAGGGCGCAGAGATCGTGGACGCGCGGCTGATGAATGGGGCCGGCGAGCGGGAGATGAAAGACTGGGTGTCACATTAAGCGTGGTTGAATGGCAGTCGATTTTGAGAACAGATTAGATTATAATTGGTTTTGGGGAAATTGCATTCATCAAGTAAACAAATTCAAATCTTGAAAGAAGGCTGTCTTTAAAACAAAAAATGAGGGAGGTATAAATCCACCTCCCTCATTGTAGTACCGAACATGGACTACTCTATACTTGTTTTTCTTATATCATAGGGTGAAGAAAATGTCAAATTCAATGAATGGAAGCAGATACAATAATTCAAGGAATAGAGTTGCTGAATCTGAACGGCCTGTAATCACTGCTCCTTATAATTTTATTGAAATTAATGAAAGAGTGTTAGAGGCTTATCGGAGTGCATATGATCTGCCTGACGCACGTGCTTTATCAGATCAGCTGCTTTCAGGAGAAATCAGCTATAATGTTGAGGCTAAGACTCATATTGCATTCGAACAGGTTCCAAATAAGTCATTAACTGCAAGTATGATCAGAGGACTTGTAAGAAGCAACTTGCAGATACTCAGCTTTTCTTCCGTTGATGATGACATTGAGGATGAGACGTATAAATACAGAAACTTTTTCAGTAAACACTACCTATCGGTTATGGGAAAATCTGTGGTTGAAGGGAAATCCAACCGTTCCAGATATAATGAGTATACTAATATTCGTGCCGGATTCATCAGAAAAACAGATCAGGGATGGACTATCACACCTTCAACGGCATTTGAAGGGAAAGGATATAAGACAATAAAGCTTACTTATATTCAATCAAAATATTCGGATTGGCGGAAGCGCTTTAACGTTTCTTATAAGAGCTATAAAAATGTTTTCGATTCTTTGAAACAAATATCGTGGTCCAATAGGGATACTATTACTAGATCTAAGACAATTCATGAACCCTTCGTCATAAAAGTCTCGTGGAAAGAGGGAACACAAGGGGATGTGGTGTCCATCAGGGAAGAAGGGATACTTGAGAACAGCGCGTATTTGGTCAATCCGTCGGAAATATACAGAGGCGTGAGTATGTATCTTGTTCCCATCGAAGAAGGAACAGCTGATACAACGGATCGCGTTGAATTGTCTGTTGAAGATATATCGAATTACGAACGTTATCTCAAGCGGCAGGGCGGAAATGTACATAATAGGTTTAAGGATTTCTACAGCCTTCCATCAGAGGGGGAGAAGCCGGTATTCTATATTTTGCATGATGGGCACTGTGAATTTGGATTCTCGTATTTGTTTCCAATTCAATACTTGCATGCTGTGAAAGAAGGAATTCCAAAGTCTCATAAAGAAAATGTAATTGATTATTGCAAGGCAATTTTCGGGTTTTATGGCTTAAGGGATAAATCCGGCGGTAAGCTGAATTATCAGGGCAGAGTGTCATTTCTGGAACCTCAAAGGGTCAACGATGCGATGAGACATATAACATCGGCCAGTTTGCCTGATCCGAAACCATTTTCTTCGGCGAATTATTTGAACAATGATAACGGTGAGGGATATAACGCAGAATATTTTAGAATTAATGGAATAAAACAGTATTGGCTTCAAAATGAAATAAATCTAAGCATTTTTAAATCATTTCCGAATAAGATGGAACGTAATATATATATAAATGATTCTGGTACTCAATATAAGGGGAAGGTTTTATTTAATAATCTTAGAGAGGACGAACTGGGACTTCTTATTTGGAGCATTGGGCTTAATGAAGGTTGTGATCAGAATATAGGTGCCGCTAAACAATATGGATTCGGAAGGGTGACTATTACAGTTACAGATGTAGAAAAGTATCTGTATAGACCGGTAAACAGCTCCGATGATCTGCTTTCACAGATTGAAAGTGTTTCGTTAGATCCGGACCACTATATCAGTGTTTTTCAGGAAAAACTAAACTTATTTCTGAATGGAAAACTGAAAACAAATAAAAGGCTTCAGGATTTCTTCATTATGAAGAATGCGAAGCTTATTCCTGATGCTCAGAAAACCGGTTATGAATTCAGTACAAATATAAAGAAAAAACTGGCGCGGTTTCCAAAGATCACAGATGTAGCCAGTAGTCAAAAATGGCTTATAATTCCGGAAAGCATCATAGAAGACATTGAGCTGATCACATGGGAGCAGTTTGTACAGGAACCGCCCTTACGGATGAAAGAAATGTTTCCTGAAATGCAGATATACAATGCATATAAGGAAATGACAGAAATAATGAGGCTGTATGAGTCCAATCATCTTTTTGCAATAAGAGAAGAAATCTTGCGTGAATATCTGGAACTCATTGACCGGATAAACACTTTAATAGAAAAGCGGAAAGCCAGATCCGGCTCCGGATCAAAGAGTAATGCTATAGACGAAAATATAGATATATGTATCCGGAAGATTAATGAATTAAATAAAGTGATGGAACAGTTCAGGGTTCAATTTCCGCAAGAAGTAGTTCCTCAACTCAAGGTATCGGTGGATCCAACAGTTCTTGACAATGAAGAGCAGAAGATAAACTTGGCCGTTCAGCTCTCTTTACCTGAAGAAAGCGCCCTTATCAGGGTCAACTATTTTCAGATTAATGCAGATGGGGAACGGGAGTATAGAGATGGCAGAAAGTTCTTCTTGTCAGGGGGAGACAGCCGGGATGTAGAGGCCGAACTTGCCGTCAGCGATTCAGAATTAAAGCAATCGTATACAAGGTTTAATTTTAAACTGGAATATCAGTATCGAACAGACAACGGGCCTGCAGTATTAGAGTATGAAGAAGTCTTTGAAATACCTTTGCTGCAAGGGGAGTATAAAGAGCTGGAGAATCCTTACAGCAGCTGGCTGGGGAATCCTGTCTCAGATCAGAATATGTTCTTTGGCAGAACTGCCATGCTCCATGAAATAATGGAGAAGATCGATAGTTGCAGCAATGAGCATCCTTCAGGCAGAAATATAATTATTTATGGACAGAAGAGGACCGGAAAATCCACTATACTCTATTTCCTGGAGGAAAATCTGCGATCATGTGAACCGGGGAAATATGTTGTTATAAACATTGGGAATGTTGGCAGCGCGTTACAGATTGACTTAAACGCTGAGGATTCGGGGAAAGTAAACCTCAAATTGTTTTTCAAGAGGATGATCGACGCTGCGGAAGACGAGCTCAGTGATAATCATGAAGATCTATTCGACGAGATGGAAGAGGAGGGCTTTGAGTTTCCGAGTTTAAGAGATGCATCTGATGCGGAAGCAATGTATATCTGCGGGATTTTCTATGAAAAGTTATTTAAAAGGCTGGGAGCGGACAGAAGAATCATATTGCTTATTGATGAGTTCACGTACTTTTATGACATGATCATTAAAGGGTATATGGACGACAATTTTATGAAGTTCTGGAAAGCTTTTATCCAAAATACAAAAATCTGTGCAGTCTTGATCGGCCAAGACTATATGGATGATTTCAGGAACCGGTTTGCGAATGAATTCGGAGCATCCGATCATATAAGGATCTCATATTTGGACAGAGAAGCTTCAATAGAGTTAATACAAAAACCATTCAGGAAATACAACGGGTATGAAGGATTTAATGATGAAAGTATCGAAGAAATGATCAGACTTACTTCGGGCAGTGCATTTTATCTGATGCACATGTGCAGTGCTTTAGTCAGTTATCTGAATGTCCGCAAGAGAGGAAGAGTTGTAACGGAATTTGTTTTAAATGACTTTTTAAGCAATTACTGGATGAATGCCGACAGCCCCAGAAGGATAGACAGGTCGTTCTTTGAATCTCTTTACAATGATGGAACTCATCCCGGATGGGATGATGATAATTTGACTATTCTGCATGAGATCGCAGAAGCCGATACAGGATCCGGAGCGAAAAAGGATGAACTGTTAAAAAAGATGGAAGATGTGTATGTGAATTCAAACCGTTCAATGGCTCTGTGCAGGGAACAGATCAACCGTCTTGTATACAGAGACGTTCTTTCAGAACGGGGACGCATGTTGAAAATCAGAGTGGCGCTTTTCGTGATGTGGCTGAAAAAAATATATTAGCTCTGAGGAGGTGTAATTAAGTGTACAGAAATCCATTTAAAGAGGGTGTGCAGGTCGTAGGAGACGGGTATATAGGTCGTGATGAAGAGATCAGACATCTTATGAGAATACTCAGTCGAAATGAAAAGGATGGCGGGATTCTGTATTCGGGAATGACCAGGATCGGTAAAACATCGCTGGTCAAAAATTGTTTTGCACTGGCTGAAGAGAAGGGGCTTCTTGAAAAGAACAATATAATAACTATAAGTATAACGGTCAGTACCAAAAATGATTTCGCGGAGATATTGATATCTTTAGCGGATGAATTATATGATGCGCTGGAAGAAAGAGACTTATTGGATGATTATCTTCAAAAACAATTCAATGAGATCAAAGGAGTAGTTCGAGAAGGTAATCCGTTGTTTATTTACGAACTTGACAAGTATTTAAAAAGGATTCTTAGGAGGGCAAAAAAGAATAAGATAAAGATAGTAGTTCTTCTGGATGAATTTGACGATGCTAAACGCGCGTTTAGCTATAATAATACTGAGGTCAGTACGAATTTCCAAAAGTTCAGAGATTATGCATCGGATGTAGATTACAACTGTACCTTTGTGCTGACCAGCAGAGTAAATATATCAAAAATCGACGCCAGCCTTCCCAGCGGATCAAATGTGAGAGGTGTATTCTCTGAGTTCCCTATGCAGGGGTTGACGGATTCGGAGAGAGATGCTTTTTTTGAGAAGATTGAGGAATGCGGTGCTAAACTGTCCGAGAGCCAAAAAAAAGATTTCATATGGTATGCAGGGAGGTCCCCGTATCTGTTCTCTAAAATAGCCTGCAGAATTTTGGACAGAAGTGAAGGGGAAAGAGCAGAGGACATTTCTGTTCAGGAAATCGTAAATCAGTGCAGCAACGATTTTATAGCATATTTTAATTCTTTGATCAATTTCATGATAGCAGATGAGCTTTTTTATAAGTTCGTACAAGTATTTTTTGGACCGGTCTATGATCTCTCTGAAAGAGATGTGGATGCTCTGAAGCAATATGGATATATTTATCATTTGGAGAATGACCGAACATTTTCGGATTTTAGCTTTACGGATGGCAAAGAAGAGAAAGTGTTTACATATCAGACTCTGAGTGAGTATTTTTTGGAATATGTAAGAACAAGGGTCAATAGAGATGATTCTTTGAAGATATGGTCAGAGCTGATTGACGCTGAAAAAAGACTAAGGGCAGTTGTTGAGACCGGGCTGCGCAGTAAATATGGAGAGGACAGTTGGATCGCAACGCTTGAAAACCTTGCAGAGTCTGAGGAAAAAGGTTTCTTATTCAATGTGCAGAAAGCCAATCAGTTTATTGCTTCTTCAAAAAGTAACTTTGGTGATGCAGTAGATGACAACCCTTTGTGTGTTATAAGTATTCAGGCGTTGAGTAATATTATTAAGGCGTTCTGGGATGACTTCTATAGTGTATTATTTAATCCTCCGTATACTGAGCTCAAATCTCTGTTGGATGAATTAAGTCAATTACACAGAGTCAGAAATCCCTTGGCGCACGGAACAGATGATTATTTGACCGGCGATGACAGAGCCCGTACTCATAAATATTGCAAGAAGATCATATACAATTTAGGCAAAAAGAGGAACGATAAACACAATCGTAAGGATAAAAGATAATGTATTCGCTGAATTTGAGAATCAAAACAATGACGACGCTGGAGTTTTCCGATATACCGGCATTGACATTTGATATCGCAAAAAAGATATTTCCAATTACCGCAAATGATGACAGCAGAACATATGCATTAAGAGAAGGAACCGGAATCAGAGTATTGACGTCCGGAACGCTGTCTGAGAAAAATAACACCAGGTTAAAATATAGCAGCGGAATTTCTGATGCTGACAGGCATTATTATACTGAATCAGTTTTTTATATTCCAAAAGAAACGGATTTCAAATTGGAAATTGTTATTAATAATGACGTGTACAAGGAGTCAATTAAATCAATCATAGAATTTATAAAAAAACTGAATGAAGGCAGGATCAGATTGGGAGATAACACAACGCTGGGGAAGGGGCTTTGTGTATGTCAGGTTGTGGATACTTTGTCGCCGGAGATCATAAGTGATATTCGTGATTCACATTATAGTTTCAATGAGCAGAATATATGCGATCGTATTGTTGTGTCAGCTCATTGCGAAAACGGACTCTATATTGATGATCAGAACAAAAAAGATAACGGTTCTAATGATTGGCCTGAAGAATATACGATCCCTGCCTCAACATGGAAAGGGGTTTTCAGAAACGCTTCTAATGATTGGGTAAAATATCTTGGAGAAGACGCATACATTATTAACAAGATGTTCGGCAATCATTCTTTGGGGATGAAGGGCTGCCTGATTTTTTATGATTCGATAATCAGTGATCCGGAGATGATCAAAAATAACAGAATGCCTATTAATAAATTCTCCGCCGCGGCCCTTGCGGAGAAGCTTATAAATAGAGAGTATGTAGCAGGTTCGTTCGAAATTATTATCGATTGTACGGAAAGCATAGAACCATATAAAAAATACATTTTTACTGTCCTGCGGGATCTGAACACTCAGAGAATTAACGTAGGAGCGGATAAAGGGATTGGAAAAGGGTTTATAAGCATTGACAATGTGGATGTATATTCCAATTTATAGATATAGAGGGCGGTCAATATTTTGACAGAGATGTGGTTACTTCAGGAAGATGAACGAAAAGAAAAGCTCGCACGCTGAGGTGGGCTTTTTGCAGATAGGTGTGTGACATGAATAAGAATTATCAAGTGTTTATAAG
Source organism: Lachnospiraceae bacterium (assembly GCA_045113775.1). GTDB lineage: Bacteria > Bacillota > Clostridia > Lachnospirales > Lachnospiraceae > CAG-791. Next base: position 32,250 of record JBGUJH010000106.1, on the reverse strand, counting down.
TTATAGGCGCGATGGGGGCGAGACTCTCGGAAGGATGCTCTATGACCGGCTGACTGAGATGGGGTACAGCGTTTTTTATGATGTCGAATCGCTTCGATCGGGGCCTTTCAATAAGGAGTTGTTCGAGGTGATCGACGGGTGCACGGATGTGCTTGTAGTGCTGCCCCCGGGAGGTCTTGACAGGTGCGACGATCCGAAGGACTGGGTAAGGGCTGAAATCGCCTATGCGCTTAAGTCTCAGAAAAATGTTATTCCCATTATGATGCGCGGGTTTCAGTTTGATGAGGAAAAGATGCCTGATGATATTAGGCCGCTGGCGAATCTGAATGGGATTGAGGCAAATATGGAGCTGTTTCCGGCTGTGATGGAGAAACTGACGAAAAAATTTATGAAATCAAAGCCCGGGACCTATCGTCGCTACGAAACAGTGGACGGTGATGAATATGTGCTGCCGCGCCGCAAAAGGAACATACTCGAACTAATGATAATTGCGTTCTTCCTGTTTCCGCTGCTGATTAAATTATTTTATGTCGAACAGGCATTTCTGCCCGAATGGTTGAACCGTTACCTATTGTCTTGTAAAGATTCTGCATGGTGGAAATATGTGCTTTTATATATTTTTATGTTCGCGATCTGTCATAAGCTCTTTAACAGCTCTTTTATGATAAAGCGCAACCTCTTCGCGAGAGGTGTTCTTGAACTGGCGGATTTTGAGCTAAGTATTGATGACTTCATCGCGCTGCTGACAGACATGAAGGCTCTGGAGGATCTGCAGATTTTTAGCAGTGCTGATATAAGTGAGAAGGAAGGATATAAATGGGCGGCGGAACGACTGGGACTGAAAATTCGGTCATACAACGGAGAAACCCCTGATTATCTGCTCCTTAATTATCAGGAATATACCAGTGATACAATAGAGCCTCTGTATCTGAACACTGCGGTCACAAAAAACAGTGCGGGCGAGTTTATGCAGGCTCAGGGGTTCAGCCTTGAGTGGCAGAGAGACAAGAAGGCCTGCTATAAGAATGGAGAATGGAAGGTATTCCTGTTTTTTGGCGGATTTGCCGGGGGACTACTGGTTATAGAGCTGATGCGGGGAGAGAAGCCTTCTCTGTTTGATCAGACGGCTGAGAAAGCTGCAAAGCATACGTTTTCGGGAGAGATGAAACAGCAATTTGATGAAATGAAGAAGAAAGGGAAAGACTTAAAAAGTGAGATAAAGCAGGTATTAGAAGAGGAAAAGAACAAAAAAGACTAACCGGAAACGAAAATCGAAAACACGGAACACATGGTGGTGGATCGGTCGAACTGGAATGAGAGATTTACGACGGTATGCTATTCGGAAGAGAGAGTATGAATAAAAAAGAGACGGGATGCTGCCCGTCTCTTTCATAAATTCATTCCGGATTGCTGCCTGCCACTACTTTTTCTGCCCATTTTTTCAATGTTTGGATATCGTACAATGGATAAGTGACAATACTGGTGGAATTATCCTCCTCAATTGCTTTTTGAAATACTCTGCCGGTATCCTTGTCAAATATTACTGAATCACCTGTAAATTCCGCAATTTCCTCCCATCCGGCGGAATCAATGATGGCACATGCTGTTTCATAATCATATTCTGCACCGTAAGAAACAAAAAGCGTGTTGCCGGCCTGAGACGTACTTGCCTTTAGCGAAGGGTCTGTCGGTGTGAAAGAGTTCGTATTGAGAAAGTCAGTCTGTTCGCTGAATACAATTTCTAAACTATCCGTATCGTAAATATCCAACCTACCGAAATTGGTGAGCACAAGAAGAGATGCGTCATTATCAGAAAAACAAACGGACTTGATTTCGTTGGAACGATATTTGTTCTCAAGTGATCGAGTGGTTTCTTTGTCAATATCATAAATGCATACGGTTCCGTCCTCATAAGCGGCTGCCAATATTTTGCTGACATGCGCAAACGCAGGTTCAAAACTGCCCGATGAAGGATATGAGTTTCTCATTATGGTCACGTTTTCATTAATGGGGTCAATAAATACCAATTCCTTTTCTTCGCGCTTGACAAATGTTTCTTCCTCCGGACGATCAACAATCGTCCCATATCGAAGGATCAAACCGTTCTCACCGGCAATGGTAAGAGGATAGTCATCAAAATCACTATAATAAAGCAAAGTGTTTTCAGGATCGCTCAAGCTTTTGACCATTGTCCCGTCCAGCCAGAAATTTAAACTGCTAAGTGAGGAAACCGGAAAGCTGTTGGATTTCCATTTTGGATCGAGTTCATATCCAAACGGATATCCCTCTCCCCATGCAAGTATTTTCCCGTCATAAGTCCTTATGACGTTTTCGGGCTTAGAAGGGAATAATACTTCAGGGTAATTTTCAACTGTATTGTCCATGCTATATAGTACGTTGTCCATCTCATATAGAATGCTGGTCTTACTATAGAATACACTTCCTGCCACCAAAAAATGGTCTTCATCAAGAATAATGATGTTATTACTACGGAGATCCTTTCCAAAATTTGCTGTTTTAAGTATTTCGCCGCTTTTTTTATTAAATGAAGAAACAGAATTATCTTCATTGAATATAAAACCGGTTTCTGAATAGTCGGTCACTATAAAGTCAAAATCTGTATCAGCATTATTATCGTCTGTTTTTGAGGGAATCAGAGTTACACGATTCGGATCCGACTCAGCGCTGACAAAAAAGAGTTTTCCGGGAGATTTGGAGGAAACAGTGTAAATTGTACCGTTTTCCGATACAGCGCCGCTTCCTGTATTGCAGGCACTCAGCATGTTGTCCATATCCAGTTGATTAGTTTCCCACCCGCTAATATTGCCCTCAGTATTATTCATGTAATAATCCGCTACATATCCGTCGTCTGTAATCACTTCAAAAATCTCGTTTTTTGGATCCGGCCAACATGCATTGATGATCGATCCTGTACATGAAAATGTGTTGTATAACGTGTTGTCATCGCGTCCGAAAATAAAGAACTGATTATCACTGATGATATAGATCTGACCTTGATTTGAGAGGAATCTGCAGTCGTTTCTAAGGAACTCATCAGTTTTCAAATCAATATAAAAGCCGCCTTTTTCCCTAAATACGTGAGTCACTCTTTCCTCTTTGGATTCGAAGTGTTCGCCGTTTTTGCTATAGAGCGTTGTGCGGATCGACTTTCCGCGATGACAGGCCAGAAAAACGGTGTCGTCAGCAGAATTTATATCAGCTCCATAAAACTCATAGCCGTGATCATCTTCAATTGTATCCATAAGCTGCTTTTCATAGGTATCCAAATTCACATACCAGTAACAAAGCACTCTTTTTTCTTCATCGGTTTTCTTTTCGTAAAATGAGAATGCAAAGCGAGAGTTATCCGGTGAAAAAACAGCCGCATTTTCATAGGCGTGATAAGAACCGTAATTTAAAGGAGTAAACCCGTCCTTCTCTGAAAGGTCGATTTGCCCGTGCAATGATCCGTCTGCTGTATTGATAATGACGATTTTTGCTGTATCACGATCTTCGGTCTCATCTGCGACGGCAAAGAGAGTACCGTCTTCTGAGAGTGCCTGGAAATAATCTCTGTTTTTGCTGCGGTATTCCCAGATCACACTACCATCTGTAAGAGAGAGACAAACAGTACATTCCGGAGCCTTGTAAATAACGCGTTCACCGAGATTCTTTGTATAAACAGTCGCTGACTTAGCATTGGTCTGAGCATCCCATATCACATCATAGGTATCAAGGCTCAGGCATCGGATCACGCCGGTTTCATCAAACAGAATCAGATGTTTTTTGTCGTCGGCAAGCCGCAATTGAGTAATATCGGTAGATTGACTATATGCAATAGTTGACCGCATCTTTTCATTATTATTTGCGCCGAGAGCATCATAAAGAAGTTTACCTACTCTGTGGTCATAGATAGCCGGATCCTCGTTTTTTAAAGAAGCTAAGGCATCCCCCAATGCACCTGCGGTGTCGTGATTTTCAAATTTTGCGATTGCGCTTTCGACAAAAGCGGTTGACAAACGAGATTGTAATTCCAGATTCTGTTCTTCTATCTTTTGGTTCTGTTCGCTGATGCGGGCATTGCGGTTCAATACTACTCCTAAGAAGGCGCAAAGGATCACCATTGCAACGGTAAAAAAGGCAAGGATCCGGTTCTTTTCCCGAAGTTTCTCCCTGTCCCATAGCGAGGCGAAAGGACAGCCGATAAAAGTGGCAAACAGTCGGGTGATTTCTTTATTGAACAATCTTTTTTTGAGCGTGCGCCCCGGACCATTAATATTTGCAGCCAAAGGTTCATAATCGGCAATAGGATTTCCGTTTTCGTCAAAATCATGCAGCATATAGGGAGAAAAAGACGTCTCAGGTTCCCCGTCCACCAGAACTGCGAGAAGATTGTTTCGATCGTGTGTTTCCAAAAAGTATTTGATCTCTTCTTCGCACCATTTAGACTTGGGAAGATCAGGCGTACAGACAACGATCAGATACTTCGATCGATCGATTGCATCGCGGATACTATCTGACAGCGAAGCGGTCGAAGGAAGCTCATCTTCGTCCCTGAAAACATGCCCGAATTTGTCGGCGCCGAACTGCTCACGGAATTGCTCCGGGATTGTATAGTTCTCGATTTTTTTCTGAATTTTCTTTGCGGCTTTCATATCGAGAGGAATATGGCGATAACTGATATAAGCGATATAAGTGGAGGGGTCTGACATTTTAATGCTCCTATTCGAGATAATTAGTCATCTATGCAATGCAATAGTTCAAAGCCGAATTCATAATGGAAGTGGAGGCTGCTTAGTTCACAATGGAATACAATTAATTATATAATAACTTATTGAGAATGATTCTTTGAAATGTTGTCAGACAGGGGTAGTGATGAAAGAATTTATTGATTCTATAATAACGGAACCTGCAGAGGAGCCTATGACTCTCTTCATTTCATATGCCCACAGGGAAGCTCTGATCTGCCGTCTGATCGTCTACGCGCTGAAGGCCCGCGGGCATAAAGTATGGTTCGACGAGCTGAACATTCCCCACGGCAGCGACTGGCGCTCGGAGATCCTTAAAGGCATTGAGCGGAGCTCCGGCGTGCTCTCCATGCTCAGCCGGGATGCCGTAAAGCCCGGCGGGGTCTGCCTGGATGAGCTCAGTATCGCGGTCGGGGTGCGCGGCGGCAATATTCGCACGATCCTTCTCGAGCAGGACGTCACTCCGCCGCCGACCATCATGAGCCGGCAGTGGCTGGATCTCACGGAGTGGCAGAAATTCAGGAATTTGGGCGTAGATGACGAGTCTTTGCTGAAAGATCCCGAGTTCATCAAGTGGTTCGAGGAGAAGATCCATCTGCTGATCGAGATGCTGGAGACCCGCGAGAACCGCGAGTTTGAGGGGCAGATCACTGCTATCAAAAAAGCGCTCCCGGCACTGTATTTTGCAACGTCCCGGCAGATGTTCCTCTTGAAGGAATACTATGTCGAGCGCACCTGGATGCGTGAGAAGGTGGAAAGCTGGCTGGACGATCCGCACGGGGAGAGCGTTTGCATCATTTACGGCGATCCCGGGATCGGCAAGAGTGCTTTTTCGGCACACTACGCGCATTATAACGGGCGGGTCGCGACGGCCATTTTCTGTGAAAAGGGGCAGAACGCGCTGAACAGTCCGGAGGCGGTCGTTCAGACTCTGGCTTATCTGCTGGCCTGCAGGATCGCGGACTATCGGGAGTATTTGGCGGGCTTGCTTGAGGGAAAAGCCGTCGGCAGTTTTCAGAATGACAGCCCCCAAAGGGCGCCGCAAAACATCGGTTCTCTGAGCGTGGATGAGATGTTCGATATTTTGCTCGCTACTCCTCTTTTGCATTTGATCGACGGCGAGCGCCCCGTCGAGTGCATTCTGGTGGACGGGCTGGATGAAGCCGGGAGCACTGAGAACAATGAGCTGGCCGCCGTTCTGCAGAAGTATTCGTCGAGGCTGCCCAAGTGGCTTCGCATTCTTGTGCTGTCCAGGAACATTTCAGCTGTTCAGAAATGGTTCGGGGAGGCGCGGAAGATCAACCTCACGGCGGAGATCCGGGAGAACAGGGAGGACCTCGAGCGGTTCGTGAGAGAGAGGCTGAAAGAGTATGGGGCTGAGAGCGATGCGCTGGAGAAGGCCATCGAGACGATCGTTTCGCAAAGTGACGGCGTTTTTCTCTATGCGAAAATCACGGTTGACGCTCTTTTGGACGGCAAAATATCGCTGGATGAGGTGCAGACGTTCCCGCGGGGACTGGACCAGATCTACCTTCGGTGGTTCCAGTGGTATGTGCCGGATATCAGCACGTATGATGACAAAGTGCGGCCGGCCATGAACCTTATGGCTGTTTCTCCGGAGGCGATTCCGGAGGAGGAGATCATCGGAGTGACCGGCTGGCGGCGCAAGCAGCTTGCGGAATTCAAGCGGTTGATGCAGGTACATCTTCGGGAAGGCACGAATGACAGCGGCGAGAAGACGGTCGATTTCAATCATTTGTATGTGCGGGAGTGGCTTGTGAGTCCGGCGGCAAGTGAGTATCAGATTTTCGTGGATGATGGTATCCTTGAGATGGCGGAGTTTTTTGACGAGGTGATCAGCGACGAAGAGCCTGATATCAGTGAGTTTGAGGCGCGCTATGTTTTGACGATCATGGAGAGGGCGGCTTCGCTGAAGCGTTCAATGCGCAGGGCTTACAGAGAGGCGATGCGCAATGAGGCTCTCATGAAGCGGCAGGAGAAGCTCGGGCGACACTGCCGGGAGTGGAACCGTTTCTATGCGGCGCAGGAGTATTTGGTATGTGCGCTGCAGATCGCACAGTGCCGGGTGGATGACGAGGATACGGCGGAGAATCGGAAGCATATTGTCATCTGCAAGAATCGGCTGGCGAGGATCGAGCAGGCGCTGGGACATGGCGAGGCTGTGAAGCGGCTGAACGAGGAGGCGCTGGAGGTCGCGAGGCAGAATGTGGCAGAGCGGGGGTGGCCCGAGGACTTGAACCGGGCGGCGGTTTCGCTTTTAATGATCGCGGACCACATTGATGATCAGGAGGAGGCTCTCCGATATTACCGCAAGGCGGGGGAGCTTTTGGAGCAGGCGGCGGCGACGCTGGAGCAGGGGGGCTCAGAGGTCGGGCAGGAGCACGGTCGGGAGCAGGGTACCTCAGAGGTCGGCCGGGCGAAAGGTACCTCGGCGAAAGGTACCTCAGAGGTCGATGATGAGGATTCGGACGACGAGAAGGCGGTACGCTTAAAAGTGGATCGGAACCGGTCGATCGTCCACAATCGAATGGGAAGGTCCGCTTTGATGAGAGGGGACTATGCGGCTGCTGCTGCGAGCTATTTTGAGGATCTGAAGATTGCGCAAAGGCTCGCGATGGAGACAGGAAAACCTGAGGCGCGTCGGGATTTTGCGGTCAGCTGTTATAAACTTGCCGAAGTTTACAGAACCTGTGATGACATGGAGGCGGCAATTTATTATTATTCATTGGCGCTGAGGACGATGGATATTTTGGCCGGACAGCGCGGGCAGCCTGAGGACATCAGGGGGTTGATCGTGCTGCTCAGTTCCAGGGGAAGCTTCATGGAATGGGGCGGTGATCAATCTTCGGGGGCGCTCGAGAGCGAGTCGGGTGAAAATCGGCCTTCGGGGGCGCATGAGCTTCTGCGGTCATATGAGAAGGCACTTGCTCTGAGCCGGGAGATGGTCTCAAAATATGGAATGGCTAAGGATGAGCTGTTCGTGGCGGATGCGCTGGCGAATATCGGCTTTGTGCTCAAGTCTTTGGGCGACAGCGCGCGAGCCGTGCAGAGTATGAAAGAAGCAGTTGTTATTTATACAAAATACGAACCGGAAAAAGCGGAAAATCTGAAACTGTGGATTGAGAAATGTGAGGTGTGACTATGTTTTGCCTGGTGTGCGGTGCCCAAATTGACGATGAGGCTGTTAGTTGTCCGGTGTGCGGATCTGCGGTCAAGATTTCACCGCCTCGTCCTAATGAAGATAAATCTTCGATCAAGCGGGAGGATAAGAAGAGTGAAATATGCCCGGCTTGCGGATTTGTGCATGATGCGGGAATGATGTTCTGTCCGCGATGCGGGATGAGACAAAGTCTTTATTTTAAAGATGGATCGAATAATGAACAAACTGATATCAATGGATTTGAGAAGCATCCTGAGGCGCGTGACAGAGGCCCGGAGTGGGATTTCGAGAAGCAAGCAGAGCAGCAGAGCAGAGTCTCGGGGCGAGATTTTGATAAATATGCTGCGCCGCAGATGAGCGAACCGGCGTGGGATAGAAGACATGATTTCGAGAAATACCCCGAACATGCACCGGCACGGAGAAGAAGTCTCGTGGGCCTTCTTGTTGGGGCTGCGGTGGTGATCGCAGCAGTTGCGATTGCTGTTTATTTCTTTATGTGAGTGATATTGTTTTTACACTGAATCCAGGCTGTAGCACTAATCAATGTTGCAGCCTATTTTGCATGAAGGGGGAGAAGGAAGGTCGAGGTACCCTGGAGGTCGGGGTACCCCGGTGCACAAGGTACCCCAGAGGTCGGGCATGCAATTTGGGAATTATTGGAGGGCAAGCACATGAGCAGGCACATTTTCATCAGTTTTACTAACAAGGACGAGAAGACGGCCTTGAGTTTTTCGAGGATCCTTAAATTGGTCGACGCGGAAGCATCTGTTTTCTGCTCCGCGGAGCCGGTGATCGCCCCAGGGACTTCATTTGACAAGGCGATATATGATGCCTTGTATCAATCTGACATTTTTATAGCTCTGTTATCGAATGATTACTGGAAGTCAAAATATTGCATCTTTGAGCTCTCTGCTGCCTATTATCAGGCCGGAAAATGGAAATATGACCACGACCCGGAAACGGGGCTTGCGATTTATCCTCTGGTGATTCCTCCTCTTGCCAAAGATTACGCTCTGGCAAATACGCCTATGAGCACCGTCGAGGTGGTCGACTTGACAGATGCGAACAGAATCATGAATCTTTTGCGGCAGATCGATCCGGAAATGACAGAAGAAAAGAGCAAAAGGCTCACCATCGTCGTGGCGACATTCGCGGCGGAACTGGAGAAGAGGATCCTTTCCGAATCCTCTTTGACGGAAAAAGCGAAGACGGGCGTTTGGATGGAAGAGATTCCTGCCATTCCCGTGAAGAAAGAAGAGCTCATGCAGCTTGCAAAAACCGGCGACGGCAGCTTCGTGATCAATTATGATTTCACAAGTATTTGCTATCAGCCATCGTTTGCTTCGCTCGCGTTCGTATACAGGGACTATCAGAATCTGAGAGAATACCTGAAATTTGACCGGCAGGCTTCTTTCAACTGCAGGATTAAGAGTGAGAATCCTGCTCTGGGCAGTATTACGGTTGAGTTCAAAGATGCTGATCACAGAAAGATCGAGGAGTTTGCAATCGAACTTGAGAGGGGGACTGCAGAAGCGGCGATCTCTATTTTGGCTATGGATTGCAGTCGGCTGTCTGAGGTATCGGAAATATGTTTTGTGGTACACCCGAGAGACGACGGGGTGCTTAAGAATACGCTCATGATTGAAGCAATCGGAGTGAGACTGAGCGGCGAGATGCTGTTCCCGCCGATGGCGTTCTGACGAGGGGGAGATGCCGCGCGAGGGGAGGAAACCCGGAGGCAGGAGGTAACCCGGAGGCGGGGGGGTAACCCGGAGGCGGGAGGTAACCCGGAGGCGGGGGGTAACCCGGAGGCGGGAGGTAACCCGGAGGCGGGGAACATAAGCGATCAAAGAGAAAATGCAGCAGACATGGCAGATTCTGAGGATTCTACAGAGTGCCGGGTCTGCTCTTTTTTTTTGGCAGGAACAAGGTACCCTAGAGGAACAAGGTACCCTAAGGAACAAGGTACCCTATAGGTCGGGAACGAACGAACAAGGTACCCTAGAGGTCGGGGAATCTAGATGGTATAATGAAATCGCAGTTTATTACGAATAATTATGAATAGGTGAACTTTTTTTTGACAAGGAATGCTATGGGAAAAATTCAGGGGTCAAAATGGAAATGCCCAAATTGCGGGCGTGTTTTTTCGAGGAAGGATCAATCGCATTTTTGCGGTAAGCCGAAGACGGTTGATGAGTACATTGCGTCGCAAGAGGAAGATGTTCGGAGCAAGCTGGAGGAAGTGCGGGCTATAATTCGAGAAGCTATCCCGGATGCTGAGGAGCGGATCTCATGGTCGATGCCGACTTATTGGAAAGGGAGGAACCTGATCCATTTTGCGGCGTCTAAAAAGCATATCGGGATTTATCCGGGCGGGGAGGCGACGACGATTTTTGCAGAGGAGCTTGCAGGAATTGACGTTAGCAAAGGGACAATCCGACTGCCGTATACTCGGGAACTGCCGGCTGAGTTGATCGCTAAAATTGCCAAATGGTGTTACGTAGAATACGGAAAATAATGGGACGAGGTACCCTAGAGGTCAAGATACCCTAGAGGTCGAGGTACCCCAGAGGTCGAGGTACCCTAGAGGTCGAGGTACCAACTTGGAGGAAATTATGGAATATTTTGATATCTGTGATGAAAATGGGATGCCGACGGGAGAGATTGTCGAGCGAAGTGTTGCGCACAGCAAGGGAATCCTTCACCGGACGACGCATGTTTGGATCATAAGGAGGGTGGAAGGGCGCTGGCAGGTGCTGCTCCAGAAGAGGAGTGCCAATAAGGACTCTTATCCCGGGATGTTTGATACTTCTTCGGCGGGGCATATTCCGGCAGGAGTGGAGCCGCCTGAGTCGGCGCTCAGAGAACTGGCAGAGGAGCTGGGCATCTCGGCGGAGAAGGAGCAACTGACGCGGATAGGGACCTTCCGGACGGAGTATGAGGAAGTATTTCACGGAGAGCCCTTTCATGACAACGAAGTGATCAGCGTGTATGTCTATTGCGAGCCGGTCGATCCGGAGAAACTTGTCCTGCAGGAGAGCGAGGTGGAAGAGGTTCGATATTTTGACCTCGAGGAAGCTTATGAGGAGAGCTGCAGGGGGAGCGATCGGTTCTGCGTGAATCCGAAAGGGATGAAGGTGCTTATGGATTACTTGGAGATGCAGGCTGTGAGTGATCTGTGAGGAGGGAGGTCAAGGTACCCCAGAGGTCGAGGTACCCGAGGTCGAGGTACCCAGGAGGAGCAAGTGTCCAAATTAAGCTATAGAACCATTGGCAATGAAAATCCACAGAGGAAACCAAATGTCTATTTTTCATGTCATCCGGATGATTTCAGGCAGTTTTTCGATGAGTATTCCACAAAGATCCTCAGGATCATAGAATGTGCGATCTGGTATGAATCCGAACCGGAAGCGGAATTTGACAAAGAGGATTTGGAATTGAATCTGTCATTGATGCAGCTCTTTGTCATGCCGGTCACTACAAAGCTCCTTACCACGCGGAATCGCGCGATGGACTTTGAGTTTCAGATTGCAAAAGAGAGACATATTCCAGTGCTCCCTATTATGATGGAGCGCGGCTTGGACGTTATATACTCTGAACGTTTCGGTAATCTGCAGTATCTGGACTCCAACAACCAAGATGAGACACGGCGCAGTTTTGCGGTAGTACTGGAAACCTACATAAAGTCAGTCCTTGTCAGTAATGAATTGGCGGAGAAGGTCCGTGCCGCATTCGACGCCTATATATTCCTGAGTTATCGCAAAAGGGACAGAAAAAAGGCGCAGGAACTGATGCGTTTGATCCACAGCAATCAGTTATGTCTCAGTATCGCAATCTGGTACGATGAATTCCTGAATCCGGGGGAGGATTTCAACCAGGCCATTAGCGAGATGATCCAAAAGTGCGATCTTTTCACCATTGTTGTAACACCAAACATTGTGAAAGAAGACAACTATGTAATGAAGACGGAGTATCCTGCAGCGTTGGATCATGGAAAGCCCATATTAGCGGTGGAGATGGAGAAGACGGACTATGACATTCTGAAGGAGCATTTTAAATCAATCCCGCCTTGTGTGAGAGGAGAACCTGGTAAGACATTTCACCCTGCGCTGTTGGAAAAGCTAAGGATTATGGCTGTCACGACTGACGATGAAGACCCGGGGCACAAATTCCTGATCGGGCTCGCCTATTTAGACGGGATTGATGTAGAAGTTGACGCTGGGCGCGCGGTGGAGCTGATCACAGAAGCGGCAGAGGCGGGACTTCCTGAGGCAATGAAGCAGCTCGCGGTGATGTATGCGACAGGAAAGGGCGTATCACCGGAATTCCGCAAGGCCGCCGGATGGCGTGAAAAGCATGCTGCCTATCTGAGAAAAGCATATAATGCTGAGCCGACTAAAGAGAGAGCAGAGGAGTTAATCTACGGGTTATTGGCTTTGGCAGATGCACAATATGAAATCAGGGCACTGGATGATGCAGGGGACGCATATGAAGAAGTGCACAACCTGGCGGGTCAGTATGTAGAACCCGGTAAGTATAATTTTCTCATGTTTCAGTCAGACGCCTGCAGAGGACTTGGCAAAATATCGATGGCGGAAAACGACATTGCCGGAGCGCAGATCTACTATGAGAAAAGCCTTTCTATCCAAAGACAAACAGCTATAGAAACCGGTTCAATAGAGTCGGCGGATGAAGTTGCGATCGGCTTTGGAGAACTTGGAAGATTAGCGATGGCAAGAGCAGACTATGCCGAAGCAAAGAAATACTATGAGACAGCGCTTGCTATCAGGGAAGATATACCCGAGGAAACAAGGACGGTGTGGATGAGAAGAAACCTTGCCATCAACTGCGACAACCTCGGAGATATAGAAAAAGAGGAAGGAAACAATGAGGGCGCACGGAAGTATTATGAGAGGGCCCTTGCTATTTTTACAGAACTTTCTGAAAAGACAGGAACAGCCTTAGTAAGAGCCGATTTGGGGGTTTGCTATGGAAGGCTTGGAAAACTGGCGGAGGAGAGGGGAGACCTTGACCGCGCACAGAGCTTCTATGAGAAGAGCTATGCCATAAGTAAAGAATTGGCAGCGGAAACAGGGACTGTATTGTCCAGAAGAAGCCTGTCCGTAAGCTATAACGAGCTTGGAACGGTGGCAATGTTGAGAGGAGACCTGGCTTTAGCGCAGGAATACTACGAAAAAGGACTTGTCATCAGACAGAAGCTGGACAAAGAGACAGGAACACAGGAGTCCGGAAGCGATCTTGCCGTGAGCTATTTCAATCTCGGAGATCTGGCTATGAAGAGGGGAAATCCCGCCGAAGCGCAGATATTCTATGAGAAAGGGCTGTTGATCCGGTATAAGCTGGCAAAAGAGTCAGGAAAAGCAGAAGCTGATTATAATCTGTCTTTTGGCTGCCTGCATCTCGGAGATGAAGCGATGAGCAGGGGAGATCACATGGCAGCGGCGGCTTTCTACGAGAAAATTCTGGCCATATGCGAGAAAACGAACGCGCAGGAGTGCAGGAGGGTTCAGGCACTCGCTCTGGAAGGTCTTGGAAAAACAGCTGAAGCCGGGAAAGACATTACGGCGGCACAGAAATACTTTGAGAGATCTCTTTTAGTCTTTAAGCAGCTGTGCGAGCAGACGGGCACGCCGATGGCGTATAAAGATTTGGCGATCAGTTATGACAATTTGGGAAGGTTTTTCTATGATAATAATGTCAGCAAGTTGAAATCGAAAGTGATGTTTGAGCGCGTGCTCAAACTCAGGAGAGTCTGCGGCAGTGAATGCCTGGGCGGACTTGATCAGCGCGCAGAGGATTTGCTGAATAGGTTTTTTTAACTCACGCGGAAAGCCTTCCGCCTTTGCAAGTGATGAGTCTATAACAGACTTAACACAGAGGCAGAAGAATAAGGCAACACTTAAACAAACGATGTGCACGAACGAGTGCAGAAAGGAAAAACAGGATGGTTAGTAACAGTGTTATCAGTCAAATGAAGGCAGTAGTGGATAAAATGTGCGACTACCTTGAAGATTTGGGAGCAAAAACGGATGTCCGCCAACAAATAGCTAAAGCCACGGGAAGCAGTAATCCGGATTTAAGACTCTATGCACGCTTAGATATGGCGGAATTCTTGATGTATTTGTCTTCTTCAGACGGAACTCTCACAGTGGAAGAAACTGATTTTATTGCCAAAGTATGCAGTCTGGATTTTTCTCATCGCGAGATTATTGACTATGCTAAAGATAACAATATTTATTCTAAAGATTTTGAAAGCAAGCCGCCCACATCATTAATTCTTACGGTCTGGGTGGATAATTCAATCTATGAATCGGCCCGTCAAAGCGGCAATCTGCGTCTATTGTATGCAAGACAAGGCGGCCCTAAAGCCACTGTTTCAGAACCGATAGTTAATACATTTAAATATATTGGAGCAGAGTTTATAAAGGCACGCAGAAGCATGATGCGCAGTGAAGTCAGGGATTATAAGATTTACACGAACATGCTGGACAATTATATTGCAGACAATTATTTGGGGGCTTAGGTCGAGGTACCCTAGAGGTCGAAGGTTAAAGGAGAAACGAATTATGGACAAATTGACAATTGCAGAGGCAAAGAGACTGAACGATACCATGGTGACGGAGGAGCACTTGAAGCTCCACGCGGCGAATGTGGCCGCCTGCATGGGAGCTATGGCGGAGCATTTCGGCGCTGATAAGGAGCACTGGGAGGCGGTCGGATATCTGCATGATTACGATTATGAGAAATTTCCGGAAGAGCATCTGGCACATACGGAGGAGCCGCTGCGTGAAGCGGGTGTCCCCGAAGAGGATATCAGGGCAATCATGAGCCACGGGTATTCTATCTGCACGGATGTGGAGCCGATTACCGATATGGAGAAGAGTCTTTTCACAGTGGATGAGTTGAGTGGGATCATTCAGGCGGCAGCCAGGATGCGTCCGACCGGCATTGTGGGAATGAACCTGAAGAGCTTTATGAAGAAATGGAAAGATAAGAGGTTCGCTGCCGGCTGCAACAGGGAAATAATCCTTAAGGGCTGCGAGATGATGGGTATGGAGATCCGTGATGTGGCGGAGATCTGCATCGGAGGGATGCAGGAGCACGCGGAAGAGCTGGGGCTGACCGGCAGGAGCGAAGGCAGATGAGCAACTTGACAGAGGAGCAGCGGGCATGGAATGCGCTTGCGGATGAAAATGTTGAAAAGACCTTTCGGGAATTTGACCGTTGCTGGAATTGCTTTTATCGGGGATTTCTGACGGAAGATGAGCTCAATCAAAGGCTCTTTAATGTGCTTGGTGAAGGGCTTTGGGATTTTTTGCATGATTATGGAATTTATTTGAATTTCAGTGCTGCGAAGTATCCGAGTTTTTTAGAAGGGCTTCGGGCCTTTCGGGAAGGGAAAGCGCTGCCTGAGTCTGATCCGGTGCCGTGGCTTACTATCCACTCTTATCCGTGGCGCAAGGCTGCGGCGGAAGACGGGAGACGGTTTTTCTATCTTTTGACCCGATATAATATTCCCCCGGAATTCTTCGAGTCTGTTCCGGAACACATTCTTGCTCCGAAAAGAAAGGAGATTCACGGATATCATGATTTGTGCAAATGCTGTGTGGTGTTTGATGTTGTCGATGACGGCGGGCTTTTGGCGTGTGAGGACGCGGCGGGTAAGACGTTTTTCCTGAGAGAGGAAGATGGCCTGGAAGTGAAGTTGTCTGTCATAGAGGACAACAGGAATCGGGACTGGGGAGGCGAACCTGGCAGACATCCGGAGTTTCTTGCGGAGGGTTATATCGAAGGGTATACGGTCAAAGGACAGAGGACTTATCCGAAGATGCAGGTCTATTTGACTAAGGATGACACGAAAATAGATTTTATTGAGTATGATGAAAGCTGGGATGATTTATCGGCCTTTCGGCACTTTCCGCTGTGGGAGGAATATTTTGACTGGTGCGTGAAGCACGGTGAGGAGCAGATGAAGATGGTGCGGGCGTTGTCCAGGAGAGAAAAGTAAGGGTGCCGGAGATGGATGTGAACAAGGTACCTCAGAGGTCGAGGTACCCTAGAGGTCTGGAGGTCAGGAGGTCAGAGGTACCCTAGAGGACGAAGGTACCCTAGAGGTCGGGGGGTAGGTAGAGATGTACAGACAGCTTTTATACAGCGCCGGAGGCGGCTTTATCAGTAATGATCATAAGGCTGAGCAGGCGGAGTGCGTGACACTGGCTATTGGCTTGGGAGGAACGGGGATAGACTGTCTGCGTAATCTTAAGCGGCAGGTGTATGAATCGGTGAAGCCCGACAATCCCGATGATCCAAACCCGATCTATTCTCATATCAAGTTTTTGGCGGTGGATTCAGACCGAAGTTCAATGAGAGATGACGGGAAGATAAATCCGCTGGATGAGGGAATGGAATTTTTTGATATATCCAGCCGTAGTGTTCCACAAGTATCCGATTTGTTCAAAAGGATCGCCAAGAGGCCTGAGTATCAGTGGTTAAACGAGGAGATACCGTATAGCGTTACGTCCTATCAAAGAAAACTGGAGACTAACGGAACCAGGCAGATCGGGAGATTGCTCCTGATGATGAAGTCTGATGCGTTTGTACGCAGAGTCGAGTCTCTGATCATGGACGCGTTAAGGGGCTTTCCTGCGGGAGCGGATATTAACGTCCATATTTTCAGCGGGCTTTGCGGCGGGACAGGTTCCGGTATTTTTCTTGACGTCTGCTATCTCGTGCAAAGAGCTCTGAGGTATCACGGGAACGATCGCACAACTGTATTCGGCTACTTTTTTTTGCCGGACGTCAATCTGAGCATTCCTTCAATCAATGCATATCAGAACAGTTACCACAAATTATCGCAAAATGGCTATGCCGCGATGAAAGAGCTTGACTACTGCATGAACTTTGAGACTAATGGGGGAGAATGGGATCAGGAGTACCGCGGATTCCACATAGGCCCGACCAAGAATCCCCTTGTGAATGTGTGTCACCTTATCAGTTCCAGGACGATGCACGGTGATCAGCTGAAAGATGCTTATGGCTGTGCACTGAATGCTGTCTGCGATTATGTCATGCAGTTCCTTACAAAGAATGAACTCAATATGCAAACGCACATGGCTGATTACCGCTCTGCTTTGCAGCAGGTGCGTGTAGAGCATGGCGCGAATTACAGATATATTGCACTTGGAACGTCCAGAGCAGTCGTACCGATCAGGGAGATCTTATCCTATCTTGGCGGTGCATTGTTTAGTGGATTTTCTGATGGCAGGTCAAAATATCCAACAGCCGAAGAGGTCGATCAGATTGCCCGGGAGAATGGGCTTGATTTTGAGGGACTGCTGAGCCCGGTCACGGGAGTGTTGTCGTTTTCGGAGTCTACTGAACCACTTGATGAAAGAATGTACCGCGGCAGTTTTAATGAATCTGATCTGAGCTCACCGAATGAACTGATTCTGCCCAAAGAAATCAACAATTATTTCAACAATAGAAATGAAAAAATGCTGATGAGGGCGGAGATGGTTATTCCGGCTCTTATGTATGATTGGAGACGGGATAAGACCTCAGAGGGCGAAAGCGTAATGTATGATTGGAGGCGGGATAAGACTTCAGAGGGCGAAAGCAGCATATCCGTAATCCGGAAGGTGTTTCTGGCGCTTGAAGAGGCAGTTGCGGATCCCGCCAGAGGTCCCTTTTATGCAGCAAGAGTTCTGAAGGGGGCAGAAGAGAAAAATCTGGTCAATGTTTTGGAAGAGAGTCTGGAGAGGACCAAAGAAATGATCCGGGTCCTTTCGGGTCATCAGGCGTCGATGCTGTATGAAGTAAAAAAGGCCCGCTCGGAATACATCCATTCCGGATTTTTTCAGAACAGGAAGAGGCTGTTTAATGCGCTTTGGGAAAAAATAGATAAATATTACGAGCTGGACCTCAAAATCGCAGTGCTTGAGAGAATGCAAAACATGATTCCGGGAATAATTGCACAGTTCAACGCGCTCTTCGACAAGCGTTTCGAGCCCTATTGCAAAGTATACTCAGAGCTCCTTGATACTTCCGCTGAGAATAGTCTTGCAATGAGGATCGGAGCGATGGTGCTGCGTGATCCTTGCACAGTACGTATTCCGGAACTGAATTTCCAAACGATGCGACAGTTGGATCAAACGCTCGGAAATCTGGATTTTGACCGGGAAGCGAGCCGTTTTAATCGTGCGTTTTTCAAAGCCGAGGATGTATGGGCAACAGGGGAGGAGAGCAGGATCGTCAAGTTTGTCTCGGATTATGTGTCCGGCGTTTTCGATGAGTATTCTTCAAAGACGATGGAAGGGTACTTGGAGATGAAGTTTGGCACGACGGATGCGAGTGTACTTGAAAATATGGCATTCAAAGATATTTTGGAACCTCTTGGGTACAAAGCCCTGCCTCTTTTCTGGATCAATGGGTTCTACAATCAAAATTCCTGCAAGCGGGACTTAGTGTTTATTCCTGATACATCAGTGATCCTTCACAAAGCTATGGTCATACATTCCGACTGGGATCCGTTTCTTCATCTTGTAAAGAGTTCATCCCCGTACAGGATTTACCGGCTGAACTGTTTATTTGGAGTGCCGATGTTCGCTTACTGCGGTACAAATCTTTATAAAGAAAGCTACCAGCATGAGGACAACTTTAAGGGATTTCATATCTATGAGGGAACGGAGAAAGATTCCCGCGACTGGAGAAAACTACCGGATCTTATGCCATTCAGCATGACGGCTAAACCGACAGAAGAGATGCTTCAAAACAAGAAAATGTACAGAAGAGCTGTTGACGTCGGTATTATTCGCAGTTGCGACAACGGGGCGTGGGAATTGGCGGTGTACGAAGAACCGGAGGACCTGGAGCGCTTTGCGGAAGAAGCGTTCAACAGACATGGCAGCAGAGCTGCATATGAGATTCCGGATAGAACAGAACATTACTTGCATAGCAGGATGCCCGTTCGAACTATGTTCATACCAAATGATGGTGCTGCCGGCTTTGAAGATACAGTCAGATTAGACTACGTCATGAGTTCACCCGCATTACTCAAAGAGATTAAGAGGCAGCTCGATATTTTGGACAAGATCAGCAGCATTAAGTCGAGAGCAGAGGCTTTAAAAAAAGATGAGGCCATGAAAGAAGAGTACTTCTATGCGCTGTTCACCGGCGTTATATGTCAATCTTCTCGAAAGATGGTTTACATGCAGACCAAGGATGGTGTGAAACGGGAGGTCGTACTCACCTCTGTTTTACCTAAAAACCCTTATTGGCGTTATGCTCAAATTTATCAAGGGCTGTTGGATTATATGGAATTGGATGACCAAATACGCGCGGCCATTAAAGAGGAAGTGAGGGAAAGGCTGGAAGAGCTCTTTGATTATAAGGAGTATGAAGAGGAGATCAGAGCTGCTTGTAATCATTTGGAAGAGTTATTGGCTGATCACAATGAGAAGGCGAGAAGGTACGGGAGATTCATAATAAGAATTCCGGAAATGCCGCCGGAGCTCGAAGAGTTCTTCGTGGAGATGATGTGGATACTTTGGGAATTTCGGGATGGGTACGGTGTTTAGAGGAACAAACTACCCTAGAGGCCGAGGTCAAAATAAACAAAATACCGGACTGTTTTGTATTATAATGAATAATAAATCCAGGTATCGTTCAGGAAGATAATAAGGGAGGAAATATCATGGGATTATTTAGCAGGGGACCGAGCAAACAGGACATTGATAATGCCAGGGAGTTTATTGGAAGAATTCGATATTACGCGGATCCCGTGATCGAGAGGTTTACGGATTCTGCCTGCCGCGCTGCGACTGAAATTACTTTTCTCAGTGTTTTGGCATCTTTGTGTCAAAGCGTTGCTCCGAAGAAGTTTTCAGAATGTGCAATCAGTGCGATTTCTTCTTCATTTAAGTACTATCATCAGGGAACATCAGCCGAGCAGGCCTTGGTTATCTCTGATTTGTTTGATAAAACTTCCGGTGCATTCAATCGCGGCCTGAGAACGGGCAGCCCGCTTGATGAGGTGGCGCAGGAAATGTTTTGCGGGAATTATATGAAGAGCCGCGTGTTTACTGAGAATCCTTTTATCCTGATCGAGGCAAAACGAATGGTCAATAATGCCATCGAGAATTTGCGTGTCTCTGCCATGTATCCTTATAAGTTCTCTGCGCAGAGTCTTGTTTTCCCGAAGCCCAAGGTTTTTATCAATCTCAATAAGGCACCGACTATTACACTTACCAAAAAGGACGGGACTCCTGATGTGTTCTTTGTGGCTGATGAGATAGTGAAGAATCACTCTACCTATTTGTGCGGGCTTGAATTTGAGGGCGACACTCCCTTCATTTTCAAATATATTAAGACTGCAGGCGGGGGAGGCAGGATCGAGTTTATATCTGACGAAGAGTTCAATGAACTGTATAAGATCTATGCCACGGATATTGCGATTTTCAGTGCGTTTGACTGCCCGCTGTATTAAGGTGAGAGGGATGAGGGCTCCTGTGGAAGTGGGCTCTGGGTCAGCTGAATTTAGTTGTGGAAAAAAGGCCTCCGGGGTGGTTTGCTGACAGGTCAGTCGGCAAAACACCCCGGGGGATTTTTGCGTAAAACTACCCTGGCGAAAAACTACCTAAAACTACCCTGGCGAAAAACTACCCTAGAGGTCGCTGGCGAAAAACTACCCTAGAGGTCGGAAATCCTCGGGAAAAAACTACCCTAGGGGAAAAAACTACCCTAGAGGTCGGGGAACATGGCATAATTATTATTGAACATTTATGGGACAACTTGATTTGATGGGCGGCGCACCTGTGCGGTGCTGAGCCTGGCGTGGGTCTATTTTTTGACCTTTAGGGTATTGGTGACCTCTGGGGTATCGGTGACCTCTGGGGTATCGGTGACCTCTGGGGTATTGGTGACCTCTGGGGTATTGGTGACCTCTGGGGTATCGTGGGGTATCGGTGACCTCTAGGGTATCTATTCGCAGAAGCGGGAGGTGGCAAATGTATATTGCAAATGAAAAGAGATACGAGTGCATGAAGTATAACCGGTGTGGCAAGAGCGGCCTGCTGCTTCCGGCTGTTTCACTTGGGCTGTGGCACAATTTTGGTGACACGAGTTCTTATGCGAATATGGAGAAGCTGTGCTTTACGGCTTTTGATAATGGGATCACGCATTTTGACCTGGCAAATAATTACGGGCCGGAGCCGGGGAGTGCGGAGAAGAATTTTGGCAGGATTTTGAACGAGAATTTTCGGGCTTACCGGGACGAGATGATCATTTCCACAAAAGCAGGATATACGATGTGGGAGGGGCCTTACGGAGACTGGGGCAGCCGGAAGTATCTTTTGGCAAGTCTTGATCAGTCCCTGAAGAGGATGGGGCTGGAATATGTCGATATTTTCTACCACCACAGGATGGATCCGAACACTCCCTTGGAGGAGACGATGGGGGCTTTGGAGCAGGCAGTGAGGAGCGGCAAAGCGCTGTATGTGGGGCTGTCCAACTATGACGGGCCGACACTGGCGAAGGCGTCGGCGATTTTGACGGAGATGCGAGTGCCGTTTGTGATTAACCAGAATCGATACAATATTTTGGACAGGACGGTCGAGAGAAACGGACTCAAGGAGACCGCACCGAAGCTCGGGAAGGGGATCATCTGCTTTACGCCGCTGGCGCAGGGCGTGCTGACGGATCGGTATCTGAGCGGGATTCCGGCGGACAGCCGCGTTCGCACGGACAGCAGGTTCCTCAAGGAGAGCAGCCTGACCGAGGCGAAGATCGGGCAGGTCCGCAGGCTCAATGAGATCGCGAAGGGCAGGGGGCAGACGCTGGCCGAGATGGCGCTCGCATGGATTTTGAAGGATGACGCGGTGACTTCGGTTCTGATTGGGGCTTCGAAGCCTTCGCAGATTCTCGACAATATTAAGGCGATCGGGAATACGGCGTTTACGCCGGAGGAGCTGAAGTTGATTGATGAGGTCGCGGTGGGGTGAGCTGGGGGAGGCGACCTCTAGGGTAGTATGAGATGAGGCAACCTCTAGGGTGAGATGAGGCGACCTCTAGGGTAGTTTGTATCTCGTGGGGAGCAAGGTACCCTAGAGGTCGGAGGTACCTTAGAGGTCGGAGATACCTAGAGGTCGGAGGTACCCTAGAGGTCGGAGGTACCTCAGAGGTCGGAGGTACCCTAGAGGTCGGAGGTACCTCAGGAAAAGAGGCGAAGAATGAAGCAATATATTGTTGACGCGTTTACAAGCAAACCTTTTTCCGGAAATCCGGCGGCAGTCTGTGTTTTGGACAGCTGGCCTTCGGAAAATTCTATGATGAAACTGGCGATGGAAAATAATCTCTCCGAGACAGCGTTCATCGTCAAAGAGACTCAAGGATATCATCTCCGCTGGTTCACGCCCGGAACGGAGGTGGAACTATGCGGTCACGCAACGCTGGCTTCTGCTTTTGTCATACTGAATTTCTACGAACCGGGCAGTGATTTGGTTCAGTTCAGTACATTGAGCGGCTTGCTGACGATTCGGAGAAAGGGCAATCTTTATGAAATGGATTTTCCGACCTATGAATTGAAGGAAATTCCGGTTACTGACGCGATGGAGCAGGCATTTGGCATGCGTCCGGTCAAAGCTGTGCTGGGGCTGGATCTGGTTTGTGTGTTTGAAACCGAGGAACAGGTGCGGTGCATGATACCGGATCAAGAAGCTTTGAAGTCGATTGAAGGCCGCATTCAAAACGCGACGGCACATGGAAAAGAGACTGACTGCGTCTCTCGAAGCTTTTGCCCGAAACTGGCTATTCCGGAAGATCCGGTTTGTGGATCGGCTCATTGCCAGATCGCCGATTACTGGTCGCAGGTGTTGAAGAAAAAAGAAATTAAGGCTTATCAGGCGTCGAAGCGTGGAGGTTATCTGAGTTGTGAGATGCTCGGAAATGGAAGAATCGCCATCAGCGGCGAGGCGGCGCTAGTGGCAGTATCTGAAATTGTTGCTAAGCTCTGACTTGTCAGGTTTTTGGCCGGAACAAGATTTCCGGGAGATTCCCGGGGGGTAAAGTACCCTAGAGGTCGGGGGTCCGGGGCAAGGTACCCTAGAGGTCGGGGGTGGAGGTCTTATGATTATATTGATAACCGGTGCATCTCATACGGGGAAAACGCTGCTGGCACAGAAGATGCTCGAAAAATATGGGTATCCCTATCTTTCCATCGACCATCTAAAAATGGGATTGATACGCAGCGGAAATACTGAACTGACACCGGAAGATGATAATGAGCTAACGGATTACTTGTGGCCGATTGTCCGGGAAATAATAAAAACAGCAATCGAGAACAAGCAAAATCTCATTGTTGAGGGCTGCTATATACCATTTGGCTGGCGGCAGGATTTTGACAAACAGTACTTGCCGGCTATCAGGTTCGTCTGTCTGGCTATGACACAAGAATATTTACAAAGGCATTTTGAGCAGATTATTGGACATGAGTCCGAAATTGAGTCAAGGCTGGTCGATGCGGATTGCACGATAGCTGATTTGACGGCTGATAACAAAAGCTTTATAGATGGCTTCCGGAATGCCGGGGAGCAGATTGTACTGATTAATGATGATTACGGGAAAATGATAGAAGCGATCTTGCGGGACGAGATACCCTAGAGGTCGAAGGTCATAGAGGTCGAAGGTCATGTTGCAGGACAAGATACCCTAGAGGTCGAAGGTCACAAGATACCCTAGAGGTCGAAGGTCATGCGTCTATTTTTTGACTGGCAAGGTTAAGGGACAGTTATGTAGAGTGAACGAGGGGAGTCAGGCTTATGTGGATCTGGTTTGCGTTGGGTTCAGCGGTATTTGCCGCGCTTACATCTATTCTCGCCAAGATTGGTATTGAAGGTGTTAATTCCAATCTGGCCACGGCTATCCGCACGCTGGTCGTGGTGGTTATGGCTTGGGGCATGGTATTCCTGACGAATGCACAGGACGGTATAAAATCCATAAGTCAGAGGAGCTGGATCTTTCTCATCTTGTCAGGGCTGGCTACAGGGGCTTCATGGCTCTGCTACTATAAAGCCCTGCAGGTTGGTGAAGCCTCAAAGGTTGTTCCGATCGATAAGCTGTCGGTTGTTATTACACTGGTTTTGGCCTTTATCTTCCTTCATGAGGAGTTTACGGCCAAGTCCCTGATTGGATGCATCCTGATTGGTGCGGGGACGTTGGTGATGGTGATGTGAACGAATATGGGCAAGGTACCCTAGAGGTCGAGGTACCCTAGAGGTCGGGCAAACACCCTAGAGGTCGGGCAAACAAGATACCCTAGAGGTAGGTGTAAGAGTATGCGTGAAGCAGAAGAAAATCGAAAGCTGTTTGAAGAAATGCCGGTGCCGCAGGCGCTGGCCACGATGGCGATCCCTACTGTGATATCGCAGATCATCGTGCTGATCTATAATATGGCCGACACTTTTTATATTGGGCGGACGAATAATCCGTATATGGTGGCCGGCGCTGCTTTGATTCTGCCGATTTTTAATGTCTGTATTGCGGTGGCGAATATTGCCGGGGCTGGCGGCGGGACTTTGATCGCCAGGCTGCTCGGCGCAGATGAACCGAACAATGCGCGCCGTGTCGCTTCCTTTAGTGTTTGGTTTTCGGTTTTTGGCGGGCTATTTTTTGCCATAATGACCGGAGTTTTTATGCATCCGCTGCTGACATTGCTGGGGGCAAGTGAGCAGACGTTTGAATTTGCCAAGCAGTACTGCACCTGTGTAATTGTTCTGGGCGCGACGCCGACGATCGCTGCGATGACTATGGCGAACTTGCTGCGCAATGTCGGGCTCTCGAAGCAGGCCGGGTTTGCTATTTCTATGGGCGGCATCATCAATATTATTCTGGATCCGCTGTTCATGTTTGTGCTGCTGCCGCGCGGGCACGAGATTCTGGGCGCGGGCATAGCGACGGCACTCTCAAATACCATCACGTGCACGTACTTTGTGATCACGATTCTTCGCCTGCACAGCCCGATTCTGCACTTTTCTCTGCTTGACGGGCTGCCGAGCGCCGCGCATTTGGCATCCTTTTTTGGCGTTGGACTGCCGGCTGCTCTGGGGCCGTTTTTGTTCGATCTCGATTATATTGTGCTCGATAAGCTGATGGCTGCGCACAGTGATATTGCGCTTGCCGCGATTGGAATCGTCCTCAAAGTAGAACGTCTGCCGTTGAATGTCGGCATCGGTTTGTGTCTGGGGATGATGCCGCTTGCCGCCTATAATTATTCATCGGGAAACATACCGCGCATGAAGTCGGTTCTGTATGCCGCGCGCACCGCGGGCATAGCGATCAGTATTGGGAGTATTGCGCTTTATGAGTTGTTTGCGCCGTATTTGATCAGGATCTTTATCGGGGACGAGGCAACGGTGGCGCTTGGGACGGACTTTCTGAGGATTCGTGCGCTTGCCACGATCATGATGTTTCTGAGTTTTATATATGTTCACTATTTTCAGGCGCTGGGAAAGGGCAACACGGCTTTGCTCCTTATTGTAATGAGATGGCTGATGATTAACATTCCGATGTTGTTCCTGCTGGATCGGCTTTTCGGGATGTATGGGCTTGCCTGGTCGCAGCTTCTGAGTGATATTATTGTCGCTTTTTTGTCCTGGGTGATTTACAGGCTGGTGATGCGCAGGATGTTTGCGGGGGAGAACGAGGTACCCTAGAGGTCGAGGAAAGGGTAAGTGCGAGCCGGGAATGAGGTACCCTAGAGGTCGTGGGCAAGGTACCCTAGAGGTCGAGGTAACCCCTGAGTGATATTATTGTCGCTTTTTTGTCCTGGGTGATTTACAGGCTGGTGATGCGCAGGATGTTTGCCGGGGAGAACGAGGTACCCTAGAGGTCGGGTGCGAGGTACCCTAGAGGTCGGGGTAGCCTATAGCTGGAACGAGGTACCCTAGAGGTCGACCTCTGACCTCTAGACCTCTAAGGGCATACCTTGTCGAGGAACTCGCTAATCCTGTCTTTAAGCGGATCAGGATAGCCGTAGTTCCACTGCATGCGGGAAATGTAGTAGGAAAAAGAATCGTTCAACGTAAGATCGTTGTTCAGCATAAAGGGGAGTATGGTGATCCCATCGTTTAAGCGGTTGAAAGCGAGATCCAGTTCATTAACAACATGAAAAGAAGTATTCGCATTGTTGCTGATGATGCATACGAAGTGGGTGCATTTTCGAATTGCTTCAACAATTTGGGAGGCATAATCGCCGGGGCGAATGTCGTCGGGGGCATACCAGCAGCGGATTCCACGCCGTTTCAGCTCATCCCGGAGCAGCTCGGCCACATGAGTATCTCCGTGCGTCGTATAGCTTAAGAAGAACAAAGGCTCTGATGTTGGCTTTTCATCCGGCTCCGAACCGCCAAAAGATAGCTGGTAGGACTGTCGCAGTATATCAGCGGCTTTACTTGCCTTATTCCAGCCATACTCTACGAAGATCACTTTTTTGACCTTATCGTTGCGTTTCATCATGGAGATGACTTCATTCATCAGAGGAAGGAGGATCTGCTCGGGCTGAATTTTCTGGACGCCGGTACCGATGATGGGCATGGCGATGGTTTCCATCTCAATTCCTGCGTCTGCCGCCAGGTCAAGAAGGTGGAAATAGGACTTAAGCCGGTTCATGATGTGTCCCGGCTCGGCCTTTTTGCCGTTCAGCGATATGCAGCCGATTCGGCCGAAGCGGCTGTGGGTGGCAGAAGAAGTGAGCTCCTTCGACAGCCAGCACCCGACGTAGTCGAGCAAGTTAACATAAGGATCCTTGAGAAGCTCGCCGACATTGAGCTGCATGCTGTTCCACAGAGCGCCGATCACACTCTTACTCCGGATGTTGTAACTGTCCTGATAAGCTGAAATGGTCAGCAGGTCAAAATACTGCGGAAACGTGGTTATATCGTGGCACCAGACTTCGATTGTTTTTTGCTCGCCCAGCGCTTGAAAAGAGTGTTGGTAAAGCGGTAACTTGCCTTCATGCATACGCTTCTCAAGTTCTTCCTGGGCATTCTTTATGGAGACGCCGCACATATGACAGAAATTGGCGCCATCCACGATAGGGGTCTGGCAAATAGGACATTTTTTCATAGAATGATCCTCGCTGGGGGCCTTATGCTCGCTGGGAGCCTTATGGAGTTAATAGATAAACCTTAGTAGTTTAAGTATAGCACAATAGGGAGAACTACCCTAGAGGTCGAGGATACCCTAGAGGTCCTAGAGAGAAGGAGAGAACTACCCTAAAGGTCGAGTAAAGGTCGAGGATACCCTAGAGGTCCTAGAGGAGAAGAAGAGAACTACCCTAAAGGTCGAGGATAGCCTAGAGGAAGGAGAGAACTACCCTAGAGGTCTAGAGGTCGGGTAGGGTAGAGGAGCGGGGCGAGTGGAGACAGAGGAGGAGATATGGCTTTAACGAAAACAAGTTTTATGCGTGGAATGCAGTGCCCAAAAATGCTTTGGCTGGACAAGCATAAGCCGAGTCTTAAAATTATTCCACCGGAGGTCCAGGCGAAACTTGATGCCGGAAGTGACTTTGGAGAGCTGGCAAAGGGAATGTTTGGACCATATGAGGATATGACTGTATTTTGCAAGGGCGGCAAAATCCCGAATACGAAGGCCATGATCGCGAATACAAATGATGCTCTGGGGCGTGGAGTTGAAGTTATCTGTGAGGCGGCATTTTCAAATTATAACAATTATTGTGCGGCCGATATTTTGCGGAAAAATGGATCAGGTTATGACTTGTACGAGGTGAAGAATTCAGCGACGGTGGATGAGCAGCACATTAAGGATGCCGGATTTCAGTACTACATAATCAGTCGGTGCAAGGTGAAGATTGGCAAAATATACATCGTAACCCACGGAGAGGACAAGGAGAAGCCGTTTGTTCCGGTGGATGTGACGAAGCGGGCGAAGGGGTATTATAAGTGGATAAATGACCACATTTGGGACTTGAACAGGAGGCAAAAGGAGCCGGACGAGATTGAAATGGAGACGGGAACGCAGTGCTCAGAGCCGTACGAGTGTTGGTATTACGGGTATTGCCATGGTGGAGATACCCTAGAGGTCTAAGGGGTGAACTACCTTAGAGGTCTAAACGCCCCCAGGTGGTACCCAAACTACCCTAGAGGTCGCTAGAGGTCGGGATAGATGATATAATTATCAATGAAATAGCGTTGCTTTTGAGATATGAGCTGCCTTAGTGTGGAGATTCATTTGGTGCTTTTTGGGCCAGATGACCTCAGAGCTTGTGATGAAGCTTGTGATGATGTGATCTTGTGATGAAGTAAATCTTGTATTTTCAGGAGATGAGGAGAAGAAGGAATGATTGAAAAAATGAAGTGGACAAAGGAACCGAAAGACTATTCAATTGGTAAAGACCGTATTGAGATCACTACTTTGCCTCATACTGATTTGTGGCAGAGGACTTATTATCATTTCAGAAATGATAATGCTCCAATGCTTCAGATGGAGACGGAAGATAAGTTTTTCTCGTTTGTTGTGAAGACAGATTTTACGGGAAGCCATCATCGGTTTGATCAATGTGGGATTGTTATGTATTTGAATTCGGAGAATTGGTTAAAGGGATCCGTTGAGTATGAAAATGAATCGTTTCAGCATTTGGGTTCTGTAGTGACGAATCATGGTTATTCTGACTGGGCGACTACGGAGATTCCTTTTGACGTTCGAGTTATGTGGTATAGGCTTAGCAGGAGAGAGGATGATTTCTGCATTGAGTGCTCTCGGGACGGGGTTAATTTCTCTCAGATGAGGGTTTGCCATATGTGGGAAGGAGCCGGAAAAATTCGGTTCGGAATATATGCTTGCAGCCCGGAGGATTCCAGTTTCACGGCGGTGTTTTCTGATATGAAGATTACGGATTGTGCTTGGAAGGCTCATGATGGGCAGAAGCCGGATGAAGAGTAGGGGAGAGCTGTCTTAGAGTAGGGGGCAATTCAAGAAGTGGGAAGGAGCTACCCTAGAGGTGGGAGATTCTGGGAGATACCCTAGAGGTGGGAGATTCCTAGAGGTGGGAGATTCTGGAGAATTCGCGTGGAGCATTCGTATGAGCAAGAAGGCTGGAATGACAATTGAACGAGCCATAAGCTATTACGAGAACCTGGCTTTTAAAGCCCGCATGCACGGTATGTGGGAGGAGTCAAAAAGGCTCAGTAAGAAAAGCCAGCTACTTCGGGATGAGCTCACGGAGCGAAGGATGAGGACGGTCGAAGGCCGCCGGGAATTTGCGCAGGCTTTTGATAAGTTGGGCGATGTTTCGCTGGAACAGAGGCTGTATAAAAGGGCTGGTAAGTATTACAAGAAGAGTTTTGACATCAGAAGTGAGCTCCTTAAAGAGGTGGGGGCGGCTGAGATCCGCCACGAATTGTATGCTAGCTGTGATAAGCTGGCGAGGCTGGCTGATTTGGAGAATGACATCTCGAAGAGGCTGAAGTATTTAAATCTGATGTTAGATATAAGTCGAAAACTGAAGAGGACAAGAGGCTCAACACAGGATTTTATTGACTATCAGTATTGCTGCTATATTTTGGGAAAAATGTATATGTGCGATCAGTCAACATATGAAACGGGCAAAAGACTGATTCATACTGCGATCAGGATTGGTAAACAAAGGTCCAATGCTCAGATCAGAAAAAGGGCTGAAGAGGCGAGGGTTTGGTTAAGGCTATGTGATGGTGAGGCGCCGAAGGATTATGAGCGGCGGGGGAAAAAGGCCAGAGAACATGGCATGCTCGAAGAAGCTCAAAGCTATTATCGGAAAGGGCTGGAGAGCAGGCTCGTTATTGCCGGGAAGAGAGCCAATCACGGTGAGCTGCGAATTATTTATGATGATTACAATATTTTGGGCGATATTGCCGGAGAGTTGGGGAAAACGGAGGAGGCAAAAAAGCTTTACGAGAATGGTGAAAAGGTGTTGAAGGCACTGGAGATGAATGAGGAAAGGTAGGCGGAGCGTTGGAGACCTCTAGGGCATCTTGAGTGAGTTGGAGACCTTTAGGGTATCTTGAGTGTGAGTGGACCTCTGTGAGTGGACCTCTAGGGTATCTCTTGACTAGGGTATCTTATGATGAATATGATTTTTGATAATCCTGAGCTGCAGGAAATTGACGAGAGTGTAATGAGATGGGTTCAGGAAAACTGCAGAAATAGCATAACGAACCCTCTGATGATTATTATGACTCATTTGGGGGGAGGCGTAATTTGGTGCATGTGGGCAGGGGGGTTTTGTGCGCATTCAGATACGAGAAACCTCGGGTTGTGCTGCTTTGTGTCATTTTGCATAGCGTGGCTTTTATCGTCGCAGGTTCTTAAGAGGGTATTTGGCCGCCCAAGAGCATATGATGCGATGGAAGATGTAGTTCCGCTTGTCGCGCGGCCTAAAGATTTAGCGTTTCCGTCCACGCATGCTGCGGATGCTTTTTCAGTTGCTGTTATAATTCTGCTCGCCAGATCTCCGGTGGAGGGATTTATAGCGATGACACTCGCTATTTTGACAGGGTATTCAAGAATTCATGTTGGGGTGCATTACCTGACTGACGTGATAGGGGGAGCTGTGTTCGGATCCCTTTGTGCGGGAGTGTGTTATGCGTTATTGATTTTGTTGACTTGAGAGACCTTTAGTGACTTGAGAGACCTTTAGGGTCTCTTTTGTTGGTGAGAGACCTTTAGGGTCTCTTTTGGATGGGGGAGACCTTTAGGGTCTCTTTTTGTGCTCCCGGGTCCCGACCCCGGATGCCGGACGAGCCGACCCCTGCTTAGCAGGCAGGTGCATTTGCCAATTCTGCCAGAGCGGCTTAAAAGCGAGGATGGAGGGATTCGAACCCTCAGACCCTTTCGGATCACCTGTTTTCGGGACAGGCTGCCTGCTCGATTAGCACACATCCCCGTAGAGCGCCACAGGCGGGGGTCGAACCCGCAAGCCGGTATCACCGACCAGAAGTCTTCCAAACAACTCCTCCACCATTGAGGGACTGCGGCGTATAGTCAGCAGAGTAGGATTTGAACCTACAACGCCCGAGGGCAACGGAGTTACAGTCCGCTTGCTTAGCCATTTTGCATATCTGCCGTTTTTTTTGCGATTTTAGTGTTGTGAGAGAGGTTTCAAGCGCCAGACCGCTTACGCAGTTTACTGGGGCTTCAGAACTATTTTGCCCTGGTTGTGATATCACAACGTAGTACCTCCGGCGGGGATCGAACCCGCAAAAGACCCGGATTCTTAGTCCGGCGCATATTCCGATTCTGCTACAGAGGCATGGTTTTAGTGTTTCACTTAGTTGGAGAGACTGCGGACGCTCCGCTCAATGCTTCCGAAGTGCTTCCGAAGGGATTCGAACCCTCACTAAGCCGGGTTTAAACCGGTTTCCTCTTCCAGTTGGGATACGGGAGCAAAATATTGGCATATAAAAAGACCGCCTGCGCGGAATTCTCCGTACAGGCGGCCTGGTAAATGAAAAATCTTTACTAATGCCGTTTTGGGGTCGGAGTTTTCTCGCTCGTTAAAAGGACCGCGCTGTTGAGCAGCAGGGACTGATAAAGCACATATGAACTTGATAAAATAGCGATGTGTTTCATATCCTTAATCCTTTCCTTTGCTTGATTTCTGAGTGATTTCTGAGTGCAGAGTACGCTGCAGGATTTCTCCTGTCATGATTAATATACGGGATAAAGAAGTGATTGTCATTCTACCTGTAGTATAGCCAAGAGCAATACCTCAGAGGTCGGCCCAAGAGCAATACCTCAGAGGTCGGCCAAGACTGATGGGGCCGAGAGATCAATACCTCAGAGGTCGACCAGGGTCTTAGAGGCCGGCCAGTGGCTGGGCTGAAGAATACCCCAGAGGTTGACCAACTCTGAAACATTATAGGCCGGCTGAGATCCAGTACCTCAGAGGTCGGCCGAGACCCCGGAGAGTTCTTGTTTTGTTTAGGCACTATTAATAGCGAGCGACCCAGTGGGATCCCTCGCTGAAACATATTTACTTGTCGCTATTTTGGCAAAATAGTGTCTATGCGGGTGCCTTAGGGCGCAATGACCTTCCTGATGACCCCGTAAGAGATTCCGGTCATCCGGCTCGCCCGGTTGATTGAGATTCCCGCTTTCCACATTTCGCGCAGGGCTGTGTTCCGGGCTTCTGTGCCTAGAGCCTGGAACTGGGTCACATTGTCGCAGCCGGATAGGTCTTGCATGATCTTTTTGGCGCGGTCATCGTTGAGACGAGGCCTTTCATCGTCGATGTCCATGCAGTGGTCATCGTTC
>JBGUJH010000105.1:0-36082 GCA_045113775.1 Lachnospiraceae bacterium | reverse complement strand
GTGAAGTCAGAGATCAATAATACAGGAAAGCTGATCCTGAAACGGCACATGGAACACTGCATTGTGGAGGCTGTCAGAGAAAACGATCAGGAAGCGATCGACAGGATGAATGAAGCGATTCACCGCTTCATGAAGTAGATAACAAGTGGAAAGCCAGCCGCCGCAAGGCGGCGCAGCGACTCGCGATGCGAGCCTTGAACAAGTGGAATGCCAGCCGCCGCAAGGCGGCGCAGCGGCTCGCGATGCGAGCCTTGAACAAGTGGAATGCCAGCCGCCCGCAAGGCGGCGCAGCGGCTCGCGGTGCGAGCCTTGAACAGGGGAAATCTGCCGCCACAAGCACAGGCGGCTCACCGGCCCGCCCCGCGGGCCTTGAATAAAAAGGAGGGTAATTATGCAGGCCAAATATCAGATTGACACGGCGCAGAACAGGGAGTTTCTTCGGGAAAATGTGGAGAATCTACTGAGTTTCGGACACAGATTTCCTTCTCCCGGCGGTGGTTCCTACTATTTAGGGGATGACGGAACGCCTTGGAAGGACAGACCTCGTGAGACGTGGATCACATCGCGTATGTGCCATGTGTACAGCATAGGCACCTTCCTTGGGCATCCCGGAAGTGAGGAACTGGCGGATGCAGCACTGAAGGGCCTTCGCGGCGAACTTCATGATGCAGCGAACGGCGGATGGTACAGCGGGAGAACTGCGGACGACGGTATTTTGCCGGGTAAGGCTTGCTACGCGCATGCTTTCGTGATCCTGGCAGCTTCCAGCGCAGTGCTGGCGGGGCGTCCCGGCGCGCAGGAGCTTTTGGACGAAGCGATCGCTCTCTATGACAAGCGCTTCTGGAATGAAGAGGAAGGGCTTTCCTGCGACACATGGAATACGGAGTTCACTGTTCTGGACAGCTATCGCGGCCTCAACGCCAATATGCACTCCGTGGAAGCTTTTCTTGCGGCGTCAGACGTGACGGGAGACGAGAAGTTCAGGGTGCGTGCGGGCAGGATCATCGACCACGTGCTGGGCTGGGCTTCCGGAAACAACTGGAGGATTCCCGAGCATTACAGCAGCGACTGGGTCGCAGACCTCGAGTGCAACAAGGACAAGCCCGATGACCAGTTCAAACCTTACGGAGCAACACCCGGCCACGGCATTGAGTGGGCGCGTCTGATCACGCAGTGGGCGCTGTCTACTTTTGGGGATGACAAGGCAAGTGCGGCAAAATATATAGAGGCCGCAGAGAATCTCTTTAACCGCGCGATCGCGGACGGATGGGATGCAGACGGAGCACCCGGCGTAGTATATACGACGGATTGGAACGGGCAGCCGGTCGTCCATGACCGCATGCACTGGACTCTCGCGGAAGCGATCAACACTTCCGCCACACTTTATCATGTGACCGGACGCAAGGAATACGCGGACAAATACGCGCAGTTCATGCAGTATCTGGATGAGAAAGTCATGGACCACGTAAATGGTTCCTGGTTCCATCAGCTTGACCGGAATAACAACCTTCTCACAACGGTCTGGCCCGGAAAATCTGATCTCTATCATGCTTTCCAGTCCATGCTGATCCCGTATTATGCGGCTGATCTCTCGATAGCGCCGGCAGTGAAGCAGGGCAAAAAGATTTGACAAGTTGATTTGACAGACAGCGGCTTTGAGCGGGGTGTTGAGCCTCGCACAAGTTGTTGCGACATAGAGGAAAGTATGGCAGATAATCAGACAAATCAGCAGGTAAATGAGCTGAAGGCCGGCGGAAGCAGGGAGACAATACAGAAGGTTAATGAGCCCAAATCCGGCGGAAGCAGGGAGACAATACAGAAGGTTAATGAGCCCAAGGCCGGCGGAAGCAGGCAGACGAAGGAGCAGAGAGAGGCCAGGAAGAGACGAGCGGAGGCCCGGAGGCGCCGTGAGAGGCAGCTCAGGATCAGAATGACGATCGTATACGTGCTCTTTGTTGTCATGGCAGCCGGAATCGGCGTCGCGGCAGTTAGAATCCACAGAAGAAACGTCGCGCAGCAGGAAGCGGCAGCGGCAGCTTCCCGCAAAGTGGCGGAAGAAGCGGCGGCAGCGGAGGCATCCCGCAAGGCAGCCGAGGAAGCTGCAGCAGCGGAGGCATCCCGCAAAGCGGCGCAGGAAGCGGCAGCAGCGGAGGCATCCCGCAAGGCGGCGCAGGAAGCTAAGAAGACGGAAGATGCCGCGCAGAAGTCTTCCCGCGAGAAGGCGGAGGAAGAAGGCGCGCTGGCCGCATCCCGAAAGGCGGCCGAGGAAGAAAAGGCGAGAGCTGAAGCTGCAAAGATCCCGGGGCTGAACGCGAGCTATGATTTCAAGGCTACGGAGAACACTGCGGAGATCCCGGAGGGCGTGGGAAGCGGATATGCGGTCCTGGTAGACCTTGTAGACGGCACAGTTGTCGCGGGAAGAGAATACGACACGGAAATGAACCCCGCATCCATGACCAAAATACTGACGCTTCTGGTCGCAGTCGAGAATATAAACCTGAAGAAGCTCGACACGGATACCTTTGAGATCACCCAGGACATTACTGACTATGTTTTTACTAACCAGATGAGTCAGGTGGGATGGAATATTGGCGATACACCCACGATCCGCAGTCTTTTGTACGGAACGATTCTCCCGTCGGGTGCGGACGCCGCATTAGCGCTGGCGGAATACACAGCCGGTTCCCAGGAGGCATTTGTCGACTTGATGAACAAAAAACTCGAGGAACTGGGCATCTCCGATACGGCGCACTTCACAAATGTGGTAGGCGCCTACGACGAAGACCACTATTGTACGGCACTGGATATGGCCACGATCCTGAGGGCGGCCATAGACAATGAGACCTGCAGGGAAGTGCTCTCCTGTCACTATTACGAGGTACCGCCTTCGGGCGGAGAGGAGTCGCCGAGTATTGAAATCTCAAACTGGTTCCTGAGGAGGATCGAGGACAAAGATACGCACGGCACGGTGATCTGCGGCAAGACAGGCTACGTCTCGGAGTCGGGATTCTGTGCGGCCAGTTACCAGGAATCAGACGACGGCGGTCATTATATCTGCGTGACTGCGGATGGAGCCGGCATATGGCCCTGCATCTATGACCACGTGGAAATCTATACGACTTTTACGGAGTGACCGGAAGACGGAGCGCAAAGCGGAATCCGGCAGAAAGCCAAAACATTGAGAACAGACAGGGAGGAACGCAGCATTGTTGATGGATCATCTTCAGGAGTATAACCTCAGAGATCTGGAGAGGAACAGGCACTACAGGGTGCTGGGAAGGACAGACGGAACGGTGGATCCGCTGAATCTGTTCTGGACCGGGTCCGCGCTGCAGCTTCGTCTCAGAGCGACAGAGCTCTGGGTGATCCTGGATTCTTCCTACATGATCTTTGAAAACTGGGTGGATGTGATGGTGAACGGGGCGCTGATCCAGCGCTTCATGGTCCCCAGGGGCAGGAGCGAGATCTGCCTCTTCAGGGGAATGGACTCAAATGCGGTGCGGGATGTGCGCATTGTGAGGGATACGCAGGCTATGCACCTGGATCCCAGAAACAGTCTGGCAGTCTGCGGACTGATCACAGACGGGGTCTTTGAGGACGTTCCCGAGCCTGCTTTAAAGCTGGAATTTATCGGGGACAGCCTGACCTCCGGAGAGGGGCTCACGGGCGCTTCGGACTATTTGGAGTGGAACTCGGGCTGTTTCAGCGCAGTGCACACATACGGGTATCTGGTCTCAGAGAGACTGGGCGCGGAGTACAGTATTTTGAGCCAGAGCGGTTGGGGAGCCTGTTTTTCCTTCGAAGGCTTCCGCAAAGAAGCGATGCCCCTTTACTACGATCAGGTATGCGGCGTCCTCCGCGGAGAGCGCAACAGGAAAAAAGGAGCTTTTGACGAGTGGGACTTTGCAAGCTGGAGACCTGACGCGGTGATCATCAATCTCGGAACGAACGACGAGATGGCGATCGAAACCGTCGACGGATGCACAGAGACGGAATTTGAGGAAGCAGTGCTCAGATTCCTTGAAAAGCTCAGACAGCGCAACCCGCAAAGCTATCTTCTGTGGTGCTACGGAATGCTCGGACACGGGCTGGAAGAGCCCATAAAGAGAGCCTTCCGCAGGTTCAGGAAAACCACAGGGGATGTCAATAACGATTACCTGTTCCTGGATTCGGCGGCAGAGGAAGATTTTGGCAGCAGGGACCACCCCGGAAGGGCAGCCCACGAGAAAGCAGCAAGGGTTTTGACAGAATATTTGACAGTTCATCGGCTCGCCTCGCAAGGTGAGCATCAAGCGAGGTGAAAACGAGTGGGAGATAACAGGTTCGGCAGAAATACACTGATAGGGGGCGCGCTTCTTCTGCTAAGTCTGGCAGTGGCGGCGGCAGGGGTGATCGTCAGCCTCAAGACCGGGTCCTCGAATTATTTTCTGGCGTTCAGTATTCCGGCCGCTGTATGTATTGTCGCGGGCGGCGTCATGATCAGGAACGACCTGCTCACGGGAGAGAGCCGCCTTCTTCTGCCGGGGGGAGAGCGAACGATCAAGGCGGAGGTCCTGGGTATTACCAGGAACCTGCGCACGGCGGGCGAGAAAACGACTTATTATGTGATCTGCAAGTACAAGGATCCGGTGACGGGCAGAGAAGAAACGTTCACAAGCCGGTCTTTTGACGAGTATCCGGGCAAAGAGATAATCGGCAGAGAAGTTACCGTTCACATTGATTCCCGGGAAAAGGGAAAATACACGGTAGAGATCGATGCCCTTCTCGAAGAGATAGAAAAGGAGAAAACGGGTGATGAGCAGGCAGAGTGAATGCATTGAAGGGTTTATCAGACAGGCACAGGATGATCAGGTTGTCTATATTACTGACGTGAGGCGGTCTTTTGACAAGGTCGGAACGATGGATTTCCACATTCATGTTCACTTGTACGAAGGCGAGACGGAAGTGTTCAAATTGTCGATTCCCAAGTGGGAAAACGAGCAGCAGAAGGGTTTTGTCGCCGAGTATATCAGAGCGTTCGTCTTCAATCTTCTGTGCACGCTTGGAGCGCTCCGCATAGTGATCTATCTGGATAAGGCGGAAGCCGGCCTGGCACAGATCGCTGAGGGACTGGGAGAGGATTTCCAGCTCGGACTCGCCAAAACAGAGAGATCCGGATACGGCAAGAGCCTTAATGTAAATGAGAGGACCGTCAGAGCTATTTTCGGCGATGCCGAGAAGTTCACATTTGAAGTCAGGGATCTAAGCGAAGAGACAGCTCCTTCCAAGACTCCCTCGGAACCGGCCGGCAATCCGGTGTTCACGGAGCTTCCCGCAAGAGCGGAGAAAGCATTTCTTCTGGGCATTGACGTCGGCGGGACAGATGTAAAGTTTGCCGTAAGCCTTGACGGAAAGCTGGTCCACTGCGAAGAGCTGAACTGGGCGCCGGCTTCTTTCTCGTGCGTGGAACAGCTCACGGGACCTGTACTGGAAGCCGCAGAGCGCCTTATGACGCAGTTCGGGGCAGGCAGAAAATGGGACGGGATCGGGCTGAGCTGGCCGGATGTGATCATCCACAACATGATCGTCGGCGGTGAGACCACCAAGACAAAAGGTCTGAGGGAGAATAAGGACCGGGATTACGAAGAGCAGTTCGCACAGCTCACAGGCTTGTGCGGAATACTCGGGAAATACACTGTGAGCGGAAGCGCGGTAATGTGCTGCAACGACGGGCCTATGGCGGCATTCACGGATGCTGTGGAGATGGCTGCGCGGGGAGAGGACGTCTCTAAGGGCTTTATCGCTTACAGCCTCGGAACAGAGCTGGGCACAGGCTGGGTCCGCGCGGACGGTTCCATTCCTCAGATCCCGCTTGAGTTCTACCAGTGCATTATCGACCTCGGAAGCCTGACGGCAAGGCAGTACGATGCGGAGGACGTGCGGAGCTGCCTGAACGTCAATACGCTGCTTCCCGGGACCCTGCAAAAGTACACCGGACAGTCCGGAGTTTTCCGCCTGGCATGCAAAGAACTTCCCGAAAAGGAGCCCGCCCTCTATGAGGAAGTACTCAGGAGAGGACTTTTCAGGTTCAGTGAAGACGGCTCTTTCGCGGAAGTTCCTACGGAGCCGGAAGATATGCGCAAGGAGTGCCTGGAATTCTTTATGGAGAAGGCGGCGAGCGGCGAGAGCGATGTCTGCCGCGGGATCTTCAGGAAGATCGGCGAATATATCGCCGTCACATGGGCAGAAAACGAGTATATGTTCCATCCGGCGGCGAAGGAGAGGACCCTTTTCGGCCGTCTGGTCAAGAGGCAGGAATGTTTTGAACTGATCAAAGAAGGAGCAGCTTCCAGAGAGCCTTCCCTTGTGCTTAAGAACGCGGACTCCGGACTTGCCGTCACGCCTTTGATGAGGCAGCTCGAGGAAGATCCGGTCTTCACGGTGGCGCAGTTCGCGCAGGCTGTGGGAGCACTGCATTTCGCGTGCCTGGGACTGAGCAGTGAACAGTGACGGATTCGAGGGAATGCCAATGCAGGAACTGCGTAAATACAGCTATTGCAGCGTAAACATCGCACTCGCGGTCTTCCAGGCGGCGGTCTTCGCGCTGTGCATGATCACGGGAGACAGACTGTATATAGCGGGGCGCTGCGGGACAGACCTGGTCATTGTGCAGCAAGAGTACTGGAGGCTTCTGACTTCGGTGTTTCTCCACTCCGGCCTCTACCATCTGGGGAGCAACCTGATCGCACAGGTCTTTTTGGGAAACGCGGTGGAAAGAAACCTGGGTCACATAAAGTATCTGATCCTGTATATTGTATCCGGCGTCGGGGGAAATATCATTTCCGTTCTGTACGACCGGGCCCAGGGCGTCAACACTTATTCTGTGGGGGCGAGCGGCGCGGTGTTCGGCGTGATGGGAGCGCTGATCGTCCTCATCATCAAAGGCAGAAAAAAACTGCGGACCGGCTCTTCCATGCTTGTCAGGGCGGGGTTCGCAGTCTTCTATGCGGTTTATGCGGGATTCAGGACTCCTTATACCGACAACGCGGCGCATCTCGGAGGCCTGGCCTTTGGCATCGCGCTCGGCGTTCTGCTCACGATCACGCTGGATGATGTGGACCTGCGGGATCTGCGGTAAGAAGTCTTTTGTCAAAATAGCGGCAGGGCAGCGTCACTCGGCGCTGTCCTTTTTCTTTTGGAGAATTCGGATGCCGTTTACTTCCAGCTCGTCCACGACAGGGATCAGCAGGTATTCCATGCCGTCGATGACCCTGGTCTTGAGCATATCCGCCATGTCAGCCTTGACGCTGATCTTCAGGGAGGGAGATTTGACCTCGAAACGGCTGGTCTCGACCAGGTTCTCGGCCATCAGCGCTGCGCCTTCTCCCACGGCCTCGTCATAGGCCTCATCAAAGTCGCTAAGAACCGACTG
This sequence comes from Lachnospiraceae bacterium, assembly GCA_045113775.1. Classification (GTDB taxonomy): domain Bacteria; phylum Bacillota; class Clostridia; order Lachnospirales; family Lachnospiraceae; genus CAG-791. Next base: position 28,671 of record JBGUJH010000105.1, on the reverse strand, counting down.
GTCGGCGCCGTTTTCCGAGAGCAGGAGGCGCATCTGCGCCTTTTCGATCGTGACGGGCTCCCCGGAATCTTTATTTTGCTCAATGATCTCTGTCACAGCGTCGTTGATCGCTTTGACGTTCTCGAAATCGCAGTTGCGGCCCAGGGTCTGTTCAACCATGCTCTTGAAGAGCTCTTTCTGGCCTGACTCGGGAATGGGCAGGACGCAGCCCAGAAGGTCGCTGCTGATCTCCTCGTGCCTTTCTTCTTCCTTGCGGCAGTAGTAGAGAAGGCTGTGTATGTCGGGCTGCCTGTCATTGTATGCCGGGAACAGGAAGCCGCTGACCGGCTTCTGTACGGCCCAGTCCGTTCGGCGGTCAAGGAAGGTGCAGGCCTCCTCATCGTAGCAGAGCCCTTCTTTCATCAGAGTTACCGGGCATATGCAGCACAGAATGAAGGAGTAGACGTAATCGGAGGCGTCCTCCATGTCGGCGTTATCTGTGCCTTTGGCGGGAATATCGTATGTGCCGTGCATCAGGAGGATCAGATATTTGGTCTCACACCGGAAATTCTCAACGATCCTGTTAAAAAACAGTGTCAGGAGCTCGTCATTTTTCAGCTCTGAATGCATAAGCCTGTAGAGCAGCTGCTGGCGGCCTCCTTCCGACTCCTCCTCGATGGGGAATTCCATGTTGAAAAGATTGCGGCCCAGTTTTCCGGACATGGCGCCGCGCAGGATCTCACAATATTTTTCCATGGATTCCTTCTCCATGGCGGCAAGGGAGTCATGGATCTCCCGGATGACTTCGCCCTCTTCGTTGACATAACAGGCGCGGATCCTGTCGATGCAGCTGTCGGGTTTAATTAGTTTTCTTATTTCACTGATCGATTTTTTGTCCATTGCTTACCTCACATTTAAAAATCAGCCGTTTTTTGGCGGCAACAACCAATATACTACAGAAATTGTTGTTTCGCTAGAGGTCGGTTGATGCTATAATATGTATTTAGATTGAATTATGCGCAAAGCGCACAGAATGGGAGGAAATGACCTATGGAAACTAATGGAAATCGCAATGACGCCAAGTGGGACGCTTTTGAGAAGATGATGGAGGACAAAGTCGTCTTCACAGTTCCGATCGATGAGAGCGTCAAGGCGGGCGTCGTGACTTCGCTGAAAGGTGTCAGGGCATTTATTCCCGCATCCCAGCTCAGCACGAGCTATGTTGAGGATACCAGCGAGTGGATCGGCAAGGAAATCGATGTTGTGATCATCACAGCAGACAGGGAAAAGCAGCGCCTGGTTCTGTCCGGCAGAGAAGCAGCCAAGATTAAGCGCAGCCAGGAGAGAAAGGCTCGCATTGATGCTCTCAGTGTCGGCACTGTGATCGAAGGCAAGGTTGAGACCGTCAAGCCTTACGGCGTATTTGTTGATCTCGGAAACGGCATCAGCGGACTTGTACACATCTCTCAGATGAGCACAAAGAGAATTGCTACACCTGAGGAAGTATGCAAGGAAGGCGACGTCGTCAAGGCCAAGATCATCAAGGTCAAAGACGGCAAGATCAGCCTGAGCATGAAGGCACTCGAGGAAGCTCCTGCATCTGCAGACGAAGATGACGATATTCCTGCACTCTCTTCAGTAGTTTCTCACGAGCAGGCGACCACCAACCTCGGAGATCTGCTCAAGGGCATCAAATTAGACTGATCACATATAATGTCGAATAGATAAGAGGGGTGAACGGGCGGTGTATTGCCGCCCGTTCTGTTGTTTTTCCGCATGTGGGAGAGTGTACGTGCAATGGAAGAGAACCGGAACGGACTAAAAAGGAATTATATAGTTTTGCCGGCAGCAGTCTTTTGGCACGTTACGGTTCTCCTGTGCGTTTGGCTGATCTTCAGAGTCGGGATCACTGTGTCAGCAGCAGAAAACGGCTCCGAACAGGAACCTGGTTCGGACATTGTAATGATCCGCGTGGAGGGGCAGCCCGAAGAAGTCGAACGTGACGCGCTTCTGGAACGGATCAACGCCATCCGCAGAGAAGCCTGTGAAGAAGGAATAGACAACCCTGTGAACGGAATCCCTCTGACTGCGGCGGATTATGTGCCGCTTCAGTGGTCTTATGAGCTCGAAGAGATCGCGATGCTGCGGGCGGCGGAGAGCACGATCCTGCAGGATCATGTGAGGCCGGACGGCAGAGAATGCTTTACAGCAGCACCGGAGGGAGTCTCCTTTACAATGGAGACGCTGGCCTGGGGATTTTCCAGCGCAGCGCAGGCTATAGAAGGCTGGTATTCCGAGAAAGCTTCTTATGTGGAGCCGGACGGGAAGCCGGCCGGCCATTATATGGCCCTGATCAATCCGGAAAACAAGTTTGTGGGCATCGCTCATCTGAAGCCGCAGTGGCAAAGAGACGCGTGCGCCGGGGCTTTCGGCGAGCAAGGGGCGAGCGGAGAGCACGATTCGGCTGGTGAGCCGGCAGCGTCGGAGGATTTGGGTGCCGGAGAGCTGGAAGGCGCCGGTGAATCGGCAGCTTCGGAGGCGAACAGTGATGGCGAGGCGGTCTGGATGATCCCTGTCAAGAAGGAAATTCTGCCTTCTGTCATTGAGAGAGCGGTGGAGATCACAGCCGGTAGGATCTACAGGGCTGCGGTGAGAATGATGGGGCATGCTCCGGAGTAACGACCACAAGGGAGTACTGATAAGGTTGGATAATGAATGCGGGGAGGTAGACATGGAATACAAATTGAAGAGATTGGGGAGAGAGCTCGCTGCGCCAGGGAAAGCCCTTGAGTTTTACAGGGATGATATGCAGCTGCCGGACGGCAAGGTTGAGAAATGGGACTTTGTGCATCATAAGAAAGGCGGCGGCGCATGTGTCGTCCCGATCCTGCCCGACGGAAGAATTCTTCTGATCCATCAGTACAGGCCTGCAGTAAACCGGGAAACCACCGAACTTCCGGCGGGCGCATTTGATGCGGAAGATCCTGATTTTGCCATTACTGCTTCGCGGGAGCTGGAGGAAGAAACCGGCTACCGCTGCGGTAAGATTCGTCGGTTGATCCGTCTTGACACGGCGATCGCCTGGTGTGATGAGAAGGTGGAAGTTTATCTGGCAGAAGATCTTGTTAAGAGTGGAGACCAGAGCCTGGACGATGCAGAAGAGATCAGCATGGAAGCACTTACAGTGGAAGAAGCCAGGGAGAGAATCTTTGCGGGTGAGATCAGGGATGCCAAGACTGTGGCAGGAATCCTTGCCTATCTTGTAGTGCTGGCAGGGCGCGGGGAGTGACAGAAATAATCTTGTGTTAAAAATGGGCTTGAGCGCACATGGTGCACGTTACACATCGTATTGTCAGTACAGAAGCCAGAAAAGAGGCAAGTGCAATGACGCGCGCAACCGGAAAGTCATTACAGAAGCCGGAAAAGAGGCAAGAGCAATGACGCCCATATCCGGAAAGTCAGTACAGAAGCCGGAAAATGGGTAAGAGTAATGACGCCCGCGGCCGGGCGTCATTTTTACAGCCTGCTCCCATGGCAGGTGAGATATAAAATCTGATATTCGAGGGAGGCAGTGTGCAGAAAGCGCATGCCTCCTTTTAAGCGCTCGTCGTCGAGGTTGGAGAAGGGGTCATCCAGGACGAGGAAGGGTTTCTCTCCGGGATACATGGCGTCGATCATGGCCATGCGGCGGCAGAGGCTTATCATGTCACGGGTCCCTTCGCTCATGAGGGAGGGATCTCTGGGAAGTCCCTGGTCAAGGATCATGATGCCGAGATCGGCGTCTGTCTGCACAGATTCAGCGGACTGGCCGGTCAGCATCCCGTAGTAGCGGCGGAAGGAGCGCAGGAACGGATTCATGTAACGGGAAGTGAAGAGATTTCTCGCCTCCTCGAGGTAGGAGAGCGTCTTCACGCAGGTGTTATACTGTTCGCGGAGATCACGAATCTCAGCCTGCAGAGAGGGGATACTTTCCTGTGAAGCCCTGCAATCCCTGATCATTCCGCGCAGTTCTTCTGACTGCTGCCGGATTTCCTGCAGCTGTGAACGGCACTTCTCCTCTCGAACGTCGAAGTCGGAAAGCGTCCGTGCTACTGCAGAAGGGATGGCACCGCCGCCTGCGGAGTTTGTGCCCGCGGAAACAGAAGTCATAACCGCAGAATCAGAATGCATGCCCGCGGATCCGGAATGCATACCCGCGGATTCAGCCCCTCCATCCGCGTATGCGGCAGACTCAAGTTTCTGAATTTTGCTTCGGAGTCTTTCGCACAGAATCTGCTGCGCCCGGATCTGTTCCTCGATGCGGGCAAGCTTCCTCTGAAGTGCGCGGAGCGAAGCTCTGTACCGCTCTTTTTCTTCTTCGAGCAAAAGGATATTTTCTGATTCAGCGGCAGGAAAGACAGAATCGTCATCAGAACCCGTTGAACGACCGGTGTACCAAAGTGCCCATCCACTCGCAGCAAGCAGGAGGACAGGGAGAACAAGAAGCGGTCTGGGGAGTACCCCGGCAAAACAAAGCGCGAACAGGATCACCGAAAGCAGAATACCGGCGGCAGAGGCGGCACGAATCCGGCCCAGCCGCTTTTTTTGCAGGATGGCGGAAGCTTCGAGCTCCCGGCGAAGGTCTCTTTTGACCTGCACATATTGTTCCCGCACTTTTTGTCCGCGGGCAATGGTCCTGCGGCGCGCCGATTTCAGAGAGGATAGTTTGCTCTCAGCGGATATAAGGCCGCTCCGGGCGGATGAAAGGCCGCCCTCAGCGGATGTAAGGCCGCTCCGGGCTGCCGAAAGGCTCTCCGGGGAAGATTCCATACGCTTTTGTGCCGCGGCCTGCTCGGAGTTTTGCGGGACGGAGAGAGCGTACTGCTGTTTCTCAGAGCGGATCTGATTCAGCTCCCGAGTAAGATTCTGCTCTTTGGATGTGCATTCCTCCAGCTGCGCGGTAAGCGCGGGAAGGCGGGCCTGATCCGCTTCGAGAATGGTGAGCCGGTCCTCCTTTTTCCTGATCAGTCCGCGGGAGCGGTCCGGTCTGAGGCGTTCCGCTTCCCGGCGAAGGCGCTTCACGGCCGCATCATAAGCGGGCAGGTCGTCCGGCTGCGCGGAGAGATCTCCTATTTTGGCCTGGATCGAAGTGGTCGCCGACGTCTCGTGGTCGCTCTGGGACCAGAAAACTGTGCGGCAGAAGGAATCCCGGTCAATGGCAAAGAGCTCTTCGCCGATCCGGTCGGAATAATCGCTGCAGATAAACCCTGTCGCGTCATCATAGAGACTGAATTTATCATCCTTTTTGCGGGCTCCGAAGGTCCGCATCATCCGGTAAGTATTAGAGCCGCTCGACCAGGTCACGGATCCCCCGTAAACGCCGCCGCCCCAGGGGCGGTACCGCAGCCGCTCATTTCCGTCCTCATTTCTTCGGTTCTCACCGTCAAATCCATAGAACATGACCACCAGAAAAGCGGCAAACGTAGATTTTCCCCAGCCGTTTTCAGCAAAAAGAACATTGAGGTCGTCCTCAAAGTAATAAGTGAAATCCTTCAATTTGCCGAAATTCTCGATATGGCAGGAAAGCAGTTTCATACCGGAGCTCCTTACAAGGTGTCAAAACAGTGATTCTCCCGAGAGCGCTCTCAGGCCGCAGCGCAGGATCATAGCCCTCTCTCTGCTGCCGAGGGCGTCATCGGCGCTGACGACGCGGACAAATTCCCCCTTCAGAGAGGCGTCGCAGAGGAAATCTTCGGTGTGTACCACCGGCTCTGCGTTGTTTTTGTATTCAAAATAGTGATAACGGCCTTCCCATTCCCGCTGAACAAGTGCGGGATCAGGGCGGCATCCGTACTCCAGCTCACCGGTCAGCTCCAGGCGCACCAGATCGGTCTCGGCAGCGGGAGAGGCTTCCAGGACGCGTGTGATCCGCTCATAGACTTCCGTGTCCGAATCACAGCCGGTCACAGGGCATTCGACCCGGTAGAGCCTGCGGGATGCAAAAGGGACAAAGCGGCTTGTCAGTTTCGTCCCCGTCTCATCGTTTTCGAGCATGAGAAAGCCGCAGCTTCCGCACTCGTCAAACCCGCGGCCTTCGAGAGTTCCGCAGTAAGCGGCGGTGCCGCGCTCATCCAGCGCAAAGGAGCGGTAGTGATGCAGATGCCCCAGAGCGAGATAGTCAATCCCGCATCCCCGCAGAACGCTGAGCGGGATCGATTCAGGGTTCGGCGCTGTATAGCCGTCGCGTATCTGTCCGTGCAGCATGACAATGTTGAGGCAGGCCGGATCAAGATCGGGGGCGGTAAAGGGACCCGGTCCCGGCTCCCTGCCCGCAATGCAGATCCGTCGTCCCCCGGCAGTGTCCGGGGACAGCTCCCAGCTCGCCCAGGACTGATCAAAAAGAAAGAGGTTTTCGGGGCGGCTGCGTGTCCGGAACAGGGCGGAACGGCTGTCATGATTGCCCCGCAGGTAGAAGAAAAGAAGATCCGGGCAGGAGAGGATCAGATCTTCCACAGCCCGCACCGCGGAAGGAGAGGGAGATTCGACATCGAAGAGATCGCCGCAGATCATGACTGCTGCTGCCCCCAGCTCCCTTGCATAGAAACAGAGCCGCCGGAATGTGTCCAGCAGCTCTGCCCTTCTTTCCGCGGCGGAGGCCGCGTCAAATCTTGTTCGAAGATCCGCATCCAGATGCAGATCGCTGCAATGAATGATCTTCATACGTTGCCTTCCTCCACTTCCAGGAGCAGCTTGTCGATCAGGGCAATGGCATGCTCATCGCTTAAGACCCAGGAATCAAAGTCATTTCCGCGATTGCTGAGCATAGTTCCGACCACATAGTTGTAAAGCAGAGTTCCGATCGCGGTATTCTGGAATTCGTTTGAGATCCTGTTCCTATGACGCCCTCGATTGTAAATCGGAGCGATGCCCAAATCTTTATAAATGACATAGGAAATTTCCGGGTATGGAACCTGCGGGTGCAGAATGTAATAATTGAGCTCTTCGAGTTTATCCGGTTCACGAACAGGAGAGGTCTGTCTGTTCACAATATTCGAGCGGATCATCAAAAGCAGATTTCTGACCATGGGCGCGGGAAATCGAAGAGGTGTCCCGCTGCCTGTCATGCCCACATAGTCTTCCGAGTCTGATATAAGGTCCGCGATGATGCCAGTCCTCGCGAAGTTTCGAAGACCTTCCGGATGGCAGATCACGATATTACCGTTGCTTCTGGTCAGTGATGTCCGCTGTTCAAGAGTGTTCATAGCTGCTGCTGCCAGTTCGGAAAAATTCAGGAAGGCATATTGTCCATACGGATCAATCAGCTTTCGGAACATTCCCTCAAAGTAATCCTTCCGGCTGCTGCCTTGCACTATGTTGTAAAGAGCCATCCACATCTCCCTGGGAATGCCGTCAAAACCCGGATCGGGATGGATCATCACGTACTTGGCCCTCTTATCCATCTCATAGAAATGCTGGTTGGGGTTTTCAGGAGCGTACGAATCCGCAAGAGACCCGATCTTGTCCCGGGTATCGATACAGAGAAAACGGAAAATATGGGATACCTCCGTACTTCCGAGTCTGCAGACGCTGCATTCCCCGGAGTCGGAGAACAACAGGATATAGTATTCCGTATGCTCCTGACCGATTGACATTGCAGCGTATGAGCGCGCTGCAGGCATGCCTTCACATGCAGCTGTATATTTATGCTCAATAAGGCAGAAATTACTGTGATCGGTCCAGTAATGCCGCGAGATTGCAGCCTTGCTGATCTTGTAGTCTTCCACAGAGGAGAGCAGGGGCAAAATACAGTTGAGAAGAAGGAGATTAAACCTCGTTGCTTCCGTGTCTTCCAAATCCTGGATCAACATTTTCTTTCTCTGCGATTCAGAGAGATAATGACGAACGTGAATGCCGGCCTCATCAGAGGGAAGGAGAATCTCTTCAAGTACCCTGATGATGCGGGTAATAGTCAGCAGGCTTTTCCTGGAGGCGATATACGGCATGTCGGGCCGCCCGCCTTCAGATGGTGTGCAGTTGTAGATTATGAATGAATACTCGTGATGCGGTCCGGGACCTGCGCCCGACAGGTCATGCGGGTCCCCCGGCATGGCTTCTCTGCAGCAGGGACCTGCCAGAATACGGGCGATCGTATCAATAGAATGAATGGCGGAGGAGTCTGAGGCATCAAAGTATTCAATATTGTACATATTGACCGGCAGCTCTTCAGACGGCCTGCGCATGAAGAGGTCAGCGATCAGAGGATAATAAACGGAAAGATCCCAATCCGCCGTGCCGGACTGCCGGGTATGGAAGAGGGCTTTGAAAGCGGCGCTCTCAGATTCTTTGAGACCGAGAATATCCTGCATAGCCCGAAGGTTATCTTCGGTAAACCTTCGGGGTTCTTTTACAAACCGGTAGAACTTCTGCCGCGATATCCCAATCTGTGCGCAGAAATCATTCACGGTTATTCCTTTTTGCTTGAGGCTGCCTGTGATAAAGGATAATAAGTCTTCCATATTCGGACCGCTCTTTCTAAACTACTTAATAATGATCCGGTCATGCGGTTCAGACAGAAAAATTGTCATTTTTCATAATCTTTTTTATTATATCATGCATCGGGAATGTTCGCGCGGGTGGAACATCAAAAAATAGGATCCGGACATAGAGCCTGCATGGACAAAGGCTGAGATAAATGTTTCAATTAGTGATACACATTTAAAACATCGATTGACGGTAAGTGTATGGAATTGTATAATTATTAACAAATTCAGGAGTCGTTTCTTATAATGCGAGGTAGTTGAGAATGAGTGCGATTCGCAATAAACAGAGGCTTATTCACCTCTACCGGTATCTGATGGAGAATACAGACGAAGAACATCAGGCGACTACAAACGAACTGGTAGATTTTCTTAGACAGGAAGACGCGAATGTGAGCCGTAAAACGGTCAAGGACGACATCGATGTTCTGATCGAAGAAGGAATTGATATCATAGTCACGAAGAGTTTCTACAACTCCTATTTTGTTGGAAGCCGCATTTTTGAGGTACCGGAGATCAAGCTCCTTGCTGACGGCGTCGCATCCAGCAAGACGATATCGAAGGAGAAGAAGGAGGAGATCATCCGCAAACTTCTCTCCCTGCTCAGTACCCATCAGGCTCAGAAGATAGAGTCGCTGCTTCATTTTGAGAGCAATGCCAGTTCGGTAAGTGAACAGCTGTATTATACGATTGACAAGATCTCCGACGCGATCAGCGGGAACCGCAAGATCAGCTTCTTTTACTTTGATCCCGTAATGACCGGAATCAAAGGGGAAACAAAACGAATTGTCATTACACCGGTTGTGATCAGAAGCAGCAACAACCATTTCTATGTATGCGGCTATTGCAAAGAAAACGGAAATACGGACGTCTACCGCCTCGACCGGATGCTGCGCGCCAAAGTTCTGGAGGAAAAAGGGGATCCCCTTCCGGACAAGGCGAGGATCGACAGGTTCCTGAACAGTCTCTTCGACATGGAGACCGGTGAGATGACCGATGTGACCCTTGAGTGCAGGGATGAAATCGCGGAAGTGATCAAAGAACAGTTTGGAAGAGAAGCGGACATTTGGAGAAGTACCCAGGAAAGCTTCTATATCAAAGTCCCGATCAGTGTCAGCCCCGCTTTCTACGGGTGGGTCTTCCGATTTGGCGGAATGATCAGGATCGTGTCTCCTGCCTCTGTCCGGGATGCCTATATGAGGAGGGCGTCAGATATTATCAAGACGTCAGGCAGTAAACTGTAATGGAACTTTCAATGACGCAGGCAGCGAGAAAGAAGCTCATTTGACAAAACAGAAAACGGATTTTCAGCTGCAGGATCAGATACGGTCCTGCAGCTTTTTTCTGCGCGCCGAAATGCCGGGACCGGCAAATCAGATTACCGGCAAATCAGATTCATTCAGACAAACGATGACTTAACTGTTATACTAAAAGTAATGACCACTTGTACTGAAGCACACGCGTGCGGAGAGGAAGATGCTGCCTTCCGGGCAGCCCGCACGCGGCGCAGCGGCTCGCTCTGCGAGCCTTGATCTTAGGGGAGTTTCAGAATGCAGGATAAGTTATACGAGATCTATACGGATGAATCGGGAGCTTTCACAGTCGGAAGCATCGCGGCGCTGAATAAAGATGACATCGTATTCAGGGGAATCGATGAAGAAGGAAAGGTCAGCGCGTATTACGCGATGCCGCGCAGGACGGTCAGGGAGATGATACCGGATACACCCTATCTGACCAAGATCGGGAAGTACATGCAATACGCGCAGCAGCATCCCTATGACAACTGGTTTTCACTGCCTGAGCTGACGCTGGAACCGGAAGGCCATATTTTGGCTCAGATTTTGAAGGCCGCTCAGAGCAGGGAGGCACTTGTCACTGTATGCAGGGTCGGAGAGGAAGAGCTCCTGTGCGGTTATGTGCGCGATATTGATAAAGGCAGGGTGCTTTTGGAATGCGTAGACCCGGAGTCGGCAGAAGATCTGACGCAGGTTAAGCTTCGGATCAAGGATTTGGAATACATCGAATACGGCAGCATCGCGAATGAGCTTCTGAGGTTTGCAAACAGAAACTGAGAGGTTGACCATGGATCAAGAGTCGATGCGCGCTCTCATCGGAGCGATTTTACTGTGGGCGATGGCGATTGCGGCAGTAATATTTCTGATCAGGAAAAACTGGGAACAGATCAAAGAGATCTGTCTGGATGACAATGGCAAATTTGATCCCATTGGCGGTCTTGAGAAGAAGTTCTCACAGAGCGGTGAACAGGAGGAACCCGAGCAGGACATAGCACCGGACGAGAAGTTCATGGCACTGCTGATGAGGCAGAAGGGGGCTCAAATGTCTGGGTTTGATCCGGAAATAGATTATATTCGGGAACATATCATATTCCGCGGCCGGGTACAGGGAGTAGGCTTCAGATACCAGGCTATGTACGCCGCGCGTTCTTTCGGGCTGACCGGATGGGTGGAAAACCTGGCAGACGGTTCTGTGGAAATGGAAGTGCAGGGAACACCTGTGGCGATCGGCAAGGTCCTCACGCATTTGGGGAGCGGACACTGGATCCGCATAGACGATATGGATGCGGAGGAAATCCCGCTTGTACCGGGGGAGAAAGGATTTGGAGTGCGCGGTTACTGACCGGCAGAGGAGAATACTGACAGCGGCTCAAACCGCGCGGCACAGAGGCTCGCTTCGCGAGCCTTAACGTGATAAATACAGGAGGACACAGCTTTGCAGGCACAGCTCAGTACGCTCTGCTATCTGGAGAAGGATGACAAGTATCTCATGCTCCACCGGGTAGTAAAGAAAAATGATGTGAATAAAGATAAATGGATCGGTGTGGGAGGCCACTTCGAGCAGGACGAGAGCCCGGAAGAGTGCCTGCTGCGGGAAGTCCGGGAAGAGACCGGCTATACGCTCACGTCCTACAGGTTCAGGGGCATTGTCACTTTTGTGTCCGGCGACGGAGTCACGGAATACATGCATCTGTTCACGGCGGACGGCTTTGAGGGAACACCTTCCGAGTGCGACGAAGGCGTTCTGGAGTGGGTCCCCAAGAGTAAGATCGAAGAACTCAATATCTGGGAGGGGGACAAAATATTCTTCCGCCTTTTGACAGACGAGGTCCCTTTTTTCTCCCTCAAACTGGTTTACGACGGAAGCGGAATTCTTGTGAGTGCTGCGCTCAACGGGTCCGCAATGGATATATGAATCAATGGTTGCTGATTAAGGAGGTTTGAAATGAATTTGCTTGATACCCCCAAATTGGGATTTGGCCTGATGCGTCTTCCCACTATGCCAGGTGATCCGGATGTGATCGATATTGAACAGACTAAGAAAATGGTCGATCTGTTCATGCAGGCCGGGCTGACTTATTTTGACACAGCATTTGTATACGGCAAGGACGGCGCCTCTGAAAAGGCTGCCAAAGAAGCGCTGGTGGACCGCTATCCCAGAGACAGTTTCACTCTGGCGACTAAGATCAACGCGTTTCTTATGGCCGCGAATGAAGAGGAGTGCAAGAGGCAGTTCCGGATCAGCCTGGAGAGGACGGGCGCGGGATATTTTGACTTCTACCTGCTGCACGCACTGCAGACCAACAATTATAAAAAATATGACGAGTACGGAATCTGGGATTACGTGAAGGGCCTCAAGGAGGAGGGGCTGATCAAAAACTACGGCTTCTCCTTCCACGCGACACCTCAGCTCCTGGATGAGATCCTGACGCTCCATCCCGATGTGGACTTCATTCAGCTGCAGATCAACTACGCGGACTGGGAGAATCCCAGTGTTACATCAAGGGCCAACTATGAGGTGGCAAGAAAGCACGGCGTTCCGATCGTCGTCATGGAGCCCGTAAAGGGCGGCACACTGGCAAATCCGCCTCTGAGTGTACAGGAGATCCTCAGGGAAGCCAATCCCGACGCTTCCCTGCCTTCATGGGCGATCCGCTATGTGGCGTCTCTTCCCGGAATCCTGACAGTCCTGAGCGGCATGTCAAATATCGAGCAGATGAAGGACAATCTGTCCTACATGAAGCCCTCTGCTTTTAAGCCGCTCAGTGAAGAGGAGCAGAAGGTGATCGAGAGGGCGCAGAAGGCTCTGGCGGCTATTCCTTCCATTCCCTGTACGGGCTGCAGCTACTGCGAACCGGGATGTCCCATGAACATTCCGATCCCGGAGATCTTCTCTGCACGCAACAAGCAGTTGATCTTCGGCATGATGGAGAGCGGGCAGGCACAGTACGACAGAAATACTAAGAACAGAGGTAAAGCATCCGAGTGCATTCAGTGCGGCCAGTGCGAGGGCGCATGTCCCCAGAGGATCAATATCATCGAAAGACTCCGGGACTGCGCGGCGGTATTTGAGTGAGGTACAGAGGTTCCTTTCCGTGCTGCGATTGTGCGTCATAAAAAAAGGTGATAGAATACGAAAAGTGTTCAGCCCGCATAGGACAGCACAGTGAAAGGAACATTTTATATGATCGACATAAGGAACAGAGTTACCGGTTACAGAGAATTTATAGCCGGAGAGGTACTTCTGGCCGCGGCAGTAGTTGTGATCGGTATGTTTTCGCAAGGGGATCTGATCAGCTCATCCTTTTTATCGAAAAGTGATGGGGGAACTGCAGCGGAATCGCCTGCAGAGGGCCCCGGGCAGACTCCCGGTGAAGAAGCCGCTGCCGGATCGACGCAGTCGGCCGGATCAGAGAAACCTGCATTATCCACAGAGACGGCCGCCGAAGTTGAACCTGAAGAAAGCGGCGAAAACAGCGGCGCGCAGTCAGCTGCATACACCAAAGTACAGGAAGACGGTCAATCTGTCTCGGATGTTGTCGTGCCGGACGGAGGGAGGATCTACTCCGAAAAAGAGCTGATCCTGATCAATCCGTGGCACCTTCTCCCCGAGGATTACGAACCGGAACTCGAGAATGTGGAGTACGGGCACAAAATGGACGTTTGTGCCGCGGAGCATCTTCGGGATATGCTTGCCGACTGCAGAGAGGAAGGGCTGTCGCCTCTGATCTGCAGCTCGTTCAGGGAGCGGAGCAAGCAGGAGCGCCTGTTTGAGAATGACGTCAGAAAATATATGTACAGCGGCATGACTGAAGAAGAAGCGAGAGAGGAGACCGCCAGAAACGTCGCAGTCCCCGGCTCAAGTGAACACGAAGCGGGGCTTGCCGTTGACATTGTCTATGCAGGGCGTCAGATCCTCGATGAGGAACAGGAGAACAATGATACGCAGCAGTGGCTCATGGAGCACTGTTGGGAATACGGTTTTATTCTTCGGTATCCTTACGATAAGCAGGAGATCACGGGGATCACTTATGAGCCGTGGCATTACAGGTATGTGGGGTTCGAAGCAGCCGAGGAGATCATGTCAAAGGGAATCTGTCTCGAGGAATATCTGGGAGTCATCGACACGGACTAAGCCGGATGATTTTTGGGGCGTATTGTGATAAACTCAAATTGACGGTTACGTGTTTCATCAGGCGGCCGCACCCGGCGCAGCGGAGCATTTCGCGAGTCCTGATTTGATATGTTAGGAGGGTAACGCATATGGAGAAAAATCGTGTATACGTTACAGGCCATAAGCATCCGGATACAGATTCCATTGCTGCGGCGATAGGTTATGCGTTTTATAAGAGAGCCAACGGGATCAAGGCGATCCCGTGCCGTCTCGGCAAGCTCAGCGCAGAGACCAAGTACCTGCTGGAGCGCTTCGGCTTCGAGCAGCCCATGCTCCTTGACGACGCGAGATACAAGCTGGGTGAGATAACTCTGGACGAGCCCGTTTCGATCAGCCCGGATAAAACGCTCTTTGAGGCGATCAGAGTCCTTGCCAAGAACAACAGGCAGATCTGCAGCGTCGTGGATGACGACGGAAGGCTCTTGGGGATCGTGACAAGGTCGGATGCGGCGGATATCGCTATGGGCGACACCGAGAGCACGGCAAAGCTCCTCAAGGATACACCGATCGAATGCATTAAGACCGCGATCAACGGAAAGATCTTATATGAGGCTCCCGGCCGCAAGATGAACGGCAAAGTCGGCGTCATAGCCATAACAAGCGAAGACCTCTCCGGATTTGAAGTTAAAGACAGGATCATCATCACGGGAAGTGATTCGAAGGCTCAGACGGATATGATCCGTCTCGGCGCGGCAGTGCTTATCGTAGTGCGCGCAGACGATGTCGCACCGGAGGTCCTCGAGGCCGCGAAGGTGCATAACTGCTCCATTATCATCTCCGGGCACGGCACAATGAATACCTCCCGATATGTATATTTTGCTCCGAGAGTTTCCCAGATGATGGTGACTAACCCCATCAAATTCTATGCGTCGGAGCTGGTGGAAGACGCGGGCCGCAAGATGCTCCGCAGCAGGTTCCACGCTTATCCGGTCATCGATGACGATGAAAAGCTGCTGGGTTATGTTTCGCGCTATCATGTCATGAATACGGGCAGCAAGAAGATGATCCTGGTGGACCACAATGAATTTTCCCAGTCGGTCAGGGGCATTGAAAAGGCTGAAGTTCTGGAGGTCATCGACCACCACAGGATCAATGATTTCTCGACGAACCAGCCCGTTGCGTTCAGAAACGAGATCATCGGAAGTTCCGCGACTATCGTTGCGACTATCTTCCGCGAGAACCAGATCCCGCTTCCCAAGAATCTTGCGGGCCTTATCCTGGGCGCGATCCTTTCGGATACCTTGAAGTTCCAGTCACCTACGACTACTCCCAAGGACATCGCAACGGCGCAGTTCCTGGCAGGGATCGCAGGCCTGGATATTGACGAATTCGCCAAGGATATGTTCTCGGTCAGTGCCAATATAAAGGGCAAGACTCTGAATGAGCTTCTCAACCAGGATATCAAGTTCTTCGACATAGAAGGATGCAAGACCATGATCTCCCAGGTCATCGTAACGTCCGCGGACATTGCGAGAGAGATGGAATCACAGGTCCAGGAGCTGCTCGAGCAGTTCGTGAAGAAGAAAGAACTGGATCTTTGCCTTATGGCTTTCACCAGTATATTGGAGAACGGCTCTGTAGTATTCGCTGCAGGCGACAAAGCAGCTTGGGCAGCGGAAGCCTTCCCGGACAAGGAAGGAGAGACGCTCAGTCTCCAGACAGGCGTACTGTCGAGGAAATCACAGATTCTTCCCAGGATCACAGCAGTCGTGCAGAAATACGCGTAGAGGCTCGCTTTACGGGCTTTGAACAGACTCATCGTAAAAGGGGGATAATAAATGGCATTTTGGGATGAACTTAAAGAGAAGATCACTCTTGGCAGCCAGGAAGCAATCCAGAAAACGCGCGAGATCGCGGAGGTCGTGACGACTAATGCGAACATTTCGGAATCGAAAAAGAAGATCAGCGAGCTCTATACCGAGCTTGGAGAGATGCTTGTCAGCAAAGCTTTCGAGGGAATGAGCGCTGCTGATATAGCCGCGGTCCTCGAAGATGAGACGGCAGACGACGGCTCTCATGTGATCGTGCTCGATAACTGGAGAGAGTTTTACACGAAAGTACGCTTTGTCAGATCTGAGGAGGAAGTGATCGCGATCAGCGAGAAAAAGATAAGTGAACTCAAGGCAGAAGGAAAGTGTCCTTCCTGCGGCGCACGGATCCCGAAGGGCGGTATGTTCTGCCCTGAATGCGGCGCGAAGCTGAATCAGGATGCACCTGCACAGGAACCTGTACAGCCCGGGGAGCAGGCGGCTGCTCCTCAGAGCGCTGAGACAGCGGGAGATATGGGAACGGAGATCCCGAAAGATTCCGATCCCGGAAACGAGTGAGCGAAACATGAAGACTGGCCGGTCACAGACCGCATCAGACTTCCGAAAGCATTCATATACTAAGACAGATCAAAAGGAGAGAATATGGATATTGGAGTAATTGTCGCGTTGTCAGGGCTTGGACTTACGACACTTCTGGTAGTCTTAATGGGAATCGTGGCAGGTGTTTCCGCTGTTGTAGGCATCGGAAGCCCTCATGAAGATGAATGACGTTGTCAGAGAGAATCCTTTTTGCAGATTAGCATGAAAAAAGGAAGGAACCGCCGGTCGGCAGTTCCTTCCTTTCTTTTTGCGATGTTCCGGGAAAATCGTCCGCAGCAGATCACTGAAGCTTCAGATCTCCATCCTTGATCCAGCCCGCCTTGCGAAGGGGCATTGCGATCAGGGGAGTGAGGACCGCGGGAAGGACGAAGGAGATCAGGATCAGCCCGATCCAGTCCATAGCGGTGATGGATGCCTTGGTGCCCGCGGCGACGTCTGCGACCCAGCCCGCGTAGACGCCGATCTGGCCTACCAGACCGCAGGTACCCATACCTGAAGCTACGGCACTGGCGGGATCATTCATCTGCAGGTGGAAGATGCAGGTCGCGATCGGACCTGTGATCGCGCTTGTGACGATCGGGGGAATCCAGATCTTGGGATTCCTTACGATGTTGCCCATCTGCAGCATAGAGGTTCCGATTCCCTGAGAGACCAGGCCGCCCCACTTGTTTTCCTTAAAGGACATAACTGCAAAGCCAATCATCTGCGCGCAGCAGCCTGCGACTGCGGCGCCGCCCGCAAGTCCTGTGAGTCCGAGGGCCGCACAGATCGCCGCGGAGGAGATCGGCAGCGTGAGGGCCATGCCGATCACTACAGAAACGACAATACCCATCAGGAAAGGCTGAAGGTCGGTCGCCCACATGATGACAGAACCGACACTGGATGCGGCTGTTCCGATCGCGGGAGCGATCAGGGCTGAGAGGCCGACACCGACGAGGATCGTGACCAGCGGAGTGACCAGAATATCTACCTTGGTCTCCTTGGAAACAGCTTTTCCGCATTCAGCGGCGATGACCGCGATAAAGAGAACTGCCAGAGGACCGCCGGCACCGCTTCCGCCGCTGAGCGTTGTGCTGCCCAATGCGTTGGCAGCGTATCCGACCGTAGCGAGGGAGAAAAGGACCAGGGGCGGAGCCTGCAGCGCGTAGCCGATCGCGATCGCCATCGCGGCGCCGCTCATGGATGAAGCATATCCGCCGCAAACGGACAGGGCGGGGATTCCCAGCTGCGTTCCCAGCGTGTTGAGGATCGTACCGATCAGCAGGGAAGCGAAAAGACCCTGCGCCATTGCGCCCAGCGCATCAATACCGTAGCGCTTAGCGGAGATAACGATGTTTTTTCTCTTAAGAAATTCCTTGATATCCATATTTCAATTTCCTTTCTGCCTAAAGCCTGTAAATATGCAGGTTGACAGGTGTCTTGACACATCGTGTGTATTATTAATGAAAAGCAGGTATTTTGTCAATACCTGCTTCCCTGCCGAGACTTATTGTTCGAATAAAAAACCACTTTTTCTGAGCTTGTCGAGGACTCTGCGGTAAACTTCTTCATCGGGGCAAAATATTGTATGCAGATGGATCCCTCCCGTCAGGTCGGAGAGCGGCGCCGCGTCGCTCCGCATTACCTTCGAGATGAATTCATCGACGTCATAGCGCGTGGCGATGTCGAGCTGCCCCACGAGCTGCCCGTAAACGGGGTGCTCAACTATGACGTCCCTGACGAGACAGCCGTTATCTACAAGGATCTGCAGTTCTTCTTTCATTTCTTCCGGTCTGTGTCTGCACGGAATCCTGTGGATAATGCCTTCAGTGCCCTTAGTCAACACATACCCCCTGGGAGTCGCGGTGATGTCGACGCCCGAAGCTCTCAAAAGCGCTATATCACCGACAATGATCTGGCGGCTGACTCCGAACATGCCGGCGAGTTTTCCCGCTGAAACAGGACCGGTGGAGCCTGTGAGAATCCTGATAATATTTTGCCTTCTTGATTCGGCCTGCATATGCTTACCTGCCTTTCTGATACCCTCCCTTAAATTATATCCTGCCGTACAAGGAATTCAAGGTTCGCAGACCGGGCAGAAGTGCGCCGACTGCCTGAAAAATCTATCTTCTTTTTCGGAATCAGCTGGAGTATAATATCCTCGACATTGTATGTATATACGAAAGAATTAGGAAAGAGGAAAGGGTAAATGAACAGGAAACTGACAACAGCGGTCTTGTGCTGCGTGCTTCTCGCGCTGACAGCATGCGGAGGAAAGAAAGAGAAGCAGAAAGAAACTGAAGCACAGAATGCGGCCGCGGGAGCTACACAAGAAGAAACAGCGGTTCAGAAATATACACCTGCCGTCCATGAGGAAGGCAAATACTATGTGGGAATCATCCAGCAGTCCGATAATGAGTCCCTGACCCTGGCGTCGGAAGGATTTCAGGATGAGCTGAATGAGCTGATGGGTGACAATGTCGTGATCGACTATAAGGTCGCAGACGGCACAGAACTCGGCTGCGACGTGATCATCGATCACTTCCTGCAGGATAAGGACGATCTGATCCTGGCCGGAGGCACTCTGGCGCTGAGACAGTCATACTCCGCGACGAAGGATGTTCCGATCGTGGGTACGGGAGTGACGGATTTTATCATTGCCGGAGGAGTCAGCTCCGTAAATGAACCCGGAGGCAATGTGACCGGCATCTCGGATCTTCCTCCGATGGAATCACAGAGAGATTATCTCGTCCATGTCGCGGACGGCAGCAGGATCGGCATCGTTTACTGCAGTGAAGAAGTGAATTCCGGTTTCCAGTGCAAGCTCATGAAGAGCTACCTCGATGATGACGGAGCGGATTACGGTGAGTACACATTCCGCGACGAGAGCGAAATGGAGAGCGTGATCACTAAGGCTTGTGAGGAATGCGGGACGCTGTACCTGCCCTGTGACGATAAGCTTGCCAGAAATATGGACATGATCAAGAGGATCTCACTGGCGAAAGGCGTGAAAGTGTTTGGCTCGGACGAGAACATGTGCAAGTCAGGCGCGCTGGCTTCCTACGGAATCGACTACTACGAGATGGGCAAGCGCACGGCGGACGTAGCCTATGACGTAATGATCTACGGAATCGACAAGGCAGACGAATATAACAATGAGGATGATGAAGCGGACGACTATGAGGACAGAGGGGATATCTCCAGGATCTCCATAGACCGCATGCGGGATACAGCCGTAGCTTATTACAACCCGGAGATCGCCGAAAAGCTCGGCTGGACGCCGGACGGGACTTACGTGGAAGTAGAAGTCGAGACTTCACAGACACAGGCTCCGCAGACAGAAGGTGAACAGGCTCCGCAGGCGGAAGAGGCACCGGAACCGCAGCCGTGAGAGGCATATAGCGAAAGCAAGTAAATCAGAAAAGGACTAACACATAAACTATGAAACTTCTTTTGGCGGAAGACGAGCCGGCTATGTCCGAGGCTGTCAAAGACATTCTGGAATATCACCGCTATCAGGTGGATGCCGTATTTGACGGGAAAGAGGCGCTGGATTATATCCATGCCGGTAATTATGACGGCATTATCATGGATATCATGATGCCGCGAATGACAGGACTGGAAGTGCTCGGGCAGATCAGAAAAGAGGGATACCGCACTCCGGTGCTCCTGCTGACGGCCAAGTCCCAGATCGAGGACCGCATAGAAGGCCTGGACGCCGGCGCGGATGATTATCTCCCCAAACCATTCGCCATGGGCGAACTTCTGGCCCGGATCCGGGCAATGCTCAGACGGAGGGAAGAGTATCAGCCGGACGTAAGGGAATTCGGAGATCTCGTTCTGGACAGCGGCAGTTCGGAGCTGCGCTGCGGCGAACGCAAAGTGGTACTGCCGAAGGTGGAATATCAGATGATGGAAGTCCTGATGCTCAATCACGGGATCTATCTGTCATCGGAAGACCTTTTGGAAAAGGTCTGGGGATACGATACGGACGCGGATGTAGGCGCTGTGTGGGTGTACATTTCTTACTTGAGAAAGAGGATCGCGGCAGTGGGATCCGCCGTAAAGATCACCGCGAAGAGAAACATCGGATACACTCTTTTCTACTGAATTGACGGTGGTGAAATGGTCAGAACGCTGCAAGTTAAATTTGTCAGAACAGCAATGATCGCGATCACGGTCCTCCTCCTTGCAGTTATCTGCGCGATCAGCGGTATCTACAGTGCGAGTATCTACCGGGAAGCGAAGTGGACGGCACAGATGCTGGCCGAACACGGCGGAGTACCTGCCTTTGATGATATGAGAGGCGCGGGCAGAGACGAAGATGACTGGGATTTCGAGGACTGGGGGTCAGAATACGAAGACGATGAAGATCCGTATGCTGACAGCGAGGCGGACGAAGCTCAACCGGAAGGGACAGTGCAGGAAGAGTCCGGCCCCCGTCCGCCGAAGGGAGAGAAAAACGCATGGGACTTTTTCTTTAAGAGAAGGATGTCTCCTGATGACGCTATGTCCGTCCGATATTTTATCGTAACTTATAACTCCGATAACACAATAGGATCGACGAATACGGACAGGATTTATTCCGTCTCGGACGAGGAGGCCCGGGAATACGGGCTCAAGGCGTCGCAGAGGGGAAAACAATCCGGGATAATAGAGGATTTCTTCTATTATATTGCTGAGAAAGAGGACGGAAAGACGGCTGCCTTTATAGACATCTCGTCACAGATCTCAGGAGTTCTCTCGGTGATCGTGATCTCCCTGATCATCGCTGCTGCCGCATGGGTCCTGATGTTCATTTTTGTCAGCGCGCTCTCCCGCAGAGCGATCGCTCCAATTGCGGAGAACATTGTAAGACAGAAGCAGTTCGTTACAAACGCGGGGCATGAGCTTAAGACTCCGCTCGCGATCATAATGACCAACACGGAAGCGCTGGAACTGTTCAACGGGGAGTCCAAATGGACCCGGAACATCAAGGCGCAGACAAAGAGGCTGAGTGTCCTCATGCAGAATCTCCTCACCCTTTCGAAGATGGACGAGGCGGACCTGAAGCTCCCGATGCAGGATTTTGACCTGGGTGAGCTCATAAAGGAATCGACAGCTCCTTTTGAGGAACCGGCTCTTGAGAAGAAGATCGGTTTTGTTGTAGAGGCACCTGAGATCGCGGTCAACGCGAACAGAGACACAATGGGACAGCTGATCGGGATCCTTATGGACAATGCGGTCAAATACACGCCGGAGGGCGGAGAGATCCGGGTGACGGCTTTTACGGACGGAAAATACGCTGTACTGAGACAGACAAATACGATCGATCCCGATGATGTGGAAGAAAACCCGGAGAGACTGTTTGACCGGTTCTACCGAAGGGATGAAGCCCGTACCCAGAAGAAAGGCGGATACGGGATCGGACTGAGCGCAGCCAGAGCGATCGCGACGGCCAACAAGGCACAGATTAGTATCAGTTATAATGGTCAAGAAAGCATTGTTTTTGATGTAAAAATGATGCATAATTAGTAATTGAGCGCAGTGTTTTTGTATATATAACTAACCGGCGCGCGGAAGGGCGGTTCCGGAAGAATAAGAGTCTGAGACTTTAGACTAGAAATTATTACGTGAAAGGGGAGGTTTCAGAAATGGACAGCAAGAAAAAGGCAGAAATCCTGAAGGGGGTTATTCTTTTGAGGTATAAGAGCATCAGACAGTTCGCGGTCGAGATGAATATTCCGTACAGTACGCTGATCACGGCACTGGAGCGCGGAGTCGACGGAATGGCGTACAGCACGGTAATAAAGATTTGCGAGGCGTTATCCCTGAACCCGTTGGATTTTTCTCCTTTAGAGGAAGGAAACTCTGTTTCTTCACAAATCACGACCCGGAAAGTGATGGATCGTTACTGGAAGCTCAATAAAGCCGGCAGGAAGAGAATACTTGAGATCATGGATGACTACACGCGCATCCCGGAATACAGAGAAGTTAATGATTAACGACATACATAACAGAATGAGAACAAGAGGTGAATATGCAGTTTGATTATCTGATCGTAGGAGCAGGACTGTACGGAGCGGTATTTGCTCATGAGATGAGTAAGGCGGGAAAGAAGTGTTTTGTGATAGACCGCAGGGATCATATCGCGGGCAATATCTATACCGAGAAGAAGAACGGTATAAATGTGCATCTTTACGGGGCGCATATTTTCCACACTTCGGATAAAGAAGTCTGGAACTATGTTCAGAAATTCGCAGAGTTCAACAACTATATCAACTGCCCTGTGGCACGATACAAGGATGAGCTCTACAATCTCCCTTTTAATATGAACACATTCAGCAAGATGTGGAATATCCAGACGCCGGCACAGGCAATGGAGATCATTGAGAGACAGAGGAAAGAAGCGGCTGTGGAAGATCCTTCCAACCTGGAAGAACAGGCTCTGTCCCTTGCGGGAAGAGATGTATACACCAAGCTGATCAAAGGTTATACAGAGAAGCAGTGGGGAAGGGACTGCAAGGAACTGCCTTCTTTCATTATTAAAAGGCTTCCTTTCAGGTTTACCTTTGACAACAACTATTTCAACGATCCCTACCAGGGCATTCCGATCGGCGGATACACGCAGATCGTGGAGAAGCTTCTTGAGGGCATTCCGGTGAAGCTGGGCACTGATTTCAAGAAGGCAGTGAAGGAAGTACCTGCGGCGAACGACGGGAGCACGGTCTTCGAGATGGACGGAGACACTTTTGAAAAAGTTCTTTATACCGGTATGGTAGATGAGTTCTTCGATGACTGCTACGGCCCTCTGGAGTACCGCTCTCTGAGATTTGAGAGTGAAGAGCTTCCCGACGTTGACAACTTCCAGGGCAACGCAGTAGTGAACTACACCGAAAGGGAGGTTCCTTTTACCAGGATCATCGAGCACAAGTTCTTCGAGTTCGGCAAGGACTCTGAGACCGGCGAGCCGATAAAAGGCACGATCATCACCAGAGAATATCCCGCGACCTGGGAGAAGGGGATGGAACCCTATTATCCTGTCAATAACGACAAGAACAACGCGGCTTACGAGAGATATCACGAACTGGCGCTTGAGAAGAGGAACGTGCTGTTCGGGGGAAGACTCGGCCTCTATAAATATTTTGACATGGACAAAGTGATCAGGGCTTCGCTTGATGCAGCAGCTGAGGAACTGGGAAAGTAAACCCTGACGGAAACGGGAGAGGCCGCTGAGCCAAAAAAGCGGGAAAAGGATGCAGTCCGAAATAGCGGGACTGCATCCTTCGATTTTATGTATGATACGGCTTGACTATGCCTTACAAATATGTTAAGTTAGTATTCGAGATTGTCACAGGTCTTTTTTTTATGCACTAAAAATGCCTGTTAGTTGAGAAATTCCACGCGGAGGTGACACGTTATGCGTACAAGAATTACATTATCCTGCACAGAGTGCAAGCAGCGCAACTACAATACTACGAAGGATAAGAAGGCTCATCCGGAGAGAATTGAGACCAAGAAGTACTGCAGATTCTGCAAGAGACACACTACTCACAAAGAGACTAAGTAATTAAGGAGTAAGGTGAAATGAGCAAGAACGACAGTACGGCCAAGCAGTCCAAGATCAGCACCTTCTGGAAGGGCGTCAAGGCTGAGTTCAGGAAGATCATATGGCCGGATCGGGATACGCTTGTGAAACAGCTGGTCGCGGTACTGTGCGTTACCGTTGTTGCCGCGCTTCTGATTGCGGTCATTGATTTCGGCGCACAGAATCTGATCGAATGGCTGACAACAATTTAAGCGAACTGACGGATGAGGTAAGTCAATGGCAGATAAGAATAAAGAGCACCGCAGCGGCGGTGTCCGTGTAAAAGCGGGCGTGCTTCCGGGTGTCCGTGAGATCAGAAGGCCTGATTTTACCAAGAAGGCAGCTGACCTCGAGAAAGCCGAGGCTGAGAGAGTCCTTAAGCAGGGAGAAGCGGATACGGATGCGGCTGACGAAGCTGCCGTAAAGGCATCCCTTGAGGCTCAGGAGTCCGGCGGCGAAGATGTCCAGCTTGATGAGAGTGCGATCACAGATGTGCCGCTCTGGTATGTGGCACACACTTATTCCGGTTATGAGAATAAGGTAAAGATCAATATTGAGAAGACGATCGAGAACCGCCATCTTGAGAACCAGATCTTTGAGGTCAGAGTTCCCATGCAGGATACGGTAGAGGTCAGGAACGGAGCCCGCAAGAATGTCTCCAAGAAGATGTTCCCCGGCTACGTGCTCGTCAATATGGTCATGAACGACGACACATGGTATGTGGTCCGCAATACCCGCGGCGTAACGGGATTTGTGGGACCGGGAAGCAAACCGGTGCCGCTCACGGAAGCTGAGATGAAGAGCCTGGGCATTCATACAGGCAGCATCACAGTGGACTTCGAAGTCGGCGATTCTGTCACTGTTGTGGCCGGTATCTGGAAAGATACGGTCGGCCAGGTGCAGAAGATCGATTTCAATAAGCAGATGACAACGATCAAGGTAGAGATGTTCGGAAGCGAGATCCCTGTAGAGATCAGCTTTGCGGAAGTCAGAAAGCTCGGCTGATACGGTCGTGCGGTCATCATTATAAGGTTATATGAGGCGGCAGAGTTCCGCCTGATATATAGACACTGGCGGCTGAGCCGCCGCACACAGTGGGAGCAGCGTTGAAGCTGCGCATATTACCACAAAGGAGGAAACAATGGCAAAGAAAGTAACTGGTTACATCAAATTGCAGATTAAGGCCGGCAAGGCAACTCCTGCTCCGCCGGTAGGTCCTGCACTTGGACAGCACGGTGTCAACATCATGGAATTCACCAAGCAGTTCAACGCCAAGACCGCTGACATGGGTGATCTGATCATCCCTGTCGTTATCACTGTCTACTCTGACAGATCTTTCAGTTTCATCACCAAGACCCCGCCGGCACCTGTTCTTCTTAAGAAGGCAGCAGGCCTGCAGAAGGCCTCCGGTGTTCCGAACAAGCAGAAAGTCGGTTCTGTCACCAAGGATCAGATCAAAGAGATCGCGGAAATGAAGATGCCCGACCTCAACGCTGCTTCCCTTGAAGCTGCTATGAGCATGATCGCAGGAACCGCCAGAAGCATGGGAATCACAGTCAAGGACTGAGACACACACAGGAGGAATAGAAGATGAAGCACGGAAAGAGATTTGCGGAAGCCGCTAAGAAGGTTGACCGCGCTAAATTATATGAGCCCGCAGAGGCGATCGCTCTTGCAAAAGAAACTGCATCAGCGAAATTTGATGAGACTGTTGAGATCCACATCCGCACAAGCTGCGACGGCCGTCACGCTGACCAGCAGATCCGCGGCGCGGTCGTACTTCCCGCAGGTATCGGTAAGACAGTCAGAGTCCTGGTATTCGCAAAGGGCGCAAAGCTCGACGAAGCACAGGAAGCAGGCGCTGATTTCGTCGGCGGCCAGGAGCTTCTTCCCAAGATCCAGAACGAAGGCTGGCTGGATTTTGACGTAGTAGTTGCTACACCCGATATGATGAGCGTTGTCGGTCGTCTCGGCCGTATCCTTGGTCCTAAGGGACTGATGCCCAACCCCAAGGCAGGCACAGTTACCATGGACGTAGCTAAGGCTATCAAGGATATCAAAGCAGGTAAGATCGAGTACAGACTTGACAAGTCCAACATCATCCACTGCCCGATCGGCAAGGCTTCCTTTACACAGGAACAGCTTATGGAGAACTATGACGCGCTGATGGCTGCTATCGTTAAGGCTAAGCCCGCAGCAGTTAAGGGTCAGTACCTCAAGAGCATCTCCATCGCGACCAGCATGGGCCCCGGCGTGAAGGTCATTGCTAACCGTTATTAAGTCATTAACAGAAAAGGAGTTCCTTAAGGAACTCCTTTTCTTGTTTCAAAAGACAGATACGCATGGAGAGGGAAAAGCTGCCTTTCAGGCAGTCCGCACCCGGCGCATCGGCTCGCTTTGCGGGCCTTGAACAATAAGGAGGAACGGCACCGTGTTCGGAAAAAGAATCGATATTTTGGCTGCGTCCGCCGCAGTGTTTACAGGAGGTGTCCTGGCCTTATCAGCTCCTGCCGCAGTATCGGCGGAATCCCAGAGCGTTCAGGAGATCATGGTGAAGACCGCCGCGGAGGCGATATTGGCACAGACCGAACCGGCCGTGGAGGAATTCAGGAAAAGGGCTATGGATCCGACCGGAGCCGATGCCATAATCACTGCTTCCGGAAAAGTACTTACCAGGGATGACGGAAAATGGATCACGCCCGAGAAGGAACCGGACTCGGAACAGGAGATCTCAATCGTATTTGTCGGCGACATCATATTCGAGACAGGACAGAATCCGTGGAGCGCAATTGCATATTCGGACGGGATCCGGGCGTGTTTTGACGACGCGACATGGGAGACGCTGACAGGCGCTGATTTCCTTGTAGTCAACAACGAGTTTCCCTATACGGACGGGGGGACTCCGACTCAGGGCAAGACTTTTACCTTCCGGTGCGCACCCTGGACAGCAGAGTGGCTGAAGGAGATGGGGACAGACATAGCGGCGCTGGCCAACAATCATGTCTATGATTACGGAGAAGAGGGAGCTCTCGACACCTTTGATACATTGGATGAGCAGGAGATTCCTTATATAGGAGCAGGACGCAATATCAATGACGCGGAGCAGACGGCGTACTGCATCGCCAACGGTATTACGGTCGCAATCCTCAATGCGACTGAGATCGAGCGGTATGAGAATCCGGACACAAAAGAAGCCGGCGAGGACAGTCCCGGCGTATTCCGCATGCTGGATACCACCCGCCTTTGCGAGAAGATCCGCGAAGCAAAGGAAAAAGCGGACCTCTGCATAGTCTACACCCACTGGGGAACAGAGAAGATGCCGTCCCAGGACTGGAGCCAGACGACAAAAGCACAGGAGCTGGCGGATGCGGGGGCGGACCTGATCGTAGGATCCCACCCTCATGTCCTGCAAAATATTGAATACGTGGACGGCGTCCCTGTGTTCTACAGCCTGGGCAATTACTTTTTCGGCGCAGCGGCGCGTGACACGGGTGTGCTCAGGGTAACGGTGAGTACGAAAGAACCTTCGATCAGTTCCCTTCAGTTCATCCCCATGCTGCAGTACCGCGGCGTGAGCACCATGGAAGGAAGCGAGAAACAGAGGGTCCTCGATGAAATGCAGAGCGTTTCGCCGGGAGTAGCCATCGATGAGGACGGATACTTCACGCAGGAATGACTTGGGAACGCTTAGGAATGATCTTTAAAAATAACAGTTGACAAATGCAATTCTAAATGATAATATACCTAACGGTTATAAGCCAAGCCGAAGACAGCAGGTGCCGCAAGGCGTAAAGAGTGATCTGCCTGCCGAGGATGTGGATCGACATTTGAGGTGCGTGTATGTGCACTGATGTGGATATGAATTTTCACCCGTCTTCGCGAAGACGGGTTTTTCTTCGTTTCGGCTCCAAAATCTATAAGGAGGTAACAAAATGGCAAAGGTTGAATTGAAACAGCCGGTCGTTAAGGAAATTTCCGCAGCGATCGACGGTGCACAGTCAGTGGTTCTCGTTGACCACAGAGGTCTGACAGTTCAGCAGGACACAGAGCTCCGCAAGCAGCTCCGCGAAGCAGGTGTGACTTATAAGGTCTATAAGAACACCATGATGAATTTCGCATTCAAGGGCACAGATTGCGAAGGTCTCTCCGATCTTCTGAACGGCCCCAGTGCTCTGGCAGTTTCTAAGGAAGATGCTACAGCTCCCGCACGTATTCTCTGCGAGTTCGCCAAGAAGGCTGACAAGCTCGAGATCAAGGGCGGCGTTGTAGAAGGCAAGGTAGTTGATGCCGCAGGACTCGGTGAGGTCGCTAAGATCCCGACCAGAGAAGTTCTCCTGGGCAGACTGTTCGGCAGCTGGCAGGCTCCGATCTCCAGCTTCGCTCGCGTGGTCAAGCAGATCGCGGAGAAGGACAGCGAAGCACCCGCAGAGGCTGCAGCAGAGGCATAAGATCCTGTCTGCAGAATCATCACATTCTAATTTTTATTTAGAAGTTTTATTTCAAATCAATTTACATGGAGGTAAATACAATGGCAAAGTTAACAAACGCTGAGATCATCGATGCGATCAAAGAACTTACTGTTATGGAACTCAATGAGCTGGTCAAGGCTTGTGAAGAGGAGTTCGGTGTTTCCGCAGCAGCAGGTGTTGCAGTAGTAGCAGCAGGCCCCGCTGAGGCAGTTGAAGAGAAGACTGAGTTTGACGTTGAGCTGACAAGCTTCGGCGCTCAGAAGATCAAGGTCATCAAGGTTGTCCGTGAGATCACCGGCCTTGGCCTGAAGGAAGCTAAGGAA
>JBGUJH010000104.1:0-32943 GCA_045113775.1 Lachnospiraceae bacterium | reverse complement strand
CCGTTCTTAAACGATCTGTCCCGGTCTTCTTTTATAGGAATATATTCAGGGTTGCATTTCTGTTAAGTTGTCATATATTCGGTTTTTTTGGTATTTCGGAACCCTGACTGGCAGGAGTTCCGTTCTGCTTCTGATCAGCAACTTTGTTAAGTCCTTTTCAGACGCAACTCTGATATCATACATCAGGCCGCTTTGATTGTCAAACACTTTTTTGAGATTTTTGAAACATTCAAGTTCATTATCTGATTTGGTGTTTGCCTCTCTCTTGACGGCAGAAGCTATACTATCACTATTGAACCGCCTTTGCAAGTGTTTTTTTTACAATTTTTTATTGGTTTACTTCTGGTCCAAATAGCGTGAATTGCATCATCAATTCCGGATTGTTTGTACTAAATACAGTCTTTTTTCAGTCCACAAACACATACCTCTTCAGCCTGTCAAAAGCCTCTTTCACTCTGGACAGAGGAAGTGCCAGATTTACCCTGATATGGCAGGGACCGTGGAAGGGGCGTCCGTCCTGAACAGCGACGCCGACTCTCCATGCACTTCTAAGGACATCGTCAAGGGACCTGCCTGTCTTTTCGCAATACTGTGTGCAGTCGACAAACAGCATATAGGTTCCCTCCGGTCTGCTCACATCCAGGCCCGGGAAATTGTCTTTGATAAATTCACAGGCGTAATCTATATTTTGCCCAAGTACTTCCAGCAGCTCATCCACCCATTCGTATCCTTCCGGACTGTAGGCGCCGATCAGAGCGTACATGGACAGAAGGTTGATATTGTTATAGTGGCTGAGTGAACTCTCTTTGCGGACGCGCTCCCGAAGCCGGTCGTTGTAAATAATATGATAAGAACCGATAAGTCCCGCCAGGTTGAAAGTCTTTGAAGGCGCATAAAGAGCAATTGTCCTCTGCCTGGCGTCCTCAGAAACTGACTGGGTGGGAATGTGTTTATTTCCAAACAGAGTCATGTCAGACCAGATCTCGTCGGAAATGATCGTAATATCATATTTTCTGCAGAGCTCTGTGAATTGAAGAATTTCATCTTCGGTCCAAACTCTTCCGCACGGATTGTGGGGAGAACAAAATATCGCGGCATGTATATTATGACGTTTGATTTTGTCTTCCATATCCTTCAAATCCATGCGCCAGATACCGTCCACGTCTTTTTGCAGCTGAGAAAGGATAATGTTGTAGCCGCAGTTTTTGAGGCTTCCGGTAAAACCGATATATGTCGGTGAGTGAAGAAGCACATTATCTCCTCTTGAACACGTCACTGCCAATGCCGACAGCACTCCGCCGAGGACGCCGTTCTCATATCCTATATGCTTGGCAGAAAGTCCTGTGACATTGTTTCTGGTCTCATGCCACTTGATGATCTCGTCATAGTATTCTTTTCTTATGTCAAAATATCCATAGGCGGGGTGCTGCGCTCTGGCGATCACTGCCTGAGGAATCGCCGGACAAGTCGGAAAATTCATGTCAGCCACCCACATGGGTATAATATCAAATCCCTCTTCGGGATGAGCCGGCGTGAAGGACGTATCGCCTTGTCCGAGTGAATCTACAGCGATCGCATCCATTCCCTGCCTTTCCATTATTGACTCAAAATCGTATTTCACTGATTTTGCTCCCTTCATTTGTCTTGTACAACAGACTTCGCCCCGCTTTACAAAAGCTTCGAGAATCCGCTATTCAACAAAACCGTAGAACTCCATAAAGCCTGTTGAGAAAAAGAAGTCATCGCTGGAAAACTGTGTTTCCATTGTTTTGTAATTCTCCTCGAGCCATTCGAGTGCTCTTCGGGTTTCGGTGGTGGGCTCTTTTTCATGTATGACACGATATTCACGCTCAACATATGAAAACAGAGCCTGAAAGAGTGTTCTTCGCTCTCTTCGCCTGAGCCCGACTGTGGAGATTTGTTTTCCTTCAAAATGTATGTTTCTTAAGTCCGCGTTTTTCATCCAGAAGTATACTTTGCGGCCTGCGTTAAAATCTCCCGAATAAATATCTCTTTTTATCAGGTAGAACATCTTTTTGAACAGCTCTCGGTCATCCGGATATGCAATCGCCATATTGTGATCCAGTTCCCTTACATAGATCACACCGCCGGAGCTGACACGGTCCGCGACCTGGATCAGTTTATCTTCCGGTTCTGCCAGGTCTCTTAGAATAAGTGTAAGGTCTACGAAGTCAAATGATCTTACTTTATTCTCAGACAGTATTTTGTCCATTTCGTCTTCGAAATTATCATGCTCCATGTTTCCTACATAAAACGCATTTTTCTGCGTACCTCTGACAGCATAACGCGCCATGGCGTCTTCCACCTCATCCTTGTGATTAAGAAGCCCGTATACATACCCGATCTCTTCCCGGTCGTACTTTGACATATAGCTGTCGATCTCATATATGGCCGGATTAAAAAGGACTACATTGCGTTTGCCCTTTAGAAGACGTTCAAATATTTCATCTTCTACCTTTTTGCATGATAAATAGTCAGCTTTTATCCTGTCCTTTTCCTCCTCCGACATGTGTTCTTCATAAAAAGTATTTGAAGTGTTCCGCTTTTTAATAACTCGGAGGGGGTACCCGTTTTCGTCTTTGAGCCTTTCTATGATGCTGCTGATCATGTCCGAGAAATTAATTCCGTTGTAAATCACGGCTTGAATCATCCCGATCCTCCTGATGTCTTCAGGAAGATCCTTGGGGAACTTAAAATCATTGCAAACGACCGGGATTATATTCTTTCCGTATTCGAACGCTATTTTCAGTTCATGTCTGACCCAGTCGTTTTCATTTGAACACCGGTCTAAAGCACCTGGTGTCAGGAGGATCAGAAAGTTGTCCGAGCGAAGTATATTTCTCCGGATCGCCTGCGGAAACTCACCTTCTCTGATTGAATCAAGGTCAAAAAAGGAATAGTATTCCATGTTCTTGAGTTCTGTCCAGATATTCCTTGCGAGTTCTAGTCCCCCGGCTCTTCTATAACTAATAAAGACATCCATAGAGCTTAAGTCCTCCTGACAGTATCATTAACAAATTTCTCCGCAACAAAATAGTCCTCAAATGCAGGGTAGTCGGAAGCCTCTCCGACAGCATCTTTTCCGATCATAAAGATATGATAAGGCGCACCGTTTTCCGAGACAAATTTATGAATAAACTCATCTCCGTAGTGTTCCCCCATCACTATCGTATCATTTATCGTCCTGGCGTATTTTCTGAAGCCGTAAATCTTTTCATACATTCGGACAAGTCCATGGCTTCCTTCCTTTTCAGAAACAATGCAGACCAGCTTATAGGCGTCCCCTATAATATAATCTTTTACCGCCCGTGCAAAACCTTTCTCGGCATAATTGGAATACAGAGAAACAAGCCAGCCTGAACCGGTGATCGAAAACCCGGCAAGCCCATCTTCCGTGACATAATTGCGGGAATTCAAATAGTCGTTTTCTATAGAAGGAGCCGTGAACTCTCCTTTATAGAGATACTGCCTGTTTTCAATAAATAATGGAGCGAAGATACCCCCGCTCACTTCCATGAGTTTTTTACGCATCCCGGAAAACTCGATCTCGTCAACAACTTTTCCAACCGCCATATGTCTGATCTTATTTCTGGCCTCTTCCGGAATTATCCTTTTAGTATACCAATAATAATCTGACTCAAATGTATCTTTCTCTTCCATCATCCGATCACCGTGTGCTTTCTATGTTTTGGCCCGCTGTACTCAGATCAATACCCCAGTTCTTCAGAATCCATGATAATAGTAAAGGGCCCGTAATTTGTAAGGTGCACCTTCATGAGAGCCCCGAATTGCCCGGTCTGCGGTTTCTGTCCCGTGATCTGCTCACATTTCTCGATCAGATATTCATACAGTTCTTCAGCGTGTTTCGGTGATCCCGCTTTTATGAAAGAAGGGCGATTTCCCTTTCGGCAGTCGGCATAAAGGGTAAACTGTGATACCAGAAGGACTTCTCCGCCTACGGAAGCAAGACTCAGATTGGTCTTTCCGTTTTCATCCTCAAATATTCGCAGCTTTATCATCTTTTCAAGCATACGGTCAGCAGTTTCACGCGTATCTGTCTCTGAGATCCCCGCCAGAACAAGAAATCCTTTTCCGATCTTTCCTGTAACTTTTTCCTCAATCTCGACTTCTGCATTCTCTACACATTGAATCACAAAACGCATATCTCAATTCCTTTCAGTTCTTATGTGAATTCAGTTTAGTATAACACAGGTGATACCTATGCGATTCTAGAAAAATTCCGTGGAACAGCCTGCTTTACATGATTTGTTCATATTGATTTATATAGAACACGAAAAGAGCTCCGGCCGTCGCCGGAGCCCTTTTCTGCCTTTTTCAACTTTGTGATTTCTCACTCATAAACAACCAACGTAGTTCCCGTCGGAATGTTTTTGTAAATCCAGCGTGCGTTTTCAAGTGACAGTCTGATGCAGCTCAGGGAAAGGTTCATTCCGAGTCTGTCGTCGAGTACATCCACATATTCCGGATCGTCTCCGCCCCATTTGCTGTAGAGGATCGTGTGGATCATGAAACCTGCAGTTGTCCAATAAACATACGCTGCTCTGGATAAATTGAAATCCTTCCAGCCGTAGTCTGTGGGCTGCTTGTAGCAAAGAGTGAACTGTCCGCAGGGAGTTCTGGTGGCAGGAGCACCGCACGTAAGCTCCCAACCGCCCTGAATCTTGTTCCAATTTCCCTTCTTGCCCTGATAGACACGAAGTTCGTAGTTTGCAAGATCAGCGAGTACAAGATACTTGGTATCGCTATCATACCACTGGGCTTTCTGGTCCATGACATCATTGACTTTCTTGACGGCAACACCTTCTTCATTCGTGATCTTGTCGCCGATCGCCTTATTTGTCACAACCGTTCCGTCAGCATTTGTGTAGAAAAGATTTCCTACATCCGATTTCTGCCAGCCTTTCTTGGCAGTTAAAGCACCTGATTTTTCAAAGAAGAAATACCTCTTGCCGATCCTATAGACGTGAGGGCCCGTGAGCATGATGCCTTCATTATTGAAATAATACAGCTTGCCTTCGATCTTCTTCCAGCCCGTCTCCATGACGCCGGTTTTTTCGTTCAGATGGAAAGTTCTCGTACCGATCTTCAGCCAGCCCTTTCTCATAGCACCGTTATGCTTGTCGAAATAGAACCATCTCTCGCCGAACTTTTGCCAGCCCTTCTTCAATTCTCCGGACTTCGCAAAATAGAATAACTGTTTATTGATTTCCTTAAAACCGGTCAGCATAACACCGGATTTATTGAAATAATATAAGTTACCGTCAATCTTGGCCCAACCGGTCTTGTATCCCTTAGCTGTCATATAATACCATTTCTGGTTTTTCTTGGTCCAGCCGAGTTTGACCTTCTTAGTGGAAGCCTTTTTAGTGTTATTTGCTCCGAGATTTTCTGCATTAACAGTCAGATCCTTATCTTCTTTTGCCTGCACCGTATACTCAATGGCTGCAGGTGCCTGGGCAGCGCTGACTCCGGTTACCGGAATTGCAGATACAAAAAGTGCAGATGAAAGCATCAATGCATAAAGACGTACTCGTTTCATTTTTCCTCTCCTTACATTTATTACATGATATTTTGTTACTGTTTCATGCGACAATATAAGGAGTGAGTAACGAATACGCTCTCTCGCAAATATCATCACAAAGTTGTTTGGCAATTTTTATGTTACAACATTATGATAATAATTGCAAGTGTTTATTAACATTTATGTAATATTATTTTTAATTATTTTAATAATTCTGCATTTATTGATTCATAATATGTTAAATTTGACATTCCGGCAGCATTAACCGTTGGCAAAACAGGCAGAAAAGCCCCAAACCATGTCAAAATAAGCAGTTTTCTTTAAAAGCATATTCGGATAGAATTCGCATTGTAGCTAACAAAAAGAAGCGCGGAATACAATCCGCCAACACTTGAAAGAAAGAGGAAAAAGAAAAGCTATATGTTTGATGTTATGAACTATGCAGACAGAAACGACGTCGAAGTTTCGATCCGCAAAGGTCACGATGGACGCACAGCGTGGGAGATCTTTTTGCGTGATCACAGGCTATGCATGACCGAGTTCACACGTATTATTGATATAGAGATCAGAGGTCGTGCTGATCAGGATGCATATTTAGAACTCCGCTGTGAGGAACTCATGGACAGGATTCGATCTGCAAGAATGAAACAGGAGTATTCCGATATAGAAGTAAAGGAATCTGAAAAAGCCGCTAAGCAGCTCAAGGCTGCTTAACGGCTTTTATAATTCACCATGATATCTGGCTTTATTTACAAAATACCTGTCTATCGCTTTTCTGTTAAGGTTCTCGCCGATAACGATCAGAGCTTCCTGCCCCCTCTCCCTCTCCATAATCTCTAATTTACCGGGAACAGCATTGATCTGGATCCACCTGTCCTCATCTGTCTTGACAAAACCTTTAATGCGATGAACATCTCCACAGGCAGGATCATGAAAGATACTCTCAACTGTATTTCTGAACTCCTGCCCGTCCATGTTAACATAGAAGTAAAACAGCGATTTAAATCCGTTTTCCTGTTCTACCTGATATTTGATGTGATCTTCACTTCGATACCCGCAGTTCCCGATCTTCTCGAAATCTGCGTCGTCAAGTCTGCTCCAGTCCTTGATGACCACATCGCTTCCGAATCTTCTGGAGCACCTGAATTCCTCCATAACTTCATTCAGTAACGTGACCGTGTCCTTTATGTCGCTATCTGATACGTTCTGAGCTTTACTGAGTATCACGCAGCCTGCATTAGCGATCTGTGATGCGAGAAGATACCTGGCATCTTCTGAATAAATATCCCCGGATCCGGCACTGACTATAGAAATGACATTTCCGGGAGAATACCATCTGTCCAGTGGTTCTTCCCGCAAAACATCAAAAAATTCGTCCACATCAAATACTCCTGACGGTTCTACCAGAACCCTGTCGTATCCGGTCATTGCCATGGAGATCAGTTTGGTCTTAAATCTTCTTCTGTGAGCCTCATACCCGTCACCTCCGATGACCATTTCCAATTCACATTGATCTCCCAGAAGATCCTGCAGAAACATCATGTCGACGTTGACAGCGCCATAATCATTTTCAAGTATGCAGATACTCTCTCCTCTCTTCATGAGATACTGTGCATACAGCCTTATGAACGTTGTCTTTCCCGCGCCGAGAAAACCCGTGATCAGGTCGATCTTCATGATAGCTCCTGTGATCCCAATTCCGTCACAGCAGATCCCGGCTCCCTTTTCAGGCAGCATGTTCTGTGCTGATCCGAATTGTCATTTTAATTCAGCAGAATAATAAGGTACAACGAGATGTGTCCCGGGAGTTACTGTCGGATAGGCCGTTCCGTCAAAAGCGAGGTTGTTGATCCTGCAGAGTTCTTCCACGTAGTCGATCTGCGTCTCATAATGATCCCTGTCATCATATCTCTCAACGATGTCGAGAAGATTCTCCTTATATCCCACAGTGATCGTGTCGTAATACTTGTAAGCTGCCGGCACTTCTCTGCTCTTCGCTCTGGATGCGATCCCTCCGATTCCGAACATCGTGAAAAGTACAAGGAAAGCAAAAAGAGCTGTGCGGAGAACAAGCACTCTTCTTGCCCGTGCTCTTGCCGCCCTTTTCCTGGAAGCCCTTTTCGCCGGTCTCCTGTTGGCCGAATTTGCTTTGCCTTCATAAGCAATGTTCCCGGAACGCGTACGGCGCTGAGCCGCCGCTTCTCTTCTGAAATCATATACCACGCACCGGTCGCGTTCAACTCTCAAATTTCTGTCGTATGCTGTATCACAGGAGCCGGATGTTCTGTATAGATCAGCCTTCCTGACTGTATTTCCCTGCACACATGTAATAACGTCAATGCCTGAATATCTGTTACTCATTGCCTCTCCCCTCTGAGTATTATCATGATCACGAACTAATGTTTGCGTATTCTTATTCTATCGAACATTTATTCGCATGTCAAGAAAAATCGAACACCCATTCAGAATATATGTTTGCTTTTCATGCTTTCAGGCTATATAATAAGAATAAGCAATAACACTGATCCAGAAATTCGTATACATCAGGAGGTCATTTATATGCCCGCTAAATTATCAAAAAAGCAGCAGGAGATACTGGATTATCTAAAGGAAGAGATACTTTCCAAGGGATATCCGCCCACTGTTCGTGAAATCTGTGAGAAAGTCGGACTCAAGTCCACCTCATCCGTTCATTCTCATCTCAATACGCTCGAGAGAAACGGATTTATACGCAGGGACCCGACAAAGCCCAGGGCCATTGAGATATGCGACGATAGTTTCCAGATGGTCCGTACAGAAATGGCTTCTCTTCCTGTAGTCGGAAATGTTGCTGCCGGACAGCCTATCCTGGCGCAGGAGAACATTGAAAGCTATTTCCCTATTCCCGCCGAGATCGTTCCGTCCGGAGAGTCTTTCGCGCTACGGGTCCGCGGTGATTCTATGATCAACGTCGGTATCTTTAACGGCGACCTGCTGTTTGTTAACTCCTGTAATACAGCAAGGAACGGCGACATAGTTGTCGCGCTGATAGAAGACGGAGCTACAGTAAAGACTTTTTATAAGGAGAATGGATATATTCGTCTTCAGCCGGAGAACGATTCCATGGAGCCCATTATCGTGGATTCCTGCGTAATACTCGGAAAGGTCTTCGGTGTATTCAGGACAATGTAATAGTTTCTGCCATAGATTTCGGATATGCAGCAAAGGAGACGGTGCATGAAGCGCCGTCTCCTTTTATTTGTTCAATGATAACTATTCAGGATCAGGTATATTCCCGGTCAAAGTTCCTCGGGGTTCACACCCTTACCATCTCTCCAAATTCTCTCCAGATCATAGAGAAGACGGTTTTCCGGGTTAAAAATGTGAACGATCACATCTCCGAAGTCCATAAGAATCCAGTTCGCGTTCTCATATCCTTCGGTCTGCTTGAGCTCTGCGCCGGCCTTCTCCATCTTCTCGCTGACTTCATCAGACAGAGCCTGGATCTGTGGACGGCTGGAGCCGTTCGCAATAATGAAATAGTCCGCAAGGACGGATACTTCGCTGATATCGATCACACGAATATCCGTAGCTTTTTTCTCTTCGAGCGCTGCGATCGCAATGCGGGCAAGTTGTCCGGATCTCTCTTTGGTGCCAGCCATTTCACTCATAGAATTTCCTCTCTTCATCACATCTTCTGTAATATTCATAGGTTATCTGTGTCATGGGATCTACTTCAGCTCCGGTCGTTCCCAGATAAACGAGTGTGTCTTTCAGGATCTGAAGAACGCAGTCATCGATGCTCTCGAAGGCGAGACTTCTGACCTGCGGCAGATTAGGTGCCGAATCTCTGCCCGGCTCTATATAGTCTGCCACAAAAATGATCTTCTCCAAAAGGCTCATTCCCGGTCTTCCCGTGGTATGATATCTGATCGCATTGAGAATATCCTCATCCTTCACGCCGTATTTCGTCTGTGCCAGGACGGCACCTGCCTTGGAATGAAGCAGAGATCCGCTGTTGCTCTCATATTCGGAGAGTTCCACGCCCGCCTTATCACAGACCTTTATCATCTTGCTTAGATTCATGCATTTGGCACAGTCGTGAAGAAGTCCCGCGGTCTCGGCTTTATCAAGGTCTGCTCCGTAGCACATGGCAAGAGAAGCCGCAGTGCAGGCGACATCCATAGTGTGGACGAAACGGCCGTACGCGAGTTCCGATTCAAGTTCCCTGATCAGATTAATACGTTCCTTTTTGTTCAAATGTCTGCTCCTTCTATTAAGAACAAATTCATTAGGACATCATTTGTAAATCCCATTTTCTATTATATAACTTTCCAGCGCTGACGGCACCAAATAATGTATAGATTTTCCTGCTGACGCCCTCTCCCGTATATCAGTTGATGAAATACCGATATTTGGAATCGTGACCGGCAGGATCCGTGCTCCGTAATCTCTCGCGAGAGCTTCTGTTTCTTCCTTCAGCCGTTCTGGATCAACCTGGTCCTCCCTTATCGCCGAGAGTATCGTGCATACCGCAAAGATCCTCTCAGGCTCTCTCCAGGTCCTCATGGAGCATACCGTATCCGCTCCCACGATAAAGAAAAGCTCAGCATCCGGATAGAGTGCCTTCAGCTCTTCGAGAGTCTCAAAGCTATAGGTATTGCCGGGTCTGTTG
The DNA here is from genome assembly GCA_045113775.1 of Lachnospiraceae bacterium. Classification (GTDB taxonomy): domain Bacteria; phylum Bacillota; class Clostridia; order Lachnospirales; family Lachnospiraceae; genus CAG-791. Next base: position 22,726 of record JBGUJH010000104.1, on the reverse strand, counting down.
ACCTCAATGTCGGAGACCTCAAAAGGGGCGTGGTCCTGTGCCGCGATCTTCGTCATGTGAAGTCTCGTCTGCGCAGGAAGCACTTTTCTGCTTCTGTTGTCTTTAAAATAAGAGTGGCCGGAAGGAATGAGGAGCACTCTGTCGAGTCCGTACTGGTCCCTGGCCTGTTCTGCGATGATCAGATGTCCGAGATGGATCGGGTCAAAGGTACCGCCCAGGATACCTATCTTCTCTTTTTCTGCGATATGATCTTTCATATCGGCCTCCTTGCCGAAGTTCAATGTTATCTTATTCCTTACTGAGGAAGAACGATCTTGGGATTTTCCTTAAAAGGCTTGTAAAGAACGAATTTTCTCCCGATTACCATAACAACTTGGGAACGAGTTCTTCCCGCAAGTGTTTCCGCGGCTTCGCGCGGAGTAACGGGCGCCATCTTCATCACGGCGCCTTTGAGCAGCTCTCTCGTGTTGAAGGCTTCCTCCGCCGACACGACAGTCTCCGGGCCTACGCCGTTCTTACCGACATGTACGACCGGATCAAGCTGGTTAGAAAGCCCGATCAGATATGATCTCTGTTTGCTTGTAAGCATAGTATCTCCTTTAAATTGTATCAGTTAATCCTAATATTCAACACCCAGGTCCCAAGCGCTCCGCGCTCGGGACTGTGGGCATACAAAGGCGCTCCGCGCCTTGTCCGCCCCGTGCAGAACATAAAGTTCTTTTGCAAGTAAACTCGCAAAGGACTTCATGTTCTGCACGGGGTGTTGAATATTAATCATAGTATTCAAACCTGTGCCCATAGAGCCGGACTGTGTCGCCTTCCTTGCAGCCGAGCTCCTTAAGTCTTTCTATGATCTTGTTCTCCTGGAGGAACTTCTGGAAGAAGATAAATCCCTTCTCTGTCTCCAGGTTGGTGTATCCGAGCATTCTCTCGATCCTCGGGCCTTCGACGACATATTCGCGCGCCTTTTCGTCGTATTCGACCGTAAACGGTTCGGTGGAATCTATCTGAAGCATTTCCTCCGGATCGTACTCCTGCTCGAATACTGTTGTTTCTGAAGGCATCTGCTCGAGCAGTCCGCTCACATGGTACATAAGCTCTTTGATGCCGTTTCCGGTAGCTGCGCTGATCGGAAACACTTCCACGCCGAGAGTATCGCAGTATGCGCGGATGCGGTCCAGCGCGTCAGATCCCTCCTCAAGCAGGTCACATTTGTTTGCAGCGACGACCTGCTTCTTATTTCCGATCTCGGACTCATATGCCGAGAGTTCCTTGTTGATCGCCTTTATGTCCTCTACAGGATCTCTTCCTTCTGAACCGGCAGCGTCTACGACATGGATGAGAAGTTTGGTCCTCTCAATGTGCGCGAGGAACTCATGCCCGAGTCCCGCCCCGTCTGCCGCGCCTTCGATCAGTCCCGGAATATCGGCCAGCACAAATCCTCTGGCGCCATCGAGATCGACAACGCCCAGGATCGGATTCAATGTGGTGAAATGATAATTGGCGATTCTGGGTTTTGCATTGCTGACCATAGAAAGCAGTGTGGATTTTCCGACATTCGGAAAGCCGACAAGACCGACATCAGCGATCACTTTCAGCTCAAGGATCAGCTCAAGGGTCCTTGAAGGCTGTCCGGGCTGCGCGTATTTCGGTGCCTGCATAGTAGATGTCGCATAATGCATATTACCGTTTCCGCCTCTGCCGCCCTTGAGGATCACGTATCTCCTCAAGCCGCCGGACATATCAGCAATGACTTTGCCGGTGGACGCTTCTCTGATGATCGTTCCCTCCGGTACCTTAATGACCAGGTCCTGACCGGATTTTCCCGTACATCTTCGTTTGCCGCCCGGCTCACCGTGCTGCGCCTGGTATTTGCGGATGTGCCTGAAATCAACCAGAGTATTAAGGCCTTCATCCACTTCAAAAATAACACTGCCGCCGTTTCCACCGTCGCCACCGTCAGGACCGCCCGCCGGAACGTACTTCTCTCTTCTGAAGGAGACGTGCCCGTCTCCCCCTTTGCCGCTCATCACGACGATCTTCGCTTTATCTATGAACAAAATCTGATTCTCCTCTTGTTTCCCGCATACCGCAATATGCGCAAAAGACTTCAGACAGTGCATATCGCCTGCCTGAAGTCCTTACAATCATCGGTATTCCCTGCAGAAATTACTGCTGAGCCTCTACGGGATGGACAGAAGCTCTCTTCTTGTCCTTACCTACGCGCTCGAAGCGAAGGATGCCGTCGGTCAGAGCATACAGGGTGTCATCGCCGCCGATTCCTACATTGAGGCCGGGGTGGATGCTGGTGCCGCGCTGTCTGTAAAGGATGTTGCCGGCCTTGACAAACTGGCCGTCAGCCTTCTTGGCGCCGAGTCTCTTAGCGTTGGAATCACGGCCGTTCTTGGTGGATCCCATTCCCTTTTTATGGGCAAAGAACTGAAGGTTCAAATTTAACATGACTATACCTCCTTGGTTTCAATTCTCAGATATCTCTCACCGTATTCCTTCTGTATCCATTCTAAACCGTGGATCATGGAATCGATGAGAAGTGATGCTTCATAACTAGGATCATTGCGGAAGACGCATGTGAGAAGTCCGCCTTCCTCGCTGTCATAATCACATCCGATGTCCTCATGAAGAAGATCCTGCAGACAATTCACGGTGTTAATGACTATGGCGGAAACGCCTGCACATACCACATCTCCCTGCGGCCGGAAAAGCCTTGCGGCACCTCTTCCTGATGCATATTCCGCATGTCCGCTGCAGATGAAGGACTTATAAGCCCCTTTCTGCTTAGTGATCATGACCTTGACCATTGCTGTCTTTCCTGATCAGTTAACGATCAGCCGTTGATCTTGTCGATCTTTACGCGGGTGTAGAGCTGTCTGTGACCATTCTTCTTGTGGTAGCCGGTCTTTCTCTTGTAGTGGTAAACTACGACCTTCTTGCCCTTGCCCTGATCCATAACAGTGCCTGTGACTGTTGCAGCTGCGACGTCTGCGCCGACCTTCATGGTGTCTCCGCCGATGCAGATGACCTTGTCAAAAGTGACCTCTGTGCCATTCTCGCCCTCGATCTTCTCGATATCGATGATATCTCCCTCGGAAACTTTGTACTGCTTGCCACCTGTTGCGATAATTGCGTACATTCTGGTACCTCCTTCTTTAAAAAAACTCGCTGATTGCGGCGGCCCTTTGCAGAGCGCTTTTCATGCTGCTGTTCCTGCAGTACCATACAGCGCAGCACATTAAGAGCCTCATCATGCGGCATACTCAAATAACATAACAGAAGGGCGGGAACCTGTCAAGAAATTTTGTGACAAATTCCGCCCTTTTCTCATTATTCTTACACTTGTCAAAATACAGATCAGCTTTCCTTCTTCTGCCTTCGCGCGAGCTCCCGGGTCACATCCTCCCAGGTGATCCCTTTCTCGGCCATAACAACCATCAGGTGGTAAAGGTAATCCGAGATCTCATAGACGATCTCATTGGGATTGGGATTCTTGGCCGCAATAATGATCTCCGTGCCCTCTTCTCCCAGTTTCTTAAGCATCTTATCAATGCCTTTTTCAAAGAGATAGTTGGTGTATGAGCCCTTTTTCGGATGATCTCTGCGGTCAGTGATCGTCTGGTAGTCTTTGAGCAGGACAGTCTGCGGATTGAACGCCTCTTTCCCCTCTTCTGTCAGCACGCTGTTGAAGAAGCAGGAATGGCTCCCTGTGTGGCATGCGGCGCCGATCTGCTCTACTTTGGCAAGGAGCGTATCCATGTCGCAGTCAGCAGTGAGCGAGTGCACGTACTGGAAGTGCCCGCTGGTGAGGCCCTTCACCCAGATCTCGCCCCGGCTTCGGGACCAGTAAGTCATCCTTCCGGTAGCGACAGTCATATTGTAAGCCTCTTCATTCATGTAGGCGACCATGAGGACCTGGTCCGTGGAAGCCTCCTGTACAACTACAGGGAGCAGTCCGTCGGGCCCCAGCTTGAAATCGCCCCAGTTATAAGCCGCCTTGCGGACCTTCACCGGAACGCCGCAGGAAATCAGTTTTTCCCTTACATGCTGCAATTTCCCTGTCCTTGCGTTTACACCGGGCCCTGTCACACCGTTAATTCCGTTGTGCAGCAGGGTTTCCCTTACGCAGCTCTTCTGCGTGATCTGGGCGATCACCGGCAGGTCCGTCTCTGTTTTGGCCAGTCCTTCAAACGGTTCATCTCCAACATAAATAAAGCAGGAAATATTGCCGGCCAGAAGCTCTTTATTTTTCTCGATCTGGTCTTCGGATGAGAAGCAGGCGCCGATTTTGTCCGCCCCGAATTTGTCTGCGACTTCCGCCGCGATCAGGGCATTGCCTTCTTTGGAGAGGTTCAGGCAGGCCATCGCACAGCCGGCGTAAAGGAACTTCTTGATGTCCTCCATCCTTCTGACGCGCCCGGCCGCGATCACCGGAATGCGTATCCTGCCGCAGATGTCCCTGATGATGTCGTTGTGGGCTTCCTGTTCCTTGTCCGTGTCGGAAAGGTCAAAAATGATCAAGGCATCCGTAAAACCGTTGTCATAAGCAGCTGCAAGCGCTGCCGGATCCTCGCCGGCGCTCTCATTGTCCGAAAAGCTTTTTACCGCCTTGCAGTCTTTCAAATATATGCTGGGGATCAGCTTCTTAAACTGTGTGTCCATTATTACCTCTATGTCGGTGACTGAGCGGTCAGAGACTTCCCTTTGTGCTCAGGACGCCTGCGATGCGCTCTTCTTTCTGTGTTGCCATGTCCAGCGCCTTTGAGAAGCACTTGAACATTCCCTCGATGATGTGATGGGCATTTGTGCCGGAAAGGATCCGGAAATGCAGGTTCATTGCCGCGCTGTAGGAGACCGAGTAGAAGAATTCTCTCACAAGTTCCGTGTCAAAATCTCCCACCATAGGTGCCGTGATGGGCTCCCCTTCCATGACAAAATAGGGTCTGCCGCAAAGGTCGACAGCGCACAGGATCAGCGCCTCATCCATAGGCAGGATGAAATATCCGTACCTTTTGATCCCCTTCTTGTCGCCCACGGCCTCTTTTATCGCCTGACCGAGCACGATTCCGGTGTCCTCCACTGAGTGGTGCCCGTCCACGTTCAGGTCTCCTTTGACCTCCAGTTTCAGATCAAACAGCCCGTGCCTGGTGAAGGCGTCCATCATGTGGTCGAAAAAACCGATCCCGGTCGAGAGCTCTGCTTTTCCGCTGCCGTCGATACAGAAATCCATAAAGATATCTGTTTCACCTGTCGTCCTGCGGATCTGTGCACTTCTCTTTTCCATGATCATTCCTCCTCTTCAAAACGGACAGCGATGGAATTGGCGTGAGCCGTCAGTCCTTCGCTCATGGCGAACAGCTCGATGTCCTTGTGGACAGCTCTGAGCGCATCTTTCGAATAAGAGATGATGCTGCTCTTTTTTACAAAATCATCTACGCCCAGCGGAGAGAAGAATCTCGCCGTTCCGTTTGTGGGCAGTATATGGTTGGGTCCGGCAAAATAGTCTCCAAGGGGCTCTGAAGAATAACTTCCAAGGAAGATCGCGCCTGCGTTCTTTATTTTGGTCATGACCTCATAAGGATTTGCCGTGATGATCTCCAGGTGCTCTGAAGCGATCGTATTGGCCGCTTCGACCAGGTCATCCATTGTATCCCCCACGAATATATAGCCGTAGTCTTCAAGAGATCTGCTTATGATCTGAGCCCTGGAGAGTGTTTTCAGGAATTCATCGATCTCATCAGAAACGGCTTTTGCCAGTCCTTCGTCAGTAGTCAGGAGGATGGCGCTGGCCATCGGGTCGTGTTCCGCCTGAGAGAGAAGGTCCGCCGCGACGAATCTGGGATTTGCCGTGCTGTCCGCGATGACAAGGATCTCGCTGGGCCCCGCGACAGAGTCAATACCGGTCACCCCGAAGCACTGCTTCTTGGCGAGGGCCACGAAAATATTGCCGGGTCCGGTGATCTTATCCACTTTGGGAACAGTCTCAGTACCATAGGCCATAGCGGCGATCGCCTGCGCGCCGCCGGCTTTGTAGATCTCATCCGCTCCTGCAATGTCTGCGGCCGCGATAGTGCCCGCTGCCGCTTTCCCGTTTGGTCCGGGAGGGGTGCACATGACGATCTTCTCAACGCCCGCGACCTTGGCCGGAACGATGTTCATCAGGACACTGGAAGGATAGACCGCGCGTCCTCCGGGTACATAGCAGCCCGAGACTTCGATGGGCGTGACCTTCTGGCCCAGGATCACACCGTCATCTCTTGTGGTGATCCAGCTGGTCCTCTTCTGCTTTTCGTGATAAACGCGGATGTTCTCGGCCGCCTTCTTCATCACTTCGATGAGTGCCGGATCCAGTGCCGCATAAGCCTCTTCGATCTCTTCTTTCGATACCCGCAGTGTTTCGGGCGTCAGGTCACAGCGGTCGAATTTCTTTTCGTATCCGATGACAGCTGCGTCGCCGTTTTCACGCACGTCCGCGATAATATCCGCCACCGTCTTTTCGTATTCCCCATAGCCGGATGCGCCGCGTCCGATCAGCTTTGCAAGCGCCTGTGCCCTGGTGTTTTCATCGAGCTTTACAATTCTCATCTGTTCTCCACAGCCTTTCTGATAGTAAGCAATTATATAGCAAGCATTTATAGAATAAGCATCATTAATATCGGTCCTTCATTCGAGACAGTCCCTGACAGAGGCTATGATCTCCCTGATCCTTGCAGTCTTCATCTGCATGGAAACCTGATTTACGATCATTCTTGCGGATACAGGGCACACCTCTTCCAGAACGGTGAGCCCGTTTTCCTTCAGGGTGGATCCTGTCTCCACGATATCGACGATCACATCTCCCAGGTCCACGATAGGTCCCAGCTCTACGGATCCGTTGAGTTTGATAATATCCACTGTCTGATGCTTTCTGTTATAGAAATACTCTCTGGCGATGCCGGGGTATTTGGAAGTGACCCGGATCATCTCGTGGTGCTGCAGCAGTTCCTTGGCCTCCAGAGGTCCGCACACGCACATCCTGCACTTGCCGAAGCCCAGGTCCAGCACTTCGTAAACTCTCCTGTTTTCCTCCATTATAATGTCGGAACCGACAACCCCTATATCCGCGGCTCCGTATTCGACGTATGTCGGCACGTCCGGCCCCTTGGCGAGAAAGAACCGGAGTTTCTGCTCCTCGTTGACGAAGATCAGCTTGCGGGAATCCTTGTCCTTGAGTTCCTCGCAGTAATAACCCGCTTTTTCGAGAAGCGCCATGGTCTGACTTGCGAGGCGCCCTTTTGTAAGGGCTATAGTAATATAATCGTTCACGCTTTCCTCCGTTTCCGGATCACTCCCTGTCCGTTTCAGGCAGCAGAACCGTCCTGAAGCCTGCCAGACGGCTCATACGGGCCGTTTTGAGGGCATCCCTGTAATTAGTATCATTGTAATAAATCTTCTGGATTTCGGGTTCCTGAACGTCGATAAGATGCTGTCTTCTCATCGCTTCCATGAGAGGATCAACGGAGATCATCCATCCTATTGCCGGAGCTTCCTTGCCAAAATAGCGAAGCAGCTGGTCATATCTTCCGCCTGAGGCAATGGGTTCTCCGGTTCCGTATGTATATCCCTTGAAGATGATCCCTGTGTAGTAGTGGTATTTACTGAGCAGAGAGAGATCGAAGCTGACATATTTGGACAGTCCGTAAGCATCCACCACATTCCATACCTCGATGAGGCGCTTTACTGCTGCCCCTGCGCGCCCGTTGGGAGCCGATTCGGCCGCTTTGACCAGATCTTCTTCAGTTTCCATGAAATCCCTGATCCTCAGAAAAAGATCTCTGTCCGGTTTCTTAAATCCTTCATTCTTGAGGAGGTCCTCCGCCGCAAAATAGTTCTTGCCCGAGATCTCGTCGCGCAGGGTCATCTCAAGTTCGCTGTCCATCCCCAGATATTCACAGAGCCCCTTGAAATATTCTACATTTCCCACACTGATCTGGAACTCGGTGAGACCTGCCGCGAGCAGGCTCTCTATCAGCATAGCGATCATCTCTCCGTCCGCCTGTGCACTGGCGTCGTTCATGAGCTCCGCCCCCATCTGCGTGGTCTCCTTGAGTTTGCCCTGCAGGTCTGAGGTGTTGCTGAACGCGCTGCCCTGATAACAGAATCGCAGCGGCTGCTTCTCGTCCATAAAGTACTTGGCGGCGCATCTGGCCACAGAGGGAGTAAAATCCGGTCTCAGCACCAGTGTATTTCCTTCTTTATCAAAGAATTTGTACAGTTCCCTTGAGGAGGTAGTTCCGATCTCATTGGAGAACACGTCAAAATATTCAAAGGATGGCGTCTGGAGATCCTCATATCCGTACAGATGGATCTGCCTTGCGATTCTCTCTATTGTCTTCTGTTTGGCAGTATTTTCCTTTCCGTAGCAGTCCCTGACTCCCTCCGGGGTGTGCAGGAGGTCCTGCGCTCTTCTGTTGGCGTAATTCATGAGTTCTCCTTCGCTTTATCAAGATGCAGTGCTAATTCATTAGCATATGAAATCATTGGCAGTATACAGGAATATGCTTTCCGTGTCAAATGAGCATGCTTTCCTCTGCCGGGTTCTGACCCGGAAAGAATCCTTTCTTTAGTCATCCGAATCGGAATCCCTCTCCGCGAGATCCCTGTTGATCATTTCCAGATACGGGACAAGCACTCCGCGCCCCTGGGGCAGCACCCAGTTCATATCAAGCTCATCCATCCGGAAGCTCTTTCTTCCGCCTGCCTGGGCCCGCTCCCAGAAGGGAAGAAAATGCCGAAAAGGCAGATAGTAATAAAAGCCCTCCTGCGTATAGCTGATCAGAAAAAATGCTATGCCGTCCTGCTCCTCGAACCGACGCATGAAATCCACCTGATGGGGGTGGATATTCTGGAGAGCAAATGTTGTTTTCTTACACTCTTTTGCGTCAAAACATACCGGAATCCCCTGGATCACTCCTATATAATCGACCGTACTCTTCTGTTCAAAGTAAGCCAGAGTGATGTGCCTGTTCTCACTGTCGATCTTCATCGGAGTGATCGGAGTCGGCACCTTCTGTATGAGCGCAAGTTTCTGTTCTTTATATTTGTCGTTGGTGCGGTTGATCTCATCCTCAAAGAGAGACCCGCGAAGACCACGCGATTTCCATGTCGGCATAATGCAATAACTCCCGTACTGATCGAAGAAGCAAAAAGCTCTTCCGAACTGATTTGTCACTCTCTTCCTGCGATCTCCCGATAGAAATGAGGTGGATCACAGAGAATAACACGCTCAGAGAGCGATGCCAGATCCCCGTCTATTTTCGGAAACTCGATCCTGCAGCACCAGAGCATCTGGCCTCTGAGGCCGTATTCGCTGCGTATTTTCTCATTGACCTTAATATCGCCGTATTTGGGATCGCCCAGGATCGGGTGTCCCATAGCGGCCAGATGGCTCCTGAGCTGATGGGTCTTCCCTGTGATCAGCTCCATCTCCAGAAGAGAACAGCGCCTGCCGGTGATAAGGGGCCTGTAGACCGTTTTGGTCCAGTTTCCGCCTTCTTTTCCGTTTTTTGTAAAATTGACTGTATTGGTCACTGAGTCTTTTTTGAGGTAACCCTCTATCTTTCCGGCTTTGCTGACGGGTCCGAGGACAACAGCCTGATAGTACTTGCGAAGAGTCCTGTCCCTGAGAAGTTCAGCCGCTTTTCTGGCTCCCGTCAGAGACTTTGAACAGATCAGTATTCCTCCGGTGTTCCTGTCGAGGCGGTTGCAGACAGAAGGCCGAAAAGCCTTCAGTGACTGCGCGCTTATATCTCCCTTATCAAGGAGATATCCCACCAGCCATTCGTTCACAGACAGATCTGTATCCGATGATTTCTGGGACAGGAGGCCCACCGGTTTTCTTACAGCCAGCAGATGATCATCTTCATACAGGATCCCATCGCGTCCGATCCTGCCCTGCAGCTGCCTGAAAGCCCGCGTATATTCGCCGGTATCGGGGAGATCCTGTCCGTCGTTATCTCCCGGCAGAACTGAGCCTGCCGCTCCGCCGAACTTGCCGATAGTCTCATCCGAAAGAAAAAGCGTCACCAGATCTCCTTCCTGAAGAAGCTCACTGCCGGACGCTTTTTTGCCATTGAGTGTGATATTCTTTTTCCTGAGCATTTTATAGAGAAACGAAGAAGGAGCATCAGGGAGTTTCCTCTGAAGATACTTATTGAAACGCTGCTCCTTTTCTTCTCTCTTGACCGTCCATTCTCTCATTTTCCGGATCTTCCTCACAGGGATATGGATTTCAAAAGATTCATGACCCCTTCCACACTCTTCTTCTCTTTACTGTCATCAAGTCTGTTCAGATCGTCCAAGCGCTCTGTGTAATTGTCAAGATTCTTGAAGATCTTTACAGTATACCCCTTGAAGCCGTCATTCTCGAGCATCGTCCGGATGTGCATCTCTCCGCTCCTGGTGTCGCACTTCTCATCTTCTGTAAGCGCGCAGACGCTCTTGCCGGCACATACCGCGTGACTGATCGCAAAGTTCCTGTCATAGCTTGTCATAAAGAGGTCATAGGCGCCGGGGAGCTTTCCTTTATGGAGCTCAATGGCTTCCCTTGCGCTCTCGGAGCAGCCGCCCGCCCTGCAGAACATGATAAAGTCCACAGCGAACTTGCCGACGCCGATGCAGCTGAGGGCCGCAAGGATGGTGAAGACGTTTTTATTGGTCTTGAAATACCACTGCGCGCCGAAATACATCGCAAGTACAGCAGCCAGCAGACAGAATGTCACTGCGCCGAAGAGGATCCGGCCCCTCTTTATATATCCGTAAGTTCCTTTTCTGCCGATCATATACACTCCAATAACGTCAAAACAGGACATCTTTTCTATTTAACGAAAAGATGTCCCGCGCAGTACTACTTCAGTATCAGTCCTGAACCATATCCGTGTTCACAAAGTCGGAATCATCCTCCTCCTGATCATATTCCTCAGGCTCACCTTCATCAACGTCCTGCATAAGGCCCGAATCATCATCTTCCTCGTCCTGCGGAGCAAGCTCGGCGCGGTTCTGGCGTACAGTATCGATGTAGTCCGACATCTCATTGTGCAAGTTCGTGAAAATAGCCGTCAGGTTATTCTGGGCGCTCAAGGTGCTGTTCTCAATGTCAGCAAGCATTTCGTCCATATACCGGTTGGCGGCATCTCTGTAAGCAGCTGCTTCGCTCTTAGCATTGTCGATGATTTCCTGTCCCTGCTGGCTGGCAAGTCTGACCATCTCGTTTGCCTGTGCATAAGCCTTTCTCATGATCTCATGCTCATTTACGAGCTCGTTGGTATGTACGGTCGCCTCGTTGACCATCTCGTCCGCCTTTCTTCTGGCGTCTTCAAGGATCGCGTCCTTGTTGGCTACGATGCGCTGGTAGTGGCGGATCTCATCGGGAACCCTTGCACGGAGCTCTTCAAGGAGCGCGTCGAGCTCATCCTTATCTACTATAATATTTGTTTTGGAAAAAGTCTGATATCTGCAGGAATCAATAAAATCCTCAATCTGGTCGATCATCTGCTCGATTTTGCTGCTCATATTTCCAATCCTCCTTATCTATTGCTGTAAAACTCCGGGTGAAGAATTCTCATCTTTCCGATGACCTCTTCTTCAATACTCGGCGGAACACAAAGCTTTATGTCGCCTCCGAATGACGCGATCTCCTTGACTACGGAAGAACTCAGATAAGCATATTCCATGCTGCTGGTAATAAAGATCGTATCGAGCCAGCCGCCGGAAATGGTACGGTTCGCGTGAGCGATCTGCAGTTCATATTCAAAATCCGTAACGGCCCGAAGTCCGCGGACAGCAATATGACAGTCAATTTTGCGCGCGTAGTCCATTAATAATCCATAATAAGAATCGACGTGCACGTTCGGAATATTTTCTGACACTTTGCGTAACATTTTAACACGTTCATCTACAGAAAACAATGGAGTTTTAGCTTTATTGTCTAAAACACAGATCGTCAGATCGTCGAACATTTCAGCAGCTCTCTTCATGATATCGATGTGTCCGTAGGTAACAGGATCAAAGCTGCCGGGGTAAATCGCGTGTTTCATATTGCATCCTTTCTGAATATCGGTCTCATATTTCTGTCTTATATATCATTCTTTGTTTACGGCACGTCTGATAAAGAGATGGCGGTTAGCCTTATAATCCTTCTCTCTTACCAGTTCGAATCCGATCTTTTCCAAATAGGAAAAATCCGTATCCAGTGAGGACTCGACTATTATGAGTGTATTATCCGTAACAAAAGGGGCTATCGCCAGAGCCCTGAGAATATCATGCACAGTCTGCGCCTCATACGGCGGATCCGCGTAAATAATATCCGCTTCTTTTTCATGGATATGGCGCAGCGCGCTCAGCACATCCTGCTTAAGGAGCACAGCTTCATCTTCAAAATGCGTTGTGTGAAGGTTCTTCTGGATGCAGGCGCACGCCTCACGGCCGTTTTCCACGAAATACGCGCGCTTTGCGCCGCGGCTCAGAGCTTCAATCCCGATCGCGCCGCTTCCGGCACAGAGATCGAGAAAGATCGAACCGGGCACTTCTGCCTGAATGATATTGAACAGAGTCTCTTTAATGATGTCCTGTGTAGGCCTTGTGTCAAGACCGTCGGGCGCGACGAGCCTGAGCCGTCTCGCGCTTCCTGCAATTACTCTCATGATCGTATTCCTCAAAATCGGGGCAGGAGTCTTTTATGCCCCGTACATAGTAAAGTGTATAAAATCTTCTCTTTTTTGTCCATCTACAAATGCGTCAGAAACGTTTGCTGCCTTTTCCATTCTTACTTCCGGCGCGGACTTTACTCAGATCTATTTCGACATCTCTGTAGACAAGAGGCTTATCTTCCTTTTCTTTTGCGAGAACAGCCAGTTCGACAGTGTCACCTTTGCCAAGCTTCATGATCTTGCCTCCTGCCGCCGTCTTCTTCATTTCCGGGATCTGTTCCAGCGGATACTTGAACAGGTAGCCGTTCGCAGTGATCAGAACTGCGTATTTCTGGTCTGTGATCACGCCCGCGCTGACCAGGGTGTCTCCTTCTGTGAGCTTAGTCGCGTTCACGGTCTTCAGTCGGGTCTCAAATTCTCCGCCGCTCACTATTTTGACAAATCCGTTTGCTGTAACAAAGAGGATCCTGTACAGGTTCAGGTCGGACTGGCTGCATGCCATTACGATCTCCTCCTTCGAAGAGTCGAAGTTTCCGATATTGTCGATCGGAATTCCTTTATCCCTCAGTTTTCCCATGGGCAGGTCGGATACCTTCACAGTGTGCATGATCCCCGATTCGGTGAACAGACATATCCTTCCTGTGCTCCTGCACATGAAATAGTACTTATAGCTGTTCTCCACGGACTCCTGGTTCCTGGAATATGCGGCAGGCTCCATAGTCTTGGCGTAACCGAAGCGGTCCATAACAAAAAGAAGTTCTCTGTCTTCTTCGTCTTCCTTTACGACAAAAGTGACAGCCTCAGCCTGCGTGATCTTCGTTCTTCTGGGCCTTGCGTATTTGTCCCTGATCGCGATGAGATCCGAGCGCAATACTTTGGTCATGGAGTCATGTTCTTCCAGAATATCTTCGTAGAGATAGATATTCGCTACAGTCTGCTCATGCTCTTTGATCAGAGCTTCGAGTTCGAGGCCGATCAGTTTGTACAGGCGCATATCCAGGATGGCGTCCGCCTGCGCTTCAGTGAAAGCCAGCTGCGTGGCCATGATCTCGGATTCCTCGCTCCTGAATTTGATCCCGCCGGTCTCGCCGTTTACAAGGCAGTTCTTGACAGTCTTTCTGTCACGGGCGCCGCGAAGGATCTCGATGATCAGGTCGATCACATTGACAGCTTTAATTAGGCCTTCCTGGATCTCTCTCTTTTTCCGCTCTTTCTCCAGAAGGTTCTCATATTTTCTCGTTGCAGTCTGATAGAGGAAGTCCGTATTGGATTTGAGGATTTCCCTGAGACTTAACGTCTCCGGACGGCCGTCCCGGATCGCGAGCATGTTCACGCCGAAAGTATCTTCCAGCCTGGTCTTCTTATAAAGGAGATTGCAGAAATTTTCTACATCAGTATCCTTTCTGAGCTCGATGACTATCCGTATTCCCTCTTTATCGGACTGGTTCGTGATATCAATGATATCGCTTGTGATCTTTTTCTCAGACAGCGCCGCGACATCAGAGAGGAACTTTCCGATCCCGGCGCCTATCATCGTGTACGGGATCTCAGTGATTACCAGGTTGATATGGCCGGAGCGGCCCTTTTCTACCTCTGTACAGCCCCTCAGACGGACTTTTCCCACGCCCGTCTCATATATTTCGGCCAGTTCATCCTTATTTACCACGATACCGCCGGTAGGAAAATCCGGTCCCTGAACATATTGCATGAGTTCGCGGTTCGTGATTTCGGGATTCTCTAAAAGAGCGATCTCGGCATCGATCACTTCTGAGAGATTGTGGGGAGGCGTGCTGGTCGCCATGCCTACAGCGATACCTTCGGAACCGTTGATCAGGAAATTGGGAATCTTGACGGGCAGGACTTCCGGCTCTTTCTCGTTCTCATCAAAGTTGGGCACAAAATCCACGACGTCCTTGTCCAGGTCCGAGAGGAAGGCTTCCTCCGTGATCTGCTCGAGCCTGGCCTCGGTGTAACGCATAGCCGCCGCGCCGTCCCCCTCTATGTTGCCGAAGTTGCCGTGTCCGTCTACAAGCGGCACTTCCTTCTTGAAGTCCTGCGCCATGACGACCAGCGCGTCATAGATCGAGCTGTCGCCGTGCGGGTGATATTTACCCATCGTATCACCGACAATACGGGCGCTCTTTCTGTACGGTCTGTCAGACCTGATCCCCAGTTCGTGCATGTCGTAGAGAGTTCTTCTCTGCACGGGTTTGAGGCCGTCCCTGACATCGGGAAGCGCTCTTGCGACGATGACACTCATTGCGTAGTCGATATAGGACTTCTGCATAAGTTCGGAGTATTCCGTCTTGAGGATCTGCTCCTGCGGAGTCTGCGCGAATGTGTCCTCCGCCTGTCTCTTCCCTTTTTTACTGTTCTTATTCCGGTCGTCTTTAGGCATAAACTTGTTTGTATCTCCGTATATTTGTTACTGAGTCATGACTCGAGTTAAGCGAACCGATGAACGCTCAAACATCAAGTTCGGCGTCATCCGCGTGGTCGTGAATGAATTTTTTGCGGGGAGGCACTTCGCTTCCCATAAGCAGTTCCGTGATCTCGGAGGCATGAATGGCGTCTTCGATCTGCACCTGTCTCATAAAGCGCCTCTTCGGA
This sequence comes from Lachnospiraceae bacterium, assembly GCA_045113775.1. GTDB lineage: Bacteria > Bacillota > Clostridia > Lachnospirales > Lachnospiraceae > CAG-791. The sequence continues at coordinate 7,418 of JBGUJH010000104.1, read as the reverse complement.
TCCAGGGTCGTCTCCCAAAGCTGTTCAGGATCCATTTCCCCCAGTCCTTTATATCTCTGCAGAGAAAAATCTCCTTTGTGTGTCTTTCTGTATTTTGCCAGCGCATAATCGTCGTAGAGATATTCTCCCTCTCCGTCTCCCCTCTTGGGGACCACTTTGTAGAGAGGAGGCATCGCGACATAGACATGTCCTTCATAAATCAGTTCGGGCATGAATCTGTAGAACAGCGTCAGCAGCAGTGTGGAAATGTGCGCCCCGTCGACATCGGCATCCGCCATGATGATGATCTTGTCGTACCTGAGCTTTGTGATATCAAAGTCATTTCCGTAACCTTCCGAAAACCCGCAGCCGAACGCGTTGATCATTGTCTTGATCTCGGCGTTGGCCAGGATCTTGTCTATGCTGGCTTTTTCGACGTTAAGGATCTTTCCGCGGATCGGCAGGATTGCCTGATACATCCGGTCCCTTGCCATCTTGGCACTGCCGCCGGCCGAGTCGCCCTCCACGATAAAGATCTCGCATTTATCGGCTTCTCTGCTGGTGCAGTTGGCGAGCTTTCCGTTGGAATCGAAGGAAAACTTCTGCTTGACCAGCATATTTGTCCTGGTCTTCTCCTCTGTCTTCCTGATCTTGGCCGCTTTTTCCGCACAGCTGATGACAGTCTTGAGTACTTCCAGATTTCTGTCAAAATAGTGAACGATCTCATCTCCTGCCACCTGGCTGACAGCTTTGGCTGCATCCTGGTTGTCCAGCTTAGTCTTGGTCTGTCCCTCAAATCTCGGGTCCGGATGCTTGATCGATATGACTGCCGTCATTCCGTTCCTGATATCCGCGCCGGTGAAATTTGTATCTTTTTCCTTGAGCGTGCCGAGCTGGCGGGCATAGTTATTGATGACCTGGGTGAAGACGGTCTTAAAGCCCGTCAGATGTGTGCCGCCCTCTGCGTTATAGATATTGTTGCAGAATCCGAGCACATTTTCATGAAACTCGTTTACGAACTGAAAGGCTCCTTCAACGGTGATCTGGTCGCTCATTCCCTTAAAATAAACGACATCTGTCAGCGTTTCCTTGGACTTATTGAGCGCGCGAATGAACCCGACGATTCCGTCAGGTTCATGAAATACAATTTCCTCAGCCGGTTCTTTCCTTTTGTCCGTATATTCGATCGTAAGTTCCGGATTCAGATAGGCCGTTTCATGCATACGGCTCTTGATATCTTCTTCCCTGAATCTGGTCTTTTCGAAGATCTCCGGGTCCGGCAGGAAATTGATCCTGGTTCCTGTCCACTTCGTCTTGCCGACTACCGGGAGCAGGCCGTCCACCAGTTCTACCGTAGGATTGCCCCGCTCATATCTGTCCTCATAAAGAAAACCGCCGCTGCCAACGCTGACGGTCATTCTCTCGGAAAGGGCATTTACCACCGAGGACCCCACGCCGTGGAGTCCTCCGCTGGTCTTATATGCGTCATTATCAAATTTGCCGCCGGCATGGAGCGTAGTGAACACAACGCGCTCCGCGCTCACGCCTTTTTCATGCATTCCGATCGGAATGCCTCGTCCGTTGTCCTCCACTGTACATGAGCCGTCTGCTTCGAGTGTGACCTTGATCGTGGAACAGAAACCGGCAAGATGCTCATCGACGGAGTTATCCACGATCTCATAGATCAAATGGTTGAGTCCTCTTGTGGAAACACTGCCGATATACATGCCGGGTCTGATCCTTACAGCTTCGAGTCCTTCCAGTACCTTAATACTGCCGGCATCGTAATTATTAGATTCCTGATTAATATTTGACATGCAAATTCCCTATTCTGATATTGTTGTCCTTTTCCCTGTACTCAGTTGTCAAAAGGGATTTTCTTAGAGCAGGCGATCGCGAGCGCGCCGGGCCCGATATGGCAGGCGACGCTCAGTGAAAGAACGTCTTCATATACTCTTATGCCGGGAAACGATGCGCGAACTTCCGCGGCGAATTCCGCGAACTGCTCCGGTACATTTCCGTGGACAGCGTACAGCCATACGCTTTCCTTGTCCAGGCCTCCATAGAGTGTCTCTATGTCATGCTTCATGGCATTGATCATGATGTTCTTGCCCTGATTCATTGTGCGGGCTTTGGAGAATGCGTCCAGCCTTTCTCCCTTGATCTGAAGAACGGGCTTGATGCGAAGGAGCGTTCCCACTGCTGCCGCCGCAGGTGTGATCCTTCCGCCCTTCTTGAGATAATAGAGAGTATCAAGCATGATATAGATGCTGGAATCGTATTTCACGTGTTCCAGTTCCTGCCTGATCTGCTCGGCACTCATGCCCCTCTTCGCCATTTCAAGCGCGTCCTGTACGGATCTCTTCTGTGTGACGGATATCCTCTGGTTGTTAACTACCTGGACCTTGCCGTCGTAATCGTCCGCAAGCATTCTCGCGCTCTGGCAGGAACCTGACAGACCGCTGCTCATAGGAATATAAACGACTTCGTCGTGTGTTTCAAGAGCCTTGTCCCATATCTCCATCACGTCTGAAGGAGAGGGCTGGCTTGTTGCTATGTTGGCCCCGCTTTCCATCTTGGCATAGAATTCTTCTCTGCTGAGAGTAACGCCTTCATAGTAAGTCTTGTCACCGATCGTAAAAGGCATAGGAACTACTGATATTCCCAGTTCCTTCTCTTCCTGCGGGGTAAAGTGAGCGTTGCTGTCCGTGATCACTGCAATCTTCGACATCTTTTTCTCCATTTCATTCGGAACTCGCGTATTACAAGGCTCGCCGAGCGAGCCGCTTCTGTGATCATTTGTAAATGACCACAGTTAAAAACCATCATAATAATAAGCGCGTTGAAAGTCAACCTTGCTCTAGATCGTTCTGAAATCAAGCTGCCTTAAATGCGGCATTTTAAAATCCGGGTCAGACGCGAGGACTTCGTCAACATAAGCGGCAGCCTTCCGCATGATCGCGGAATCTTCATAGATGTCAGCAAGTACAAAACCGAGCTCGCCGCTCTGCCTCTCACCGAACAGATCTCCGGGGCCGCGGAGTTTGAGATCCTCCTCCGCTATTACAAAGCCGTCGTTTGTCTTCTCAAGGATCTCAAGCCTTTTCGGTTTTCCCGCGCCTGAACCTTCCCCTTCTGCCCCTTCAGTATAGAGGAAAATACAGTAAGACTGCCACTTTCCCCTTCCGACGCGTCCCCTGAGCTGATGGAGCTGGGACATTCCGAATCTCTCAGCGTTCTCTATCGCGATCACAGACGCGTTTGGTACATCGATCCCGACCTCAATGACCGTGGTGGAGACCAGGATATCCGTCTGTCCTGCGCCGAACCGTTCCATGATCTCCGTCTTTTCAGCCGGTTTCATGCGGCCGTTAAGGGAGTCGATCCGGACTTCGGGAGGGAAGATTTTGCGCAGCTTTTCCGTATAATCCTGCACATTCTCAAGGTCGCTCATGACCCCCTCTTCCACTTCCGGGCAGATCACATAAGCCTGCCTCCCCTGTTTGATCTGTCCATACATAAAGCGGTAGATCCTTCTGCGCTCGGTGGAACTGATGGCCAGATTTTTGATCGGAAGCCTTCCCGAAGGCATTTCATCCAGCACAGAGATCTGAAGGTCCCCGTACATTATTATAGCGAGAGTTCTGGGGATCGGCGTAGCGCTCATGACAAGAACAGGTACTGTATTCCCCTTTCCGGCAAGACTCTCTCTCTGCCTCACGCCGAACCTGTGCTGTTCGTCAGTGACGACCAGTCCGAGATTCGCGTATTCCACACTGTCCTGAATCAGCGCATGGGTGCCGATTATGATATCCGCCTCGCCGGAGGCGATCTTTTCATACACATCTTTTCGGGCTTTCCCTTTCACCGATCCGGTCAGCAGGACCGGACGGATCGGCAGCTCGTACTGCTCTTTCAGCTTTGTCAGGTTTTCCATATGCTGCCTGGCGAGCACTTCAGTAGGCGCCATAAGGGCTCCCTGTCTGTGGTTGGCGCTGCAAAGCAGAAGAGCCAGAAATGCGAGGATCGTTTTCCCTGAGCCGACGTCCCCCTGGAGCAGCCGGCTCATAACAAATTCTCCGGTCAGGTCCCTCTTGATCTCCTCCCAGGATCTCTTCTGCGCTCCGGTCAATGCATAAGGGAGCTTACTGATAAGTTCATCGGGAAGCTCCCTGGGCTGCATGGGATCTTCGCTGCGCAGTACGTCATTTTCCTTCTTCTTCTTTCTGATACCAAGAATGAATTCAAAGAATTCATCGAAGATCAGCCGGTTTCTTGCCTTTCCGAGTTCTTCAATACTTGTGGGATGATGAACGGCGCGCAGGGCCTGATCTCTCGTGCACAGTCCTAATCTCTCCCTGTCTGAGCTGTCAAGATAATCTTCAAATTCCGGCAGCCCTTCAAGCACCTGATCGACGAGCGCGCAGATCTGCCTGTTCTTTATACCCTGGAACAGAGGATAAACAGGCTGAAGGCTGCCTTCCAGGCTGTGGTAATCATCAACCGCGTAAACCCTGGGCTGTTCCATGTATCGAAGTCCCCTTGGGCTTTTTTTCATAACGCCCATAAACACGCGCTGGCTGCCCGGCGGCAGATTTTTGACCATGTAGGGCATATTGAAGAAGGTGATCCGGCAGTCCCCGGTAGCATCGCCCGCTTTAAAATGACAAATGGTGCGGCCGCCCGCCCTGACGCTGCTGCCTTTGCCGATCACAGTAAGGAGTACAGCGCATTCTCTTCCTTCCTCAGCCGCGGAAACTGCGGAAAGACTGACATATTTCTCATAGCGGTAAGGAAAATAGTTCACAAGATCGCCGGCTGTATACAACCCTTTACTGTTCAGAAGCTCAGCCGTCTTTGGACCTACTCTCTTTAATTTTCCGACATCTGTCTGTAGATTCATTCTGTTAGCCTGCTGTATGTTCTCTTCCAAAACAAACCGGATGCTTTTACAGCATCCGGTTCGTAAATTATCAGGATCAAATGTACTGCCATATGACTCCGGCTTATTCAGCAGACAGTATATAGAAGTAGATCGGCTGTCCGCCATACTGAAGTTCCACGTCACAGGAAGGGAACGCCTCTGCAGCTCTGGTTCTGAGCTTCTCGGCATCTTCCTCTGTCACATCCTCGCCGTAATAAATACTGATGATCTCAGTATCTTCCTCAACGATCATTTTGAGAGATTCAAACGTCACATCCTCGACATTGCTTCCGGTGGTCAGAATGCCCTCGTCACCGATTCCCATGATATCGCCCTGATGGATCGCAATGCCGCTGATCTCTGTATCGCGTACCGCGTATGTGATCTCAGCGCTGTGGACGGTTCCGATCTCCTCGAACATATTCGCTTTATTTGCTTCCGCATCGAGATCAGGCATATAGTTGATCACAGCGGTAATGCCCTGAGGAACTGTAGTTGTAGGAACAACGACCACTTTCTTGTCCGTGGTAAGAGAAGCTGCCTGGTTTGCCGCCATTATGATGTTCTTGTTGTTGGGAAGAACGAAGATCACGTCTGCGTTGACACTCTCAACAGCCTTGAGGACATCATCTGTACTGGGATTCATCGTCTGTCCGCCACTGATCACATAATCGACGCCGAGTCCCTGGAAGATCTCTTTTATTCCTTCTCCGACAGATACAGTGATAAAACCGACATCTTTTCTGGGCTGCTTTGCCGCCTCCTGCTCCTGAGCCGGCTTTACCTGTTCCACAGGAGCTTTCGGCTTGGAACCGGATTTTTCTGCCGACGCGGTCTTGCCTGCGCTGTCTGTCTCCTTGAGGTTGATCAGCCTCACCTCTCCGAGTTCGCCGAACTTCTGGCTTCTCTGGATGATCAGGCCGGGATCATTGGTCTGAACCTTTACATGAAGAATATCGCCTTCCATAGCGCACTTGACACGGTCGCCGAGAGACTTCAGGAACTCCAGATACTCCTTCTGGTCTCTGGAAGAAGGCTTCTTGGTCATGAGGACTGTCATTCTCATCTTATAGATGAAGCGGAGCGCTTCCTGCTCCTGAGCTTCTTTCTCAGGCTCTGCCTCTTCCCCGGGCTCTTCTTTCTCAATAAGAGCGCTGTAATCGATCTCTTTGCCCAGGAACCGGTCGTAAGCCCCTTTCATCACTTGAACAAGGCCCTGTCCGCCTGAATCAACTACACCCGCTTCCTTGAGAACGGGAAGGAGCTCCGGAGTGTGAGCAAGTACCTTCTCAGCCTCTTCGAGGACTGCCCCCAGAAAGACTTCCAGATTCTCCTCTCCTGCATCCGCCAGCTCTCTTGATTTGAGCGCCGCGCCTTTTGCGACAGTAAGGATCGTTCCTTCCTTGGGTTTCATGACTGCTTTATAAGCCGTCTCTACAGCCCTGTCAAAAGCCTCAGCGAGGACAGGGATCGTCAGAGCCGTCTCTGCTTTTGCCACCTTGCCGAAACCGCGGATCAGCTGGGAGAGAATGACGCCGGAGTTTCCTCTGGCACCTCTGAGCGAGCCTGAAGACATCGCCTTGCATATATCCTTCATGCTGTCTGTATTTCCAAGTGCCGATACTTCATTCACTGCCGATTTGATCGTCAGAGTCATATTTGTACCGGTGTCACCGTCAGGGACCGGAAATACATTCAGTTCATTGATCCATTCTTTATTAGCTTCCAAATTAGCTGCACCGGCAAAAAACATTTCTGCCAGCAGCCTGGCGTCTATTGTGCTGGTCGTCACCGCATCTTCCTCCTGCATAAAAATTATTTGTTAAGGCTCGTTTGAGGCGCACTGCGCTTGATTTCAATCAATGACGCGCACACCTTCTACGTAAACATTGATCTTTTCAACCTCAAGACCGGTGAAATCTTCAACGCGGTATGATACAGAGGAGATCAGGTTCTCGGCTACAGCCATAATATTCACTCCGTAAGACACGATCACATGAAAATCAATGACAAGCTTGTCCCTTGCATTCAGAGTTACGTTGATTCCCTTCGTCATGCTCTCTCTCTTGAGGAGATTCGCGAATCCCTCTTTGCTGTTGACAGAAGCCATGCCTACAATGCCGAAGCACTCATTTGCCACGCTTCCGGCATACTGCGCGATCACTTCAGTATCAACACTGATATTACCCATATGTGTATTCATTAAAAATGTCTTCAAAGGCCGTTCTCCTTTCATAGCCGCAGCAGCGGCAATAGTAATGATCTCTCCGTGATCCCGTCAATCACTCGTACAGAATTGTCGGAACTAAATAAGTACACGGTAAATCAATATAAATTATACCCTCAAAGCATCGAAAAGAAAAGAACGTATTCCCTCACAGGCCATCTAATTCCTGCAAATTCGATTATTTTTTCCTTGCATTCACGATTCATTTTTGATACTATACAAATGTTGTAGACCCGAATATGTACGTTAGGAGGTGTTTAAGATGGCAAAATGTGATATCTGCGGCAA
>JBGUJH010000103.1:0-40491 GCA_045113775.1 Lachnospiraceae bacterium | reverse complement strand
GCCATTCTGCGGCTCTGCTCATTCACTGTGAGCATGGAAGCTGTCTTCTTATCTCTGAGATTCTCGACCTTTACGCTGAGCTTGTCGTTCCCGACTGCCTTGCGGATCATCTTCTCAAGTTTCTCGGAAGACTCCTTGAGAGCCTCAGCCGCCTTCTTGCCTGTGCGGGCCTTGAGAGCTTCCTGGATATCGGCGTCGATCCTTGCGAAGTGAAGTCCTTCGTTCTTGGCTTCCAGCTGCTGGATGAAGGGCTGGTCGATGGTGTGGTCCAGGATGAACGCCTGCATCTTGTGCTCGCGGAACATGCGGATGTACTGGCTCTGCTGCTGGGGATCCGTCACATAGTAGATCGTGTGATCTGTGACTTCCTCTTCCTTATCTTTATCAGCGTCTGCCTTCTCGCCGTTCTCATCGACGATCTCCGCCTCGACCTTCTCGCCGTTCTCATCTGTCGCGGTCTCTGCGGACTTCTCTTCTTCTTCAGCCTCCGGATCGATCTTGTTGACGTTGAGGGCATCGGGAGTGGTCAGATAATTTCCGTCCAGGTCCTTAAACAGGATGTAGTCCGTCATTCTGGTGCAGAACTTATCGTCCTTGAGGCATCCATACTTGATGAAGGGAGAGATGTCATCCCAGTACTTGTCATAGTTCTCTTTGTCGGTCTTGCACATGCCTGCCAGCTTGTCCGCGACCTTCTTCGTGATGTAATCGCTGATCTTCTTGGCAAAGCCGTCATTCTGAAGCGCGCTTCTGGAGACGTTCAGCGGCAGATCAGGGCAGTCGATGACGCCCTTGAGCAGCATCAGGTACTCGGGAATGACTTCCTTGATGTTGTCGGCAATGAACACCTGATTGTTGTAGAGCTTGATCACGCCTTCAGCGGACTCATACTCCAGGTTCAGCTTCGGGAAGTACAGGATTCCCTTGAGATTATAGGGATAGTCCATGTTGAGGTGGATCCAGAACAGGGGCTCCTTGTAGTCTCTGAAAACGTTCCTGTAGAATTCCTTATACTCCTCCTCGGTGCACTCGCTGGGATTCTTGCCCCAGAGCGGATGCGTGTCATTGAGAAGTATCGGACGCCTGCGGATCTTGAGTCTCCTCTCAGCCGGCTCCTTGTCGCCGTCTTTCTTCTCGGGCTCGATGACTTCGATCACCACGTCGTCAGGTCTTCTCTCGGACTCTGCGATCGTCTCGGTCGCACTGGTGTCCTTCTCGGAGAGATAGATTTCCGTGGGCATGAAGGAGCAGTATTTCTCGATCACTTCCTGCGCCTTGTAATAGTTAGCGAACTCAACGCAGTCCTCTGAAAGATGAAGTGTGATCGTCGTGCCAAAAGTCTGCCTGCTGCCCTTATCCATCGAATAAGTGCTGCTGCCGTCGCACTCCCAGTGCACCGGCTCCGCCCCTTCCTGATAAGAGAGGGTGTCGATGGTCACAAGATCAGCTACCATGAACGCGCTGTAAAATCCCAGGCCGAAATGACCGATGATCTGGTCTCCGCTCGCCTTGTCTTTATATTTTGCAAGGAAAGCTTCCGCGCCTGAAAACGCGATATTGTTGATGTATTCCCTGACCTCATCCGCGGTCATGCCGATGCCGTTATCCGATACCTTGATGGTCTTATCGGTCGGGCTCACCTCGATGTCGATCCGAGCCTTGTAGTCCTCAGGCAGTGCGAAATCTCCCATCATATCCAGCTTTTTAAGCTTCGTGATGGCGTCGCAGCCGTTGGAGATCAGTTCTCTGTAGAAAATATCGTGATCACTGTACAGCCATTTCTTAATAATGGGGAACATATTCTCACTGTTAATGGACAAAGATCCTTTTTCTGCCATTTCTGTCGTCTCCTTTGCTTATATGTAAATTTTAATTATTCAGCACCCCGGGATAATGATCAAAATAAGAGACGGGGAGCTCGCTCACCGGATCGTTTTCGATCATTTTCCCGGGGCGGGCAAGGCGCGGAGCGCCTCTGAACGCCCACAGTCCCGAATGCGAAGCATTTGGGACTATGGGGTGCTGAATGGTTGCATATGTTTACCTAACATAAGGCTTTACAGCCTGTCTAACAGAGAGTTTAGTATTCCCCGTACCAAATGTCAACAAAAAATTAGCACTCATTAAACATGAGTGCTAACAACCATTATTGTCCGTTCTCTGTCTCTTCCTCCTCTGCGGTGTCCTGCCCCAGATAGGAGCTTCCGAAATACTTGGCGTAGACCTCCGAAAACCCGGGCGTCTCTGTCAGGTCATCAATATACGCCCGGTCCACCGTATTCCACAATTGCTCGTTCAGGTCATAGTCCAGCGTCGTGCAGAAGCTGTCATACCGCTCCTCGAAAGAAGTTCCGATACTCTTATACACTTTCTGTGCCAGTGCATACTGCTCAAAGAGCTTACGAAGCGTATCTTCCTCGATTCCGAGATAATCCTTTTCTGCCTCCGTCAGGCCATTGTAATATTCGGTCTCGGCCTCATCCGCCAGGCTCTCCTCCGAATCCGTCAGCATGATGTTGTCCTGAACTGCCAGCAGCAGCATCACTTTCAGGCGTGACGCCTCTGAGAGAGCTCTCTGCTCGATGGCCTCTTTCAAGTCGGCGCCTCCCTGTCCTTCCCAGACATCGTGCCCGAAAGTTCTCTCACAGTGCTTCTGCAGGTTGAGCAGGAACACATTGTATTCCGAGAGCCTGCAATTGGTATTCCCGATCCTGAACAGCTCATCCTTGGCAAATCCCCTGGTCAGCACCAGTCTCCGTCCGCAGCCGGACAAGAACAGAGAACAGATCAGCAAAGCGGCTGCTAATACGGCACGCGCCGCTCTCTTACCTTTTCTCCCCATAAAATCAACCCGTCCTTTCCGTAAAGGGTAAGCAGCGTTCTCCGCCGCTCTACTTGTCAGTGACTTTCGACAGAATCGCTTCCGCCACACATAATCCGTTGGCCGAAGCCTGCTGCAGTCCGCGTGTAATTCCCGCTCCGTCACCGATCGCGTACAGTCCCGAAATGCTGGTCTCGAACTCTTTGGACACTAAAACTTTGTTGGAGTAGAATTTAACTTCCACGCCGTACAGAAGGGTCTCATCCGAAGCGATACCGGGCGTCACTTTGTCGAGAGCGAAGATCATCTCCTCCAGGTCCACCATGATCCTGTGAGGAAGAACGAGGGACAAATCTCCCGGGACCGCGTCCTTGAGAGTCGGGATCAGGTTGTTGCGGCACATGCGCTCTTCCGTGGATCTCCTGCCTCTTCTGAAATCGCCGAAAGTCTGCACCATGATGCGGTTTCCGCAGAGCATGTTGGAGAGCTGCGCGATCTTCTTGCCGTACTCGATGGGCGTCTTGAAAGGCTTCGTGAAGTTCTTGGACACCAGGAGCGCAAAGTTCGTGTTATTTGTCTTAAATTCCTTGGATTTGTACGCGTGGCCGTTTACAACTGCCAGGTTGTCATCATAGTACTCGGAAGCGACTTCTCCTGAAGGATTGGTGCAGAACGTGCGCACCTTGTCGTCGAAAGTAGGCGTGTAGTAGATCAGTTTCGCCTCATAGAGGTTTTCATTGAGGAACTTCATGATCTCATCCCTGACTTCCACGCGGACACCGATATCGACGGTACCCGCCACGGAATCGATCTCCAGCTTCTCGCACTGGGCGCTGAGCCAGTCTGCGCCGTCCCTGCCTACTGCCACGACCACCTTGGGCGCGTAGAACTCGCTGCCCTTCTCTGTAATGACGCCGCGCACTTTTTTGTCGTCCCCGACCAGAATATCCCTGACCGGACTGTCAAAGCGCATATCTACTCCGGCCTGCTCGAGATGATGCTGCAGCTTCTGATAGATCTCATAACCTTTTTCTGTCCCGAGATGGCGGATCGGACACTCCACCAGCTTGAGATTGGCCCGGATCGCCTTGGCCCGGATCTCCTGGATCTCTTTCTCCTTACCGACGCCGTAAACATTGGTGTCTGCCCCGAATTTCAGGTAGATCTGATCAGACCTCTCGATCAGGGCTTTGGCCTTGGAATAGCCGAGTATATCCGGAAGCGTTCCTCCCACATCCGGTGAGAGGGAGAGCTTTCCGTCCGAAAACGCGCCCGCTCCCGCGAATCCCGTCGTGATCGCGCAGGGATGGCAGTTATTGCAGTGCTTAGTCTTTCTCTTGGGGCAGTATCTCTTCTCGATGGAGTGCCCTTTTTCCAGAAGGAGGACGCGAAGATCCGGCTTGTTTTCCTTCAGTTCGTAGGCACAGAAGATCCCGCCGGGCCCTGCGCCGACGATGATCACGTCATAATGATTGTCATTCATTCTTTTACCCTTTTTACCCTGTTATAGCGCACGAAAGTATAGGCAATGTCAAAATAGGTCTGCTCGTCACTGTCCGCCGTCACTTCCCATTCCGGGTCTTTGTCCAGGTTCGGGAAATAGGCGTCCGCCTCATAGGCATAATCCACTTTTGTAATATGCGCTGTATCGCAATATGGAAGAAGCTGCCTGTAGATGCTCTCCCCGCCGATGATATAGACGTCCTGAGACGGATAAGCGCTGACCACTTCCAGAAGTTCTTCGATGCTGTGTACTACTGTCGCGTTTTTGACCTTGTAGTCAGGGTTTGTCGACATCACAATGTTGACTCTTCGGTCCAGCGGCTGAGCCATAGGAAAAGTCTCCAGCGTCTTTCTCCCATACACAATGACCTTTCCGAGGGTCTCCTGACGGAACATCCTATGGTCACCCGGGATCCTGACAAGGAGCTGTCCCTTGTTGCCGATCGCCCAGTTCCGATCTACGGCAGCGATTAAGTTCATTTCGATATCTCCTATCTCTTATACTTCTCGATCAGGGCTTCAAGTTCCGCGCTGAACCGCTCAAGATCCTTGTTGGGAAGGCCCTGGCATTTGCCGACAAAATCCAGTACCTCACGCGCAGTGAGCTTAAGCTTGGTGAAGGCCGTGGAGACGGTCCTTCCGGCAGTCGCTTTACTGATTGGAATTCCTTTGGTAACTTCGATAAATTTACCTGATGCCAGATCAAATCTGGTTCCGCTGAAAGGTGCGCAGGCTCTCATCCCGCATTTTTCCGTAAGTGTCTGCACAAAGAGCTCGGCGATCTGGTCCTCTCCGTGGACGACAAAGATCTGACGCGGTTTGCTCTTAAATGCTTCGATCCACTCCAGAAGGCCAAGCCTGTCCGCATGGCCGGAGAGCCCGGGCAGCATGACGACTCTGGCTCTTACCGCCACATCTTCACCGAACAGTTTGATCTCTTTTGCGCCGTCCATTATCTTTCTTCCGGGTGAACCGGCAGACTGATAGCCGACTATCAGGATCGTAGAATCGGTTCTCCAAAGGTTGTACTTGAGGTGGTGTTTGATGCGGCCCGCGTCGCACATTCCCGAAGCGCTGATGATCACCTTTGGAGTCATGATCTCGTTTATCTCTTTCGATTCTTCTGTGGTGATCGAGAGGTTCAGGTTCGGGAAGGAAATCGGATTTATCCCTTGGTCTAAAAGCGCATGGGCCTCCTCGTCGTAACACTCATCTCCGCACTCGTAGAAGATCTCAGTGGCGTCTACAGCCAGAGGGCTGTCCACATAAACGGGGAAATTCGGGAAATCCGGCACCATATTCTTCTCTTTGATCTGCCGGATATAGTACAGCAGGACCTGGGTCCTTCCAACCGCAAAGGCCGGGATCACGACATTGCCGCCTCTGTGGAAAGTCTCGCTGATTATGTCCGCCAGGTCACGAACCACGTCCACATCGTCCTTCTCATGGATTCTGTCCCCGTACGTGGATTCCATGACGACATAATCCGTCTCATATGTATATTCGGGATCCTTGAGCAAGGGCTGGCATTTGTTTCCGATGTCTCCGGAAAAGACGATCTTCTTCTCCGTATTGCCCTCCTGCAGCCACAGCTCAATACTGGCGGACCCCAGCAAGTGACCGACATCTGTAAAGCGGAAACGGATCCCGTCACACACACTGAAGATCTTGCCGTAGGGATAATGCACGAACAGTTTGATCGTCTCGACGGCGTCCTCCATGGTGTAAATAGGCTCATAGCCCTCTCCGTCCACCTTTCTCTTGGCTTTCTTATTGCGCCACTGAGTCTCCATTGTCTGGATGTGCGCCGAGTCGCGGAGCATGATATCGCACAGGCTTGCTGTCGCTGCTGTGGAAATGATCTGCCCGCGGAAGCCGTCATGGTACAGCTTGGGAAGCATTCCGGAGTGGTCGATATGCGCATGTGTAAGGAAAACAAAATCGATCTCAGAGGCCGGTACAGGCAGGTCTGCATTCTCGAACCGGTCAATGCCCTGTTCCATGCCGCAGTCTACCAGAAATTTCTTCTTGCCAACCTGCAGATAATGACAGCTGCCCGTCACTTCATGGTCAGCTCCGATAAACATTAATTCCATATGCAGTCCTCCATTCTAGTAAAGTCCCGGGCCGCAGGCCAAAGCTTCCGTTTCCGATCAGTTTCCGTTCAGTTTCCGAAAACAGCCTTTCGGATCAGGTACAGCAGGATCAGGTGCCCCGGGTAAAACAGGTAAAAGAAATACTTGTTCTGTTTCCCTCTCTTTCCATTATAGCACCAGATGAGCCAAAATCCCGTCACTGCCAGCAGTTCGTTCTCATTGTAATGCGTCAGCCAGGCCCATGCTGCCAGAAGAGAGATCTCCCGCACCCGATAAAGCAGATACAGGATCAGGATGCAGATGACCCCTCCGTAGGAGTAATCACATCCGAACCATTTGACAGTCCTGCAGATCCCATAGGCCGCAGCGGCACATGGTATCAGCGCCAAAAGAAGCCTGACTGCTTCATGATCGACCGGACCGGGGAGCTTCAGGACCGGTCCTTCCCTTCTCCCTTCCCGGTTATGCGCGGCGGGCAGATATTTGTCCACCCGGCAATATTTTGCCACAGTCTCAACGATCCAGATCAGCAGGTATCCCGCTGCCAGTGTAAAAATAGTGTCGGCATGCCGTTTCTCCGAATTCGGAAAGAACAGCAGGCAGAAGGGAACCTGCGAAACAGCGGCAAATATAAGGAGCCGCACAAGATATTTCCACCTGTTCCTTGTGTGCAGAAAGCCTTCCACAATGAAGAAGCAGAAAACAGGAAAAGCAAGTCTGCCGATCCCTCTGCCGATCTCATCGAGCGTCTTTCCAAAGGCAAAGGTATTCATGATGCGCTGGCCTTCCGCGTTCCTCGCGACCTCAAGAAAGCTGTATGTCACGTGGTCAATGAACATCGTGATGATCGCGATCTTCTTCATAAAGGCCGCGTCCATGCGCCTGTCTTTATTAACCGGCGGGTACATTGCCGTTTTCCTCCGACTGTGGATCATAGGGCTCAGAGTTCTCTTCCGCGTTCATGCCGCCCTCGGACTCAGGATATTCTCCCTCGTTAAGCTCAGCCTCGGACTCAGGATATTCTCCCTCATTAAGCTCAGCCTCGGACTCAGGATATTCCCCTTCGCCGTCCGGCATATCATCACGGGGCTCCTCATTGCTGCTGTCCCCTGTGTCGAGTCTCTGCCGCTCGACCAGTTCAGAGAAGAACCCCTTTCTCTCGAGCAGCTCATCATATGTACCGTCTTCTTCGATTTTGCCGCCTCTCAGGAGCAGGATCCTGTCGCAGGCCTGGATCGTAGAGAGCCTGTGCGCGATGACGATCCTGGTACATTTATAAGAGTCCAGTGCCTCCGTGACCTTCCTCTGCGTCAGGTTATCGAGAGCGGACGTCGCCTCGTCGAAGATCAGGACATTTGGCTTTGGCGCGATCGCCCTTGCGATCAGAAGCCTCTGCTTCTGTCCGCCCGAGATTCCGCCCTGTCCCTCAGAGATCATAGTCTGCATGCCCATCGGCATCTCACTGATGTCCTGCGCGAGACCGGCCGCCTCTGCCGCCTCCCAGGCGTCGTCCAGACTCAGCCAAGGCGCCGAAATAGTGATATTCTCAAAGATACTGCCCATCAGGAGTTTCCCGTTCTGCATGACAACGCCGATATGCCTTCGCAAGGATCTCAGGTCAAGGCTGTTTATATCCTTTCCGTCATAGAAAACGGCGCCCTTCCTGGGCTTTTCAAATCCCAGAAGGAGCCTTACCAGCGTTGATTTTCCGCAGCCCGTCTCTCCGACGATCGCCACATATTCCCCCGCTTTGATCTTGATGCTCAGATCGTCCAGGATATCGGGCATGGTGTCCGAATACCGGAAGCAGACGTGGGACATCTCGATATTGCCTCCAAGCCTGGTCACGATCTGCTTGCCCCCTGCGGCCTCCGGCTCTTCCTTCAGGATAGGGCTCACCATCTCCAGCGTGGGGCGGATTCCCGCGATCATAAGAGCAATGGAGGAGATCTCCATGAACGCGCCCGAAATGTAGCCGTAGGAGCTTGTGAACGCGACATAGTTGTCATATGTCACACCGCTCTTAATAGCGGCGCTGTACATGACCACTGTCCCGATCAGGGAGATCGCGGTGCTGATCACAGAATTGAGCTTGATGATCATAGGCGGGTTGTAGAGGAACTCCGCCTCCTTTGCATAGAGTCTGCCCCAGCGTGCAAAGGCGCGCTTCTCCGCTCCTGCCAGCTTGATCTTCTGGATTCCGGTGATCATCGCGTAGTTCATACCGTTTTCCTGCGCCGCCAGCTGCATGGAAGCTCTGGCGATCTCTGTATTCATGAGGGTAGATACTATCGAGAACAGGACCGTGGCCAGAGTAATTGCCAGCGCCGGAACTACCAGTGCCGGCGTGTAGTGCAAGATCTGCAGGATGTACACCAGTGAGAACAGCGAGGTGATCCCGGTGTTCAATACGGCCGACGCAAGCTGTTTGCACAGCTCCGTTATCGACTGCGTCCTCGTATACAGTTCACCTGCGCTGAATTTGCGGAAGAAGGAAGCGGGAAGAGAGAGCACTCTCATCATGACTGCCGCTTCGATCGCCACAGACTGCTTGGTCTGCACCGCCTGAGTGATCATGTTGCCAACTGCGCCGAACAGAAGGTGTCCGACCGAGGCGCTGATCATAAAGAATCCCAGCGCATACAGCATATTCATCTCGCCGCTTCTGAGAACTCTTCCATAGGCGAGTTTATTGAGCATAGGAATCAGTCCGCCCACTGCCGTCAGCACTGCTGCACTGATAATGATCATGGCATGGTCAGAAACGGACCTGGAGAGGGCCATATAGACAAGCAGATCCTTGATTCCGAGCTTTCTCTGAGGGAACGGTTTGTAGAAACACAGACCTTCCTCTTCAAACAGTTTTTGTGTGTTGTCATCTACCCTGCACTTTTTCTGAGTGACGGGATCCGTAAACTCATATCCTTTGATCTTTCCCGGCAGCACTGCAACCGGCACCTGTCCTTCCTTGTAGATGAGGAGCATAGGTCCGGCCGCGTCCTTATACCATCCTTTCGGCAGATACACGATCCTGCGCATGATTCCGTGCGGATCAAGAAGATAGTCCAGCTGATCTTCGAGATTCGTCACCTCGTCCGGTATTTCCCTGCTTCTGACATTCATACTTTGAAGAATGGCATCAATGGCATTTTTGGTCTTGACCCGGTTGCTCTCCAGAGAAGCCTGCATTCCCATTCCCATGACGGCTCCCGACATGTCGAGAAAGGACTCCTCCATCAGCTCATCGTCATTTATTTTTCTCAGACGGATCTGTTCATCAAACCAACCCATACTGTTATCTCCTGCTGTCTTAATTACTGCTCACCAGATCTGTGTACATGCCTCCCAGCGCATAGAGCTCCTCATGTGTGCCTCTCTCCGCCACAAGGCCGTGGTCCATAACGATGATCTCATCGCAGTCCCTGATCGTGGAGAGCCTGTGCGCGATCACGATCGTAGTAACGCCTCTGTCCCTGATCGACTTCACGACATTGTATTCCGTTCTCGCGTCCAGAGCAGATGTGGCCTCGTCCATGATCACAATTGTAGGATCCTGGGCAAGGACTCTGGCGATCTCAAGTCTCTGCCTCTCTCCTCCCGAGAAGTCGGAACCGTTCTCCCTGATCTTATATTCATAGCCTCCCTCGCGCTCCAGGATCTTGTCATGGATCTGCGCGTCGCGGGCAGCCAGTATCATTTCATAGTTCTCAATGGTCGTATCCCACATCTTGATATTGTTGGCGATCGTATCCTCAAACAGTGTGATATCCTGATCCACGACTGCCAGAGAACCTCTGAAAACGGACTTATCAATATCGATGATCGGTTTGCCGTCAAACAATATCTCCCCGCTCCAAGGCTGATAGAGCCCCGACAGGAGCTTGGCAAGGGTGGATTTGCCGCTTCCGGAAGCACCTACAAAAGCAATGCTCTTACCCGGCTCAAGCGACATGCTGAAGTTCTGGATCAAAGGCTTGCCGAGAGGCGAATAGCCGAAAGTGACATCTCTCATCTCGACGCGCCCGGAGAGCTTTGCAAAGGAAGCGTCCGCGGTATCAGGACTCACCTCATTGTCCGCGAGTTCATCCGTACGGTATTCCATGACGTCCTCGATGCGCTCCATCTCTGTCCTGAGCTCCTGGATCGTCTGCCCCGTGGCGATAAGCTGATCAGCCGGCGCCAGGAACTGTTTCATATATATCCCGAACTGGGAGATCATACCGGGTGTGAACTGGCCCCTCATCGCGAGTGCGATTCCTATACACAGTACCAGGATATCGGTCACTGTCGAAACGATCTGCGGGAGAAGTCCCAGATATTCGTTCATCTCGGAGAACTTGACGTCCTGCGCGTTGACGCTCGCCTGATAGCCTGCCCATCTGCCGAAAAAGCCCGTCTCCGACCCGCTCGCCTTGATGGACTCTATCATCTCGATCCCGGCGATCGTAGTGCCCGTCAGTTTTCCGCTGTCGCGGACCTGTACTCTCGCGACATTTATCCGCTTTTCGGAAATATACCTCGAAAACAGCGCATTGATCAAAACAGAGATGAGGCCCACGATCGTCATGGGAATGCTCATCCTGATCATGATCAGGAGATAGAAAAACATCATTGCCGTGTTGAGGGCAAGCGGTGCGAAAGTATTGACCAGGTTCGCCGCCACTTCTGTATTGGAATTCTGTCTGGACTGAATGTCACCTGCCATTCTCTGGGAGAAAAATTCCATGGGCAGCCTGAGGATCTTCCACATAAAGGAAGAATTGCCGACTATAGCAAGCTTTCCGTTGATCCTCATCGAGTAGACGACATTGATCCATGAGACGAAGATCTGCAGCGCTGTAAATACGGAGAGCAGCACAAGGAACGGGTATACCCAGTTCGGATTTCTCCCTGTCAGCAGCCGGTCCATGAACACCTGGTAAAAGCCGGGCGAGATAACACCGAACAGAGACGATATGATCGTCGTCAGCACGACAAATACGATCGCAGCCTCCGCTCCCTTGAGTCTCTTTGCCGCGAACGCAAGAACGCTTTTGGGCTTTCCCTCGGGGACAAAGTTTTCTCCCGGTGAGAACAAAAGGCATATCCCCGTAAATGACTCGTCAAATTCCTCCATGGTCACTTCGACGCGGCCTCTGGCCGGGTCGTTGAGAATCGCTTTTTTGCCCCTGAATCCGTCAAGCACTACAAAGTGGTTGAAGTTCCAGTGTATGATGCAGGGAAAAGTTGCGTGCTCCATGAGCGTCTGCACTTCGAGCTTGTAACCGTCTGCTTCAAGGCCGTAGTATCTCGCCGCTTTAAGGACGTTCCCGGCATTGGACCCGTCACGGGACACGCCGCAGTCGACGCGCACTTTCTCCAGCGGGACCCATTTTTCATAATAGGCAAGAACCATGGTCAGGCAGGCCGCCCCGCATTCCAGCGCTTCCATCTGCATGATGACCGGGACCTTGGCAACTCCCTTTTTGACCGGTTCTTTGATTTTCTTGGTTGATTTACTCATAGAAATCCCTCAGTTAGTCACAAACTTGATCGGATGAATGGATTCCACCGTTATACTGGCTTGATAGATACCGTCCGGAAGGTCTGTGTCCGCCTCGACAATATAGACCCATTCCCCTGACTTCATTCCGGTCGCGTCGAGAATATACTCTCCGACCTCTTCACCGATCTGGACAGGTTCGAGCGATATCTCCCTGACAACTGTCTTGTGACCGCTCACCGTTATTTCCATCTCCTCTTTCACCGAGGGGCGGTCCGCGACCTTGATATAGATCACAAGATTCCCGTCCTTAACAGATGCGGCACCATCAACAGTCGTATAGATATTCCCGAAGACCGCCCACACGATCGCACCGACCAGAATGCATATGACTCCCAAAAGAGCGATCCAGATCGAGGGACTGGTCACGTGTATATAATCATTGAGCTTCTCCGGTGATGATATTCTCTCTACTGCTTTTTTTCTGAAGATCTCGTTATTTTCCATGTCTGAACGTTTTCCCTTCCGTACTCATGTGCATCATTAGATCAGTAAGGACTAACCTCTCCTGAGTTCACATAATTATTATACTGAAGATTCCCATATCCGCAAACATAGTTTGCAGGCACGAGATGCGCCCCGCGGCTCATCGCAATCGAGTAGGATGCTCCTACTCGATTGACCGTTGGCCGGTAAATGCATCTTCGTGCAAGCACGAGCTGCGCTTACCGGCTTATCGCACAAAAAAGAAGCGGCACGATAACGTACCGCCTCTTCCGCTAAACCTCAGTTTTTCCGTGCAAAACTCCGTCTCCTGCGCGAAGCCCGCGCCGGAGCCCGGGATTCTTTCCGGTCACTCGATCGTAATGATATCTGAGAATCCCGTAATGTCGAAGATCTCCCTCACATCGCTGCAAAGATTGCGAACAGCGAAGGATCCCTTGTCTCCCATGGCCTTTCTGGCTCCAAGTACCACGCGCAGGCCTGCCGAGGAGATATATTCCAGATCTTTGAAATCAAGGATCAGCTCCTCTACGCCGTCCATATTATCCTTAATGACGCTTTCCAGTTCCGGAGCCGTCATCGTATCAAGGCGGCCTGAAACTGCCAGAACCAGCCGATTACCTTCTTTTTTCTTATCGATTGTCATACTGCCTCCTCAGTTTACCTCTTTTGTGATCTAAGTCACTCTTCAAATACTACCACAGCACCCTCATATTTGTCAGTGATAAATTTCTTGATTTCGTCCGATTTGAGTACTTCCACGAGTGCTTTGATTCCCTCATTTTCCTCATTTCCGGCCTTTACGGCGACTACATTTACATATGTAGCGGCTGCCTCGGAATCCGGCAGCTCATAAGCAAGGGCGTCTTTCGCTGCGATCAGGCCTGCCTGCAGCGCATAGTTTCCGTTCATGACGGAATATGCCACTTCATCCTTGACGTGAGGGATCTGAGCCGCTTCCAGCTCCTTGATCTCGACGCCGTGAGGATTCTCGGCGATATCCTGCTTGGTCGCTGTGATGCCTGCGCCTTCCTTAAGTTTTATTATACCATTCTCTTGCAGTAAAAGAAGAGCTCTTGCTTCATTTGTTGTATCATTTGGTACAGCAATTACGTCGCCTTCGCCGATCTCATCGAGAGTTTTCTTGGTTCCGGGATAAATTCCCAAAGGCTCGTAGTGGATCTTGCCTGCTACTACGAGATCCGTGCCCTTCTCAGAGTTGAAGCTCTCAAGATAAGGGACGTGCTGGAAATAGTTGGCATCGATCTCTCCGCTGTTTACGACCTCATTGGGCTGTACGTAGTCCTCAAAAACTTTGATCTCCAGTTCATAGCCTTTCTCAGCCAGGATAGGCTTTGCGGCTTCCAGGATCTCCGCGTGCGGTGTAGGACTTGCCGCGATAGTGATCTTCTTACTCTCTTCAGTGCCTTCAGCAGGAGCCTGCGCCTGGTCGCCTGAAGATGAAGATGCAGCTCCGGATCCTCCGCAGCCTGCCAGCAGCGCTGCGCTCAGTACTGCCGCCGTAATCACTGATACCAATCTCTTTTTCATAATATGACCTCCCTTTGGCACCTTATCCCAGGTGCCTGAATATTACATATATATCTTAGTCTCAAGCCTTCCTTCTGTCCAGACGAGATGCGAGTCTCATGCCGGCAAATTGGAAAATCTGAACGATCGCGACAAGCAGAATTACCGTCACGATCATGATGTCGAACTGATAGCGGTAATAGCCGTACTGGATGGCGACATCTCCGAGGCCGCCGCCGCCCACGGTACCGGCCATAGCGGAATAGCCGAGGATGGTCGCGAAGGAGATCGTGACGCCTACGATCAGGGAGATCCTGGCTTCGACCAGCAGGACCTTGGTGATGATGGTCATCGTGTCTGCCCCCATTGCCTGCGCCGCCTCGATCACGCCGTGATCCACCTCTTTAAGGGAAGATTCGACCATTCTGGCAATAAATGGCGCGGCCGAGACTACCAGCGGCACGATCGTCGCCGTAGAACCGTAGCTCTTGCCCACGATCAGCCTGGTCAGCGGAATGATCAAAATGAGCAGGATCAGGAACGGGATACTTCTCATAATGTTGGTGATGATATCGAGCACCCGGTATACAGCCTTGTTGGGCTTTATGCCCTCCGCGCCGGTCACAGCCAGGACGATTCCCCAGGGCAGACCGAGCACATATCCGAAAAGTGTGGAAAAACCGGCCATATAGAGAGTATTGATCGTCTCCCTGCCGATCATCGCCCATGTCTCAGGACTCAGCATAACCGTCCACCTCCTCTACATCCAGGCCGCGCTCGACCAGATAAGCGATCATGCGCTCCTGTACGTCCTTGTCCGCGGGAAGCCCCAGGATCATCTCTCCTCTGGCCACTCCGTGCACGTCCTTTGTATCCGCTTTCAAAATATTGACCGGCGTCCCCATCGTCAGCACCATATTGGCGATGACGGGCTCAAAGGAAGACTGCGTTCCGAAAACAATTCGGATCCTCCGGTCCTCATGCAGCAGAGGAACTGTCCCTGCCGCGCTCTCGTCTGCCGTCCACTCGTCGGGGTCCTTGCCCTCGATGATCAGCTGCTTGGCGGCGCGGGACTTGGGATGCGTGAAGATCTCCTCCACAAGGCCGTTCTCCACAAGGCTTCCCTTCTCGATGATCGCCACATTGTTGCAGATCTCACGGACTACCGACATCTGATGCGTGATTATGATGATCGTGATCCCGGTCTCCACATTGATCTTTCGAAGAAGGTCGAGAATAGATGCTGTTGTCTGCGGGTCCAGCGCGCTCGTGGCCTCGTCGCACAAGAGGATCTTGGGATCACAGGCCAATGCCCTGGCGATCGCCACTCTCTGCCTCTGGCCTCCGGAGAGCTGCGCCGGATAGGCGTTTTCCTTGTCCTCAAGGCCGACAGTCCCCAGGAGTTTGCGCGCTTTTACAGCCGCGTCTTTCTTCTTCATCCCCTGGATCTGAAGCGGGAAACAGACGTTATCCAATACAGATTTCTGCATCAGCAGGTTAAAACTCTGAAAGATCATGCCGATGCTGCTGCGCAGCTGCCGAAGCTCCTTCTCGGTGAGCTTTCCAAGCTCCTGCCCCTCGACGATGACCTGTCCCTCTGTCGGGACTTCCAGAAAATTCAGGCAGCGCACCAGCGTGCTCTTGCCTGCGCCGGACATACCGATGATCCCGTAAATATCCCCCTCCTCAACGGAGAGATTGATATCCCGCAGGGCATCCACACGTCCGTCCTTGGTCAGAAACGTCTTGCTCACATTCCTGACTTCAACGATCTTAGACATTGGTTCCTCCTTCAAGGCTCGCGGAGCGAGCCGCTGCGCCGCGCGCGGGCTGCCGGCAAAGGCAGCATCTTCCTTTCCGCACTCGTGTGCATCATAGCTGACATGTAAACGTTAAAACACTTCCGCGGGAAAGTCAATAGAGCGGAAAAATGTCAAAATACAGGAATTTTTTGCTCTAAAATACAGACCGCTGCAGCTAAATCCCGCAGCGGTCTGACGTATGAATTCCTGTTTATTTCTGTGTTTTCCCGATCCTGAAACGCCTCACAGCCAGGCAAACGGTCCCGGCGAGCACGACCGCCGCGCAGATCCAGCCCCAGAAAGGCATTTTTTCGATGTTATAGCATCGCACGTTGATCCACATCTGGTTGATCGCCTTAGTCTGTTCCTCGTTGAAACAGGTCATGATCGAAGATCTGCGCATCACGTCATCCGGAGGATAGGCCGCGTACAGCTGTCTCTCCAGCATATCCGAGGAGGCCTCGATCACATAATCATCCGATTTTTCCCCGTCTTCAGCAAAGAAGTAGCTCAGATCGTACTCCTCAGTCTCTTCCTCGTCTTCCTCCGCGCTGTAGTTGTAATCCGCGTATTCAAAGATGGTGGGATCTTCTCCTCCGGAAATGACCGAAGTGTAACCGATATAGTACATATTGCGGACGACGTTGTCAGGCCTCGAGTTGAAATTGATGAACGCTTCCGCGGCCTTCTGCTTTTCCTCGCTGTCCTTAATGCCGTTTTTGAGCATGATCCATCCGTCAAAATAGATGTTCGTGCTCTCCACGGGGACCGCAAATGCCAGGTCAAAATCGTCCTCGGCAGCCTGGTCAAGCGTGTACACGCCGTCTCCGGACCACTGGTAGTTGGCGACTACCTTGCCGGTGATCATATCCGCTTTGCCGGAGTCCGTCTCAAAGGAGTAGACATTGTCCTTGCACTCCTGCAGATAATCCTGGACCTTCTCGATCATCTCGGGCGAAGTGTCATTCATCTCGTCCTCGAGCTTCTGAGAGTAATCAGGGTCATTTATGAACTCCGGTGATGTCAGAAGGTCTGCCTTGATCGCTCCGACCGCGGCAAAATAGGAATCCCTGACGTTGTCTTTGATGGTGACCTGTCTGTTGAATTTGGGATTGCTGAGGATCTTCCATGTGGAAGCCTCTTCCCTGTCAACTACTTCGGGGTTATAGACAATACCTGTCACGCCCCACATATAGCCTGCCGCATAGCGGCTCCAGGGCTCGCCGTCGATCTCATGCTCATCGAAGATCTTTCTGATATAAGGAGAAACGCCCTTTATATAGTAGTTATTCTCGATAGACGGATCAAAAAACTCCTCAGAGAGCGGCACTGTCTGCCCTTCCCTCATAAGCTTCATGATCATGTATTCCGATGGGCAGACCAGGTCGAACTCGTCTCCCAGCGTCAGCATATTGTACAGGTCTTCGTTAGTGCCGAAAGTGGAATACTCAACTTTCACTTTCACGCCGTAATTCTCTTCGTACCACTCCTCGAAATCCTCAAACATGGGATTCTCACCGATGATGTCTCCGGATTCCAGTTCAATGGTCTCTTCTTCGTCCCAGTCTCCCAGGTCGATGTATTCTTCCCAGTTGCAGACTCTCAGGACCACTTCGGCGTCGCTGTCACCTGCGGCCTGCGCCCGGACAGGTACTATGCCGGCTGCGCCGACAGCTGTTGTAATCGTGACGGCCACTGCTGCTGCCGCGGCACAGATCGAACGGAGCACTCCGGCTGCAGAGGTCGGCCGGAACACACCGGCGGCGGGATTCATGCCATTTCTGTTACTCTTTTGCACGGCTCCCTCCTTCCTGCTGCAGAGCCCTGACGTTCATTCCGATTACGATCAGGACTACAACTGCAAATATTACTGTCGAGAGCGCCCAAAGCGCCGTCTTGATCGTTGTCTGTGAACCTTTGGTCGCGTTGACGACATAGGTGCTGATCGTATCGAACATGGCGGGCTTTGTATATGTTGAGATAAAATAGTCATCCAATGACAGTGTGATCGCCAATGCGAAGCCGGAAACGATGCCGGGCACGATCTGCGGGATCACGATCTCAAACAGCGCAGTGAGCGGTGTGGCGCCCAGATCCAGGGCGGCCTCGTAGATACTGGAGTCCATCTGCTTTATCTTGGGCATGACGGACAGGAATACGAAGGGCGCGCAGAGCGTCACATGGCCGGCCACCAGCGGGATGAAGGTATCCTTGCTGATACCCAGTACGACCACCAGCAGAATACAGATGGAGAAACCGGTCACGACGTCCGCATTGACCACGGGCACTTGGTTGAGGGAAGTGATCAGTGTGTTGACCTTTTTCCCTGAGTAGAAAGCTCCGATTGCTCCCAGCGTTCCCAGGATCGTCGCGATCGTGGCGGATCCCAGTGCCAGGAGCAGCGTTCCGCGGATCATATCCGTCAACTCCGGCGTCGTGAACAGGGTCACATAGTTCTGCACGGAGAAGCCGCGGATCTGTCCGATCTGCGTGGCGCTGGTAAAACTGAACACCGCCAGGATCAGGATCGGAAAGTAAATGAACAGCAGCATGATGATGAGATAAGCGCGTTTTAATATTTTGACCATTACAGAAGCGCACCTCCTCTCTGATTCTCCTCTCCTCCGTCAGTGGTGAGCAGGGTAAAGAGACAGATGATCGCCAGCAGGATCAGCGCGATCATGGATCCTCCGTGCCAGTTGTAGGCGGAGAAATAGCTTCCGATGAGGCTGCCCATGATATATGTGCTGTTGTACAGCATATCCAGGACGACGTAGTTGGTCATCGCGGGAAGGAAGACCATGGACACGCCGCTGATGATGCCGGGGACCGACAGAGGCAGTGTCACCTGCAGAAAAGTCTGCACGGGATCTGCGCCCAGATCCATTGCCGCTTCGCGCAGCGCGCCGTCCAGTTTCTCGATCGTCGTGTAGATCGGAAGGATCATAAAGGGCAGGAAATCGTAAGTGATACCGACTACCGCGTTCGTGAACGGGTATCTGGCAAGGTTGCCTTCGATCAGTGTCAGGACCTCCTTGAGCGCCGTGATGCGCAGGGAGAAGTTGATCCACATGGGCAGCACAAAGACCATTACAATAACGGACTTGGTCTTCAGCTCGCTCATCGCCAGAATATAGGCGATGGGATAGGCCAGCAGCAGACAGACGATCGTTGTCACCAACGCGATCGCGAAGCTGTAAAACAGGGTTCCCAGCGTGTTGGGATCCGTGAAAAAGCCGGTCAGATTTTCAAGCGTGAACTGCCCCTGCCCGTTTGTAAAAGCATAGATCACAAGGACGATCAGCGGCGCCACCACGAAAATCATCAGAAAGACGGCATATGGAATTCCCAGATTCTTTCTTGAAAAGTTCAATTTTATTCCTCCGGAGCTGTCCGCTCACTTCTTCTTGATGGTAAAAGTCATCTTCTCCACAGGCATGAGCAGACCTACGCGGTCTCCCATGTTCCACAGGTACTCGTCGTTGACCACGAAGTCCTGCTCCAGTTCTGTGTGGATGATGTAGCTGTAGTGGTCGCCCTTGTAGATCAGGTTGCTGATCGTACCCTGGATCAGGCCGGCTTCCTGGTCGTCCGTCATCTCGATATCGCTGGGGCCGATCGCCACCTGGATGCGGATGCGGTTTGGATCGATGGCCTCTCCGCTCGCATCCTGGAGCGTTCCGTCTTCTCTTCTGGAACTGCCCTTGATGATCTTGGTAAGGCTTGTATCCAGCACATGGCCGTTGTATTCGAGCCTGTAATCTTTATTGATTTCCGCAAAGAACAGGTTCGTGTGGTCCTCTGCCAGCATGATGTGGATATTGTCGGGCTCCACGCGGATGCCGACTCTGTCTCCGACCTTGGCTGAGTGTACGGTCTGGCTCACGATCTCGTTTTTGCCGGACAGCACGGCGATCTCGTAGTGCATTCCCTTGAAGATCACCGAGTCCACAACGCCCTGGATCGTGCCGAGCTCGGGTTTTACCAGTTCCACGTCCTCCGGCCTCACGACTGCCGTGATGTGCGTTCCCTCTTCATAGTCGTCCACGCACTCGAACTCACCGCCGCAGAATCTCGCGCGCAGCTTGCCCGTCATCATTCCGTTGAAAATATTGCTCTCCCCGATAAAGTCAGCGACAAAAGCGTTTGTCGGCTCATTGTAGATGTCCTCAGGCGTGCCGATCTGCTGGATCTTGCCCTCGTTCATGACAACGATCTTGTCGGACATGGTCAGGGCTTCTTCCTGGTCATGCGTGACATAGATGAATGTGATGCCCAGCTTGTCATGCATATCCTTGAGCTCGATCTGCATCTCCTTGCGCATCTTGAGGTCCAGCGCTCCAAGAGGCTCGTCCAGAAGAAGGATCTCCGGTTCATTTACCAGCGCCCTCGCGATCGCAATACGCTGCTGCTGTCCGCCGGAAAGAGTGCTCACACTCCTCTGCTCAAAGCCCTCAAGGTCCACCAGGTCAAGAACTCTGCGCACCTTGCGCTCGATGACGTCCTTCGGCATCTTCTTCTGCTTAAGACCGAAGGCGATATTGTTGTAAATATTCATATGGGGAAACAGGGCATACCTCTGAAAGACCGTATTGACCGGTCTCTTGTAAGGCGGCAGATCCTGAATCGATTTCCCGTTCAGAAGGATCTCGCCCGATGAGGGCATAAGAAAGCCCGCGATCATGCGCAGCGTCGTCGTCTTGCCGCAGCCCGACGGTCCCAGCAGCGTTACGAATTCCCCTCGCTTCACTTCCAGATTGAAGTCATCCACTGCCTTATAGCCATCCTCATAGACTTTGCAGATGCCGCGCAGTTCAATTATGTTCGTACTGTTCTCCATTTCCTTGTTCTCCATAAATGATTGTCAATTACTGATATACTTTCGCGCCCCGTGTGCCGTTTTAGTTAAAACTCCGGCGGCGAGCTGATCCAAAGCAGCTTGGCAGGCCTGCCTCCCGAATTCTCGATCCGGTGCTTCTGTGACGCCTGGTAGTAGAAGCTCTCACCGGACTTGATGTGATACACCTTGTCTCCGAGCCACAGGTTCAGCCTTCCGCTCATCAGATAGCCGAATTCCTCGCCGTTGTGCGGTTTGTCCTCCTCCAGCGACGAGTGCGGCTGGATCACCACCAGCAGCGGCTCCATCTGCAGCCTCTGCGCTGTAGGAATGATCCACTGCCTGCTGTTGCCATTCTCATCCAACTTTTCAAAATATTCCTGCTCCGTGAAGACCACCTGCTCCTCTTCGTCCTTAAAGAACTCCGCAGGCGTCGTCCCCAGACACTCAATGAGGTCCATCAGTGTCACCACTGAGGCGGAAACCTGCCCCCTCTCAAGCTGGGAGATAAATCCCTTCGTCAGCTCTGTACGGTCGGCGAGCTCCTGCTGAGTCAGGCCGTTCCTGTTCCGGTGGTTCCTGATCCTTCTGCCTATGTCCCTGTTGATACTGTCAGTATCCATTCTTACTGCCTTCCTCTCCCGGTGTTTGTATTCTGCAGATCTTCAGTATTCTGCGGACCTTAAAGGCTCCGCAAGCCCTCAGTTTCCGAGTTGCTGACCGCTGTCGGCCAATTCCAATAATTAACTGAAAATATACTATTACTAAACTTTTCCGTACGATTCACAATTATACTATTGCTAAACTTTATGTCAATTATTACTTGTTTTTTTATAAATAAAATATAAATTTGACAGAGGCTCTGACCGTAATCTACAGTAGAAGAAAGGAGGTTGTGATATGAACAATACAAATGGCGTGGACAGCCGGATCTTCCTGATCGCAGATACCCACTTCTGTGATGAGAATATAAGACTTTATGAGGAACGGCCCTTTCCTGATACGGATACTATGGACCGGGAGATAATTCGGCGATGGAACTCGGTCGTAGGTGACAATGACCTGGTCTATCACTTGGGCGACTTCTGCTCCGGCGGGCAGGACCGCTGCCGGGAGCTGCTCTCACAGCTCAAAGGGCGCAAACGTCTTCTGATCGGTAATCATGACGCCTATCTCACTCCGCAGCAATGGCGGGACCTTGGCTTCGAGGAGTGCTATGACCTGCCGGTCATTCTGAAGGAATTCTTTATACTCTCCCACACACCGCTCTATGTCTGCAGGAGCATGCCTTATGCAAACCTCTACGGACACGTTCACAACAATCCCACATACCGGTCCGTCAGCAGCCGCAGCGCATGCGTCAGTGTGGAGCGCATCAACTATACACCGGTTTTGCTGGAAACTATCCGGAATAAATTGCTCGAGGAGGAGAAAAAAGAGAAATTCGAAAATAAGAAATGATATCCAGATCAGTATATAAATCAACTGATTTCTTATCCCATATAGAAAGGCCAAAAATCTTTGACCCTTGCATTTTTTCCCTATATTGGTGGAATTTCCACCAATATAGGGTTTTGTAAACACATACCTATAGTTGCACTAGTCAATGTTTTTTGGACACGCATAAACGATTTTTTAGTCACTTTTGTTTATGCTTTATAACACCCGGACGACACCTTTGACATCGCTCCAAGAATCGCTTGTCAGCCTGTACCGACGGCGATGGACTCATGAGCAGATCAGATTGTTTCGCCGTTGCGCATTTCATTGTAGCGATTCTTTCCGACTGGATGTCAAAGGCAAGCCGCCTTCGGCGGTGTCTGGGTTATGACCTCCGGCTCCGGATCTTTGAGCAGATCAGATCGCATGAGCTTCTCTGTACTGCTTCGGAGTCAGGTAATTGAGGGTGTATGCCGGCCTTTGCTCATTGAAAAAGACGATGTACTCATCAATCTCCTGTGAAACCGGTCTCTCACCTGTGACGTGGAAGTCCATAAAGAGTTCCGCTTTGATCCATCCGTTGATAGATTCCATTGCTGCATTATCCGTAGGTGTTCCGGCACGCGACATAGAACGGTTCACATACATGGGCAGAAGATCATTGAACGCTTTTGATGCATATACAGAACCCTGATCACTGTGAAGGATCATCTGGTATTCGGGGTGTTGCTGCTTGAGTTCGAGCAGGTCCTTCAGTCCGCTTATATAGGTCATCCGGTCGCCTCGTTTGGCAGACAGGGCATAGCTCACGATCTCATTGTTCCAAAGATCCATATACAGTGTCAGCTCATAGTAGATGCCTTTTACATAGAATGCTGTCATGTCGCTTACAATGCACTGGAGCGGTCCGTCAATGTTCAGCTCTGATGAGATAAGGTTCGGGAACACTCTTCCCGGGTCTCCGGGCTTCTTATACTTATAATGCTTGGCCTTGCTTTTGATCCCGGCAGTTTTACAACATTTGTATGCATACATATCAGAAAGGACCAGGCCGGTATCAAGCCGGATCTTGGCATTCAACCATCTGTAACCATGAGAAGGATACTTCAGATGGTATTCCCGAAACAACCGGATGTTATCGATCAGTGCTATCGTCCTTGGTGATGGATTTCCCAGACGTTTTTTCCAGTAGTAGAAACTGCTCCGGTTCACATTCATGGCTTGACAAAGGAGTTTTACGGGAAACTCTCCGGATAATTCGAGGATCACTTGGTATTCTTGCTGCTGTATAGAATTATTGAACCATCCCCTTTCACTTCGTAGCCTTTTTTTAACCTAGCTTCTGAAATACGAGATTTGATGAGTTCCTGGATCAGCTCATCCTTTGACATCGCCTCATATTCTTCAAGATTACGAGGCTCTGTCTGAACAATGGAAACAGGCTCTCCCTTAGGGGATGAACGACCGGGCTTTCTTGGCGGAAGGCCATTTTCGTCCCGATATAGCCTTGCATAATCTTTAGCCGTCCATAGGCTGATATCGTATTTTATTGCCGCCTGGCTGGCGCTTATTTCACCATGGTAGATTTGGCGGCCAATTTCCAAACGCTGTTCTTTTGAATACATCGTGGTAATCCTCCCAACTGATGCAGAGTGATCTTGTCCGATTGGTTGATATCTAATGTCTAGATTATTGCAAAAGCGTAGAAAAAAACCACCCAATTGTGTCCAAAAAAAGCTTAGCAGTTCAAGTCACAGAAGGTATGAGTACCCTCTTACTTTTGCCTATATTGGTGGTTTTTCCACCAATATAGGCAAAAAAAGAAGCATTATTTGATATTTTGCCCCCCTAAACGGTGATACAAGAGATCAATAGAAAACCCCCGGATTTGAACAAACCTCAAATCCGGGGGATTTCTCACTGCGCTGCCGCCAGCAGCTGCTTCGTATACTCTTCTTTCGGATGGTCGTAGACTTCATCCACCGTTCCCTGCTCCACAATCCTTCCCTTTTTCATGACAAGGACTCTGTCGCAGAGCTGATACACGACGTTCAGATCGTGAGAAATGAACAGATAGCTCAAATCCAATTCTTCGCGCAGATCGCGAAGGAGCTGCAGGATCTGGGCCTGGATCGTCACGTCCAGAGCCGAGACCGGTTCGTCCGC
Organism: Lachnospiraceae bacterium; assembly: GCA_045113775.1. Lineage (GTDB taxonomy): Bacteria > Bacillota > Clostridia > Lachnospirales > Lachnospiraceae > CAG-791. The sequence continues at coordinate 16,310 of JBGUJH010000103.1, read as the reverse complement.
GATGATAAAGCGGGGTCTTCTGATCAGAGCCGCCGCGATGCTGACTCTCTGTCTCTGGCCGCCGGACAGCTCTGAGGGCCTGGCGGTCAGAAGTTCCTGAGGGAGCTCTACTTTGGCGAGCATATCGCGGACGCGGCGCTTTCTCTCCGCCTCATCGTATTTGCCGAATACGCGCAGCGGCTCCTCCAGGGACCACTCCACCGTATAAGCGGGGTTCAATGAACTGTAAGGGTCCTGGAAAATGATCTGGGGCCGCTTTGTGTAGTGCACGATGCTGCCTTCTTCAGGTTCGAGCATTCCGAGGATCATTCTGGCCAAAGTTGACTTACCGGTGCCGCTCTCACCGACAAGCCCCATGATCTCTCCGTGGCGGATATTGAAATCCACGTCGTAGAGGACCTGCTGGTATTTCCCTTTCCCGAAGAGTCCGGGTGTGCGATATCCGCCGCTCACATGATTGACCTCAAGGACAAGCTGCTTTTCCGCTTCAGTCATTGTGATCACCTCCCGTCAATTCGTTCTCCGAAATCTCTTCCTCCGCATGCTTTCTCGCGATCACTTTCACCCTCGCGGGTATGCACTCGATCAGATGCTGCGTGTAGGGATGCTGAGGGTGGAAAAAGACCTTTCTCGTCGAACCCTCTTCAACGATCACTCCCCTCTGCATGACTGCAACGCGCTTGCATAATTTACGCACTACGTTCAGATTATGCGAGATGAAGAGCATGGACATCCCGTGCTTTTTGTTCAGTTTTTTCAACAGTTCCAAAATCTGGGCCTGGATCGTCACATCCAGCGCCGTTGTGGGCTCATCCAAAAGGAGCAGGCTGGGACGTGCCACGATCGCGGCCGCGATCATCGTCCTCTGCAGCATTCCGCCGGAGAGCTCATGAGGGTACTTGTTGTAGACTGCCTCGGGATCGGGAAGTTCCACATCCTCGAGTGCCTGGATCGCCCTCTTTTTGCGCTCTTCGGGGCTTAAGTCCGTGTGGATCTCCAGGACCTCTTCCACCTGCTTGCCGACCTTCATCAGAGGGTCCATGGCGCTCATAGGTTCCTGGAAAACTACGCCGATCTTATTTCCCTGTACTTTGCGAAGAAGCGCCCTGTTTGCGTGAAGCATATCTTCTCCGTCCACCAGGACGTCGCCTTTGTAATCACATTTCTTGCGGGGCAGAAGGCCGGCAATGCTCATCGCCGTGACGGATTTTCCGGAGCCCGACTCGCCAACAAGGCCCAGGATCTCCCCGTCCTTAAGAGTGAAACTCACGCCTGCAACCGCTTCTCTGTCTCTGTTATGAAATTTTACATGGAGATCTCTGACTTCCAGCATCAGTCCGCCTCCTCATTCATTCTCTGCATGCCCTCTCCGATCAGGCTGACGCCGAACACAAGGAGCGCGATCACGCCGCCTACGCTGAGCGCATACCAGGGCGCCGAGCGGAACATTCCCTGTGCTTCTGAGAGCATATATCCCATTGATACGTCCGGAGGCGTCACGCCGATCCCGAGGAAGCTCATGCTGGCCTCCGCCAGTACTGCGTTGTTAAATCCGATCGTAAGCGCCGGAAGCAATACATGGAGCGTATTGGGCAGCATGTGTACCAGCAGGATGCGCAGACTGCCCGCCCCCATCAGCCTTGCGCTGATGATATAGTTCACGTCCCGCTGCGAGGCGAAAGCCGTCCGCATAACGCGGGCATAGCTGGGAATGAAGACGATTCCCAGTGCAATGATCACGTTGTACTTGCCCGGTCCCAGGATACTGATGATGACCAGCGCGAGGAGAATACTCGGAAATGCTGTCAGCGCGTCATTGAGGCGCATCAGCACTTCATCCACCATGCCGCCAAAGTACCCGGTTATGGCGCCGATAATGATTCCGGCCCCTGATCCGATCAAAATAGTGAGCGCCGCGATCATCAGTGTCGTTCCCGACCCCTGCATAACACGGCTGAAAATATCGCGTCCGAATTTATCTGTGCCGAACAGGTGCGCCGCTGACGGCGCCTGGAGCTTTGCGGAGCTCATCTTTGTAGGGGGATAGGGCGTGTAAAACCGCCCGATGACGATCCACAGGACAATGATGCCGGTAATAATACACCCGGCAATAAGGTATCCGTTAAACTTTTTATTCTTCATGCGCGGCCTCCCAGTCTAAGGCGCGGATCTATTTTTTGATTGATCAGATCCGCTACAGTTCCTGAGAGAATGACCCAGAAGGCAAGAATGACGACAAGCGCCTCGACGACCGGATAATCTCTGTTGGAGATCGACGCAACGAGAAACCTTCCCATTCCGGGAATGCCAAATACCTGCTCCACTACGATACTGCCGCCCACGATCTCCGCCATAGTCTGTCCCAAAAACGTGATCGTCGGGACAAGCGAGTTCTTCAGGACGTGCTTTTTCAGGACTTCGACCCTGTCATTTCCTCTTGAGATCGCTGTCCGCACATAGTCCTTTTCCATCTCTTCGATGAGCGTACTCTTTAGCATTCGCACCGCCATGGCGATCCTCGGGATCGCTATGCAGACTGCGGCAAAAAAGAGATATCGAAGGGCTCCGGGCAGATTCCTTTCCATTTTCGGAAAATCCCCCGGTGTAAACAGCTTGAGCACGATCCCGAACACATAAGAGACCAAAATGCTCAGAAAGAACGCGGGAACAGCCATACACAGCTGATTGATCGTTGTCCGGATCCACTCGAAACGGCTGCCGGATTTCTGCGCCGCGCGAAGTCCCAGAGGAAGCGAAAAGATGACAATGATCGCGAAACTGATCAGGACCATCAACAGAGTCACTTTGAGCTTGGGAGCGATCAGTGATGCCACCGGCTGCCGGTAGCTGTAGGAAATCCCCAGATTTCCGGAGAAGAATCCCAGTAACCATTTAATATATTGTACGATGAACGGCTTATCCAGCCCCAGTTCGTGCCGCAGCATCTCAAGCTGCTTTTCTGTGGCGTTCATCCCCAGGATCACCCTCGCGGGGTCTCCCGAAATGATGTGGAAAGCTGCGAAAGCCAGAAATGATACCAGGATCATGGTAATAAATAGTGCCAGAATTCGGCGGACTGCATACTTCAAGTCGAGTATCTCCTTCTATCGGACCGCTCCGATTGGTGCCGGTTCCGGCAGCCCGGACCGGTCAAATGAAATGCGCAGCAATAAGAACGCCCTATTGCTGCGCACATGATCGCTAAGTCAGATTCCGTTTTCCGTCATCATTCCCACTTCAGCGTGGAAACGTCCAGTACGTACAGAGGATAGAATGTAAGACCGGTCAGACCCTTGCGCACTGCGACCATATCCGCCATATCCTGGATATAGACGCTCGCTGCGTGCTCGGTCAGGTTTCTTTCCATCGCTTTGTATATTTTGACCTGCTCTGCATCGTCATAGCACTTGATCGCCTGCTCGAAGAGAGCATCGTATTCCTCGTTGTTGTAGTTGATGAAGTTGTTGCCGCGGTTGCCTTCCGCATCCGGCACACGCTGTCCTGTAGTGAATCTCTCCAGAAGGCTTCTGGCTGTCAGCGGATCAGCGGTGAGGCCGATCACTGTGGACTGGAAGTTTCTTCCTGCATAAGTATCCGCTTTCCAGGTCTCCCACTCCACGCGTTCCAGTTTCGCGTTGATGCCGACTTCCTTAAGCTGCTCCGCGATGACCTCAGCGGTATCGCAGTGAGGCTGATAGTTGGAAGGGACTGTGATAGTCATATCGAAGCCGTTGGGATAACCCGCCTGCGCGAGAAGATCCTTGGCTTTCTTGACATCATACTCGTAGTAGTTAGTCAGGCTCTCGTCAAAATATTTCGTAAACGAAGGGAACACATTGGATCCGATCAGGAATCCGTAACCGTCGAAAGCCATGTCCAGAATGTCCTGTCTGTTCACTGCATAGCACAGTGCCTGGCGAACGAGTTCATTGTCAAAAGGAGCGACCTCGTTGTTGAGATAAAGTGCCTGCACAAGGTTCATCGTGCCCTGCTCGATATTGAAATTGTCCTTGTTGAGCTCAGCCACCTGCGTACTGCTCAGGTGTGATACCAGATCAAGCGCGCCGCTCTCAAGACCCATTACCAGGCCTTCTACTTTCTCGTTGATCTTATATGTGACCTTGTCGATATTGCCGGGAGTTCCCCAGTAATCCGCGAACTTCTCAAGTTCGACGGATTCCTGCGCTGTACGGCCAACATACTTATAAGGGCCAGTACCTACCGGCGCGGTGTCCTGCTTGTCATAATCAGCGGGCAGAATAGCCAGTGTGAGCAGGGACATCAGTTCTGTGTTGGGCTCACTGAGAGTCATCACAAGCTTGTTGTCCCCGTCCTTCTCAAGACTCGCGATACACTGAAGTCCTGTGGAGGTCTGCGGATTGACCTTGGGGTCATCCTTGCAGCGCTGAATAGAATAGATCACGTCGTCAAGGTCCACGGTATCGCCGTTGTGGAACTTCACGCCGTCGCGAAGTGTAAATGTATAGACCAGTCCGTCATCAGAAACCTGAACGTCCGATGCCACAGCGGGGATAGTATCTCCGTTGGAATCGTACTTGACAAGACCTTCAAAGACGTTGAACATTACTTCCTTGGTTCCTGCCGCTACTGCGTAGTGCGGATCAAGGCTCTGATCGAGATCCTGTGCTATACCGATCACGATCTCATTGGCTTTTGCTCTCTCCGTGGATGCCTGAGCAGTTTCAGCGGCTGTCTGCGTCCCCGAAGCGTCTGCGTTCTGTGCTGTTCCTTTGCCGCAGCCCGTGAGAAGCGCGCCCACCATGCTTACAGCAAGGATCCCTGCCAGTAGTTTTTTCTTCATTAAATTCTCCTTTCATCACTGCTCTCCTTCTTCGAGAGTCAATGTGGGGCATTTCGCCCATTTGCTTGCCGTGAACATTGTATTTCATTGACAAATTTTTTACAAGCAGTGTTTGTGTTTTAGCACAAAGAAACCGGATCAATAAGACCCGGTTTCTGTGAAGAGCGATAGACGAGGCTCGAACTCGCGACCTCCACCTTGGCAAGGTGGCGTACTACCAACTGTACTACTATCGCATTTATAAAATTGTTTGGCAACCCGTGTTGCCGAGAGCGATAGACGAGGCTCGAACTCGCGACCTCCACCTTGGCAAGGTGGCGTACTACCAACTGTACTACTATCGCATTTTTCAACCGTTTTTCGCGGTGGACATGAATTAATATACCGCAGTGTCCACCGCGTGTCAACAGTTTTTTTCATTTTATTGCAGCCGGCCGCATACGCATCAGATCGGTGTATCGTAAGAAGAATACTTCTTGATCGACCTGATCGCGACGATATCAATCACTACTACGAAGATCAGCCACAGGTACAGGAACATTTCGCTTCCCATGGATGCCGCGAAATCATAGAACCCATGGATGAGCACAGGGATCAGCATGCTCATAAGCTTCGCATTCTTGGCTTCATTGACCATTCCGCGCACTGTATATGTTTTCTCCAGTCCGTATAAGTGACCCATGAACACACCACAGATGCAGTGGAGCGGTACTGCGGCAAGTCCCCTGATCAGCGCGACATCCATTCCGAATCCGCTGATATAAAGTACGTTCTCCAGTCCGGCAAATCCGAGCGATACGCAGACCGCATAGACAACGCCGTCGAACACATAGTTAAACGCGGGATCATTCCAGCTTCCCAGACGAAGAAGAACCTTTTTGCTCCCCTCCTCCGCGACTGCGACTACAAGGAAGTTTTCGATCAGGATGAATAACACGCTGTTCGGATCCATGCCGATCCCGGTCAGCAGATTGGTCCAGACCATTTCCAGTATCATTGCAGGGATCGTGGAAAGGCAGCCAAGGAAAAGGAGCTTGATCAACAATCCGGTCGGTTCCTTCTCGATCTTGTCGTGTGAATAAATGTAAAAGAGCAGTACAGCTACGGGCAGGAGCCCTGCTACCAACACCATTGTCATAGTAACCCTTCTTTCCGGCTTTATTGCGCCTAATACTTATGAAATCACTACATTATAACACAAATATCGGAATACTGTATATAATTCATCGCCCGCGGTCATCTTTCCATCTTCCAGAACGCCGCGCTGTAAGCAGGAAGCCTGCTGCCGCCGCCAAAATCGTGCATCTTGCCGGTGATCAGGTCCACAGCCGTTCCGCATCCCGCGTCAAAATGCGCGACATACTCGTTCTCATCGGCGTTGATGGCCACAAGTACTCTCTCCTCAGCTGTCTTTCGCTCGAAAATGCACTGCTTATTTGTCAGCACTACGCTGCGGAAATCTCCGTAACAGAGTGCCTCAGACGATTTTTTGGCAGACGAAAGTTTCGCGATCCACTCAGTGAGCTCGTTCCACTCCGGCTCCTTAATGCGGGGGCGCAAAGCCGGGTCGCCCTGTCTCTTCTCTCCCTCGACGCCCCACTCACTTCCGTAGTATACGCTGGGAATGCCGGGCATTCCGAAGGCAAGCGCATAGATCAGCGGCAGGTGTTTCTTGTTGGTCAGGACGCTGGCAACTCTGGTAACATCGTGGTTATCCACGAAGGACAGCAGATGGTACCCTCTGTACAGGCACCAGGGATCGGATCCGAACTGGCGCATGAGCGAGTGGTTTACCTCGAACATGTTCATGCTGTTGAAACTCGAGAACAATCCCTTATAGCACTCGTAATTAGTCGCGGAGTGCAGTTTCCCGTCGCCCATGATGGTCTTGTAATCACCGCCCAGGATCTCGCCGATCAGGTAGAAGTCCTGTTTCAGGGAGTCCGTATAGGAACGGAGCCTGTGGATGAAATCCCTGTCCAGACAATATGCGACGTCAAGCCTGAGTCCGTCGATGTCAAAATAGTCGACCCAGAACCTGATCGCGTCAAATATGTGCGCGATCACCTCCTCATTGCGGAGGTTGAGTTTTACCAGGTCATAATTGCCTTCCCAGCCTTCGTACCAGAGCCCGTCATTATAAGGCGAGTTCCCGTCAAAGCTGATATGGAACCAGTCCTTATAAGGGGAGTCCCATCTCTTTTCAAGGACATCGGCAAACTGTGTAAAGCCGCGCCCGACGTGATTGAACACACCGTCAAGGATCACGCGGATCCCCGCCGCATGCAGCGCATCGCACACCTCTTTGAAGTCCTCATTGGTACCCAGCCTGCAGTCGATTTTTTTATAGTCACGCGTGTTGTATCCGTGCGTATCCGACTCAAATACCGGGCAGAAATAGACAGCCGTGATGCCAAGTTTGGTGAGGTGAGGGATCCATTCCTTCACTTCCAGGATCCTGTGCGCCTGCACGCCGTCATTTTCATAAGGCGCGCCGCACATTCCGAGAGGATAGATTTGATAGATCACACTTTCTTCAGCCCACATAGTTCTTTCCCTCCTTATTATGCAATGGGTTCCCCATTTATCACATTTTTCTCTTTTTTGCAATAGAAATTTGGATATTTGCAAAAGAAATCCACACTGTCCACAAAGTTATCCACATTTCAGAGCCATTCGTCCCAAAATTTAGCGATTTTATCCCCAATTTCCTGACTATCCGTCACTCTGCCGCCGCTCCACTGCACAGGAAAAAGCCGCCTGTACGCGCCTGTACAGAAGCGCTCATCCATGAGTACAACGACGCCTACGTCGTCCGCAGTCCGGATGACCCTGCCGGCTGCCTGCAGCACTTTGTTCATCCCGGGATATCTGTAGGCGTAGTCAAATCCGTTCTCACCCCGCCCGTCAAAATATTCCTTGAGGATCTCCCTCTGCGCGCACACCTGCGGGAACCCGGTGCCGACAATGATCGCTCCGATCAGCCTGTCCTGCCTCAGGTCAATTCCCTCGCTGAAGATTCCTCCCAGCACGCAAAAGCCCAAAAGGCTCTTCTCATCGCTCACCCGCTCAAAGCGCTCCAGGAACTGTATCCGCTCTTCCTCCGTCATCTGCGGTCTCTGAACGGAAAATGAAGTCTCCCCGTCCTCGGGATACATCATTTCATACTGTTCCATCACCTGCTCCATGAACCGGTAGGATGGGAAAAAGATCATATAATTTCCATGTCTTTCTGACACCACGCCGTGGATGCAGGACGCTATTTTGGCATATTGGTCTGTCCCCCGGCTCCTGTAGCGGCTTGTCACATCGCCTGCTATGAAGAGCCCCAGCTTATCCGGGTCGAAGGACGACTTCGCGTATACCTCATAGTCCTCTTCCGTCCCGCCCAGAAGCCGTTTATAATAGCGGATCGGCAGAAAAGTCGCCGAGAACAGTACACTGGCCTCTCCTTTTTCGAGGCACTGTGCCAGTTTACCAGATGGATCCACGCAGAACAACTGCAATTTAATTTCTTCCCTGCCAAACTTTTGGATATATATCTGATAATCGCCTTCCATTCCCTCGTATATCGTCAGAAAATGGTTCAGAGCAAAGAGTGCGTTCATGAAACCCTCCCGCACCTGCGCAGCAGCGGCATCCGACCGGCCTGTCCCGCGCCTTTGCTCCTGCAGGATGAACTGCATCTCCTCCATGACTTTGTTCGCGGCGTCGGCAGCAGTATCGATCTCTTCCGTGAGCAGTACCGTCTCCCGTCCTCCCATGACTTGCATGAAACCGGTCCCTGACACACTGCCCGCTTCTTCGGCGCCCTTCTCCGGGTCTGACAACGCTTCAAAAGCTTCCTTATAGGGCCTGAATGCGGCGATCAGCTTGCCCAGCTTCTTCCATAACGACGGATAGACCTCCCGGACGCTGCTTCGAAAGACCTTCATCTCCTCCCTCGAGAGCGAAGCGCTGAACATGTCTCTTCCCCTGTCCACCAGGTTGTGAGCTTCATCCACAAGGAACAGGTACCTCTCTCCGCCCTTTCCCTCGGCAAAAAACCGCTTTAGCCGGGCATGCGGGTCAAACAGATAGTTGTAATCGCCCACCATCGCGTCCGTGAACGTCGACGCATCCAGTCCCAGCTCAAAGGGGCACACATTGTACTTCTCCCCATAGGCCCCCAGGGTGTCCCTTCGTATGTCCTCTTCCCGGGTCAAAAGATCGAACAGTGCCGTATTGACCCTGTCATAATGCCCTTTAGCCCGCGGGCAGTCGTCGGGATTGCATGCGCGCTTCTCCATCGGACAGATCTTGTCTTTGGCCGTCAGCTGCACGCTCCTGAGCCTCATCCCGTTTCCTCTGAGGATAGAGAGCGTCTCCATTGCCACCTGTCCGGTCACTGTTTTGGCCGTAAAATAGAAAAGCCGGTCCGCCTTCCCCTCTCCGATCGCTTTCAGCGCCGGAAATACCGTCGAGATCGTCTTTCCCGTTCCGGTCGGGGCTTCCAGGAACAGTTTCCTGCCATGGCAGATCGTGTGGTACACATGCACCGCCAGTTCTCTCTGCCCTTCTCTGTAGCGGAAGGGAAATTCGAGCGCCGCGAGTGAACTGTTTCTCACCGCCTCCCACCTGATCACCATCTGAGCCCAGCGCGAGTACTCATTCATCAGGCCTTCGAACCACTCACTGATCTCCCCGGCCGTGAACTCCTGCGTAAATCTCCGGATCTCCTGTGTCACCAGGCTGCAATAGGTCATTTGGACCCTCACAATGTCCAGCTTATTCTGAACACAATAAATGTAGGCATAACACTTGGCCTGTGCCAGATGTGCCGGCTCAGGCTCCTTCATCTTGCTGACTTTTCTATATGTTGTTTTGATCTCATCGATGGTCCAGGCCTCTCCGAAAATTGGATTGTCCGGATCGACGCCGCAGAAAACGCCGTCCGCCCTGCCTTCCACCAGCACATAGGCGTCATCTTCCATCAGCGCGACCGGATAATATATGGAGAGCGGCACTTCCGCCGTATAATCGGGGCCGGCTTCCCTCTGAAGCTTTCTGTGCATTCTCGCCCCTTCCAGCATCGCGTCCTCAGGAGCGCCCGCGTACCGCTCGTCCAGGTCCCCCGCGCGCATAATGAATTCCACGAGATCCCGAACCGAAATTCTTATGTTTTTGCCCATACTATGCAGTATAGCATTCCTTTCTTCATCCTGTTATTGCATTTTTCCGGGATTTGCGATTAAATAAACAAGATTTGTTAATTATTCGGCTCCCCGAATGCATATCATTTGGGATCGTCGAATGCTGAATGATCGACAAATATCGATTTTTATGCTGCCGCGCAGATACGCCGCGGCCGGCGGAAAGGGCACTTATGGAAAAATTAATTATTCCCGATCAGTATCAATCGTCTCTGGATCTTCACGAGACCCAGATCGCTATTAAGACCGTCAAGGACTTCTTCCAGAATCTTCTGGCAGAGCGGCTCAATCTCCGCCGAGTCTCCGCTCCTCTGTTTGTCCGTCCCGAGTCCGGACTCAACGACAACCTCAACGGCGTGGAGAGGCCTGTATCTTTCGATATCAAAGAATCCGGCCAGATGGCGGAAGTCGTTCACTCTCTTGCTAAATGGAAGCGCTACGCGCTCGGCAAATACGGGTTCAGTATCGGAGAAGGTCTCTACACCGACATGGTGGCGATCCGCCGCGATGAAGACACCGACAACATCCACTCCATCTATGTGGACCAGTGGGACTGGGAAAAGATCATCACCAAGCAGGACCGCAATATTGAAACCCTCAAGACCGTCGTCCAGAACGTCTACAGGGTTCTGCGCAAGACCGAGAAATACATGGCGATCCGCTACGACTACATCGAGGAGATCCTTCCTCATGACATCTTCTTTATCACAACTGCCGAGCTGGAAGCCCTCTATCCCGATAAGAGCCGCAAGGACCGCGAGTATCTGATCTGCCGCGAAAAAGGCGCTGTATGCCTTATGCAGATCGGCGACAAGCTCGCGGACGGCGAGCCTCACGACGGACGCGCCCCCGACTATGACGACTGGAAGCTCAACGCCGACATTCTGGTATATTATCCTGTACTGGACATCGCTCTGGAGCTCTCCTCCATGGGAATCCGCGTCGACGCCGACGCGCTCCGCGAGCAGCTGGATAAAGCCGGCTGCCCCGAGAGAGCTGAACTTCCCTTCCAGAAGGCTGTCCTGGAAGAGAGACTTCCCTTCACGATCGGAGGCGGAATCGGCCAGTCCCGAATCTGCATGTTCTTCCTTCGGAAGGCGCACATCGGCGAAGTCCACAGTTCGATCTGGCCTGATGAGGTAGTCGCAGCCTGCGAAGAAGCAGGAATTGCACTGCTGTGATCGAGCGCCAATACCGATTCGATATCTAATGCAAACATTCCAGTCCCTCGATTTTGAGTTTCTCCAAAGTCGGGGGGCTGTTTTTGGTAAACCTGCTTCCTATAGCCCCCTCCGTCAATTTTTCCATTTAAAGCGCTAAATCGAGTAAATATTAATTATAGTATACTTGTATACAATTATTATTGTAAAATATAGACAATAATTACCCCTTATTTCATTTCCTGCTTCTCTATTTTGCCATATTGCACATGAGTATTGGGCGTTTTATAATATGCGAAAAGAGAAAGCAGTGTCCGCTTTGTTGATTATGCCCAATGGCATTTTTCTATCAAAGCGTTCCTTTATGCCAAAGATTGTATACAATAATACTTACATTCTGTTATTCGTGTTCAGTCCGCGGCATGACTATCTGCAGGAAACTACACCAACCATAAGGAGGAAACGAAAATGTCATATGTTGATGAAATCCTGGAAAGAGTAATCGCGCAGAACCCCGCTCAGCCCGAGTTCCATCAGGCTGTCAAGGAAGTTCTGGAGTCCCTTCGCGTCGTGATCGAAGCTGACGAGGACAAGTACAGAAAAGAGGCTCTTCTTGAGCGTCTCACAACTCCCGAGCGTCAGATTCTGTTCCGCGTTCCGTGGGTAGATGACAACGGCCAGGTACAGGTTAACAACGGTTACCGCATTCAGTTTAACAGTGCGATCGGCCCTTACAAGGGAGGTCTTCGCTTCCATCCTTCCGTAAACTTAGGCATCATCAAGTTCCTGGGCTTTGAGCAGGTCTTCAAGAACTCCCTGACCGGTCTTCCCATCGGCGGCGGCAAGGGCGGTTCCGACTTCGATCCCAAGGGCAAATCCGACAGAGAAGTCATGGCATTCTGCCAGAGCTTCATGACTGAGCTCTACAGGCACATCGGCGCTGACACAGACGTACCTGCCGGCGACATCGGCGTTGGCGGACGTGAGATCGGCTATCTGTACGGCCAGTACAAGAGAATCCGCAACATCTATGAAGGCGTTCTGACCGGCAAGGGCCTCACCTACGGCGGATCCCTGGCAAGAACCCAGGCTACCGGCTATGGCCTCGTATATCTGACCGACGAACTCCTCAAGTGCCACGACATGACTCTGGCAGGCAAGACCGTAGCAGTCTCCGGTGCCGGCAACGTAGCTATCTACGCTATTGAGAAGGCACAGCAGCTGGGCGCTAAGGTCGTCACCTGCTCCGATTCCACAGGCTGGATCTATGATCCCGAGGGAATCGACGTAGCTCTTCTGAAGGAAGTCAAAGAAGTGAAGCGCGCAAGACTGACCGAGTACAAGGCAGCAAGACCTTCCGCAGAGTATCACGAAGGCCGCGGCGTATGGTCCATCAAGGTTGACGTCGCTCTTCCTTGCGCAACCCAGAACGAACTGCTCCTCGACGACGCCAAGCAGCTTGTCGCGAACGGCGTTACAGCAGTTTGCGAAGGTGCAAATATGCCCACCACTCTGGATGCTACCCAGTATCTGCAGGACAACGGCGTTCTCTTCGTTCCCGGCAAAGCTTCCAACGCAGGCGGCGTAGCAACCTCCGCTCTGGAGATGAGCCAGAACTCCGAGAGACTTAGCTGGACTTTCGAAGAAGTCGACTCCAAGCTCAAGACCATCATGGTCAACATCTACCACAACATCGACGAAGCTTCCAAGCAGTACGGCATGGAAGGCAACTATGTTGCAGGCGCTAACATCGCAGGCTTCCTCAAGGTCCTCAACGCTATGGAGGCTCAGGGAATCGTCTGATCGCCGGCTTTCCCGGAGCAGGGTATATTCCCTGTCATTTCACTCCGCTTGCACGGATTTGGAAGTTCTGAATCATTAAATAAAAAACAGAGATGGCACTACCGTGCCATCTCTGTTTTTTATTATGTATTTATACTTGAATAAGCAGGAAAGACTAAAGAATCAAGAACAAGCGCGGCTATGATCCAGGGCCAGCCCAGGTTAATGAGCCTTGTCAGTTTAAGAACAATAAATGCTATGGTACCTCCAAAGGGTATTAGAGTTGACAGTACTATCATTACAACGAACAGAGGCATGGAAAAAGGTGATATGATGTGTTTCACACGCAGAACAATAGTAATGATGATCTTCCCCAACACACCAACATTTACCATCAGGTCACTAATAAACGGATCGTCATCGTATCTCATCTTAAATACACTCCTTTTGAATAATATGATTATATTATAGGACTTTAATACTGATTTATCCATTTCATTCTTTTACTTGTTCCCCTTAACAGAACAACCCCGCTCTTGCGCAAACCCTCCTCCCCAGTTATGATGATTACTGAAAAAAGCCGTTTATCACAGAAATGGAGAATATATATGTCCCAATACGAACTGATCATTCCCTGCCACTTCGGCATGGAGAGTGTATTAAAAAACGAGATCTACGATATCGGATATGAGATCACCGAAGTCAGCGACGGGCGCGTGACTCTTCTCGGCGATGAAGAAGCTATAGCCCGTACCAACATAGGAATCCGGACAGGTGAGAGGGTTCTCCTCAAGGTCGGTTCTTTCCACGCCGAGACCTTTGAAGAGCTCTTTCAGGGCACGCTTTCCCTCCCCTGGGAGGATTATCTTCCTGCAGACGCCCGCTTCTGGGTCGCCAAGGCAGCCAGCGTCAAGAGCAAACTCTTCTCCCCTTCCGATATCCAGTCCATAATGAAAAAAGCCATGGTAGAGCGGATGAAGCGCAAATACAAGATGGAGCAGTTCCCGGAGACCGGGGACTCCTACCCTGTCCGCGTCTTTCTGATGAAGGACGAAGTGACTGTCGCCCTCGATACGACCGGCGAGTCACTCCACAAGCGCGGCTACCGCAAGTACAAGGTCACTGCCCCGATCGCCGAGAACCTCGCTGCAGGACTTCTTGCACTGACTCCCTGGAGGCCAGGCAGGATCCTTGTGGATCCTTTCTGCGGAAGCGGCACCTTCCCCATTGAAGCCGCGATGATCGCGGCCAACATTGCTCCCGGAGTGAACCGCACCTTCACGGCCGAGACCTGGAAGCATCTGGTCCCTTCCTCTGTCTGGAAGGACAGCCGCGACGAGGCTCTCGACCTGGAGACTCCCGATATCGAAACAGACCTGCAGGGCTACGACATCGATCCTGAGGCGATCGCTGCTGCAAGAGCAAACGCCAAACTTGCCGGTGTGGATCATCTGATCCACTTCCAGACAAGACCTGTATCCAAGCTCTCCCATCCCAAGAAGTACGGTTTTCTGATCACCAATCCGCCCTACGGCGAGCGCCTGACCGGTTCCGAAGAGGATTCTGTCAAAAAACTGTACCGTGAACTCGGAGACGCGTACAGAAGGCTGGATTCCTGGTCCATGTACCTGATCACTTCCTTCAGCGGATGTGAGGCGGAACTGGGACTGAAAGCCGCCAAGAACCGCAAGATCTACAACGGTATGCTCAAGACCTATTTTTACATGTTCCCGGGTCCCAAACCGCAGAGGAGGAAGAGTGAAAAATAATGCCGATGCATTATTTTTCACTCGCAAGGTTTGCGTCGAAGCGCCGCAAACCTTGAGGATCGCATCGGCGAAATCGCCTTCGCGAATTTCACCTCGCGGTCTCAGCGCAAAGCGCTTCGAGATGGAGGAATAAATGAAACAACTGTTTATCATTGCAACAGGCAACAAAGGCAAGATCCGCGAGATCCGCGACATCATCATTGATCCCGAAGCGGAGGTACTTTCCATGAGAGAAGCCGGCGTCGAGGCCGACCCCGACGAGACAGGCGCCACTTTCGAAGAGAACGCGCTGATCAAGGCGAGGGCCGTCTCTGCGCTCATCTGTCAAAAAATCGAAGACGGCACTTTTCCCATTGATACTACCGACACGCAGATCACAGTCATGTCCGACGACTCCGGTCTTGTGATCGATGCGCTCGGCGGCGAGCCCGGGATCTATTCTGCCCGCTATCTCGGCTATGACACGGATTATAACTACAAAATGGAGCAGATCATGAAGCGCATGGAGAATGTACCTGAACAGGAACGAACTGCCAGATTCGTCGCTGCGGTCGCCGCGATCTTCCCCGACGGTACGGAGCATGTGGTCCGGGGAGCAATGGAAGGCGTGATCGCGCACAGCATCTGCGGTGAGAACGGTTTCGGTTATGATCCCTTCTTCTACCTCCCCGAATACGGAAAAACCAGTGCAGAGATCACGGAAGAACAGAAAAACGAGATCAGCCACCGCGGAAAAGCATTCCGCGCCATGATAGCGCTTTACAACGTCTGGCGCGCGGAAACCGACGCCGCTGCCGATGGAACATTCTTATGAAAATACTGATAATTGGGGACACGCATGCGCAGGACGATATTTTTCTGCGCATCCTGTCCGTTGAAAAGAATATAGATGCCATGCTGCACACGGGAGACTTCGAGGGCAGTGAGTTCGTGTACCGCGAGCTCTCGGATTTCCCCTTCTATTATGTAGCAGGGAACAATGACTTCTTTACGGATGCCCCTTACGAGCGTATCGTCACATTGGATTCCTGCAGGATCTTTATGGCCCATGGGCACCGCTACGATCTTCATAAGGGGTATACAGACTTGTGTGACGAGGCGATCAGACAGGGAGCCCGCATCGCAGTGTACGGTCACTCCCACGAGCCGGTCGCCGAGTACTGCAAAGGCGTTCTGATGCTGAACCCGGGCAGCACATCCTGGCCAAGGCAGAAAAACCGCAAGCCATCCTATATTGTTCTTACATTGGAAGGCGGAAAAGCAGCGTCATATGAGATCCGGTATCTGGATCCGGACATGCAGTAAACAAATTTCTTTCCAAATTAATAAAAAACTATGTTGACAATCTCTATGCTTCAAATTATAATAACACTTGCATTTGAGATTGGTTCCGGGGTGTTGCTCAGCTTGGTAGAGCGCTTGGTTTGGGACCAAGAGGTCGCAGGTTCAAATCCTGTCACCCCGATTCGAATGTACAAATTCAATAATCCTTCATTAATATGCGGGTGTAGTTCAATGGTAGAACACTAGCCTTCCAAGCTAGATACGTGGGTTCGATTCCCATCACCCGCTTTAACAATTGCCT
>JBGUJH010000102.1:0-9314 GCA_045113775.1 Lachnospiraceae bacterium | reverse complement strand
GAACATCTTGTCGAAAGATGCGGCGTCCAGTTCGTACTGCGGCTTCTCGCCCTTGACGTCTACCAGGAGGCGGGGAAGGTTGATGCCCGCGTTGTTGACGATCGCGTCGATGTGTCCGTACCTGCTGATGATCTCTTCCATCATTGCCTTTACGCTCTCGGGATCAGTTACGTTGCACTGTACCTGGTAAGCGCCGTCCACGACTTCGCCTGTCTTGGCGTTCATGTCGATCACTACCGTGTTGGCTCCTGCTGCCACCAGTGTGCTGGCGATGTGCTTTCCGATCCCGGAAGCGCCGCCTGTGACTGCTACTACCTTGCCCTCAAGATTTAACCAGTTTGCCATTTTTGTTCCTCCTTTTTATAAGTTTTTGTTTCCTTTGATTGCTGTTGTTTTGTTGTTTCTGCTGTTCTTGTTGTTGTTTCCTTTGATGGTTGTATCTTAATAAAAAAGGAGGGCTGCTTTAATTCCGCGAATTCCGCCGCCGTGGAAACTGATTAGTGCGGGGGATTTCCGCGGGGTGGAAAAAAGGTGTGCTTAATGGCGGGCGGGGTGGCTTCCCCGGGTGGGCGGCCTGCCTTCCTCGGGTGGGATGAGTGTCTTACCCGGGTGGGATGACTGGCTTGTTGAGCTGACTGCCTTTCCTGGGCGGGATGACCAGCTTGTTGGATTACAGGGCCGCTTTTCTTTTCTCCGGCCCCCATGGAGATTCCCAAAGACAAGAAAATCCTGTTGAAATCAGGCCTGATTCCTGCAACGTTGGATCATAGACATGAATTGAAAAGAGGGGGCCTCCATCAGGCAGCGTTCAGCTGCCTGCAAATGGAGGCCTCCTCTCAAAAAGCATGTGTTATGATCCAATCCGGCCGGAAACAGGCCGATATAAGCCTAAGATTCGCCGGCTTCGTAATTTTCCATGGGGGCCGGCAGCCCATAAATCTCCTCTGCGATCCAACAATTCTTATTCCAACAGTAACTGCCTAAAGCTTTTCCTCTCGCAGATTCTACCTTCCTGTAAGTACCGCAAGATTCTCAGAAGAGACTGCATTACTCTGCCAATACCTTTTACCTATACAACCCTATACTGAACACCACCGCGATCAGAATCCTAATCCACCCTGTAACAAATCTTGAAATTGTGACCGCAGCAATTCCCACCTGGGTGGTCTCCGGCTTCGCCTCAGTCATCCCAAGACCTACGGGAATAAAGTCACAGGCGCACTGGCAGTTGATGGCAAAGAGCGCAGGAAGCGCCATTACCGGCGGTATACTGCCGGCAGCGATCAATTCGCCGATAACAGTTGAAAACATTTGCGCCGCCACTGCTCCTGCTCCCAAGATTGCGCTGAGTCCCGGAATAGAGCATATGATTCCGAGTCCCATAAGGCCGAGAAGGCTTCCTCCCATGGGTTTCATCAGACCGGCAAGAAACTGGGTCAGACCGGAGCCTTTACATATACCAATGAACAAAGCGGCAAATCCCATAAAAGGCAGGATCATCTCGAGACAAGTCCTGACAGCTTCCCTTGCCGCCTGCTGAAACAGGCTGATTACTTTACTGACCGTAAGCACCGGCTCCAGAAGCTTGCTTAACGCCGTTTTATAAGAAGATTCTGATGGTGCAGATTCCTTTACCTCAGCTTTTTCTTCCCCCTGCTCCGACAGTTTGGTTTCCCGCGCATGAGACATTTCCTCCTGAACAGTTTCCCGCGCACGAGGCATTTCCCCCTGAACAGTTTCCCGCGCATGAATCATCTCTGTATATTCCGTTTCCGGCACCGAAGCCTCTCCCATGGCCACTTCAGCGCTGTCCTCTTCTACCACATCCGCTGCATTGGCAGCCGTCGCATCCGCCGACACGCACTCAGACGTAACCGCAGAGACATACAGATCCTCCGTCATATATTTTGCCAGAGGACCGCTCTTTCCGGTCGCGAGAATATTAATCGTAGGGATCCCCTTGCCGGGGTAAATGCCGCAGCGGAGTGTCCCGCCGCAGTCGATGATGGCAAGTGCCACCTCCTCATCCGGGCAGGTCTCCTTATTGCCGTTGACCGCTTCCATTCCCGAGAGCTCGATAATTCTGGCAAGTGGTTCGGGCGGGTTGCTCCCACCGGTCATATAGAGCACCTTGTGGCGCTCCTCTGTCGGAGTAACAGTCACAGGACCGCCGTAGCCGCCATCGCCGCGCGTGATCGTGATCGTGCGGTAGCCGGTCATAGCACCACCCGCCGCATCATCGGCCAAAGCACCACCGGTCATAGCACCATCCGCCGCATCATCGGCCAAAGCACCACCGGTCACAACACCGCATGACAAATCATCGACCGCTGCACCGTCGGTCACAGTACCGCTCGCCGCAGCACCGGCCGCTGCACCGCCAGCCGAATCACCGCTCGCCGCAGCAGCCGCTTCCTCTTCTTCTCTCTCCGTCCACAGGTCCACTTTCTTGTCCAGCCTGATTCCCTGCCGCTTCTCCACCTTCCGGGTGATCAGTTCCGTGGCATAGCCGGACACAAAGTTCGCCAAAAGGCCTGCTGCCATGTAGCGAATCGCGAGAGGAAACAGATCGCATCCCCTTGCCATAACGCCGTTCGCGATTCCCAGCCACAGGAAGAGTTCCGCAGGGTTTATGTGCTGGAACAATCCGCTGTTTGTGTGGCAGTGATAGCTGGCCGAGGCAAAATAGGCCGGCTTGTAGCGCTCCGGCAAGTATCTGCCCATGGAGATCGCCATGGGGTTTCCGAGGACGACCGCCGACAAAAACGGAAGCAGCATGTATCGAAGAAAAGGGTTAGAGCCGCATTTTGCTGCCAGACGCTCGACTCTCGCCCGACCGATCAGACTGGTCGCCGCATTGAGCAGGATCAAAAAAAGAAATAATGTGGGCAAAAGTCCCGTCACCCACGAAATGAGCTGCTGCGCGCCGGCGTCAATGATCCCCTGAATACTGTTTATCAAAACCATAAAAAGACCTCCCTGCTTATATTATAAAGCAGGGAGGTGCCGAATATGTAGTAGAACGTAGCACTGGCTTTCCTGTTTTGGGGGATTAGGGGTCAGGAGTAATGGGGGATGATTAACTGCTGCGTTCTAATATCGGTTATGTGACTCCTTGGTATTACGATTTGTATAATACCCGGAGCAGTTCCTGATAGTTCTGTGCCCGGGAGATCGCGTCGAGCATATCGGTGTTTCTGGATATCTCCAGAAGCTCGTCGTAGACGCGGATCATCAGCATGTCGTCCATGTCGGACTGCTCGGGCAGCGCCATGAAGAAAATGACGCGGACTTCGTGTCCTTTGTGTTTTGCCGGCTCTTCGAAGATGCCCATAGCAAGCAGCATCCGGTCATTGGCCGTCTGGATCCCGTGCGGAATCGCAACTCCGTTATCAAAGACCATCGTGCCCTTCTCTTCGCGCTCCGCGAGGCGGTCTCCAAAGTCTTCATCAATGTATCCTTCGTCTGTCAGGATCTCGATCATCTCGTCCAGCGCATCGATATAGGAACGTCCTTTTTCGAAAAAGAAGACCTTATTCTCGTCCAGGAGGCTGCTCATAATATACTGGTTGCTGTCCAGAACGGGGATATCGACCTTTTCCCAATAGCGGGCTTTTTCCAGCTTCTGTTTGAGCTCCTTCTCGTCGAAGATCTCGCGGATCCGGATCACCGGTTTTGTGGGCTTAAACGGAAGCTCAACGGAAGTCAGGATGACATCAAAGCCCTCCAAAAGTTCCGGCGAAGCCGCCGTATCCGACATGGTCTTGATCTGTACCTGGCTGTCGACGATTCTCTTGAGCTGCACGCTGATCAATCGGGCTGTGACACGTCCTGTTCCGCAGATCACGGCAATGCGGAAAGGCCTGCGCTGTCCCAGATGGTTTTCTTCCAGAAATACGCCAAAATAGGAAGCGAGGTGGCCTCTCTCATCCTGATTTACGCTCATCCCTTGTTCTTTTTCAATGACGCGGGCGGCAATCCCGGACATCTCATAAGCCAGGGGGAATTTGGTTTTTAATTCTTCCAGGATCGCGTTGGGCTGGTGTATTTTGAACCGCAGGCGGTTCAGCATGAACATGAGGTGGTATGCGAATTCCTCCGCGAAATCTTTGGGATCAATTGAGATATCCAGTTCCGCTTTGATCTGTGCCATGATCTTCTCGGAGAGCGGACCGATCGTCGCGTCGAGCTCCATTTCCTGTACGGAGCCCAGATCGGCCGGTGTGCGCATTCCCGCGATGGGCAAAAAAGCGAATATCTTCTCTTCTACCGGGAAATCCACGTGCAGTATTCCGCCAATCCTGTCGATCAGCTTGTTAACGTTGAAAAACTCTCCGTTTGCGGTCAGATTGTAATAGGCATCTGTAAGTGTTCCGATGAAATGTCCTGTGAGAAAACGATCCATCATCAGGAGCAGATAGCGCTCAAACTGCCTGCCGACCTGCTTCTCAAAAGCTTTCTTCGTCAGTCCAGACTGAATCAATACCTGAATTTCCCGGTCCAACGGGTAATCATCGTATAAGGCGTCATAACAGTTCTCCAGCACATAAGTGCGGACGTCCAGTTCTTTTCCTTGAAGGATCATTCCCTTGCTGGTCTTTCCGACGATACTCAGTCCATATGGCTCAATCTCCTCCCGAAGCCTCTTCAGATCGCTTATCAGTGTGGTCCTGCCTACATTCATCTCGTAGGCCAGTTCGTCCGTAAGGAGCGGAGCGTCCGC
This sequence comes from Lachnospiraceae bacterium, assembly GCA_045113775.1. Taxonomy (GTDB): domain Bacteria; phylum Bacillota; class Clostridia; order Lachnospirales; family Lachnospiraceae; genus CAG-791. The sequence goes on along the minus strand of JBGUJH010000102.1, from coordinate 4,591 downwards.
CCGCATAAGTTCTCCGAATACATAGTTCTGGCGTCCTCTGGGCGTGCCGAAAACACCGTCGATATTGCATATTTTGTCAAAAGCCTTTTTGTACTGCTCCGGATCAAAAATCCTCAGGCTGTACCGCCCCTGGGTTCCCTCGATCACAGCGCTTCCTTCAAGGTCATCGTTGAGCTGGCGGATATCATTTCGTATAGTCCGCTCGCTTACACCGAGCTTCTGTGCTATAGAGGCAACCGTGACGCCGGATTTTTGTCCCAGGATACGCAGAATGTCTGCCGCTCTGTTGTCAATAAATTGCTTCTTCAACTGTTCGCATCCCCCCATAATCAGAAGATTATTTCTTCCTGCCGGTTACATTATACAAAAGCGCTCGTTTTCGGTTAATGCGGAAAATTTCCACGGCATGGAAGAATACCCTACCATGCCGTGGAAATATCAAGTACTTTCTAAGACTTACAATACGCGCCGCTATGACTCGTGCGGCTTGTCTCTATGACAGCATCTGCCTTTTCCGGCATCAATGTCTCCTTTTTGCCTTCGCCGCCGGCAGTTTCTTCTTGATGATCTTCATCTCTCTGGCTGCTGCATATTTTGCCACCACAGGAAGTTTGTCCTCGCAGCGCACCATGTTGGAGGCCTCGGGTATATCCCTGCTGAGGTGGATCGCGTCGAACTCGCAGCGAGTCGTGCACAGGCCGCAGCCGATGCAGCGGTTGAGGTCGACTACAGTCGCGCCACAGCCAAGGCATCGGGAAGCCTCCGTCTTGATCTGCTCCTCCGTGAAAGGCAGGCGCAGGTCTGCAAAGGTGCCGACCGGATTACCGGGTTTTCTGCCGGGCACCTGTCTCTTAGCTGTGTCAAAAGATTCAATGACGATATTATCTTTGTCCAGCTCGATGAACTCGCGCTTGTCGCGGGCAATGATCTGGGACTGGCCGGGATGCACGTAGCGGTGCATGCTCTCGCAGGCCTTCTTGCCGTCCGCGATCGCGTCGATGGCAAAACGGGCGCCGTGCGCGATGTCGCCGCCGACAAAGATACCGGGCTCGCCGGTCTCGAAAGTGATCGGGTTGTGCTTGACTGTTCCGTTCAGGTGGCGGGCAACCTTTGTGCCTTCAAGGAGCTTGCCCCACTGCGCGGACTGTCCGATCGCCTCCAGTACGTTCTCGCACTCGATCGTGATCGTGCTGTCCTCCATGAACTTCGGTTCGAAGACATGGAGTTTATTGAAGACGGAAATGCACTTTCTGAAGACAATGCCTTTTACCTTGCCGTCTTCGGTCAGGATCTCCCTGGGTCCCCAGCCGTGCATGACAGTGATGCCTTCCGCGATCGCCTCTTCCACTTCGTCGCGGGCCGCCGGCATCTCGCTCTCACTCTCAAGACAGAGCATCGTGACTTTTCCGTCTGTGGCGCGGGCTGCTGAGCGGGCTACGTCAACTGCCACATTTCCGCCGCCGATGACGACAACATCACCCTTGAGCCTGATCGTGTTGTCCTGGTTTATTCTGGACAGGAAGCTGACGCCGGACTCGACGCCCTCAGCATCTTCACCGGGCACGCCGGTCCTTCTGCCGCCCTGCAGGCCGATAGCCAGATAGAAAGCTTTGTAGCCCTCTCTCTTGAGATCCTTGATCGTGATATCCTTGCCGACTTCCACGCCGCACTTGAACTCGACGCCCATCTCGCGCAGCACGTCGATCTCCGCCTCGATGACGTCCTTTTCCAGACGGAAAGACGGAATTCCGTTCATCAGCATACCGCCGGGACGGCTCTCTTTTTCAAATACGGTGACGTCGTAGCCGCGGGTCCTCAGATAATAGGCCGCCGTCATGCCGGCCGGGCCTGCGCCGATGACCGCCATCTTGTAGTCGGGTCCCCACATGCCGCCGTCGTCCTTCTCGCAGATCGGGATGAAGCGCTTGTCGGCGTGGAGTTCCTGGTCGGCGATGAATTTTTTGATCTCGTCGATGGCGATCGGATCGTCCACCGTGCCTCTCGTGCAGGCGTCCTCACAGCGCCTGTTGCAGATCGCACCGCACACTGCCGGGAAGGGGTTGTCCTGCTTGATGAGTTTGAGCGCGTCCATGAAGCGGCCTTCGCCGGCCATCTTCACATAGCCCTGCACCGCCAGGTGCGCGGGACATGCCGTCTTGCAGGGCGCCGTGCCGGTGTCGTAGCAGTTGATCTTGGCGTCTTCGCGGTAATGGATATTCCAGCGGTCAGCGCTCCATGCGGTCTCATCGGGCAAAAGAGTGAGAGGATACCGGATCTCGCCCTGCTTGGTGCACAGCTTCTGGCCGAGCTTGGCTGCCCCGACGGGACATACTTCCACGCACTTGCCGCAGGCGACGCATTTAAGCTTATCCACGTGAGCGCGGTAGGCACTTCTGGACATGTTGGGCGTGTTGTAGAGCTGGCTGGTCCTGAGCGCGTTGCAGACGCCGGGAGCGCAGTTGCAGATCGCCACTATTTTCTCACTGCCGTCGATATTCGTGATCTGGTGCACGAAGCCGTGGCGCTCCGCCCTCTGCAGGATCTCCAGTGCCTCTTCATAAGAGATGTAGCGGCCCATGCCTCTGTCGACGCAGTACTCCGCCATGTCTCCCATGCCCATGCAGAATTCGCCGTTGATCTCGCCCGAGCCCTCGCCGCGCATGGTCTGCTGCTTGCGGCAGGTACACTGTCCGACGGAATACTTGTCGTACTTGCTCAGCCAGTGGGAAATGTGCTCCACGCTGGCGGACATATTCTCGCTCTCGATGGCCTTCTCGACAGGAATGACGTGCATGCCTACGCCCGCGCCTCCCGGAGGGATCATGGGCGTCACATTTTCAAGCGGCATCTGCGTCATCAGGTTGAAGAAAGTGGCGAGTTTCGGATGCTGTGCAGTGAGCTCATCATTCATCATCATGAACTCCGCGGAACCGGGCACGAAGATCGGCACGTTGTACTGCTTGTGGTGATCCGGATTCTCACGGGTCATCTCGATCAGGCCGACCCATACCAGATGGTCCACCATTTTCTTCGTTTCCTCGTAAGACATCCCGTTCATCTTGGCAAGATCCTCGATGTCATAAGGAACGCGGGTCTTCTTAAAGCTCAGAAGGAACTTTGCTTCTTCCTTAGTAATAACTTCATCGAGTGCCCAGTACTCCGGATCATCTGTGTTCATGGTCCTGGAATATTTGACAAGGTATCGGTCCGTGATCATTGTCCCAAGCTTTAAGATCAGTTTCTCCTTTTCCTTGTCCGGTGCAACGTAATTGGGATCCTGCCGGAAGTCCCTCTCGTTCACCATGCGGTTTTTCTGGTCTTTCATTATGCTTTCCTCCATTTTGAGAATACTATGCCGAGCCTTTGCGGCTGCATTTTTCTATTTCTTATCTTCTATTTGAATCCCAAACTCCTCAGGTCTGAATCTGGGACACACATTCTCTCTCGATGCGATGACCGAAGCCGCGAGGCGTGTTCCGATCACGCAGGACTCGCCCACCGTTTTCCCGTAGGTAAGGCCTATCGCCACTCCTGCAAAGAAAGCGTCTCCGGCGCCCGTGGTATCCACTACATCCACCCGCAAAGCCGGGCATACCCCCGCCTCTCCGTTCTTATCCGCATAGACGGCCCCACGCTCTCCCAGTGTCACAACGATCCGGGGGATTCCCGAAAGACGGGCTCTGCGGACCATGATCTCCTTGAGATCTTCCGGATCAGTCCCTGAGTAATCCTCCGAGAAGAGCATGCCTGCCTCCTGCTCATTGCATACGAGCACCGACGTTCTCTGCAGAAGGTCGCGGCGCTTCATGGCGATGGACATGTTAGAGATTACCGTGTAGACCTCTTTCCCGTGCTTCTGCGCGAGATCCAGGACTTTCTTGAGGATCGGCTCCTCGATATCGAATTCGACGACAATACTGTCTGCCCCGCTGAAGATCTCGTCTCCCTGCTCTTCCAGGACTTTCCTGACAGCAGACAGGTCCGGCCTTCTTGAGATTGACGCGATCACATCTCCTTCATTGTTAAAGATCGCCAGCCATGTGCCCAGTCCCTCCTCGCTGCGGGCTATATATCGGATCTCCACCTTATGGCGGATCAGGTTGCGCACGACGTCATCGCTCAGACCGGTCTCATCCACCACACTCACAAATGTCGGCCGCAGTTCGACGTTGGCAATATCCTCCACCACGTTCCGGCCTACGCCTCCGTGTACCTGCACAACGCGTCCCACGTTCCGGCCTCCCGGAATATACTGCGCGAGAGGATATCCCTTGACGTCCACAAATGTCGCTCCGATCACTACGATTCCCATTTTATGTCTCTCCTTGCCTGTCGGGTCTCACTCTTTTGCCACGCACCCCCGTCCCAAATGCTCCGTATCCCGAGTGCTGTATCATATATATTTTACCAAATGCTTTGAAGTATTGTACAGAACTCATGATTCCTATATATCGACATTTGCAGGATTAACAACTATAATATATTAGTAGCTTTTTTAAGTTCGTATCCATAACGGATAAAGGAGGATAAGTTAATGAAAAAGAGATTGTTAGCTGTTCTTGTAGCAGCAGTAACAGCAGTATCGCTCCTG
>JBGUJH010000101.1:0-35213 GCA_045113775.1 Lachnospiraceae bacterium | reverse complement strand
AACTCAGTGGGGGCTTGTCTCCCGCCACTGAGTAAGGTTTGTTACAAACTCGCCGCCTATAGAGGCGGGAGACTTCCCACCTGAGTTAAATTCTCTTGAACCGAATCTGCAGCGCCCCATATTCGCCGAAAGGAGCCGGCATGGGAAGCCCCGCTTCCATAAGAGCATCTGCAGGATAAGTTTTTCCGCTCTTTTCGTCGCGGTAAACAGCGCCCGAACTCAGTCCCTGAAGGCGAACATAAGTGACAGGCCTGTTTCCGTGGATCTCCAGGTTGACCACATTGAGAAGAACATCCTCCTGATCCTCCGATACAAATTCCCAGGCAGCCGCCTCGCCGTCAAAAGGACTCATGAGCCTGTAATATCTTCCGCTGTGAATGAGCTCCGCTGCTTCTTTTCTCTTTGCGATCTGCGCGCGGATCTCATCCTTTTCCTCAGCCGACAGTTTCTCCGGGTTGAGCTCATAGCCGAAAGTCCCGGACATGGCAGTGATCCCTCTTGCAGCAAGAGGCGTCACTCTTCCGTCCTGCTCGTTGGGGCTCACCGATACATGCGCGCCTACGCAGCTTGCAGGATAACCAAACGATGTACCGTACTGGATCCTGAGCCTGTCAATTGGATCCGTGTTGTCACTGCACCAGATCTGGGGCGTGTAATAGAGCATGCCTGCGTCAAATCTTCCGCCACCGCCGCTGCAGCCCTCGATCAGCATGTCGGGATATCTCTGAGAAAGTCTCTCCAGAAAATCGTAGAGTCCCAGAACGTAGTCATACAGGACTCTGCCCTGGTCGGACGCCGTATGGGAATAGACGTCCGCAATACTGCGGTTATAATCCCATTTGACGTAATCCACCGTATCCGCATCAAGCACCTTGCATACGCTCTCGAATACGTAATCCACTACTTCCTTGCGAGAGAAGTCCAGGACCAGCTGGTTCCTTCCTCTGACAGGCTTTCTTCCCGGGATCGCCATCGCCCAGTCGGGGTGTGCCCTGTACAGGTCGCTGTCCTCGTTGACCATCTCAGGTTCAAACCAGATCCCGAACTTAAGGCCTCTCCTGTGCACCCAATAGATCAGCTCTTTCATCTCTCCGCCGAGCTTTTCTTCATTCACGAACCAGTCACCCAGTCCCGAAGAGTCGTCGTCTCTCTTTCCGAACCAGCCGTCGTCCAGGACAAGCATATCCATTCCCAGTTCCGCCGCCTCATCTGCAAGAGCCAGGATGTCCGCCCCGTCAAAGTCCATATAGTACGCTTCCCAGCTGTTGAGCAGGACAGGGCGCACCTGATCGCGCCATTTCCCACGGCAGACGTGCTTCCTGATGCATTCCTGCAGGTTATTGGACAGCACCGCAAATCCCTGCGAGCTGTAGCTCATGATCACTTCCGGCGCAGTGAACGTCTCGCCGGGAGCCAGCGGGTAAGAAAACCTTTCTGTCATGAGGCCCAGCTGCATCCTGGTCTGGTCGTACTGGTCCATTCCGGCACAACCGCTGAACCCGCCGCTGTATACGAACTGCATGGAGTAGCAGCTTCCGGCAGTCTCTGTCGTCTCCCTGTCCGCAAGGATCATCATCGGATTGAACTGGTGGGAGGAAGTGCCTCTCCTGCTTCCGATGCGCTGTTCCATATGGGCGACCGGCGTCCTCTGGAAATTTCTTTCCATGCAGTGGCGCCCGTAAAAAGTGATCAGGTCATACTTACCGTTCACCTGATCCAGGTTCGCGCTCATGATCTTGTCGATACGGATCTCATTATCTGATATATTGCGTACCAGAACGCTTCTGGTTATGATATCCAGTTTCGGGAGTACTCCGTAGAGAAGCGTCACTTCCGCCACGCCTGCTGTATCACGAAGGAGGATCTCCAGTGTCTGTGCCTCCTCTTCATCGGCATATACTGCAGGCAGTCCCTTCAGGCTATACTTGCCGTTCCTGATCTTATAGTCCACAAACCGCATGTCGCAGCCGTGGATCCTGTTCCCGTACTCCAGGCTGAGGGCAGGGCTGCGCATGTCCCCGGTCCCATCGCAGGGAAATTCCTGAGGAAGAAAATCAAGGGAATATGTGCGGTCATCCCCCGCGTCATAAATATTGGCGGCATATCCCCTGTCCGCATAGGTCAGCAGATACTCCATAGAACCCTCGCATCTGCGCCCGTAATAAAGATGAAGAAGCACCCCGTACCGGTCCGCTTTCATCTGATAAGTTGTATTTGCTGTGCTGATCGTAAACAATCTGCCGTTTTCCTGTACCTGTACAGCCATCTCCACTGCCCCTTTCGCAGAAAATAATAAATTTATTCAAGCATCATTCATTATATCTTCCTGAAATACTCTCTTCTATATCATTATTGTTGTCTTTTATATCTTTGTCTATCACAAAACAACAAATCCGCCAAAAGATAGCATTTTGGTATATTTTGACTCAGCAGAAAATAAGAGGCTGCGGACTATCCGCAGCCTCTCATTCATTTCTCTTCAAAGTATTTTTTGATCGTTCTGTCCACTGCCTGCAGCATTATATACATGATCGCCGTGTCGATCGGCAGCATCACCGCGTTGGACACGACCCTTGCCGGAAGCAGCGCGAGAAATCCCTTCCCGTACAGCATATTGAGCCACAGTGTATTGAGCAGGATATTTACAAAGACCTTCACCAGAAGCTGTGCTGCAAATACTCTGGGCACTGTGACCTTCTTTTTGTAAAGAAAAGCGCCGTAGATCATCCCGCCCAGCACTGCACTGATCGTGAAGCCGGGAAAGAACGCTCCTTCCGGCTTGATCAGATATTTGATCACATCGAGCGCTCCGCCGAATATCCCGCCCACTGCGGGGCCGAAAAGGTATGCCACCACCTGGTTGGGCAATCCCGAGAATCCGATCCTGATATAGGGCCCGACCGAAATCGAAGCCACCATATTGAGCACCATCGCCAGTGCGCACATCATGCCGCAGAATACAACTACATTCAGCCGTTTGAACTCTCCCAGAGACCGAAGCCAAAGGGAACCATCCATGAATCTTTCATTCTCAGCCATAATAAAACCTCCTTATACAGCCGAAATGATCCATGCTACATAAGGAGATCCAATCTCACTTTCTATGCAGCAGCGGGATGCGGACCACACACCGCAAGTTCGGAAAATCTCCGACTTTTCGTCCGGATGACAACTCCCTGTCCACCCGGCACTTAACGCGCGCAGTCCTACTCTGCCTACAATCACATATTACCACATATACACTGAAAAGGTTCTGTGAAATATGACAAACTTATGAGGGAATGTGGTAATATATTTGGAAGAATCTTCGCTATAACAGCGATATACGGAGGCAATTATGTTTCATGTGATAGTTAATCCGACAAGCAATTCAGGCCGCGGCAAAAGCCAGTGGGACAAAATTGAGGCCTTATTCAGAAAAAGCGGCGCACCCTACAAGGTGTATTTTTCCTCCGCTCAGAACTCGATAGAAGATATATGCGAAGAGCTTACTTCACGCGGTGAAAAATGCCGCCTCGTCGTACTGGGCGGGGACGGAACAATGAACGCGGTCGTCAACGGGATCCGGGATTTTGAGAAGACAAAGGTGGGGTTCATCCAGATCGGATCCGGAAACGACCTCATCAAAGGGCTCGGAATTAAGAAGAACCGCGAAGAACTCGTGAATACCATCATTAAGGGGGAGACAGTCCGCACCTGCGACATTGGCAGGATCACTTACCACAACCGTTCCTCTATTCTCGATTCTTTCACGCATAAGCCCATTGCCGGAAAGGCCGCGGATCATGTCCCCACGGACGCCTCTGAATTTTCCGGCGAATCTGACAATGTACGACTGTTCAACATCAGTGCCGGGATCGGATTTGACGCGGCAGTCTGCCAGCGTGCTGACAGCTCCTTTCTCAAATCGATCCTGAGCAAGGTCCGCATGGGAAAGCTCATCTATATCTCGGAAGCGGTCCACATGATCCTCGCAAGCCCTATGGTCGGAATGAAGATCACCTGCGACGGCAAGAGTACTTACCGCCCCAGGACCCTCTTCGCAGTTGTCATGAATACATGTTATGAGGGGGGCGGGTTCAAGTTCTGCCCTGATGCTGTAAACAATGACGGCATACTCAATCTGTTTGGAGCAAATGACCTGAACCGCATGAATTTCTTCCGGATCTTCCCTACTGCGTATGACGGAAATCATCTCCGCTTTAAAGGCTTGTTCACCGACAGCGGCAGAAGTTTCACAATACACAGCGCCGACCCTCTCTGGGTACACACCGACGGAGAAGTCCTGTGCAAGTCGAGTAAGATCACGATCGACGTATTCCCTCAAAAGCTGCAGCTGATGATGTGAACTACTCTTCTTCTCCGGACAGATCCTCGAGCTCCTCGTATCTGCTCAGCGCAACCTTGCGAAATGTCTCAAGGGCATCTATTTCGGAAACTTTCCCATCAAAATAGTCCTGCATCGTGACCTGGAATCCCATGTCCAGGTCATCGTCGTAGGATGTCGTATGCATCTTGGACAGGAGTTTTGCGGATTCCACGTAGATCGGGATTGGATTCTGGCCGCCGAGAACTTCCGCTTTGTAGTCGCTCTGTCCAAGCTCAGTCATGCCGCTGACCGTATTTGTGAATTCACGGATATCTCTTGTGATCTTTTTCATGGTTTCCGGGCTGCAGGTCAGCTCTCTCATTATCGATCCTGCCAGTTCTGCATCGTCCCCTCCTGCTGCTGCGACGATCCACTGTCCTCCGTAGTGGCTCGGTTCCGGTCCTCTGCACACTGCATAGTCCCCGGTCGCGCTTGTCACGTCGCCGCTCTTGTCCTCTTCATCTGTCCCGCCTTCTGCTTTGTCCTGAAGTGTGTAGTGGATCCCCCAGCTCGAATAGAAAAAGCCGAATACTTTGCCGTCTCCCGTGTGGTCCGCTCTCCATTCATCGCTCCACTGTTCCGTACCGTGTGTATAGCCGTTTTCCGCAAATTCGCGGGTCTGGACCGCCCAGTCTTCCAAATGAGGGTCGATATTGAGGGCTCCGTCTTCTACCCAGGCGCTTGTCACATTGTCCGCGTATACCCGATACGCGTCTCCGTAACCGGAGAGCATATAATAACCTGCTTCTTTGACGGCCTGTGCCGTCTCAGCAAAGCTTTCCCAATCAGATACCGCCTCCTGGACTTTTTCGGGATCATCAGTTCCAAGCACTTCTTTGGCAATAGATCTGCGGTAAGCAAATACGCCGGGTGTTGCCTGCCAGCTCACTGCCTTTAATCTGCCGTTTCCATCTGTCGCCATCTGCTGCGTATAGAGGAACTGGTCCGACAGCTCCTTTTCTGTCAGGCCCGCCCCTTCCTTCACATCCAGTGACCATCCGGACTCCACATAATCTCTCAGATAGTTTTCGTCCACGACAAACAAGTCGATCCTCTCATTGGGATCCGTTCCTTCTATTGCGGAGCCCGTATCGGGATCTGCCTGCGCGCTCAGCCGCTCATCCAGATCTTCCCTGTATTCCTGCGCGTCAGAGTAAACGTGCCACTGCACGCGCACATTCCCGATCATGCCGCTGTCCTCTCCCGCGGTCTCATATTCCGGATAGAAGTCCTGGACGCGGTTCTTGAAGTCCTCTCCGATGCAATAAATTACGAACACCCGCTCTTCCTGCTCCTCCTCCGGTTCTGTCTCTGCTGTCGTACTGCCGTCATAGGCGACATAGACAGTCTCAGAAGCGCCCGCGTTTTCAGTTCCCGCAGAATCTTCCTTTTTTTCCGATGAGCCGCATCCGGCACACAAACTAATGCATAATACAGCTGCAAGCAGCAGAGCGGTTTTTTGCCTCATGATCGATCTCCTTCACGGTAAAGGCTCGCAGCGCGAGCCGCTGCGCCGCGTGCGGGCTGCCGGAAAGGCAGCATATTCCATTCCGCACGCGTGCGCATCATTTCTCAGTTACTTACCTTCAGTTCCGGATAGCGCGCTTTCACACGCTGGTAAAAATACTCCATAGCCTCGTCCTGCGTCATCTCCCCTGTAAAAGATTTGATCAGGCTGTTCCTGAAAGTGTCCCCCATCCATCTGTCATAATTGCCTGCAGACAGGCAGGAAAGACGTGTGGCCGCCTGGTAATAGATATCGAACGGATCCTGCCCGCCGAGGAAAGCGTCCTTCCTGTCTTCACCGGCAAGTCTCCTCATTCCGGAGATCGTGTTCGTAAATATTTCTTCATTCCCGGCGATCTTATACAGAAGAGCACTGTTGCAGGTAAAGTTCTCCATGATCTCTTTGTCTAAGATAAGGTTGTCCGAACTGGGGGATGCCAGGATCCAGGCGCCGCCGCTGACAAAAGTCTGCGGGCCGCAGCATACAGCATAATCACCGTAAATACCGTTTCCTGCCTGAGGAGCCAGATCGGCGTCCTCCAGGGAGTACGCTGCCATTCTGGAATCGATATCGCCGATTGCCCTGAAGAAACCGAAGACCTTACCGGAAGGTCCCTGGTCGGCAACCCACTCAGCTTCTCCGATATATGTCTTATTGTGGTAGTTCTTCTTCGTGAAATCAGCCATCATGTTCCGCCATTCGATCATGGCGTCTGGGATCACGAGTGCGCCGTCATTTTCCCAGTGCTTCTCGGCACTGAACCTGAAAGCGGAAAATGCGTCATAGTATCCGGAGAGCATGAAATACTTTTTATCGCCCATCTTGGCGGCCGTCGCCCGGAATTTCGTCCAGTTCTCCAGTTCTTTCTGGACTGCGCCGGGATCATCCGTACCAAGCACGTCTTTCGCGATGGACCTGCGGTAAACAAATACGCCCGGTGTGGCCTGCCATGTCACCGCCTTGAGAATTCCATCATCTGTAGAAGCCATCTGCTGGGTAAATGGGAACTGATCCTCCAGTTCCTCATCCGTGAGTCCCACTTTTTCCCTGACGTCCAGAGAATAATCGCTGTTTACATAGATTGACAGGTCCTCCTCCGGTGCCAGATAGAGATCCACCCTTTCGTCAGGCTGCAGATATTCAGCCGTGAGGAGCTTCTCCGCGACAAGATCCATGTACTTATCTTCTTCCTCAGGGATCACCCAGTTTATAGTGACATTCCCTATCCTGCCCTTCCTGTCCTCGATATCCTCATAACCGGGATAGTACATGATAAACAGTGATTCCAATGACTCGTCCCAGCAGTATATGTTCAGGACTTTTCCCTCGCTCCTTCTGCGGATCTCTTCAGGAGAGAGCTCCTCCTCCGGCTCCAGGGCACTCGCAGTCTCTGCTTCTGCCCCTGTGGTACCGTCAGCCGCTGTCTGTCCTCCTGCGGCATTTTCCCGGCCATTCCCCGTCAGAAACGGGATATCTATATTATATTTTTCCATCAGGTCTGTCACTGCAGCGCATCCCGTACTGCTGACGGCGATCAGCGCTGACAATACAGCTGCTGTAATCCTTTTAATTCTCATCTTGTTCCTCTCGTACGTGGTTTATATTTTTGTATTGTACCACAGTTTTCGGACATACAAAACGGCGCATCCGAATTCGGATACGCCGTTTATGACTTTCACGTTTTTTCTGTTCTCGTGATTATTCCTTGACGCCACCGGCTGTGACACCGCCGACGATGTATTTGGAAAGAAGGAGGTAAACAACAATGACAGGGAAGATGGCAAATGCGATCATCGCATAGACCTGGCCCATATCAAAGGTCTTCCAGTCAGAGTTACGCAACTCTGCGAGCAGGATGGGAAGAGTCTTCTTCATCTTGCTGCTGATGATCAGGTTCGGAGTGAAGTAGTTGTTCCAGCTCGCTACGAAGGTGAAGATCGCCTGTACAGCGATCGCCGGCTTCATAAGCGGAAGGATGATCGAGTTAAAGATCTTGATCTCACTTGCGCCGTCTATTCTCGCCGCTTCGATCAGGGATCCGGGGAGGTTGGATTCCATGTACTGCTTCATATAGAAGAAAGTGACAGGAGCCGCGATCGAGGGAATGATCAGCGGTATATATGTGTCGCTGAGCTTCATCTGGTTCATCAAGCGGATGAAACCGAGAGCACTGACCTGTGTCGGGATCATCATGATGGCAAGTATGAAGGTGAAGATCGCTTTTTTGCCCTTAAACTCATATGCATGAATGCCGTAAGCCGTCATTGTCGAGAAGTATACGCACAGTACCGCACTGCAGGCAGCGATGGTCAGGGAGTTGAGCATACCTCTTACAACAGGTGTAGCCCCGTTGAACAGGTTTCTCATGTTCTGGACCAGGTAGTGGCTGGGGAGCGGAGTAAATCCGGACTTCAGCTGGTTGTTTGAACGCGTCGCGTTGATGAACAACACATAGAACCATACCAGGCAGAGGAATGAAAGAATGATCAGCACAATATATGCGACTGCTCTTCTCGCATGTACAGAATTTGTTTGTTTATTTGCTTTGCTCTCGCTCATTATTCCTCCTCCTTACTTTTCATTGGTCGCGGAGACCTTGAACACGATCATGCTGAGAATACCGGTGATGATCAGCAGGATGACCGAAAGCGCACCGGCCATACCGTAGTTCTTGCTGAACAGGTGCTTGTTCAAGTACATGATCAGCGTCATGGAGGTTCTCATCGGGTCGCCCTTGCCGTTGGTCAGGATCTGAGGTACATCGAACATCTGCAGACCGCCGATCAGGGATGTGATCATAACGTAGATCAGGATCGGGCGAAGCAGGGGAAGTGTGATCTTGAAGAAAATATCTCTTGCCGTAGCTCCGTCCACTTCCGCGGCTTCAAACAGTGACTGGTCTATACCCATCATACCGGCCATCAGGAGGATCGTCGTATTACCGAACCACATCAGGAAGTTCATCATCGCGACCAGCCCCCTGACGCTCCATACATGAGACATAAAGCTGTAAGGCCTGGCCAGGATGCCGATCGATACAAGGATCGAGTTGACAGGGCCGCTGTCGCTGAACAATGTGAAGAACAGCATTGAAAACGCGGATGCCATGATCAGGTTGGGCAGATAGATAACTGTCTTAAAAAATCTCTGGAATTTAAGCCTGAGCGAAGGATCCGTGAACCACGCACCCAGAAGAAGCGATACCAGGATCTGGGGAACAAACCCCAGGATCCACATGATCATCGTATTCTTGAAATACAGGGGCAGGTCGCCGCTCTTAAAGAGCGTCACAAAGTTCTGCATGCCGATAAAATTAGGTCCGATCTGTTTGAGTCCGCTCTTGTAGTTTTCAAAAAAGCTGTTGTAGATCGTACTGATCAGCGGAATCAGCTGAAAGACAACGAATACAACAACGAAAGGAATTAGGAAAATATATCCCCACCGGTTATGCTTATTAACGTTGTTACTCTTGTGTACCGTTTTTTCCATCCTTACCTCCCTCTATGATTATGCAGCATTTGTTTAAAACCCGCAGCACGCTCCGCGCTACGCTTTTATCCGGCACGGGGTGTCCTCCGGATCTTAACTCAGGTACGTTTTCTGCATATTACTCAGGATTTTGCGTAAAATAAGGGCCTGCCCATCAAGCAGGACAGGCCCTTCTCAATTACTTGAACTTCGCTTACTTCGTGTATATCGGGATCAGTCCGAAATCAGATTACTGTGCAAGCTCAGGGTGCTTCTCGCCAACAGCTTTGTAGAACTGTGCAAGAGCTTCATCATAAGTAGCGTTTCCGTCGAAGAAGTTCTTCATAGCGTTCTGATACTCTTCTACGCAAGCCTGGTCATACTCGGAAAGGTTGCTCAGGTCGATCTTCTCAGCGCCGTCGGAAAGCATCTGATAAGGGTTCTGGCCGCCGAGGATAGCGTTTCCGAATGTCTCATCGGTTGCAAGTGCATTGAGGACGTCCTTGTTGTTGACGCAATCGGAATCCTTAACAGCGATGTCCTTCATGATGTCGTCGTTGGTCGTCATGTTGAGGATGATATCCTTAACGATGTCAGCATTGTCTGTGCCCTGTGCTGCGCAGATCCATGTGCCGCCCCAGTAGAAGCCCTGAGGTCCGTTTACAAGTCCCCAGCCGCCAGCGTGTGCGATGGAACCGTCATCATCCTTGGAAGGATCAGCGCCCATGGAGAAGTTGATCAGCCATGCGGGGCCAAAGTAGCAGAATACATCGCCGGGTGCCTGGAAGCCCTTGCTCCAGTCATCACTCCACATATCGTTGGTTGTGGTCATGCCTGCATCTACGAGAGCCTTGGAATCATCTGCCCATTTCTTAACGTTGTCATCAACTACGATCTTGCCGTCCTGTACCCACTTGCCGGATACGTTGTTGGAGTATACGCGGAAAGTATCGTTAACTGTAGCAACGATCTTGAAGCCTGCGTCTTTCATCTTCTGAGCTGTAGCATTGAATGCATCCCAGTCAGCGACTGCAGCCTGAACAGTCTCAAGGTCATCAGAACCGAGGACCTGCTTAGCGATCTCTCTGTTGAAGATGAGGCCGCCGGAGCATGCCTGCCAGGAGGAACCGCGGATCTTGCCGTCTGCGTCTGTTACGACATCCTTGGTGTACTGGAACTGCTTGGAAAGATCAGCGTCTGTGATTCCCAGCTCGTCGAGAGGCATTGCCACGTTGACTTCGGGATCTGTGTACTTCATAGCGTAGTCAGCTTCGATCAGGAAGATGTCTACTTTGTCATTGTCAGCTGCCGTAGCCTGCGCTGCAAGAGCTTCGTCCAGCTTGTTCTGGTACATGTTGTCCTTGTTGTCGGTGACTACGAAATTGATGACTGTGTCGCCGATCTTGCCGCCCTTGGTGGAGTCGTTAGCGTCGTTTGCTACGAATCCCGGATAGTGATCTTTCATTCTGTTGGGGAACTCATTGTTCCAGCAGTAAATGTTGACCACAGCTGCGCCTGCAGGAACTTCTGCTGCGGGCTCTGCTGCTGCTTCCTCTGCAGGAGCTTCCGCTGCTTCCTCTGCAGGTGCCTCTGCCTCAGCTGCAGGCTCTTCTGCAGGAGCTGAGGATGAAGCGCTTCCGCCGCCGCATCCCATAAGAGAGCCGGCAACCATAGCTGTCGCAAGAATCAGACTGAGTGTTCTTTTTTTCATTAGGTGACCTCCCTTTTTATTTGCCGCACACACCATTGTGTTACGGTATTTTTTTGTGTTATATGCAATCCATTTTCATGGTGTTTGCCATTATGACTTAGTGTATTGTCAGGCCGAATGTTTTCATTCGGCGATTCTGTTGATGTCCTTCACTGTACTGCCTTTGTAGAGTTCCCCTTCCACAACGATCGGACGTATGATCGTGGATCTTGGATGTTCGATCAGCCGGATCAGATTCTCCGCTGCCTGTTTCCCGATCTGTTCCGTATCCTGGCGGATCGTCGTGAGCTTCGGCTCGATGTGTCTTCCTATCCTTATTCCGTCATAACCGGCTACGGATATGTCATCAGGAATCACGAGCCCTTTCTCCCTGATCGCGTTGATCCCGCCGAACCCGGCGAAATCATCGGGGTAGAGAATGCAGGTCGGCGGATCGCTCAGGTTGAGCAGTTCCATTGTCCTCAGATAAGCCTCTTCCGTATCTCTGTAATCCGCTCTCCTGATGTATTCCTCCGGAACTTCAATACCGAGCTGAGTACAGGTCGTGTAGAAGGAGGATACCCTCGCCTGCGTAACGGAAGAATCATTTCCGTGAATGTAAGCGATCTTCCTGTGTCCCATCTCGTATACATATGTGACCAGGTCTCTCATTCCTTTCACATTGTCCGAGATCACTGCGATCCTGTTGTTAAAGATGTAGTCGATGGTAACAACCGGGATGCTGCTGTCGACCAGTTCGATCACTTCAGGATCCTTGAAGTCGATGCACGCTATTGCTACACCGTCCAACCCTCTGTATCTGGTCCTTTCCAGATAAGTCATGGAACCGCTATGGGTCTTGCTGCAGTTAACCAATGTCAGATCATAGTCCCTGAGTTCGATCGTTCTCTTAAAACTGTCCAGTACATTTGCGAAGAAGTCATGTGTCAGGCCGCTCTGGGCCTCGTCCACAAAAAGGACTCCTATATTATGTGACCGGTTTGTCTTAAGGGCTTTAGCGGCAGAATTCGGGAAATATCCCATCTCCTTGGCCTTTTTCCTGACCATCTCCTTTGTCTTGGCGCTGACATCGTGCTGGTCGTTCAATGCTTTACTCACAGTCGCTATCGAGACATTGCAGGCAGCTGCCAGGTCTTTCATCGAAACCATATGCGCCTCCTGTCCTTCTTAAAACTACTCTCGTTAGTTTCGAAGCGAATTCGTTTAAATTTCTTAAACGTTTTTGTACCTCTACTGTATATCTGTTTTCCACATTTTTCAAGTCCTTTTTAAGTGTTTTTGGTGCTAATTTACATAATTGTGATAATACTACAAAAAAATAATCCTGATTTTGTTCGAAATTCACATCCATATGATGCCTTTTGTCTATTTTATTCTAAAACGTTTTCGTTTTTTTAAGCATTGTTACGATTGCGCTTGTTTTTTACTAAAACTATAATGTAAACATATAAGTCTATCGGCACTTAAGAATACGAAAACTATGGAGGGAATTATGAAATTCGGATATTTCGATGACTCAAACAGGGAATACGTGATCACGACTCCCAAGACTCCTCTTCCTTGGATCAACTACCTCGGAAACCAGGACTTCTTCACACTCATTTCCAACACCTGCGGTGGTTATTCCTTTTATAAAGACGCGCGTTTGCTCAGAATAACGAGATACAGGTACAACGACGTTCCTTACGACGGAAACGGAAAGTACATATATATAAAGGATGGAAATACCGTCTGGAACAGCGCATGGCAGCCTTCCAAGACCGATCTGGACAGCTATGAGTGCAGGCACGGCATGGGCTACTCCAAATTCCGTTCTTCCAAGGACGGCGTTGTTGCAGACCAGCTGAACTTCGTTCCCATGGGTGATACCTGCGAAGTCATCCTCCTTGATCTCAAGAACGAATCCGGTCAGGTCAAAAATCTCAAAGTGTTTCCTTATATAGAGTGGTGCCTTTGGGATGCTGATGACGACCAGAAAAATTTCCAGCGAAACCTTTCGACAGGCGAAGTCGAAATCGAGTCCAATCTCGGTTACGGGATCAGCGGTTTGAAGAAACCAGCATCCACATCCATCGATAATTACAGCGAACTCGATTACGCCGCTATTTATCACCGCACTGAGTACAGAGAGCGCCGCAATATGTATGCTGTCTTCTCAGTAAACCGCCCCATCGACGGTTTCGACACAGACAGGCGTTCCTTTATCGGCGATTACAGAAGCCCTGCCCTTCCCGAAGTTGTCGAGAACGGGTCCTGCAAGAACACAGTTGCCAGCGGCTGGTCTCCCTGCGCTGTCTATGAACTCGACATCACACTTGCTCCCGGAGAGAGCACGAGCGTGATCTTCCAGCTCACCTATGTAGAGAATCCCGTCAACGAGAAATGGGAATCCTACGGCGTCATCAATAAGACCCGCGCACGCGCCATGATCCGCAAATATCATGACCGCGCAGATGTTATAGCCGCCTATGAGACACTTCGCAGCTATTGGGGACAGCTCCTTTCAAAGTTCCATGTGGAGAGTTCCCGTCCCGAAGTGGACAGAATGGTCAATATCTGGAACCAGTACCAGTGCATGATCACCTTCAACATGTCCAGAAGCGCTTCCTATTACGAGTCCGGTATTGGCAGGGGAATGGGCTTCAGAGATTCCTGCCAGGATCTGCTCGGTTTTGTACATCTGGTTCCCGAGCGCGCAAGAGAGAGGATCATCGACATTGCGTCTACACAGTTCCCTGACGGCAGCGCTTATCATCAGTACCAGCCCCTCACCAAGAAGGGCAACGCCGATATCGGCAGCGGCTTCAATGATGATCCGCTCTGGCTCATCGCGGCAGTCAGCGCTTATATCCGTGAGACCGGCGACGTCTCTATTTTGCACGAGTCCGTTCCTTTTGATAATGACGTCTCTCTGGCACAGCCTCTTATGGAGCACCTGCGCAGGAGTGTCAACTACACGATCACCCATAAGGGTCCTCACGGCCTGCCTCTGATCGGCCGCGCCGACTGGAATGACTGCCTCAACCTCAACTGCTTCTCCGAGCACTCCGGCGAGTCCTTCCAGACCTCCGGTCCCAGCGAAGGTCCCGTAGCCGAGTCCGTATTCATCGGCGGCATGTTCGTGAAGTATTCGGAAGAGTATGCAGCGATCTGCGATCTCATCGGTCTTGCCGATGAAGCGGCTGCCATCCGCAAAGAGCGCGACATCATGGAGAAGGCACTGCTCACAGACGGCTGGGACGGCAAATGGTTCGTCCGCGCATACGATGCGTACAGCAACAAAGTCGGCTCCCACGAATGTGAAGAGGGACAGATCTACATTGAACCCCAGGGGTTCTGCGTACTGGCCGGCGTCGGCAAGGAAACCGGCGAGGCGCTCAAGGCTCTTGACAGCGTCAAAGAGATCCTGGATTCAAAATACGGCATTGCCCTTTTGAAACCTGCTTACACCAGATATCATGTAGAACTGGGCGAAGTCTCCTCCTACCCTCCGGGATATAAAGAGAACGGCGGAATCTTCTGCCACAACAATCCCTGGGTATCCATCGCGGAAACCGTCATGGGCCGCGGTAACAGAGCCTTTGAGATTTATTGGAAGACATGCCCTTCCTGTGTGGAAGAGTTCAGTGAGATCCACAGGACGGAGCCCTATGTCTATTCCCAGATGGTCGCCGGTCCCGAGGCGCCTAATTTCGGCGAAGGAAAGAACAGCTGGCTGACCGGAACTGCCGCATGGACATTTACCGATATCTCCCAGTACATTTTGGGCGTATATCCCACATTCAACGGTCTGAGCATCGATCCCTGCATCCCCGATGATTTCGGTGATTTCGAGCTCACCCGCGCATTCAGGGAAGGTGTCTATCACATCAGCGTGAAGAACCCCGGGCATGTGGAGAAAGGCGTAAAGAAGATGATCGTAGACGGCAAAGAAATTGCCGGACATGTGATCCCCTACAACAAGGGACAGAAAGAATATAACGTAGAAATTATCATGGGATAATCCCGATTCTTGGTCAAACATCCTCCTTATGATGAAAGCCCCGGCAATCTGCCGGGGCTTTTGTTGTTCTTGTTATTGTGGCGTGTTTCTTACGCATACTTGGCGATAACCTTGGAGAGTTTAGGAAGCATCTGCATCTTACGCGAGACGAGACCCTCCTGCACGCTGTGCAGCTCTCCCTCATGATCCGGATAAGCCTCAAAGAGCCATTTTGCCTTATCTCCCGACGCGAACAGGATCGACCTGTTCTCCAGTGCGGATGTGATGGAGAGAATGCCCAGATCCGCATTTTTATTCTTTGACAATATGTCAAGCGCCTGCTGCATATCTTCCGCCCTGTCTCTGTAGGGCTCTACCTGAGGCACATTCACTTTCGTGAGCATCAGGCGCACGCCCATGACGTCCTCAAAGACAATGTCGCGGCTCATCAGTTCCTCAAGGGAGCCCCCTTCATCCTCTGTCACTGAGAAGAGTTCCTCCGAGAACTGATCGAGATCCAGACCCGCGAGAGCCGCCAGAATATTAGCAGTCTGTCTGTCCTTGTCCGTTGTCGTAGGAGTCTGCAGATTCATGGTATCCGACAGAAGTCCTCCCAGCATCAGACCTGCCAGGTTTTCCTCGATCGGCACCTGGTTCTCTCTGAAGATCGTCGCGATGATCGTACATGTACTGCCAACGATCTCATTTCTGAAGCTCACGGGCCTCGAAGTGGAGAAATCCGTTACTCTGTGGTGGTCGATTACTTCCAGCACTCTTGCTTTTTCTATTCCCTTGACGGACTGTGAAAACTCATTGTGGTCCACCAGGATCAGCTGTTTGTCATTATAGTTGAGGATATGATATCGCATGACATATCCCACCAGGTGTTCCGTGTCGTCAACGACCGGGAAAGCCCTGTACTGCGTGCGGGCCATTTTCCTGCTCGCGTCCTCCGCCAGCTCATGTCCGTAGAACTTCATAGGATTGAGTGTCATCATCATTCTCACAGGCGGAGCAAAATACAGATACCGGGACGTATTCATAGCTCCGAATCCGGATGTGATGATCGTGCAGTGATGCTCCCGGGCCAATTTGGTCACACTTTCATCCAAGCCCTTATCCCAGATAATGATCAGCATGCCTGCGCCCTTCTCGATCAGGATCTTCTGCGCTTTCTTATTGCTGCCGGTGATCACGATGCGGTCAGTCACTTCGTAATCCTCCAGATTATCCTTATTGGTCATGGTGAGAATACTGACTTTCCCGTTCAAATGGCGCTGGTCATCATCATAGATAATATTGCCGTTGATCGTCTTGGCGATATACTCCGTGGGTGTTTCCCTGAGCATTTCGTGGGAAAACCTGGTGTCATTGAGGGCGATGTTCGCGAAGTCCGATTTTGACACCCAGCCTATCACTTTGTTCTCATCATCTACGACCGCGAAGCCTTCCCTCTCTTCCTTTTTCATCAGCTCCACTGTCTCAAGGATCGTCGTCTCCGGTGTGATCGCCAGCGGAGCAGCCAGATCTACCTCATCCAAGCGGACTTGTGCTGTCTCAAGCAAATGAGGCTTCTTAAATCCGAACCGGTCCAGAAGATATTTTGATTCCTTATTGATCTTGCCCAGAACACAGGGAATGGCGTCAAATCCCTGTTCTTTCTTATATTCCGCATAGGCTATTGCAGCTGCCACTGAATCCGCATGCGGATTCTTATGACCTGTTACATAAATCCTGTTGTCCTGTGCCATATATATGTCCCCTCCCAAAAAAGGTTTGCCGTTTAACTTATGATATCATGTTCAATTTCTGTTTGCCATAAGCACCAACTTCTTTTAAGATGTAAGGAGTAATTATTTCAGCACCGGAGGTAAAAAATATGGAAAGAGAAACTATGTGCATCCAGGCCGGATATTCACCCAAAAACGGTGAGTCCAGAATGATTCCGATCATCCAGAGCACAACTTTTAAATATGATACCAGCGAGGACATGGGCAAACTGTTCGATCTGGAAGCATCCGGATACTTTTATACACGTCTCCAGAATCCCACCAACGATATGGTTGCGGCTAAGATCACGGCTCTGGAGGGCGGTACTGCGGGAATGCTCACTTCTTCCGGCCAGGCAGCCAACTTCTTCAGTGTTTTCAACATCGCGACATGCGGAGATCACGTCGTCTGCGCTTCCACTATCTACGGCGGCACTTTCAACCTCTTCAACGTGACTATGCGCAAGATGGGAATTGATTTCACTTTCGTCGATCCCGACTGCACCGATGAAGAACTTGAGAATGCTTTCAAGCCTAATACCAAAGCTGTTTTTGGCGAGACGATCGCCAATCCCGCGCTTGTTGTCTTTGACATTGAGAGATTTGCCAAAGCTGCGCACGCCCATGGAGTTCCGCTCATCGTGGACAATACTTTTGCAACGCCCATCAACTGCCGCCCGTTCGAGTGGGGTGCAGATATCGTCACTCATTCCACTACCAAATATATGGACGGACACGACGCAGCGGTAGGCGGAGCGATCATTGACAGCGGCAAATTCGACTGGATGGCACATGCCGACAAGTTCCCGGGACTTACCACTCCCGACGATTCCTATCACGGGATCACCTATGCCGAGAAATTCGGAATGGGAGGCGCTTTTATCACCAAGTGCACAGCGCAGCTCATGAGAGACTTCGGATCGATCCAGGCTCCTATGAACGCCTTCTTCCTCAACCTCGGCCTCGAATCTCTCGCAGTCCGTATGCCCAGGCACTGTGAAAACGCTCTCAAGGTTGCCCAGTTCCTCAAGAACCACGAAAAGATCGCGTGGATCACTTATCCCGGACTTCCCGGTGACAAGTACTACGAGCGCGCCATGAAGTACATGCCGGGTGGTACCTGCGGCGTCATCTCCTTCGGTATCAAAGGAGGCAGAGCTGCTGCGGAAGAGTTCATGAAACACCTCAAAGTCGCTATGATCGCCACCCATGTGGCGGATGCGCACACCTGTGTTCTGCATCCCGCAAATTCTACGCACCGTCAGCTCACTGACGAAGAGCTCATCGCGGGCGGCGTAGGGCCGGACCTGATCCGCCTGTCTGTCGGACTCGAGAATGTCAATGACATTATTGCCGACCTCGAGCAGGCACTCGGTTAAGAAAACAGTTAAGGCGTGTGAAGGAAATCTTCACACGCCTCTTTTTCTATTCCGGATCAGACAGTAAGAATCGTCTAGATCATTTTGGGGTAAATGTCGGATTTAACAGATAAAACCTTGAAACGGTCTTCCTCAATTACCATCCCCGTCAGCCTGTTGCCGTATACACATCCTGTGTCCAGCGCGATCATGCCTTTTTCCGGAAGCGTTCCCCACATTCCCTCTGTGATCGTATTTACATTATCCTTGCCGCAAAAATGCACAGGAATCCTGTAGGGTGTATGGCCGGTCAATACAAGTTTCCCGGTATAATCCGTATCCCGTCCCCAAATGAGTGTCTCCACCGTGTTCTTCCGCGGATCCTCATCTGTCAGGCATGCATGCACACACTGAAACCTGTCCTCAGTGTAGTAATAAGGCATCTGCTCATACCACTCGCGGAACTCGTTGATCTTGTGCTTGTGGCTGATAAATGAAAAGACGGTCTTCTCTCCGCTGTTCATATACCACAAGTTTTTATAGGTCTTCTTGTCTGCGGAATCCCTTGTCGCATCCAGCATCATCTGCTCGTGATTGCCCTTGATCAAAACACAGCGGTCTCCCATTTCCTCCTTGAGCGCACGAAGGAACTCAAACACTTCATAAATCTGGGGCCCGCGGTCTATCGTATCTCCAAGATTAATAAGCCTGTCGCAGGACTTGTCAAACTCCAGTTTTTCCAAAAGTCTCTTGCACTCATTCAGGCATCCATGGATATCTGTGATGACCACCACTCGTTCACTATGCACAAAAACACCTCTCAAAAATATGTAAAGGCTCGCAGAGCGAGCCCGTTGTACCCGCTATTCCAAAAACTCGATCGTAAGTCCGTGGTTCTCTTCACAGGCAGCCTTACACATATGCTTCATCGCTGACAGATATCTCGTCATACCGTCTCCGATCTCCGAACACCCGATAAAGCAGATCAGGCATCCGCCTCCGAATTCCGGCTCTGTCAGAACATCATACAGCGCGTCAAGATTTCTCCCATACCACTCCGGGAGAGGGATTCCCTGCTCTACGCGGTCGTGAAGTTCTGTTCTGTCTTCCACTCCCGCCAGATCTATAATATAACTGTTATTCATGATCTGTGCTCCTTATCATCAATAAAGCTGCTCAAACGTCTTGTAATGGTCACCTGTATAATAGATTCTTCCATCATCGGAATATATGATACGCTTTGCTCCTCTGCTCTTCTTCCCGAGCGTGTCGATATCGCATTCCCTGTAATTTCCGTCCGGAAGCGCCCCTTCGTAATTGCCGAAGTGATTTCCTCCAATACACTTGCCAGGCGCGTACGGTTCCAGCGAGCCGCCCGACCATCCGAGCTTCTGAGCTTCTTTTTTAGTGATAAAATTGTGCGGAAGCTTTCCGTAAGTGTGAATGTACAGAGCCACATCTTCTTTCGTCGTATAGCTGCCGTCCTCGTCGATCAGCGGCTCCTGTTCCTGCTCTGTATGCCCTGTATCCTGTCCGGAAACCGGCTCCTGTCCGGAATCCTCCTCGTACGCCGTCTCCTCATCTTCGGCATATGCGTCATCCTGCATATCCTCTTCATAGAGGATCAGCTCTTGTTCATCTTCTTCCCCGTTATTCTCAGAGACCCCCTGTGCCTGGGAGGAGACACTTTGCTGCGAGGAAGGATTCTCCTGGGTCTTCCCGTTTCCTTTACCGCATCCTGCCAGCAGGCTCAATGACAATATCGCGGCCAGCAGCAGACACAGCCATAAACTCCGTTTCTTTCTCATGACATCTCTCCATTATGTTAGTCAAAGATCCTTCGGATCCCGGCGATCGTCCTGTAGTCTGCCCTCTCGCTGATCTTTATGCCGTCTCTGCTGTTGGACGCATGTACGATCCTTCCGTCTCCCAGATAAATCGCGACATGTCCGTAATAGCAGATGATGTCTCCCGCCTTCGCTTCTTTCAGAGAAGGCACACTCTTTCCTTTCGTGCGGATCGCGGCGTCATAATGCGGAAGATTTACGCCGAAATGGCGGTAGATCAGCATTACAAAGCCGGAACAGTCAGTTCCCTTTGTGAGGCTGCATCCGCCGTACACGTAAGGATTGCCGACAAACTGAAGCGCATATCCGGCCACCATTTCGCCCTTGGTCTTAGCCTTTTTCTCCTGCTGCGTACTCTTCGCGTCTTCATTTTCCGTCTTCTTTGACTCAGCCGCTTTCTCCTCGTCTGCCTCTTTCGATTTCGCTTCGTCAAGGACACCGTCTGCGCCAAAATAGTACTTCTTTCCGCCCAGCTCCAGCCAGCCGGTCTTCATCTCTCCGCCCGACGTCAGATAATACTTCTTTCCGCCCAGTTTCAGCCAGCCGGTCTTCATTGCTCCGCCTGACGTCAGATAATACTTCCTGCCTCCGTCTGTCACCCAGCCGGTCTTCATCTCTCCGCTTGCCGCCAGATAATACCTGAGTCCCCTGACTTTGATCCAGCCGGTCTTCATTGCTCCGTTCGCCGCCAGATAATACCACTTGCCGCCGGTCTTCACCCAGCCGGTCTTCATAGCTCCGTTCGCTGCCAGATAATAGCACTTGCCGTTGTCTTTCACCCAGCCCGTCTTCATCTCTCCGTCTCTGTCGAGAAAATACCATTTACCGATGTATTTCACCCATCCGGTAACTGCCTTCCCGCCTCGGACGTAATACCAGTTCCCGTCTCTGTAATGCCATCCGTTCTTCAGATAGCGGAATTCGTCTGTCCTGTCGGCATAAGAGACGCCTTCTGCGGCGTTCCCGATCCGGGAGATTTCCGCGGCAGGCGCCGCAGCCGCCTGTACAGGCAGCGCTGTTGATGTCATGACCAGGATCATTCCGATAATTGCTGCAAATTTAGTCCTCATAGCATTGATCTCCACGTTGTCATGCGGCTCGCAAAGCGGGCCTTAAACCAGCCTTCACGTTTGGCTTCTGCTTATGGACTAAATTATAACACGTTTGTAACAATTTTTGAAATATTTTGTAATTTTAACGAAATATTTATTTTCTTGTGACAAACCATCTCTGGTTCTCTTCATAGAAGAGGTTTACTTCCTGTCCCGCCACCATGCAGGTATACATAAGTCCCATGCCGCCCGCCTTGCGGCTTGCGCGGCGCTCGCATCTCTTGACGCGGTCGATCGTATACTTCCTGCCGTCCTCCCACGTGATCCGGCACGGCCTCATGAACCCTTCCCTGGTAAATTCTGCCAGCACGTCCACATAGACCTTCGCGGGATTGATGTCTTCTGAATTAATCCCCTCTGAATTTATACTCTCTGAATTTATACTCTCTCTGTCACCGTAGATCCTGATCCTCCTGCTGCTTCCCCGGCTCTGTCCGGACCACTCTGAGCCCGTTCCTCTTGTCGGCTGCATTCCATAATTCTGCAGGGCATCCCTGCTGATATTAGTATCTGTATGGGGCATTTCACTATACCTCCTGTTCTCCATAAGTCCCGTTTCACGGGCCGCCGTGCCGCGTGCAGGCCGCCTGAAAGGCAGCAACTTCTTTTCCGTACGCGTCAGACGCCGGTCCTGTTCCCTCGTTCAAAATACCCGTGCGGGTGTACGACATGGGTCTCGGCGTCATCCGATGAGAGCTTCGTGTCCACATGCATCAGTCCTCTGCGCACTGCCTGGAATCCGAACCTGCTCCTGATCTCGTCAACCGCGATATCCGCCTTCAGCTGTTTCTCTCTCCACTCCGGATCCTTAAAAAGACTGAGCTGGTACGGATAATTCTCCATTTTCAAGTGGGATACCCGTACTCCCAGGCTCCGGATCGGCTTCTTCCAGCTGTAGTTCTCCCTGAAGAGCCGCATCGCCTCTCCGGCGATCTCCTCGGAGATGTTTGTCGGCATATCCACCTTGTGCTGGCGGCTGAAACCGCACAGCTCTTTATCCCTGACATAGATCTCCACCACATCTCCCACGAATCCGTGTCTGCGCAGACGGGACGCGACGCTCTCCGCCAGCATATAGACCACCATTCTGACGTCCTGCTCTGTTGTCAGGTCCCGCGGCGTAGTGGTACTGTTGCCGATGCTCTTGATCGGCATTTCGCTCCTGTCGGGCGCCACAGGCGTCTGATCCTCTCCTCTGGCGAACGCGGACAGGACCAGCCCGATCTTTCCGAAAATATCCTGAAGAAAAGAAGGATCTGTCCTCGCCAGGTCCCCGATCGTGAGGATCCCGTACCTGTGCAGTTTCCTCTGCGTGGCCCTCCCTACAAACAGAAGATCCGACACCCCGCTCTCCCATACGATCTGCCTGTAATTGTTCCTGTCGATCACAGTGATGGCATCCGGCTTCCTGTAATCGGAGCCGAATTTGGCGAAGATCTTGTTCCAGCTGACTCCTATACTGACCGTGATCCCCAGTTCCCGCTTGATCCGGGCGGAGATCTCCGCCGCAAGTTCCGGGCCGCTCCCGAAACACTGCCCGCTCCGGGTGCAGTCGATCCAGCACTCATCCAGCCCGTACGGTTCCATCAGGTCCGAGTATTCCCTGTAAATCTCCCTTGCCAGCTCCGAAAAGCGCAGATACAGATCCATCCTGGGCGGGACGATGACCAGGTCCGGACAGGCCTGTCTCGCCTGCCAGAGCGCTTCCCCCGTTTTCACCCCCGCTCTCTTCGCTATGTAATTGGCCGTCAATATGATCCCGTGTCTCTGTTCGGGGTCTCCTCCGACTGCCAGCGGCTTTCCGTCCAGTTCGGGATGATGGAGCATCTCTACACTGGCATAAAAGCAGTTGCAGTCCGAGTGAAGTATCACTCTGTCCATGATCACCGCCTTTAGTCAGGGCTCGCAGGCCCTGCCCTGCGTTCACCGAATGAAAGCATTTAAATTTCCTTAAAAGCATTTTAATTTCCTCTTGCAAACAGTATATTTCGAACGTATATTCGTGTCAAGAGGGTTTCTGTGTTGACATCAGGGGAAATGAATTGTACAATAAAGGAAATTAAATTTCCTCTTTCGACCCTCAGGAAATATAAGGAGCACAATAATGACTTTTGGAGAAAAGGTAAGAGAACTTCGTATAAAGAACGGGTATTCCCAGGAAGAACTCGCTGAAATGACCGGTGTGACGAAGCGCACCGTGCGCAACTGGGAGACCGGCGGGAAATATCCCCGCAATCAGGCTCTCTACACCGCGCTGGCCTCTGCCCTGGGCTGCAATGAAGAATATCTGAGGGGCGAGCAGGAACTGTTTATGACAAAGGCCGCGGAAGTATACGGGACGCGCGGGCAGCAGCAGGCGCAGGCCTTTCTGGACAGCACCCGCGCCATGTTCGCCGGAGGCGGCCTCTCTCCCGAAGATATCGACATGATCGGTAAGCATTTTATGGAGATGTTCTGGGAAGCCAAGGAAAACGCGAGGAAATTCACCCCGAAGAAATATGCAGATGATGAGCGCGCTTCCGGCGGCAGCCGTCCGGATACCGGCACTTCGGGGCAGATGCCCGCGGGCGGCAGCGCTGATTCCGAAGAAAATGTCTGAGGAGGCGCCGGCATGAGCAGACTCTATGTCTATCATAAGGCGGCCGGACTGGTCCGCAGATACAGGACCCGCGACCCGCTCGAACTCCTGGACGCCATGCATGTTCAGGTCCGGTTTTATTATGACCTTACTCATACCAAGGGATTTACCCGCTATTTTCTGCGGCAGTATTTTGTCGGCATCAACGGGAATCTTCCGGAATACGAACAGCGGATCGTAGCCGCCCATGAACTGGGCCACATTGTGCTGCACGCGCAGGAGCTGAGAACTGCCCCGCTCTTTGATACGGCTGTCTATGACAAGCGCAGCAGCACCGAGTATGAGGCCAATCTGTTCGCTGCGGACCTTCTTCTTCAGGATGAGGAAGTCCTCAGGACGGCGGGCCGGCCTGAAACTGATCTCGGCAGCCTCTGTCTGGCTTTAGGCACGACGCCCGGCCTTATGAATTTTAAACTTCTGAGTATGAGAAAGAGGGGGACAGATATTCCCCTTCCCTTTGAATGCGACAGCCGTTTTCTCTCCCCGAAATCCTGACCTCGGGCAACACGCACGCGGCGCAGCGGCTCGCACTGCGTGACTTAAATATAATTGCCATTCACGATCAATAAATGATATACTCCTCATGGCATAACCGGCCGCAGTCTGCATAATTCACAATATGGAGGTACAGCATGCTATTCGCTATTGACATCGGCAACACAAACATGGTGATCGGATGCATAGACGGAGAAGAGATCTGCTTTTCAGAGCGTCTCGCCACCGACCACAGCAAGACCGCATTGGAGTATGCGCTCGCATTCAAGAACGTCCTTGATCTTCATGAGATTGACCGCTCGGCTATTACCGGCGCGATCATCGCTTCCGTAGTACCGCCGATCACGGCTATCATGACCGAGGCTCTCGGCAAGATCATGAACTGTCATGTCAAGATAGTGGGACCCGGCCTCAAGAACGGTCTCAAGATCTGCATGGACAACCCGGCGCAGGTCGGCGCCGACCTGATCGTCGCGGCAGTAGCCGGCGTCCGCGATTACAGCTGCCCCCTGATCATTATTGATATGGGAACCGCCACAACGATAACCGTTGTTGACAAGGATAAGAATTATCGCGGCGGCATGATCCTTCCCGGTCTGCGTGTCTCCCTGGATTCGCTTACTTCCAGGACCTCTCAGCTGCCCAGGATCAGCCTCGATCCGCCCAAACGCCTCATCGGCACTAATACCAACGACTGCATGAAGAGCGGAATCCTCTACGGAAGCGCCTCCATGCTCGACGGTATGATCGACCGCATTGAAGAGGAGATCGGAATGAAGACGACAGTGATCGCTACCGGCGGTCTGGCCGGCACCATCATTCCTCTGTGCAAACATGAGATCATCACGGATGACCTGCTTCTTCTGCGCGGTCTCCGCTACATCTATGAGAGAAACAGCTGAACTATACTGCCGCTGAAAGGAGAACAGATATGCTCAAGGGGAAAACGGTCCTGCTCGGTGTCACAGGCAGCATCGCGGCCTACAAGGCCGCTGATCTCGCGAGCCGCCTCATCAAGCAGCACGCAGAGGTCCACGTGATCATGACGGAAAATGCCGCGAAGTTCATCTCTCCGATCACTTTTGAGACACTTACCGGCCGCAAATGCATTACCGATACTTTCGACCGGAATCATCCCATCGAAGTGGAACACATATCGCTTGCCAAAAAAGCGGATCTCGCCATCATTGCGCCTGCAACGGCCAATGTCATAGCCAAGATGGCATACGGGATCGCGGACGATATGCTCTCTACCACGCTTCTCGCCTGCACCTGTCCGGTACTCGTCTCGCCTGCCATGAACACAAGGATGTACGAGCACCCCGCCACGCAGGCTAATCTCGCCGTCCTGAAGGAGCGCGGCGTGAAGATCATCGAACCCTCCAGCGGGCATCTCGCCTGCGGAGACGAGGGGAAAGGCAAGCTCCCTGAGCCCGCTTTGCTGGTCGACTGTATTTTGGCAGAGATTGCCTGCCCGAAAGACCTGGCCGGAAAGAAGATCCTGGTGACTGCCGGTCCGACCCGCGAAGCGATTGACCCCGTCCGTTTTATCACGAACCATTCCAGCGGGAAGATGGGATACGCTATCGCGCACGCTGCCGCACTTCGCGGCGCTGAAGTTACACTGGTATCGGGACCCGTATCCCTTACTCCTCCCTTTGGAGTAAAACTGGTTTCCATTACATCCGCGCATGACCTCTTCTGCGCTGTTACATCAGTTTCCAAAGAGCAGGATATCATCATCAAGGCGGCCGCCGTTGCGGACTACCGCCCTGTCACCGTCAGCGACGAGAAGATCAAGAAAGCGGACAATGACCTTAGTTTGAGCCTTGCCCGCACAGAAGATACTCTTCAGTATCTCGGAGCTCACAAACCGGACGGTCAGATTCTCTGCGGTTTCGCTATGGAAACATCAGATCTGGAGAACAAAGCGCGGGCCAAGCTCGTGAAGAAAAATCTCGATATGATCGTGGCCAACAATGTCAAAGTTGCCGGCGCCGGGTTCGGTACCGACACAAACGTAGTGACCTTCATCACGGCAGACAGCACCGAGCAGCTGGAAATCATGAGTAAAGAAAGCGTGGCTATGAAACTGCTGGACCGACTGATCGCAATGTGATCACAATGCCGGCATTTCAATGTCCACCTGATAAAGAAATCTCATACAGACTGATATGTTCTGAAACTCAAAAGCCCTGCCGTCAGGCAGGGCTTTTCTGCAAGTTAAGACCCGCATAGCAGGCTGCTGTAATTCTTTCCACAATCGGGCAGGATGACCTCCTACCAGGTTGACCGTTGGCCGGTAGATGCATCTTCGTGCAAGTGCGAGCTGCGCTTACCGGCTTATCGCACCAAAAAAAGGCTCAGCGCCCGATTGCTTAATTAGGGAGTTGGCATATCTGAGGACGCCGGCCTTTTAAACTTGATCAGGATCTTCCTTCATAACTCTTCTTACAGTCCGATTCATCAGAAGAATGATCCGTTACTCTTCTAAGATTATAAACCTTATAGGTCTATTTTACAAAACCTTACATGTTGTTTTATCAAAGTTCTAAACTTCATAAAATTGACTCATGGAGAAGAACAATGGGCAACTATAAAGCTGAAATCGGAAAAAGAGTTTCATATCTCAGAAATTTGAACGGCCTGACGCAGGAAACCCTGGCAGAACTGCTGGATTGTTCTGTAAAACATGTCAGCCATGCAGAGCGGGGCGCTGCTCTTTTCTCACTGGAAAAATACATTTTTCTAAGTGAATACTTCCATTGCAGCCTCGATTATCTACTGAAAGGAATCAATTCTGACGACGTATCCTCCGCTCTTCCTGCCGATATTCTGGAGATCCTTCAGGGCAATGACAGTGAAGAGAGGCAGCTCCTGCTGTCATATTTGAACATGTACTCCAAAATCAAAGATTCATCGGATCATAAAGATCATAAATAATAAGCGGCTGGTTTAAAATGCCAGCCGCTTTTATCTTTATAGAAAATCCATGTCTGTGAAACCTGCTTCGCCAGGTCATCTTATATTATCATAAGAGTATTTTGTTCCCTCTGCGACCGGTGCGTAGATCGTCGCATAATCGTACGTCTCATCTACATTGTCCCGGTCATTGCGGGTTCGCCCGCACTTTCCCAGGAATGTCGCCCAGCCGTTTTCTGATTCATATGTGTAATCATCTCCGGGGTCAAAATTCTCAATCTTCTCTGTTGTCACCTGGAAGAGATAGTGCTCGATCGTATTTCGATAATAGTCGTCGTTGATTGCCTCTGCCAGGATACCGTCTTCTTCTCCATGGCTGTCATGGATATTGTCGTCCCATGTGCAGTCCGTCTCATACCAGTCTCCGTCAAGCTCGACGAGATTCCACGAATGGGATCCTCCCTCGTCTGATTCACTCCAGGTATCCCCGTTGATCACAAGACACAAGATCCCCTCCTTCTGGAGCAGGTATTCATAAGCCGCTGCATATCCGGAACAGACCGCCAAATTAGGTTCGCCGCTGCTGTTCGCGACGAGAGCTCCATAAGCATAGTGGGCAAGATCATGATCCGAGCCGCTCTCATATGTATCGTAATCGTACTGCACAAGATCCATGATCCTGTCGTGGATCTCGAGCGCAATCCCGGCAGGAGACCGGGAAGTATCGACCTGGGAGAGAAGCTCGTCCGCCGCTCTTTCCATTTCTTCCACTTCCTGCTCATAGTCTGACGGCACAAAATCATTAGCGGATAAGATCACCCGATAGCTGCCGTTTTCATCCGGGTCGTTCCAATACTGGTAATGGAAATAACTGATGTAAAAGAGTTCCGGATGATCTGCAGCCATAAAAGATCTTGCCTTGGCGAACATATCGGAAAACTCGTCAGATCCCGGGAAAACACTCACATACAGTTCTTTCTCCGCAGTTTCCGTATCTACTCTCGAAATCTCATATAGAGCATCGTACAGTGCCAGCTCATCACCTTCAAGCATTGCTCTGAAATAATACAGATAGGAGTCAGGTTCTGCTGCAGCTCCTTTCGCTTTACCGGAGCTGACTGCGGCACTTTCTTCGGATATCGTCTCTTCTGAGACAGTATCCTCAGAGCCTGTTTCTTCACCGGAAGACCCTTGCGCCTCATCGGACTGTACGACCTGTTCAGTATCCTGCGGGGTCTCCTGTCCAGTATCCTGCGGGGTCTCCTGCTCAGTATTCTGCGGAGTTTCCTGCGTCTGCCCTGTCTGCTGATCAGGCTCAGGAGGATCTTCAGCTTCCTGTTCTGTATTTTGATTATTTTCAGAAGAATTTGCAGCTGTCTGAATGTCCTCTTCTGAAGACGCATCACGTTTTCTTCCAAAAAAGACAAACATTCCAATGCCGCCCGCCAGAAGCAGAACAACAAGGACAGCGATCAAAGCTGCACCGGTCCTCGGCTTTCTTTTATTTCTGCGTGTCTGCCCATCTACAAGTTTATTTTTACATCTCGGGCAGAAAGTCACATAATCTTTAAGCCAGGTACCGCAATAAGGGCATTTTTTCATCGATGCTCTCCAATATGTCCGATCAGAGCATATGTGCCCTGAGCTCCTCGCCGCTCATCGCGGAAAGGTAAGCAGGAGCGATATCCAGAACCGTCTTACAGCCGCTCTGGCCTTCCTGATTAAGTCTGTAAGCCGCTCTCGCGAACGCGACCAGGACGCTTCCCGTGAACTCAGGGTTGGAATCCAGCTTCAGGGAATACTCGATGACATGTGTGTGCTCGTCGTCCGCGCCTGTCACTCCGGAGTACAGAACGCTGCCGCCGTGAGGAAGGCCTGCGTGGTCACGGGCCATCTCCTCTGCGGAGATGAAGTGCACAGTTGTGTCATACTCGTCAAAATAGTTAGGCATGGTCTTGATCTCATTCTCAATCCTGGCCAGGTCCGCGCCTTCTTCAGCCACGACGAAGCACTCTCTGGTGTGTTTCTCTCTGGTGGTCAGTTCGGGAGCCTTGCCTGCGCGGACAGCCTCAAGCGCTGCAGGGACCGGAATGGTATACTGTCTTGCATCGATAACTCCGTCAATCCTGCGGACCGCGTCAGAGTGGCCCTGGCTCACGCCCTTGCCCCAGAAGGTGTAAGGTGTTCCGCCGGGGAGCACGGCACTTGCATATACTCTGTTCAGGGAGAACATGCCGGGATCCCAGCCGCAGGAAATGATGCCGATCTTGCCTGCTTTCTTAGCTGCCGCATCCACATCCGCGAAATGCTCCGGAATATGTGCGTGTGTGTCAAAGCTGTCGATAATATTGTAAAGAGCCGCGTACTTGGGTCCCTGAACAGGCAGGTCTGTTGCGCTGCCGCCGCAGAGGATCAGCACATCCATAGGAACTTCCTGTTTTATAAGAGCGTCTTCCCCGTAAACTTTGACACCGGGAGTCTTGATCTTAAGACCTGCGGGATCGCGGCGTGTAAATACGCCGACAAGTTCCATATCGGGATTGTGGCGGATCGCCTGCTCTACGCCCCTGCCAAGGTTTCCGTATCCGAAAATTCCTACTTTGATAGCCATTATTTCCTCCTTATCGAAGCGCCGTGCGCTGAGATACGCGAGGAGAAATTGCGAATGTGATTTCTCCGATGCGATCCATCAAGGTTTGCGGCGCTCCGACGCAAACCTTGTGAGGGAAAACGATGTATCGACATTGTTTTCCCTCTAATGTCCTCCATAAAAATATTGTATACAAGAATACTAAAAAAAATATACACGCATTTACTTCTTATGGCAAGCAAAAGAATTTGAAATTTATAGATGTAAGAACTATAAAATGCTAAGATGAGTGTGGTCTTTATTACTGCACAAGCTCACGGGGTTACTCTTCATCCCGTTCTGGCAAACAGATTTGATATCAGAGAAAGGAACGCTCTCAATGACTAAAGCAGATAAATATCTTGTCAGCGATATTCACAATATTCTGGAAAACGGTTACAAGGACGTCAACCCGCGTCCCAGATATGAAGACGGAACACCGGCCTACACCATCAGTGTAAACCATGTGATGAGAAAATATGATCTCAGCAAGGGTGAGTTTCCCATCTGCACGCTGCGCCGCCAGGCCTGGAAGACCGGGATCCGGGAGATCTTTACCATCTACCAGCACCCGACAAACGTACTATCTGAAATGCGGGATCTTGGTGTTACCTGGTGGGATCCCTGGGACATCGGGGACGGCACGATCGGTCAGAGATACGGCGCCACCGTTAAGCGCTACGACCTGATCCATAATCTGATCGCTGACATTCAGAAAGACCCTTACGGAAGACGTAAGGTCGTCTCCCTCTGGCAGGAGTCAGATCTTCATGAGACCAAGGGTCTTGCTCCCTGCGCTTTTCTGACAATGTGGAACGTGCGCGGCGAGTTTCTGGACATGAGCATGATCCAGCGCAGCGGCGACATGCTGACTGCCTCCGGCGCCGGCGGTATCAATGAGATCCAGTACGCTGCTCTTCTGATGATGATCGCGAAGGTGACAGGCTACGAGCCCGGCGTCTTCACGCACTTTGTGGCGAATGAACAGATCTATGACCGCCACATGGACAACGCGCAGGAAATGCTGCGGCGCGCTGAAGTGATGGCAAATGATACACAGAAGCCTGTGCTCATTCTCAATAAGGACAAGGGCTGTCAGTTTGAGGAGATCACCATCGACGACTTCGAGATGGTCGGATACGATCCCATGAAGCCGCAGCTTAAGTTCGAGCTGGGAATCTGAGTCACAGAACTGTCATTCACGGCTCTCAGAGCAAGCCGCCTGCTCTGTTACTCCGTCGCCCCCAAATGCTGCACACTGTCCGCTGCCGTCCGGATCCCGGCCTCGCAGCAATCTCTGAAACTCTGTCCCTTTAACAGAGCATCTATGAATCCCGCAACCAGGTTGTCGCCGGCTCCTGTGGTATCCACCACAGGAACTTTCAAAGCCGGGATCGCAAAGTATTCTTCAGGAGAAGCGGCATAGCAGCCCTTCTCCCCGGTTTTGATGACCACATGCCGGATTCCCTTTGCCAAAAGTCTCCTTGCCATTTCCCCGTAATCTGCATCTTCTTCGCTCATACCTGTCAGAAATGCCGCCTCTGTCTCGTTTGGGAAAATATAGTCGATCATGGGAAGCACCGCCTCCAGCTCCTCCAGGCTCATCTTCCTGAAAGTCGGTATTTTGGTATCCGCGCAGACGATTGCCCCGCTCTCATGGGCGGCCCGAATAAGTCTGCAGACAACGGGAGCCTGATCCAGCGGTGCCCTGAACAAGCTGGCAAAAGACACAACCCTTGCGCCTTCCCTCACACAGTCGCGGATGAAGTCAGCAGAAGGCACGTAGCCGGGCAGCAGGGAAGCTGCACTGGTCACAGAGCTGCGGCTGCCATCCATCTTTACGAACATGTTGGCGACCGGCGTCGAGATTCCCGGGAACATCGTCACGCCTGTTATATCCAGTTCTCTGCGCGAAGCTTCATTTCTCACAAACCTGCCCGCCAGGTCGTCGCCGACAGCGCACATGAGCCCGGCACGGCGTCCGAGCGATGATAGCACAAAAGACTCATTTACCGCATCTCCTCCGAGATTTAACGTTATGCTCTGCGCGCGCGTTTTTCCCCTTCCGAACGGGTCATCTTCCACGCCTCTTGTGATGCAGTCCACAACTGCCTGGCCGATACAGAGAACTTCTGTCTTCATCCCTTTGCTTCCTCCGCCTTTTCCTGTAACCGCATGCTGTTTCTCACTTTCCCGCCGCCTGAAGAGGCCGGCATCCCACTGCATTATACATCACCTGCTTGATGAATTGCCTT
Source organism: Lachnospiraceae bacterium (assembly GCA_045113775.1). Classification (GTDB taxonomy): domain Bacteria; phylum Bacillota; class Clostridia; order Lachnospirales; family Lachnospiraceae; genus CAG-791. The sequence continues at coordinate 3,151 of JBGUJH010000101.1, read as the reverse complement.
GTTTTCATTTAATTTGACATATGGTAGTATTAGAGAATGAATTAAATTGTATACAATAGGGGGGGAATGCTTATGGATTTGGCAAGTGTACTTACTCAAATTGATGATGTGCTCTATACCTGGCTGCTGATCTATCTTTTGGCAGGCAGCGGCATCTACTTCACGATCAAGACAAGATTTGTCCAGGTTCGCCGTTTTAAAGACGCGCTTCACTGCATGATGGAGAAAAAAGAGGGCGATAAGGGCGTCTCCTCTTTCCAGGCGCTGATGATCGCCACCGCCTCCCGCGTCGGTACCGGCAATATGGCCGGCGTCGCCACCGCGATCATCCTCGGAGGTCCCGGCGCCGCTTTCTGGATGTGGCTCATGGCAGTCCTGGGATCCGCCTCTGCATTCATCGAGAGTACGCTGGCACAGATCTACAAAAAGAAAGAGGGCGACTCTTTTAAAGGAGGTCCCGCTTACTACATCGAGAGAGCGCTCGGATCGAGGCCGCTCGGCATCATATTTGCCATCTCTCTGATCGCCACGTTCGCGTTTGGTTTCAACGGTCTGCAGGCTTACAATATTGTCTCGGCGTTCGAAGTCTATACGCCGGATATGGAAGCCAGCATACTGCCCACAGCGATCGGTATTATCCTGGCGATCGCTGCGCTCTATATTTTCTTTGCCGGGGACGTCATCGGAAAGATCTCATCCGTCCTCGTTCCCACAATGGCAGGGCTTTACATCGCCGTCGGCATCTTTGTGATCGTCACCAATATCACCAAGCTGCCCGGTGTCCTCGCGATCATAATGGCAGACGCTTTTAACTTCAAGTCGATCTTCGGCGGCTTTACCGGCTCCTGTATGGTACTGGGCATCAAGCGCGGCCTCTTCTCCAATGAAGCAGGTATGGGTTCCGCGCCCAACGCCAGCGCTTCCGCGACTGTATCACACCCGGCAAAACAGGGTCTTGCACAGATCATCTCCGTCTACATCGATACTTTGCTGATCTGTTCCACGACCGTTTTCCTGATCCTTCTGACCGGCGACTGGGCGGACAGCGGCTATTCGGGAATTCCGCTCCTGCAGCAGTGCGTGGCGCGCGTGATCGGTCCCGTCGGGATCCACTTTGTCACCGTGATCGTATGCCTGTTCGCATTCACATCCATCATCGGCAACTACTTCTACGCGGAGGCCAACATTCTGTTCATCACCAAAAGCCCTGCGGTAATGGCCATTTTCCGCGTCTGCGCCGCCATCATGGTCTTTATCGGCGCCGGAAACAGCCTGGATGTGGCCTGGAGCCTTGCGGACATCACCATGGGTCTCGAGGCGGTAGTCAACATCATCGCCATTGTGCTCCTTGGAAATATAGCTTTTAAGGCACTCGACGACTACGAGTCCCAGATGGCCAAAGGGCTCGATCCCGTCTTCCACGAGTCCAATATAGGACTTACCAATACGGACGTATGGAAAGATAATCCCGAAGATGATACGCCCGCTGACGTAGGCGGCGACACCGGCATACGTATGTAACAACATCTCAAAAGGAAAGGAAAGACAATGAAAAAAATAGCGATACTGGGATCTACCGGTTCCATCGGCAAACAGACTCTGGACGTGGCAAGAGAACAGAAAGACATTGAGGTCGCAGCACTGTGCGCCAATAAGAGCGTTGATCTGATCGAATCACAGATCCGCGAATTCAAACCCAAAACGGCAGTCATGTTTAACGAAGACGCTGCCAAAGATCTGCGTACCCGAGTAAAGGACTTGGACGTCAAAGTTCTCGCGGGAATGGACGGCATACTGGAAGTGGCATCCATGGAGGGCTATGAATATTTTGTCACCGCCATTATGGGAATGGTCGGCGTGCGCCCCACAGTCGCCGCGATCGAGTCAGGCAAGAAGATCGCCCTGGCTAATAAAGAGACGCTGGTCACGGCCGGCCATATAATCATGCCCCTGGCCGCGCAGAAAGGCGTTCCAATCCTTCCTGTAGACAGTGAGCACAGTGCCATCTTCCAGTCCCTGAACGGCGAGACCGGCAATAAGATCGCCAAGATCTGGCTCACCGCATCCGGCGGACCCTTCCGCGGCAAAAAAGCGAAGGATCTCGAAAATGTAGGTCCCCAGGACGCCCTTCGCCATCCCACCTGGGCAATGGGCCAGAAGATCACGATCGACTCTTCCACTCTTGTAAACAAGGGCCTGGAAGTGATCGAAGCCAAGTGGCTCTTTGACGTGGATCCCTCCCAGATCCAGGTCCTCGTACATCCTCAGAGCGTCATTCACTCCATGGTGGAATACGAAGACGGCGCCATCATCGCGGAACTGGGAGTTCCGGACATGCGGCTTCCGATCCAGTATGCCCTGTATTATCCGGAGCGCAGGCCTATGGGCGGAGAAAAAATGGACTTCTACAAGCTGGGACAGATGACCTTCGAGAAGCCTGATATGGAGACTTTCCCCGCGCTCGGGCTCGCTTATAAAGCGATCGGCAAGGGCGGAAACCTTCCGACTGCTTTCAATGCCGCCGACGAGCTTGCCGTTCAGGCATTCCTGCAGGGCAGGATCCGCTATCCCGAGATCACACAGATGATCCAGTACTGTATGGAGAACTGCCGTTTCATCGAAAGTCCTACCATTGACGAGGTCTTTGATACCGAGAAAGAAGTAGAAGAACTGCTTGCAAGCTGGAAGGGATGATTCCTGAAAGCATAATCATGAATAATAAAAAGGGGGTGTCGCATCTTGTGATTAATCAGCAGGGGCGGCGCCCTCTTTGTGTCTCAAAATCACGCTTTTTCTCTGGTTTTTCTGGTTTTTGGGGCCGGATGTGTACAGAATGAAGCCTTCCGGCTTTTCGGATTATATTTCAGGCATACTTAAACAGACATCATCAGATGCCTTCGTGTTCAAACGGCAATTCATTTTGAACTGTCAAAATATTATGCCGGGTCTTTCAGTTCATAAAGCCGGATCCCGGTCTTTTGCGACTGAGGAACTTCGTGCCTGACACCACCGTGGTCAAACGATAATCAACTTAAGCTAATTATACTCAAGAGCGACGAAAAGATATAATGAACCAGACGTATATGCGATTTCCTTTAAAAATCGTATATACATCGTAAGGTGGAAAGTGATAGTCTGTTATTGTAAGACG
>JBGUJH010000100.1:0-41896 GCA_045113775.1 Lachnospiraceae bacterium | reverse complement strand
AATCCCCCGCTGAGTTATATGATGCACACGCGTGCGGAAAGGAAGATGTTGCCTTCCAGGCAACCCGCACGCGGCGCAGCGGCTCGCTTTGCGAGCCTTGAATATAAATGTCTGAAGAATTCATCGAGAGTACAGGCAGACAAAGCGGGCGGCAGTTGTGAAAGGAATTGCAAACATGACTGATAAAAACAATAGTAGCTTCGGAGCCGGCTTTCTTGGCGATGTGTTGAAAGACCTGCAGAAAGAATATCTGGGCACAGGTTCGGGGAAGAGCAAAGGAAAAAAGAAAAAGACACCGTCAAAAGCAAAGCAGACAAAGAAAGAACCTGAGTTTGCGGAGATGCCTTCCGCCGTTCATATCACAGACTATCATCCCGGCGATCTGATCATGGATACATATCATGTGGAATCCGAGGCCATTCGCGGGGGCATGGGAGCAGTGTGGCGCGTGAACCACATAGGATGGGACACAGACCTTGCCATGAAGAGACCGAAAGACGAGGCCTTCCGGACGCAGGATCAGAAAAGTAACTTTGAGAAAGAATGCAGGTATTGGATCAATCTGGGACTGCATCCCAATATCGTGTCCTGCTACTATGTGCGAGAGATTGACGGGATCCCTGCAATCTTCTCTGAGTGGATGGAGAACGGCGACCTCGAGCATCACATCAGAAACCGGACGCTATACCGGGGCGGGGAAGACGAGGTGCAGAAGCGTCTGCTTGATATTGCCATCCAGTTTGCCCGTGGTTTGAAATACGCACATGATAACAAACTTGTTCATCAGGACGTGAAGCCGGACAACCTGCTCCTGACAAACACATGGCAGGCCAAGGTCTCCGACTTCGGCATCACGCGGGCGAGATCGCTCCTGACGACAACAGAAGGAGAGCAGACGCAGGGAGAAGCTGACGCCAATGCGACGCTGGTGGCTCCCGGCGGAGGAGGCATGACGCCCGCTTATTGCTCGCCGGAGCAGGCGGCTCATCAGAAGCTGACACACAGGACGGATATCTACAGCTGGGCAGTGAGCGTGCTGGAAATGTATCTCGGCGATAAGCCCTGGGCGCACGGCAGAGACGCCACCGGCCCTCTCGCAGGCATTGCGTGCAGGGACTATTTTGACATGTGTGCTGAGCATCCGATTCCGAACTCTCTGCAGGAACTGCTGGTGAAGTGCCTGGAGCAGATGCCCGACGAACGCCCCCGCGATTTTGGAGAGGTGGAATCGGCACTGGTCAAAATATACCTCGAGGAGACCGGCGAAGATTACCCGCGGCCTGAGGCGAAGGCGGCTCCGGACAACGCGGATTCCCTGAATAACCACGCTCTCAGCTTCCTCGACCTCGGAAGACCTGCGGATGCGGAAAAACTGTGGACAAAGGCGGCGCTTTTGGATCCCGCCCACACAGACACGCTTTTCAACAGGTGCCTCCACGGACTGCGCAGCGGCAGCATGGCTCTTACTGAAGCACAGTGCTATCTTTATGCCAACTGGGATAACCATTCTACCGATGTGTATGATGCGGATACCGGTCTGCTGCTGGCTGCCCTTAGCCGGGAGGGCGGCGACCGGAAAACGATGAATGAGGTGCTGGATACCCTCGGCTATAATTCCGACAGAAACAAGCCGCTCTCCGATGAGGCTATCGTCGATCTGTTGAGGGACTACGCGGGTCGCGGCAGCCTTGAGGACCATCGCTGGCTCAGACAGCTCGGCGCAATGCACAGTGGTCCTAACGAAGCGACAATGGCGAAACTGCGTGATTTCGCTGCCCGGGCAGAAAAGGCGGATTTCCGTTGTGTCTGGCGCCTCAGCCGGATCCAAAGCCTGGAAGGTCTGGATAACCTCCGGATAATGCGGGATGATCAGCTGGAGATACTCAAAGAAGAGGCGGACAAAGGGCATTACGGCAGCGCGGCTAAGCTCTTGACGGCTGTCCATCAGGACCATCTGCTGGGTGACGTGCTTTATGAGCCGGAGTGGATGGAATTTTACCGTGAATTGACACGGCATTGTATGCCCGTCCACATTCTCGCCCAGTGGCCTGTGCTGCGCATCCCAGAAGTTGGCCGGAACGAGAAGGTCAGCTTCAGTGACGACTCCGGGCGCCTTCTGGTCGGACAGCGGCTTTACGATATGAAAACAGGCGAGCTTATCTCGGACAACAGAGGGGGAGTCTCGGATCCGGCTGCGGCCGGGGGAAGCCTGAGGCATGATCGGGCTGGTGTGGACATCAATACAAACGATCCGTCGAAACATATCTGCTCCCGCCTGAGCCCGGATGGGACTTTTTATGTCCGCGCGGAGCAGGAGAACCGTGCTATCCGGATTGTGGACGCCGGTACCGGTGCTGTGCGGGCCGAATGCGTGGTCCGACTCGAACCCGCAAAACACACCGGAGAAGTTACCGCTCTGGCGATCAGCAGAGACGGGCAGCGCCTGGCCACCGGTGATGCCGTCGGCATGCTGAATCTTTGGACGGCAAATGGCAGGTATCTGGACACCTTTGCGAAACGGCCAAAAGGTCCGGAGAGAATCGAAGATATACATTTCGGTTTCAACAACAACTGGGTGACTATACGCTTTGAGGATTACATCATGCTCTATGATGAGGCGGATCGAAGGGGGCGTATTTTTCCATACGACAGTGACCTGGAAATTGATGTGGACCTGACTGATTCCACGCTGGCCATGGCCAGCAGGCAGAGAGGTCTGGGCATGTTTGACCTGAGAGGAAATGGCGGATATACCCCGCTGGGAGACCGGTTCCAGGAGGCCCGCGGGCACGGGATCGCTGCTCCTGACAAGGTCTGCTTCCTCTCCAACATGTCAATGATCGCTTTCGCAGACCAAAAAGAGCTGAAATTCTATGATATTTCTAACCGAAAGATGCTCTGCAGCATTCGTATGTTTGAAAATGTGGAAGATATTGCTGCCTCCCGGGACGGCAGGTATCTGGCAGTTGTTTCAGGCGGGCATGCCCAGGTCTGGGAACTGGTGTACATGCTGAAAGAAATGCAGTTCACTCCGATGAACCCTCCGATATTGTTATTCGTGTGCGCCTGGATCCTGTGCTCCTCAGATCCGGATGCTTCACCCGAGGCGCTGCTGCCCAGGCTGATGCGGGAGCTTCAGGACCGGGGGCGGGGGGATATTCCCGCAGAATTTGCATTTATGACGCTGGAAGGGATTAGAAAAGAATTGTGATGAACTTGTTATCAGCTGGAAAAGTTCAAAGCGGACAATATCATTTATTGCGTGTACCTGAATGCGCCGAATAGCGACGACTATAGGTCCTGGTGCTACATGTGTGATAATTCCGTGGCCGCAGACAAATATCAGGCGGAAATCTGTGTGTTTGTGCCGTACGGAAGGGGGAGGAAAAACCCGCCGGCAGTGTTTGCACATGAAATGCTGCACTGTTTTGGCGCCTATGATCTGTATGAGACAGATTCCGGCAGCCCGATCACGCAGAAGTATGTGGATCATCTTATGAGCAATCAACCGAATGATCTGATGAATCACTGCTTTTTTAGTGATTATGATCTGATCACAAATGTTTTTTCGGATGTGGATGCGTATTATGTTGGACTCACCGGGCCGTGTGCGGATGTGAAGAAGTGGGGGCTGGGAAAGAGTCAGTTTGAGCGGTTTGAGGAGAATTGACTTTTCACTTCGGACAGGCGGCTTCTCCGCCCATAAAATCCATGTTTGTTTAGGAGTCAAGCGAGATATGGTCATGGGAAATAGCAGCGATTTTGAGATTGAAAACGGTGTTTTGATAAAATACTGGGGCTATGAAGAGAATGTGACTATCCCGGATAATGTGACCAGGATCGGGAACGATGCGTTCCGGGGGTGTGACAGCATTAAGAACGTGATCATTCCAAACAGCGTGTGGGAGATTGGCGACTGCGCTTTCGGCTGGTGTGCCAACCTTGAGAGCGTGACCCTCTCAGAAAACTTGGAAAGGATTGCGGGACACCTGTTTGAGTATTGCCAGAAGCTCAAAAAAGTGGTGATCCCGGAGGGCGTTACAAGCATAGAAACCGGTGCCTTTTATGATTGTAAAAGCCTTAAACGAGTGACGTTTTCCTCAAATGTAACGAGCATCGGCAACTATGCATTCGATGGATGCACAGAACTCGAGGAACTGTCCAATACAGACTGTATAACAAGGATCGGGGAAGGTGCTTTTTTATGGTGCAGAAAACTTAAGAATGTGAAGTTCCCTGAAGATGTCAAAGTTGCCGGGGACAGGGCTTTCACAGACTGCAAAAATCTCGCGGATCCATCGGGCTTTGTAATTGTAGGCGGCATGCTCTATGCTTACGCGGGCCCGGGAGGAGACGTGACCATCCCGGACGGGGTAACAGGCATCGGGGCGTACGCGTTCAGCAGGTGTGATGTCCTGACAAGCATCGTCATGCCGGACAGCGTTAAAACAATAGGGGAAGAAGCGTTTCGATGCTGTGAGAAACTGGAGAGCGTGACGATTTCCGCCGGTGTCAGAGAGATCAAAGAACGCACTTTCTACAAGTGCAGGCGCCTCAGAAATGTTGCAATCCCGGGAAGCGTGAGAAAGATCGGGAAAGAAGCCTTTTACGAGTGTTTTAACTATCCCGGGAAACTGGTCATTTCGGACGGTGTAAGGATCATTGGAGACAGTGCCTTTTATGGGTGCAGCTGTATTGGGATCCTGCGGCTGCCGAACAGTATAATATTTTAGTACTGTTATCGACTTCATCAATCAGGAGGCCTGTGGCAATGAAGAAGCATCTATACGTAATCAACTTCGGGGAGAACACATTTGGAATGGAAGAATGACCCTAACATTGGGATCAGTTTTGTGGTATCTTGTCAGTATGATATTATTTAGTTGCAGCTTATTGTATCAAATGCAAAACAAGGTGTTAATGGAGGGCGAAATGGGATTAATGGATTGGGTCAGAAAAAAACGTGCCGATAAAGAGATTCAGGATGCGTTAAATGATACATTTGGAGAGGTGACAGATAAAGAATTAGCACAGGTTTATAGGGATGCAGGAGCATCCAGAAAAGATGTTGAGGAAATGCTCACGATCAAACATGGTATGACTGATAAATTTTCTCAGCAAATGCTGGATAACCAGACACGTGTAGTATTAAATATGGTAAAACAATATAGCGATATGTCGGAGTTGCAAAGTGTATTAAATCCCTCTTTTGACATAAAGAGGGCAATCAGTGACGACATGTTGTCTTATTTGGCGGTTGGGTCGCTGTTCTCTTTATATGATAATAATTACGACAGGTATGCGGTGTATCTTTTAAATGAAATATTTAATTATTCCAATGGAACGTATACTGTTGCCGATCTTAAGAAATGCTTATGGAAAGAGAGTCTTGATAACGTACTTGTTAATGGCGATATAACAAAAGCGGGGCTGGTTCAGATGGAAAGATTTGAGACTTCTTTCCGCGAAGGATTTATAAAGTTATATCCACTGTTAAATGCCAAAGATAGTATAGTTCCGGGATATGTAAATCAGGTGTATATGTTTTATCAACTGTATTTTCAAATGCTGCTTGGATTTATGGAGACTGGAAGAACACAAAATAATTACAGGCTAATAAAGCATTATTATATTTATATTAACAATTGCATTTGTCAACTTTTCAATGGGATTCCCGGGAAGTATTTAACTGATGACTTCGTGAATTATTATAAACGGGTAAGTAGTGAAGTGAATCGAATGAGTACCTGACACCATGAAATCAGAGCGCGTTCTGGGGGCATTCAGAGGGGACCCGTGCGAACAGTACCGCATGTTCGTGGAAGGAAAGATATCCCACGCGGAACATGAGATGCTGATCATGAAAGACATGAAGGAAAACGAGTTATGGCTGCCATGGTAAGGGGCATGACGTTGGAAGTCACGAAGAAGGCAGTTTTTAGAAGTATCATAGGTGATATATCACGTTCGTTGATAATAATATATAAAATTCGTATAATATTATCAGGAGGAGAGTCTTGAAATAAAGCGAAGGAGGTGTATGAAATGGCAACATCAAGTATTCTTGAAAACATTAAGATCGATAACCCGGAATTCATCAAGCAGTATGTAGATGCTATGGATACACCTGCCAAAGAATTCCAGTTAAAAAGGAGAACAAAGACAACAATAACTGTTGCTGACGCAACGGAAAGCAAGCGGCTCAGTGAGTTAAGACATAAGAAAAGGACCGGCAATAAGTGAGTTTAGCTATTGAGAATATTTTAGATATTATGGATTATGAAGGAGAGGAAGAGCTTGAGCTTATCCTCTCCGAATTTATTAGTCAGAAGAATGACGAGATACAGATATTTCTGAAAGACAAGGCAATAGAATTTGCCAAAAAGAAACTGTCAATCACATATCTGGTCACTGACAATGAGAACGGAGAACTGCTTGGATACTTTACGCTTGCGCATAAGGTCTTAGAGGTACCAGCCTTAGGATTAAGTAGTACAGTCAGACGAAAAATGAGTCGTTATTCAACGTTAGATAATAGAAATGAATCGTATATGGTCTCTGCTTTTTTACTTGCACAATTCGGAAAGAACTATAATGCAGGAAAAAAACGTCAAGTTTCCGGTGCAGAGCTGATGGATTGTGTTGACGAAGTTCTGAAAAGAATACAGCACCAAATAGGCGGGGCAGTAGTATATCTGGACTGTGAGGATAAGGAAAAACTAATTGAGTTTTATGAAAATACAGCAGGATATAAACAAATAAGTGAACGCATATCGGAGCGCGATCATATAAGATATTTACAGTTTTACAAATTTATTTAGCAGAAATAGAGGTTAGCCCCCTTTGTAATGGAGGAGCGGAAGATGTACGACCCATATAAAGAACTTGGTAATTTGATAAGTGATCTGGACGCAGATATAGCAATTCTAGAGTGCATGACCATGAATGGAGAGAACGAGAAGGCTAACAGTTACCTCATGGGGGCAAAGCTGGCGATACAAAATGCGCTGTCAAATGTGTCGGAGGCTCTTCTGGAGGTGACTGTATCTGCGGAAGATGAGTGACGGGTCAGACCACTGTGAGAGAATGTTGGCGGTCGGATGGCTTCTTTTAAGTATAATAAAGAAAACTTCCCACACCCAAGAGGTACGAAGCCCATTTTTAGTATGGGAAGTATTAGTAAATCATCCCTGCATTTCTGCAGGGATGAGATTTCGCATCTTTCTATTTTCTAAAGAAATGTTCAGCTCTCCTTTGCCGCCTCTTTGAGAACTTGTTCGAGCTCCTTGAAAATCATATAGTCTTTCTCCAGGATGTCCATATATCTGATAGACTTGCGGAGCCACTTGTATATATCTTCTACAGGCACCGGTATATCTCGATACTTGGTATATTTATCTTGGGCACTGGCATTTTCGAAATCCATGAGCCCGAGATCTATGTCGGTATCACCGGCAGATACAAGCACTTGGTCCAGTTCAAACCCGTGTGTGCTCATGAACGTGATAATGTCAACTTCTCTCTCTTCCGCGTGTGCATGAAGTGCTTCATCGTATAGTTCCTGCTTAAATCGTTCCATGTCATCCGGAACTGCAGAAATTTCATGGAGTGTGAGCCTTGTGTCGGCCGCGGGAATTTGTTCCACTTTCACATATCCGGCCTGAAGGCCATATCTTGTCTGCTTCTCTACCTCATCCAGGATGATCCTGTCAGGATAAGTATCGATCACGCTGGGCTGTTTGCCTTCATTCATAATGTCCAAAGCTACCGAATCGATTGTAAAAGGATTCTGGAACCGCGACCAATCCTGGTCTTTTTCATCCAAATGCATTCCCAGGGCAGGATTTCTTACATACTGTTCATTGTATTCGCCCATACCTTTCAAAATATACATAGGAAGACCATAATACCGGGCTGTATAAATGAACCTGTCTCTGGTATTACTGACGGAAATATGGGGATGATATCTGGTATACTGGGGATTATATCTGTTATACAAGAGTTTAGCCAGGATTCCGCTCAGCGTCGGAGTATCCTGCAACTCACCGAAATAGTATTTTTTTCCAAACTCATCTAATGGGATCATTCTGCCGGAACAGGCCATCGTTTTGGCACCGTCTTCCAGCGTTTGGAGGATATAGTGGGCAGCGGCATTCAGCGCCTGCATCTTCGGTCCGTCTTGAGCATCGTCAAACCAGAATACATCCAATTGAGCCGGTGTAAGGGGATCAGGATAGAAAGCCGCCGCAATGAACTTCTCGATATTCCGGGGTACTATGTTGCTCATGCTAAGGCAGTCGTCCATAAGAGTCCGGACTTCGCCGGCCACATCGAAGTTTCTCTCATCCGGCTGGCCGAGCCATTTTTCCTTATTGTCCCTCATGCTCCGGATATAATTCTGCGCAAGTGCATGAACAGGGATCCGATCGATAAATTCATCAAGGTACTTCTTGAATCGATCGGCGTGTTCGGCGCCGCAATGAAACAGATCAACTGAGTATAGTTCTTTGGTGCCGATCCTGGCTCTCATTCTTCGCGAAAAATAATCTCCGTCTCTACTCAGTATATACTGCACCTCATCCATAATTGCTGTATATACAGAAAACAACTTTGAATTATAATCATTCATTCTGGCAGCGACATTGAGAAGGACCTTTGACAGTGCGTTGTAGAGCACAGGATTAAGATATCTTTCCACTGCCTGTGAACAGCACTCTGAGACATATTCAGCCATATCCTGTGACCTGCTAAATAATCTTGTGGCATTGTCAGCCTTCGCCCTGATTAAATCCGCATTTCCGGCCCTTCTGTACGCCGCTTCCTGTTCGGTCATCGCAGCGCTGAGCTTGATCAACTGCTCATACACCCCAAAAAAAGGTTCGTTCGGGCCATCATCTGTCGGGCGGTCACTTTCATGCTGGATCGCACGCATAGCCACATAGGGGCCGTACTGATCAAATATAAGGTCGATCTGCTTTTTCAAGGAACTATAGATGTCATTTTCAAGCTTGGTCATCATTATATCGTTGATCTTCCTCGCTTCCGATTGTGAGACCTCGCAAGCATCATAATAGGCGATCATAGGATTAGATCTGACCATACCCTTATTATATCCATCAAGATGAAGGGTCCGTTCGACTCTCCAGGCTTCTGCCGCATAGGCGGCTGCTCTGGCAGGGCTCTGAATGTGTGCCGCTTCATATACCCTTCCCAGCATCTGTCTGTTGACTATCCGGAAGTTCTTAAACTCTTTCAGGACTCCTTCGTAGATTCTATCCACGCAGTACGCGAATATCTCATCCCTGGGTACTCTGATTGAATTGTAACCAAGGACCTGATACTTATATGGCACATATCGATGAAAATATCTCCGTTCTGGATGGTGATAAAACCATTGATCAATAAATGCATGATCATTGCTCATGATAGATTGGGACATATGGTAGGTCATTCTGACCCTGGTATCCGTCAGCATATCCATGAGATGATCTGTCAGGCAGGAAATGATATCTGCAGTCTCACGCAGATATCCCGCTTCGTTGTATCCGGATACGAGCGTGCAGCTATCGAAGATGTTTCTCGTGCATTCTATCGTTCTGTCCCTCAGCTGCAACCTGTAGACACTTCCTGTCTCCTCGAGGTCCATGAAGTAGTCAATTTCCTTGAGAGCAGCATAGCCGTTTCTTTCCAGAGCTGCTTTGTTTTCGGGACTGTGATAGGTGACCGGTCCAAAGAATTGCGCGTCCGGTGTAAAAATATACCCGGCTAACGTATAATTTGTAGAAGCGTGGTACTGATTCATTAGATCGTGGATCATATAGGAAACGTCTATTACGGTACCACCTCCGGTACCTCCTGAGACGCCGGCGATCAGTATTATGTTTATAGGACGACGATAGGGTGCATGCAGAGCTCCAATGAGAGATATTTCCAGCTCATGACGGACCCTTTCATAATGATTCAGCAGCATTGCTCGGCCAATCTGCCGCGTCATCTGCGCACCATCAGGCCTGATTTCTCTACCTTTCAGAGCAGGGTTCAGCCACTTGTCAATATAGGCTGGTATCACTGTGGGTGCTAAACAGTCACGCAAACTCTGATCATACAGATGAATCATTTCTCCGCTTTCCATGTGGGCATCGGGCGAATCATTCAGCATACCGTCAGGTCGTTCCATACAATAGTCATTGAATATTGCTTCATCCGAATCGATCATCCGGAACCAGATGTGGTCACATTCACCAACTTCTCTCGTGAATTTTCCCTTAAGTTTGTTCAGTGTCTGTGCTCCAAGGCCTCCCAGACTTATTACAACAGTAGAAAGAAATGTGGGTGAAGACTTATTATCAGCAAACGCACACCCCTTTTTTTCCAACGCAAGACTCTGAATGTTTTTTTTCATAAAACTTGATAAGTTCATTCACCTGCTCCTTTCTAACCGCATTTTCTGTTATCTCACCCATCCGACGACGCATCTCATCGAATCATTCTTGTATTATGATCAGAAATGCTATAAATAAGCATAGCAGACAGAGCAACGGTGGTGCAACTGCTAGACATTGGTGCCGGACATTGGTGCCTATTATCGTGAACAGGAGAACTGAAAGCACAGACCCCTTTGATCGAGAGTTAATTATCGGGGAAGCTCACATGGATTTTCGTCAAAAAAGAGACTATATAGTATATAATGGTTATATCTGTTTTTTGGCCGATTTTAGGAGGATGGAATGAAAAAGAGAGAGTTTTCGCAAATGATGAGAAGAACTGCGTCTGTATTACTTGCAGGCCTTCTGGTAATAGGTATGCTTGGAGGATGCTCCAAGAAACCATCCGCCGGTGAGAGCACAGACTCTGTGAATACCGAGAATACGGATTCCGCAAAGGCTGAGAGCAATGATAAAGACGAATCAGGGGGGAATGCCGGAGAAGATACGCCAGGAAATGAGGAGCTGGGAGACCTTTATTTAAGTAATGATGACTACGAGAATGCTTATAAATATTATAAGAAAGCTGCCGATGCCGGTGAGATCAGCGAAGACGGCATATTTACACTCGGCCTTATGACGGGGCTGGGGCTCGGCTGTGAATATAATCTCGATGAAGCTGTTTCGTTGTTAAAACAGGCTGGCTATACAGAAAAACAGGCATACAGTGATCTCGCATATTATTACAGGTTCGGAATTGAGAGTGATTCTATTACGCACCCCATAAATCTGGACAGGGCAAAGGAATTGTATGAAGCTGCAGAAAGGAAGTTTAATCCTGATAGGGACTTCTCCGAGCTTATGGAGTCGCTCAAGGCTGATATTGCTGCGGGTAATTACAGTCCGGGCAGCTACAGGATCATTGAAGAAGGTGCCGCCGGGTATAAAGGAAAGCTGTTTCTGTATATCTATGAAAATCCCGGATATGGCAATACAAATCAGGTAATTGATTATTTTGGTTACCCGGATGAGCTTGACCTGTATGCTTACCTCGGAGGAGTTTCGGTATGGAATGTTTACGGAGGTCCTTCATCGCAGGCGACCATTCTGCCTGAAGATATGCGGTATGACGATGAATATGTGTACGGTTTCTATACAGAACCGAAAAATGAAAATGAACCTGAGTTCAGAAGGGAAGGACCATATAGCGGATTGAGCATCCATACATACAACAAAAACACCGGAATGTTTGAGCGGGTGATCGATGTCGCTGAAGGGGATGACGAGTACGAAGAATATAAGGCAAAATATGACGCGGCCACACCAATTGCCCCTGTTCCCGTAGAATAATAAGAAAAGTATAGATTTACTACCTGAGTCGCCTCCCTTCGGGCATGAAAAGCACCAGCCATTTCTGACTGGTGCTTCATGAATTATGTACTGATTTAGGGCATTTGCTTCTATAAAGAGACAAGAATCATCGGAGAGCGCGTATGCAAGGGAACATATATTACAAAAGGAGTAGTGATAATCATGAGCAGAGTGTATTTTGACTCAAATACAATCGGAAAAAAGTGGAACGAAATAACTGGAGTATACTCTCACAGATACGACAAGCACTTCACTGCATGGGAGCGACTGTCCCATTTTTATCGCAAGCACTATTCTCGCAATTACGATGGCGGCGTATTGCGCGTGATCGCCTTTTTCGGCGAGGAGTACCCGGAGTACATTGATGCGAATACAGTTGCTTTTCAGGCCGGTCCGGCGACGTTCTCCATCGGTGCGGACCCGTCGCTCGAGCCGGAATATAGATATTTGCTTGTCCGTATGGCAAAGATATTTAGGGAAGACGAACACTTGAACAGGCATATCAAGGGTTATTTCAATGCTTACCACAAAGAGGGAAGTTCGAGAGACAGTTATGAGTCTTCGTGTATCCGGATGTTTTCACAGCTTCATGAACTGCTTACAGAAGAAATACAACGGGCCGAAATAAACAATGACATGATTGAATACAATACTTTGATGTCTATTGCAGCCATGGCAGAACTGCTGAATCGGTTCAATTGATAAAAAGGTGCCTGAAACCATTACTCCTTTGTTTAAAGGTACGAGATTTGCATTTCATGGATTCTATATATTCTTGGCACACTTAAAGGTGTGCCTTTTTATGTTGTAATGAAAAAGCGGCGTGATAAAATTAATGGTGTACAGATAAACTAATACCGATACTGGGATTGTGTGTTACTGAGCGGAAATGTATAATGGATAGTATTATTCGGTAGTAACAAACCCGCTTACAAGCTCCTCGTGGAACGAATAACAGTCTTCCCGGTAAACTGAGAGTACAGCGGACGCGAAGACGCAGAAAAGGAGAAATGGAATGGATACAAATGGACGAGAGTATGACAGCATGATCACGATCAGCCCGGTGCAGCTTTTTAAAGTGATCCTGGGCAAGAAGGGGCTGATCATTGCGTTGGCACTGTTATTTGCTCTGGTCGGTATTATTCGCGCGAATCCGTTTACAAGGGAATCGTACAAGGCGACAGCAAATGTGATCTATAATGAAAAAGAGACATCTCCGGAATACCTGCCGGCCGGCGTATCTCCGCTTTCGGAGCAGAACAGGAGAGTAAAAGCCTACGCAAAGCTCTATACGGAACACAATGTGATCGACCAGGTGATCGAAGAGCTGAGCGCGGACGGATACGAGACAGATTACGACGAATTCACGGACAACTTGAAAATAGAACCGAGTGACGACGTTCCGGTGCTCAAGCTCACGATGACCGGAGTTGACGAGCAGTTCCTGCTCAAGTCGCTCGAGCATCTGCTGGATCACAGAGAGGACTTTATGTTCGGAGAGCATACCGCGGGCGAGACGGATATAGTGGCCGCGCCGAATGTTAAGCCCGAAGAGATCAACTTCAAGCTGATCATTAGAAACATGATCCTCTACGGAGTTTTGGGAGCAGCACTCGCGATCGCCGCCATTGTCTGCCTGGAGATCCTTCGAATTGTGACAAGCAGAGCTGTACAGAGTGAAAAAGAGCTCGCGGCTTTGATGAAGAGCCCTGTGCTGGCCGTAGTGCCGGGAGTCGGGGGCAAGGAAAAGAAAGCCGGCAAGAACAGTAAGAACAGTCAAAACAGTGAACCGGTTCTGATCTCCGCGGACAGTAAGCCGCAATACATTGAAGCATTTATGATGCTCCGAACAAACCTGATCAACAATATTGAGCGGATGGGGGGCAGCATTCACAATGAGGGACAAGGGAAAGTGATCATGATCACGTCCGCTATTCCCAAGGAAGGAAAGACTAATACAGGCGCTAACCTCGCTTACGTATTGTCCGCTTCCGGCTACAAAGTGCTTCTGGTGGATGCCAGTTTCAGGAACAGGACACTGAGCAATACATTTGGTGCCGGCTCTGAACATAAAGGACTTCTGGAAGTCATGCGCGCCGAGGCACATGCTTCTGAAGTGATTATACCTTTGAAGGACAAAAAGTTCGACTTTATGCCCGCATGCGCTGCAGCGCCGAGCCCTGTCGAAATGCTGGATGACAGTAAACTGAGAGGGGTGTTCGATGATCTGAGAACGAAGTATGAGATGATCCTGGTCGATACTGATTCCGTCAATATTTCTTCGGATCCTTCAGAGATTGGGGAAATGTGCGACGGATGTATCACAGTCTTCGCACACGCAAGCACTTCCAGAAACAACGTGATTGCATGCAGAGAGCAGCTGGGCAGTTCTTCGATCCCTGTTATTGGAGCAGTGCTGAACCGGTATGATCCGATGAAGGACAGTTCAGTAACTATCCAAAAGTACTATTCATGATACGAAAAGGAACACAGTTATTCTTCGATGCCTTTGGCAATAATCGAGGGGAGCACAGCGAATGAATTTTCTAATTTTAGCGGCAGGAACCAGAAATAAAGTGGTACAGTATTTTAAAAGAGCATTTGATGGGATCGGAATCGTGGTGGCTACGGACGCCAACGAATATGCCCCCGCAATTTATGATGCGGACAAACACTATATTGTGCCGCCGATCACAGCGAACGGTTACATCGACGTAATTCTTGATATCTGCAAGAAGGAAAATATCGATGGTGTTCTAAGTCTCATCGATCCTGAACTCAGCCTGCTGGCAGAGAATGAAGAGAAATTTAACACAGTGGGGACAATGGTGATCGGGTCATCGTATGAGCTCTGCGAGATGTCCCTGAACAAGATGCAGATGTACGAGTGGCTGAAGGGACACGGATATAACTGCGCTCGGTCCTGGAAGGACAAGGAAGAGTTTTACAAAGCGGTAGACGCGGGGCAGGTGACCTATCCCGTCTTTGTAAAGCCCTATAAGGGGTCCGCTTCCATCAGCATCTCCAAGGTTTTCGACCGCGATACTATTGAGCTTCTGTTTGCCCACAATGAGGATCTTATGATCCAGGAATTCCTGGACGGACAGGAGATCGGAGCGGACGTCTATATCGATATGATCTCCGGTGAAGTGGTGTCCATCTTCACGAAGAAAAAGATCCAAATGCGCGCCGGCGAGACGGACAAAGCGGTGAGCTTTAAAGATACCGCTCTGTTTGATTTGATTGAAAAGTTCGTGATCGAGGCAGGCTACCGTGGACAGATCGATATCGACATCTTCGAGGTGGGCGGCAAGTACTACATCTCCGAGGTGAATCCCAGGTTCGGCGGCGGATATCCCCATGCCTATGAGTCGGGATGCGATCATATGAAGATGATCCTGGAGAACCTCGGAGGCCATAAGAACGAGCCTCAGATCGGAAACTATGAGGAAGGCATCTGGATGATGAAGTACAATGAAGTCTGCATTAAGAAGTTGTGAAGGTGACAGAGTATGAGAGGAAACGCAAGAAAAGCTGTAGATAATATTTACTTGAAATCCGAGATCCTTTATCGCGAGATCAAGGCAAGGAAAGACGCCAAGAATTATTTGAAGATGATGGGGCCTGCCAGCAAGGAACTCCATGAACAGTACGTAAAGGAAGTTATTCCTTTTTGGAAAAAGTACAACCTGAAACCGGCCGAATACTGGTTCAGGTATTTTTCTCAGGATGGTATTCATACGGATCCGCGCTATATACCGGAGGACCTGTTCTTTGGCACTATTCTTCCTTATTACAGCAACATGTTCTTCAGACGTCCCTATGAAGACAAGTGCATGCACAATGTGCTGTTTCCGGATGTGAAGAGACCCAGGACGATCATCAAGAACATTGCATGCGAATACTATACGGATGATCTGCAGCGCATTACAAAAAAAGAAGCTTTTTCGTTATGCAAAAAAGAGAGCTCGTTCATTGTAAAACCCTCGATCGACAGCGGAGCAGGCCGCCTGATCCAGTTCTACGACGCGGACGAGCAGTCATTTGAAGATATGAAGGATATCCTGAGAAAAGCGGGAGCTAACTTTATTGTCCAGGAAGTTGTTAAGCAGCATCCTGTCATGGCGTCCCTCCATCAGGCGTCATTAAATACGATCCGAGTACTCTCTTTCTTCTTCGAAGGAGAGATTCACATCATTTCAGTGATCGTCAGAATGGGTGCCGGCGACGCTAAAATCGACAACGTGACGGCAGGTGGTATGCAGTGCGGCGTCAATATGGACGGAACCCTGTATACCAAAGCCTGCACCAAGAAAAGAGACTGGGTGACCACGTCTCCCGACGGAGCAGTGTTCGCGGATATTAAGATCCCGGCATTCGATAAGATTATTGATATTGTCAAAAGAGAGCACATCAAACTCCCTCATTTCAGGCTCATCGGCTGGGATTTCACAGTTTCTCCCGAGGAAGAACCGATCATGATCGAATACAATGTGTGCCCGGGCGCTAACCAGATGACCTGCGGCCCGACATTCGGCGATCTGACAGAGCGTGTACTGGACGATGTTTTGATCAAAAAGAGCCTGAGAGACAGCCAAAACTGAAAGAGTAATATTGCAGTATGAATTACAGAGACAGAGAAAGAAAAAAGCCCTACGAGCTGTATTTAGATGAAGTCTGGAAGAAAGAACTCATAAAAATGAACGTGAAGTCCGTGTTCATGATTCCGGTCAAGATTTTGCTCGCAATACGGATCTCAGGGCAGAAAACATATTATCCGGAATTGCCGCGGAAGAACAGGGCTGAGAGAATAGCGGATAATATTATTTGGGCGGTCAAAAATCTTGAGCCGAATAATTATTACACAAGCTATGGCCTTGATATTAAGAATTTTCACAATGCTGACGACTATCTCCCTTACAGAGAGTTCAAACTCATGCGCGAGGGAGCTCATTATCAGACTCCCTCTGGAGCCCGCTATGATTCTAAGATCCTGGTCAGGGACAAATACATCTTCTCCTGCTTCCTGGAATCGGCGCTCGGCAGCGGAACGGTCCCCAAGACATTGGGAATTCTTGAGAACGGGCAGGTCGAACTGTTTGATACGAAAGAAATGGTCAGTCCTGAGGAGTTCCTGACAAAGCACGAAAGATGCTTCTGCAAATTGATCGATGGTGAATGCGCGGATTCTGTTCTTTCACTGCGTTTTTCTGAGGGAAAACTGTGGAACGGTAACGATGAGATTGATATGGAACAGCTTGGTAAGATGGTGTCCGGCGGCCGCTATATTATCCAGGAAGTCGTCGAACAGCATGAACTGGTGAATAAGCTCAATCCCTCCTGCATCAATACGATCAGGATCATCACGATCAGGGGAAAGAGCGGAGCGATCAATGTTTTCGCAGCTTCCATGCGTCTTGGAGTGAGGGCAGACTCTTTCGTAGACAACCGGGCAGCAGGCGGCATGGCCGTTGGAATCACAGAAGACGGCAAACTTAAGAAATATGGTTTCCAGCACGTAGAATTCGGCGGGAAATCAGAGAAGCATCCGGTTACCGGCGTAGTATTCGAGAATTATCAGCTCCCGTACTGGGACGAAGTGGTCTCTCTGGTCAAGCGAGCCCACGAGTGCTTCCGGGGGATTCAGTCAATCGGCTGGGATGTCGCGATCACACCGACAGGCCCGATCCTGATCGAAGGAAATGACAACTGGGAAGTGCCCAACCCCCAGGATTCCCACGGCGGACTTAAAAAGAGGTGGTACGAACTAATTAACAGTTAAGATCAGTCATTTCTATCATCCACTGATGGTATTATGGTTAGGAGATTTGTATGAAAAGAACAGTTGGTTTTCCTGTCAGTTATAAAGAGAACGAGAATAGGCGTGCGCTGATGCCGAAGGACGCGAAGAATATCGTCAATAAAGATCAGATCTATGTGGAGACAGGGTACGGCAGCGTACTTGGGATTGACGATGAGGAATACATCAAAGCCGGATTCCATGTGGCTTCGCACGAGGAAATCCTCAGGAAGGATATTATCTGCGATCCCAAGATCGGCGATGAGCCCTTCCTGGCAGACCTGACTCCGGGACAGATCGTTTACGGGTGGGTGCACGCGGTTCAAAACAGAGACATCACAGACATTCTTGTCGATAATAAGCTGACAGCCTATGTCTGGGAAGATATGTTTGACTGCGGCAGGCACGTCTTTTACCGCAACAATGAACTTGCAGGCGAAGCGGCGATCATGCACGCTTTCCAGTGCTGGGGAGAGATGCCCTACAACTGCAAAGTGGCGCTTCTCGGAAGAGGAAATGTCTCGAGGGGAGCCCTGAAACTTCTGAGCATGCTCGGCGCAGAGATCAAAGTCTATGACCGCAAGACAGAGAAACTGTTCAGAAAAGAAGTCGGAGAATTTGACGTCGTCGTCAACGCTGTTCTGTGGGATACGCACAGAAAAGACCACATTCTTTACGAGGAAGATCTTAAGAAGATGAAGAAGGGCGCCCTGATCATCGACATCAGCTGCGACAGGAACGGAGGTATCGAGACTTCCGTGCCGACGACCATCGACGATCCGGTCTATTTCAAGGAAGGGATCATGCACTACGTCGTCGACCACACTCCTGCGCTGTTTTACAAGACTGTATCAGAGAGTCTCTCTTTTGAATGCACCAAATATATCGATTCCCTGATCATTGGAGAGCCCTGTGAAGTTCTTCAGAACGCGCTCATAGTCAAAGACGGGGAAATCATCGATCAGAGAATTAACGAATTCCAGAACAGATAAAGATTTATGATCAGGATTACATTTACAGGCGATGTTATGTGTGAGCATACTCGCCTAAATCATTTTTATAGTGACGGGACATATGATTTCTATCCGATCTTCGAAGACGTAGTTCCCGTCTTCAAAAAGAGCGATTATGTGGTGGCCAATCTGGAAACGCCTCTCGCCGGGAAGGACCTGGTCTACACGGAGAGAAACTACAGCTTCAATACTCCCGAGCAGATGGCGGCGGCCCTTAAGAAGAGCGGCGTGAATCTGGCAACAACGGCCAATAATCATGTCCTTGACAGGGGGCTCGCCGGGCTGGAGAGGACCTTGGACGTCCTTGATCAGAACGGGATAGCACATACGGGTTCTTACAGAGAGCATGAAAAGTCACAGCCGTTTATCACGGATATAGGCGGCGTCAGAGTGGCGTTTCTTTCCTATACCTATGGGACGGAAGCCTGCTTTAACAACAATTACCTGACGAAGGAACAGTACAACATGGTGAATCTCACCAGAAATCAGGAATTGTCCAACCCGGTCAAGCGCTATTTCCTGGTCAACAAAGGAATACCTGCCAAAGCATTCCGACTTGTCTACAGAACCGTTTCTCCTAAGAAAGCGAGAATGGATGTCAGCGAGAGGAAAGAAAACGATACCTATCAGATCAGGCATCTGATTTCTGATATCCAATCCTGTAAAGACGCAGGGGCCGACTGCATTGTCATGTGCCTTCACTGCGGCGGCCAGTTCAATGAGGAACCCACGGCTTACACAAAAAAGATAGTGAAGCTGTGTCTGGATAACGGAGTTCACGCTGTGGTCACCAACCATGAACACAGAATTCAGAGGGCATGGTTCCCTGATAACAGAGCTGTCACGTATTGCCTGGGCAATTTTACAAGCGATTATGGGATCTACAGAAAACCGATGGGCAGTCATGCTGAGTATTCGGCATTGTTCCATTTGTATCTGGATAAGAGTGATGAGATAATTTCAAGATACAGTGTCACTTTTTTGAAATCTCATCTGAATGAAGAGGGAGTGATCGTCACATCCCCGATCAGTCAGTTATACGAAAACTGCGAGGATGAAAAGGCAAAAGAGGAATTGATGAAAGACAATCTCTGGTGTCTGAACACATTCTTTAACCTTTCAGCAAAACAGGCCCCTGTGAGAGAAGAATATTTTGCCGATGAATGGGCATTCAGGAAATGAGGCAGTTATGAACATAATCATTCTCAGCATGAATCCGGCAGATGAGATCTTCCTGTCCAAAGAGATCGAACATCTCAAAAAGGACAGTAACATCATCTTTATTTCGAGAGACCGCGAGCAGTATGAAAATGTCACTATTAAATCTGATGACAACATAAAGGCGTATGTTATTGACGACCCTATGCACAATAAATCGAAGTGGCTCACGAATGTGATCCTTTCGATGTCCAAACCGGAAATGTGGAAAGAGTTGTCCTTTGCGAGAAAGAATAAGTCTTTCTCGATGAATTCTGTCAAGAAGGCTCTGTACTACTCAGCAGGTTCAGCCATTGATGCCGGGAATATTGTCAAAATACTGAAGGACAATAAGATCTCTCCGGAGGATCGTACCGTTCTGTACTCCTACAGAATGAATTCCGGAGCTCTGACGGCTGTAAAACTGAAAGATTATTTTAAAGAGGCCAAATGCATTGCGAGAGCGCACGGCATCGACCTGTATGAATACCGGCAGCTTGATAACTACCTCCCTTTCCGGCGCATAATATTGAGCGGTTTGGCGGCGCTGTACTGTATTTCAAAAGACGGAAAGGACTATGTAGATCAATACTCCTTCCCTCACTGTAAGGTCGAAGTCTCCAGACTGGGAACCAAAGATTACGGTATCGAGAAGACGGAATCAAGGGATGACGCGGAGCGCAGGCCTTTCCTTGTGTCCTGTTCACGCATCTCACCGGAGAAGCGGATCGGGAAGATCATCGACGCGCTCGCCCTGATCGACGAGGAGATCCAATGGGTCCATATCGGAGGCGGCGATACTATCGATGAACTGAAAAAATATGCCTCTAAGAAACTGGGCAGCAAGAAGAATATTTATTACAGTATAGTCGGTAATATGGACAATGAAGAAGTGATCCGATACTACAGAGATCACTATATCGACGCATTTGTCAATGTCAGTACCGTGGAAGGGATCCCGGTCTCCATCATGGAAGCGAGTTCATTTGGAATTCCCTCGATCGCCACTGATGTGGGCGGAACAGGCGAGATCATAAAAGATGAATATAACGGATTTCTCCTGCCTGCAGATTTCTCTGATGAACTGCTGGCGTCCAAGATCTTATCGCTCATTAAGGACAGATCCAAAGCTGAGCAGATGAGGAAAAATGCCCGGGAAGAGTGGGAGAACGACTACAATGAGGAACGGAACTATCAGCTGTTCGCTGAATCAGTATTTAGGTTATGAAGGGATAAATGGAAGGAAAAATGAGGCCATACGACATTAAAGCATTGAGAAGCAAACCGGTAAGTTCACTCGTGGCTGAAGTGTACGCTAAATCGGCGAAAGGGAAAAAGGAATACGCGGAGTTCAAAGAACTCTGCAGCCGCCGCTATCCCATCAGGACTTTTAACCTGAGCGAGCAGGATAAGAAAGCCATATTTGTCGATCATGTCTATCTGAGATACAAATTCGGACTCTCTATGACAGACTATTTCCTGTATGAGCTCTACAGAGGCGTGGAGTGTGTTGAGAACATGTATATATCCGACCGCGACAGAGTTGAGATCCACCGCGCGGTGAACAAGCCTGAATACCTTCACTATTTTGGCGACAAGAAGGACTTCTACGGGAAGTTCGGGGCATATATGCAGAAGGACTGCATGTTTGTTGAGTCCGGTGATGACGAACCTGCCTTCAGATCCTTCGTATCTGACAAGGACAAGATCGTTATTAAGCCCAGAGACGGCCAGCGCGGAATCGGCGTTGAGATCGTTTCGGTCGGCACAGAGGAAGAAATTAAAAAAGCATGGAAGAAGTGCCTCAAAGATCATCTGCTGGTCGAAAAGGTGCTGACAGGGTGCGACGAGATCCAGGCTTATCATGAGCCCTCACTCAATACCATCAGGATCTCGACTGTATTGGATCCTCAGGGAAGACCCCATATCCTCTCGGCGACGATCCGCACCGGAACAGGCGCCAACGTAGTGGATAACGGACATTCCGCAGGAGTATATGCCGCGATCGATGTAGATACAGGAATGCTGACTACGATCGGATACAATGCGAATGGCGACAGATTCCCGGTCCACCCGGATTCCGGAAAGGCTTTTGCAGGTTTTATCATCCCCAAGTGGGATGAACTCAGGGAAAAGGCCATGGAGGTCGCCCGGATCATCCCGCAGATGAGATATATCGGATGGGATTGGGTCCTGACTTCGGATAGTCAGTGGATCCTGATCGAAGGTAATGAACCCGGCGGAATTGACGTCCACCAGCACCCGGGTTTTGTGATGAAGAAAGAACAGTACCGTAAAATGCTCGGCCTTGACTGATTCCCCGTGGAATCATAGGACCGGCAGAGGAGTGAGCCGATAAATGCTTAAGATTGAAGAGATTGTTTTTGCCCTGTTTCTGGTTGTAGCAGGAGCTGCCGGATGCGCATTAAATAATTCGACCACTTTCTTCCTGGCGATGACAGTTTTTTTAGCTGCGGTCATTTATCTTGCTAAGGATCTGAGCAAGAACGTATTTATCCTTGCTTTTATGGTCAGCTTTTTCACCTTTCTGCTGGGCGGTGAAACAATAATGCTTTTGGGCCTGCAGGAGAACAGGTATACTTTTACCGCGGAAGCTGACAATCACGCCTATGTTGCGATACTGATTTCCCTGGTGTTCTTGCTTTTGTCTTATGTGGCTGTCAATTTCCTCCTGCCTGATAGATACGGCACCACAAAGTCCCCGGAAAGCCTGCCTTCCAATACGCCCAGTATCCGCAGAGCCAGCCAGATTTTTTTCTATGGCACAATAGTTTTTAAACTGATCGTCAATCTCTCAATGGTCATGTACGCCAGGGCGAACGGCTACTTCGACGTCTATACGGACTACGAATTTCAGGGACCGGGCGTCTTCGTGAAGCTGGCGACGATGAGCACTGCAGCATTTTATATCTTCCTGGGGACATTCCCCTCGAAAAAAGAGTGCAGACTTCCGGTGCTGATTTACTTATTTGCCACAATGCTGACGATCATCAGCGGAAGAAGAAATGATACGATCACAGCGCTGTTAATACTCTTTGTCTATTACTGCTTCAGGAACATCATGTACAACAACCGCGAAGTATGGGTGCCCAAAAAGCTGGTCTATGCATTGGTGCTGGCCTCCCCTTTGCTCCTCAGCGTCCTGTATTCTATAACAGCACTGAGATCAGGGAGAGCGAATGGCCTGATGGTCTCATATTTCAGCGGAATGCTCAACTTTTTCTACCAGCAGGGCTTCTCGATCAACGTGATCAAGTGGGCTAAGCAATTGGAAGACAGCATTCCGGATAAACTGTATTCACTGAGTCAGTTATATGACTTCTTCACTACCAGGAATTTCATATCCCGGCTTTTGTTTAATTTCAAAATATACTCAGGCCAGACTGCAGAGAGAGCGATGGAAGGGCACAGAATGTCCTATCTGCTGACATACCTTGTTTTTCCGGATTCCTACCTGGAGGGTTATGGCGTGGGAAGCAGCTACATAGCTGAGGCCTATCACGACTTCGGATATGCCGGAGTTGCAGCGGTGAACTGTTTGTACGGCTATCTTTTGGCAAAGTTTAATTATATCAATTACAGAAATCCCTTTTTAATTGCCATTTCATTTCTCATGATGCAGGGACTGATCATGGCACCCAGGTCCTATGCGGATGCCTTTATAGGAAATATCTTGGACTTTTCCAACATAGAGATCTTCCTTGCAATATGGCTGGCCGCCAAATTACTGGATCTGAGCGGAGAACAGTGAGCAGCGGCGGGGAATTCAACATCAGGTTTTGAATATGGACAATAAAAGTAATGTAAGAAAATCCTCATATAATATCGCGACAGACGCAGTCGGCAAGATCCTTACAATTGTTATCAGCATTATCATACCGAAGCTGTATATTGACAATTACGGGTCTGATTTCAATGGACTGCTGAACTCGTTAAACGGGATTTTCGTCTATCTGAATCTTCTGGAAGCAGGTATCGGAAGCGCGTCAATCCAAGCTCTCTATAAGCCGATCACAGAGAAGAACTACGAGAAGATCAACGGAATCCTCTCCGCGACAAGGGCCTATTACCTGCGGCAAGGGTTTTTCTTCCTGTCGGGGCTGATCGCCGTTTCTTTCTGTTATCCGTCTTTCTCTCATTCAGACATTGATTACTGGACAATAGTTCTGTTGGTCATTCTGAGCGGTACACCGTATATAGCCAAGTTCTTTTTCCAGGGAAAATATACTGTATTATTAACTGCGGACAACAGCCTCTATGTGCTGAACATCATCTCAAACGGAATACATGTCGCTGCGAATATCATAAAAGCCATACTGCTGATCAACCGCGTCAATATTATTGTCGTACAGGCAGTATTCGCATGTGTATATCTCCTGCAGGTGGTCCTCACTTCGGCCTATGTCCGAAGGCGTTATAAACATGTTTCCTTTATAGAAACGCCGGACAAGCTTGCTCTCTCCAAGAGCAAATCGGCCATGATCCATGAGTTCGCGTACATTGTGTTCAACAATACGGACGTCCTGCTCCTGACCTATTTCTGCGGCTTTAAAGTGGTCAGCGTCTACAGCGTCTACAACATGATCTTCGCCCAGATCACACTGCTCCTGCAGTCGATCACGACAGGAAGCAACGCGGGACTCGGGCAGCTGATGGTGACTGACCGCACCCGGTACAACAGGCTGTTTCAGAATTTTGAATACACATTTCAATGTTTTGCAGCATTCGTGCTCATAAGTGTCGGAATCATGAGCACCCCGTTTGTCCGGCTGTATACGATCAATGCCACTGATATCAACTATATGCTCCCCGGTATGGCTTTCCTCTTTACAGAGATCCAGATCCTCAGCCTTTTGAGATGGCCCGGTGTAGGCGCGATCAAGGCTGCCGGAATGTTCAAAGAGACGCAGTGGCGCGCGCTGGCAGAAGTCATCATCAACCTGGTGACATCCATCATAATGATCCGGAGATACCAGATTTATGGCGTCCTGATCGGCACGATCGTCGCGCTTCTCTACAGAACATTTGACGTCATACTTTTTACAAGGCAGAAGATACTCTTTACGAGCAAGCAGAAAGCGATGCTGAAAGTGATCGCCCTGATCATACTAACCACACTTCTGTTGATCGGGGAATCGAGACTCAACATGAACTGCAGGAATTATTTCATATTCCTCATCAAAGGCTGCGGAATATTCGCGTTCAACATGGCGCTGTTCTTCATCTACTCCATGCTGACGAACCGCGCCGGATTCTCCAGAATCCTGGAATTAGTGAAGAACAGGTTCGTCAGACGCCGCTAATAATGTAAGAAAGAGGGGATACTATGAAGTCAAAACATAAACCTTACGGTCCGTATGAACAGTTTATCAAACGCCCCCTGGACGCGTGTCTGTCGACGGGAGCATTCGTCGTACTGTCTCCGGTGCTCCTGGGGACAGCTCTGCTCGTGCGCGTCAAACTGGGCTCACCCGTTCTCTTTACCCAGGACAGGCCCGGCAAAGACGAGAAGATCTTCAAACTCTACAAATTCCGCTCTATGACCGACGAGCGGGACGAAAACGGCAAACTCCTGCCGGATGACATAAGGCTTACCAAATTCGGGCGTCTTCTCAGGTCAACGAGCCTGGACGAACTCCCTGAGCTCTTCAACATCATAAAGGGCGATATGGCGCTGATCGGCCCCAGACCCCTCCTCGTAGAGTATCTACCTTACTACACCGAAGAGGAGCACCACAGACACGACGTCAGACCGGGTCTCACCGGCTGGGCGCAGGTCAACGGCCGGAACGCCATTAACAGCTGGGAAGAGCGCTTCAAATACGATCTTGAGTACGTAAACCACGTTTCCTTCCTTATGGACCTCAAAGTGCTCTTTGTAACAGTTGGAAAAGTAGTGAAGCGCTCCGATGTTCAGGTCGGGAGCGAAATCAAAGCAGGCAGGTTAGACGATGCAAGACGCCAGAATAACGATCAGAAAGTTTGAAAAATCAGATATCCCAAAGAAGGTCGAGTGGATCAACAATCCCGCCAACAACCGCTTCCTCCACTACAACATCCCCCTGTCCATAGAGGGGACAGAGCGCTGGTTCGACAGCCATCAAGGCGAAACGACCCGCTACGACGCGGTCATCGAAGCAGACGGCGTCCCTGTCGGCACGATCGGCCTTCTCAGCATTGACCGCAAAAACAGCAAAGCCGAATACTACATCGCCATGGGCGAGACCTCCTACAAGGGCAAGGGCGTCGCCAAAGAAGCCAGCAGACTCATCCTTTCCTACGGCTTCGAGGAACTCGGGCTGAACCGCATCTACCTCTTCACAGAAGTGGACAACATTGCCGCCCAGAAACTCTTCGAAAGAGTCGGCTTCAAGCGTGAAGGCATTCTCAAACAGGACGTCTACTCCCACGGCGCATTCGCCGACCGCATAGCTTACGGCATTCTGAAGGAAGATTGGAAGGGATGATAATGTGACTTTCCGGGGGAGGATCGAACCGATGACAATACTCCAAAACTTGGATGAATATAAGGGCAACAGCCTCTGGATCAAGCGTGAAGACCTGATCCCGTTTTCATTCGGCGGCAACAAAGCCAGAAAAGCCATCTTATTCTTCGAGCAGATCGACAAAGGCGATTACGACTGCGTAGTCACCTACGGCTCAAGAAGTTCCAACCACTGCCGCATCATCGCAAACCAGTGCTGCCGCAGAGGAATGGAGTGCCATATCATAAGCCCCGAAGAAGCCAGCGAACCGACTTTCAACAGCCGCATGATGGAGCTCTTCGGCGCAAAGATCACCGTAGTGCCCGTCACTCAGGTCCACGACACGATCGAGCAAAAAATCGCCTCGCTAAAGAGCGAAGGCAAGAAACCCTACTTCATCGAAGGCGGCGGCCACGGTAATATCGGGACAGAGGCTTTTGTCCAATGCTATCAGGAAATCAGAGAGCAGGAGACGGAGCTGGGAATACACTTCGACTATATTTTCTTCGCCTCGGGCACCGGTACCACGCACGCCGGACTTGTCTGCGGCCAATTACTTGCCGGAGACGAGCGAACCATAGTCGGCATCAGCATTGCCAGAAAGAACCCCAGAGGCCGCAACGTAGTACTGGACAGCGTGAGGGCGTATCTTGGGGAAGGCGCATCTGACGGTAATCAGGCTGTGGCTGGCGGCAGTGCCTCTGTCGGCGCCATCTCCGAGGAAGTAATCCAGAAAGCCACGATATTTGTCGATGATTACACATCCGGCTACGGCAAAGATGACCGGCGAGTGATCGATACAATAGAAATGGTCCTGAAAACATACGGAATTCCCCTGGACTCAACCTATACCGGGAAAGCTTTCATGGGAATGACGGAATATCTGGCCGAGCACCGGATCACAGGCAAAAATATCCTGTTCATCCACACAGGCGGAACACCGCTGTTCTTTGACACACTCAGCAAGAAATTGTAGGGCGCTGTATCGCATAACACAGGAAGAATTAATTTGACGGGACGGAGATTGAACTATGGTAAATCGTCATTTGCAAACACTGAAACTTTGGACCATCAAGTCCCCGATGAAGCGGGCTGCCTACATGAAGGAAAACGGGATCTTCCGCTCGATCGGTGACGGCTGCATGATCACATCCCGCAAAATCCCGCTTTACGCCAGGCTCATCAGCATCGGCAACAACGTGTGGATGGCATCCGGCGTCGAGTTTATCACACACGATGTGACCCACTTCATGCTGAACGGCATGAAAGACGGCCATAAATACACCGAGAAAGTCGGCTGCATCGAGATCGGCAGCAACGTCTTCATCGGAGCCGACGCCAAGATCCTCTACAACGTCAAAATCGGAGATAACGTAATCATAGCCGCCGGCGCGCTGGTGAATAAAGACGTGCCTTCCGGCTCTGTCGTCGGGGGAGTTCCCGCCAGAGTCCTCTCTTCATTCGACGACTACCTTGCCAAGAGAAGAGAATTCACCCTCGAGCATCCTGCCAGCAATTCTAAACAGGAAGTATCTCCCGAGTGTGAAGAAGAGTTATGGGCCAGATTCAGAGAGGCTCGTAAGGAATCTGAGTGACTGTTTCGGCACGATGAATAAAAAATGAATACTGTGAATACGCCTTTCTTCAAAACACTTTTTTCTGGAATAAAGGGAAAATTAAGAAAGGTTATGGCATTAAAAATCCTGCATATTTTCGAAAAATATGCAGGATTTTATGCACTTACTAATTTTGCGGGCTGAGTATGACGGCGGCCTGCACAATGATCCTCCTCCCGGCCATTATAAAAGTTATCCGGACTCCGCCGGCCTCAGCGCAATCACCGCAACCATGGGCAGGCTGCAAAACGCCGAATATATATACCTGAACTCAGAGAACACCGGTGTCGCGATCAGCAGCGAAGCAACGATAACAAGAATCGGCATTGCCACAAATGCCCCGACCTTATCTTTCTTCAGCAGCGCGATCATCAGGATCACAATATCAATCCAGACAAACAAGCCGATACACAAGAAGATTCGCAGAAGCTGGAGGTTTGAGAAGATCCACAAGTATTCCATGAACGCCTTGTTAAGGGATTCACTTCTTATAGTTCTTTCTATTCCCATATCATTTCTATAGATCTTCAGGAGCCATCGCCAGTATTCATAGCCGCCATTATAATAGCCTCGAGTCTGGTCGATCCATGCCCGGGCATATACCAGAGGGTATTTTTTGCCCAAGGAAAGGTAAAGCTTTACGTAGTCCTCTTTTTGATCGACAAGAAGCTGCTGATTTCCTTTTTCACGCACAAGGTCTTTTACGGGATCCGAGATGTAAGGTTTGTAGACTTCAGGAATCTTATCGATGTCGATGATCCTGCCCAGCGTTTCCGTCTGCCACTCATCCAGTTCGCAGCCTTCCTGAACGACTCTTGCTATCTGCTGCGCGGGGATGGACAGGGACTCGATCGTATCAGGCGGTGTGACGCCCAACCCGGTCAATACAGCATGTTTCATGATGAAACTGACCACTATGGCCGAACAGAATACAAGCAGCATTTTCTTGTTGCTTAGTCTCCAGAGGACGACAAAGGCAGTTGTCAGGATCACAAACGCGAAGAAACCATTACTTCTGAACAGGCATGTTCCCAGACTTGAGACCGCAAGTATCACATAATCAAAGACCGGATTTCCGATTCTACTCATGCACCGGTACACAAATGTCACCAGAATAAGAACAAAGCAGCCGAACATAATGTCTTTCCACATCGACACGGCGTAGATGATATGGTAGGGCATCAGAATGTAGAAGAGCATAGTGCTCACGATGATCCATTTGGGGGTCTTCATTATAGTCATTGTGCTGACAGCATAGGAGAAGCTCACGGCTGTGAACAGGATCTGAAAGACATGATAGGTGGCCGCTGCAGCATTGATTTCATTGAACAACTTCATCCCTATGGTAACAAAGAACTTAATTACCATAGTGTGATAGAAGGGGTGGTGATTGTTATAGACGCCGGTCATGATCTGTTCCATCTGGTTGATGCTGTCCGGCGTCAGCTCTCCGGGATATCGGCAGAAAAAGAGTACGATCAGCCTTGTTATGACGAGGGCTGTAAAACTTAACAGAAAGACTCTGAAAGGGTTAAAGTTTTCCTCAGTGGTATGCCAGGACAGCCGCTTAACGTTTGCGATTATCTGAATAAAGATATTTCCAAACGCGACAAATCCGCCCACAAAGAAGACAAATATCAGAAAAGCTTTATAGATCAGGGGAAAACGTGTGACTGCTTCCTCCGGAAGATTCGGATAGGCCCACAGCTTATAGTTTGCCAAAGCCACCATGAAAGAAAAAAGAACAGAGAATGAATAAAGAATTGCGTCGTTATACTTCCCGTGACTCCTGCGCAATAGTATATTTCCGGTCTGGATATTCCTATAAGTGCAGATGCCGAGAATGATCAACAGTAAAACATAACAAACGTAGTAGGAATCAGTGTATATTAGCTGTGCTCCCCACAACATCATCAGTATGATCTGAACTATATTTACACATCCTGAGTCAAGTGCTCTCTTTTTTGCTGTCATACTATGCTGTTAATTGCCTTTCATTACTCAGTAGTCAATTGTTATTTCATATAGCGTATCTTCGTATTTGCTTTCGATAGTAGCTTTACCGGTCTCAACTATTGGCTCTTCAAATTCATTATTATAATCAAAGTCATGAACATGCTCAACCGGATTTTCAGTAGTATAGACTAAGGGCAGTATTTATATATAGGCTTTACAACATAGCTATACCACAACAAAAAGATGTGCCTCTTTTTTATTGTAATGAAGTAGCAGCGTGATAGAATTTATGATATACGGATAAACTAATGCCGCTAATAGCGATCATTGGAATCATAAAAGGAGAAACTCATATGAAAAGACGAAAAAAATCGAATGGCGCAATAATCGGTGTCCTGATCATCCTGATTCTGGCAGCTGCGATCGGGGGGATTGTATTCCTGCATGTACTGCCCAAAAGAGAAATAAAGGCGTTAACGGACACCTGGAAATCCGGCGACATCGATTCTGTAATGGGCGTGCGATCACGCAAGAAACCGAGCCTTACTAAAGAAGAAAAAGAGTTTAATGAGAAGCTGTTAGAGGAATATGGTGATATGCTGCCCGGACAGGAACAGGCTTCTGAAGATGAAGTCCAAGAGCCGCTATTAGAAAATATATTGGCGCATTCAGATATAAAACTCAAAACTCCTTTTATAATCCGGTATCCGTGCAAGGTCGGCGTCATCGTGACCGGGCCTGATATGGTCGCCCTTCTTCGGGCGTTGGATTACGAGAGCTACAGTGATGGAAGCAAATTGTTCGCTGATGTGAAAGCTGCCCTTGATAATCAATCTTTTGCCGAAAAGACGAGCGAGATTGAGGTAGAGATCGGAAAGGAGGGCAAAGAGCTGTATCTGGTAAGTCCTTCTCCGGAACTGGTTGATATCTTATATGGTGGAACGTTGTCGCTGTATGCAGAAGAGGAGATAAAGCTGTATGAAGAACTTTTTGGACAATAAATTGTATAAGACCAATATTACAGGGCGGCTCCTCTCTGTATTGATCGCCTGCTGTATACTGATGCAGACCGGACAGCCTTGTTTGAGAGCTTTTGCTTCAGAAACGACGGAAGATCCTGCATTCAATGTTCCTTGCGGAGGGGACGTAAAAGGGTATGATCCGCTTGAGGACGGGTACTATGCCTATTTGAAAGTAAAATATGAAGATATTGGCGTTCCTGTCAGTGAAAAGGGAAAGGCATATGTTGAATCTTATCTGCCGGTTCTGGTTTATCAGGATCATTTGCTCATGGACATCGACTACTTCACTGCGATAACCGGGGCAGAGCAAATGGAGAAAGACAGCCCTTCCGGTGATGCAAGGATAAGATTAAATGTATTTCAGAGGTATGTGTTTCTGAGTGAAAACAATAATACACTCTACTACTTTCTGGGGAATGACGAGGACCCCTTGAAGTGGATCGACCAGAATGCTTTTATCCTTGATGTAGCGCCGCAGAAGATCGACGGAAATCTGTACATTCCATTTATAGATATTATGGGAATCCTGCAGATCAACTTTAGCATCGTCGATAAGTCTTCAACAGCGTCTGCGGAAGGTGAAGGTGAGAAGTATCTGCAAATTGAGCGGCCGAAGAAAAATGTCTATGATGTTTTGGGCGAGATCAAAAGCGACGGCGACTCTTACTATTTCACATACGGAGATGCAGATCTCAGAGTGATGGGAGCAACTGCAAGTGCATGCGCTTCCCTGCATGGAATGCTCCAAGGCGACTGGAAATCCTGGGTGAGAGTGCTTGCTGCGGGAACAATTGTGTTTGCCGATTGGGGAGAAGATGTCTGGGACGATAAGCAGTGTGAGGAACTGGTCAAACTGCTTATGAATGTCAGTAAAAATGAGGGAGAGCTTATAGACCAGATCAATGCGTCGAATGCCGTAGAGATGACTCAGTATATAATGAATATGGGGTTACCTGCATTGAACGGATCGGCTGCAATGAGTGCATATTATGACACTCTGGATATGCTGTTGGACCAGGGTAATTCGCCGATCGTGGACTGTCTGATCAAGTCGTCCCGCGCATTTGCTGAAGCTGATATCGCTGATTTCAATGAGTTTGTCGGCAAGATTGACAGCTCCCTGAGCACAGTATCGGATGCTCTGCTTGTAATGGGGGTAGTATCAGACTTTGCGTTTAATTTCGTTACTTACTGTAACAGAGACCTTCTCGCCAGCCAAAGCCTCTATCGTCTCTTCTCCGATGAATGTGAAGACAAATACAGGTATACCTTGTACCATCTGGGCGAAGAGCGGCTTGCCAATATTGAGAATACAAGTTCGCAAATATCACAAGACCCTCTTGCATATGCATCAAAACGGGCATTTTTAGATAATCTTGGCAAAATTATCGAGCAGACACTGAATACCGGGAATCCTGCTTCATTCTTATACAGGATTTTTTACAAGTACATTCCGTTTGTCGGGCATATAGAAGAAGCGGAGAGCTTTAATACTTCCATGTATGCGATCCCCTTCCAGTTTGACACAAGAAATGCAGCGTTAAACTGTATTGATCAAGTGCGGATCAGCACTTCCGATGATGCGGAACTGATGAATGCTATTGAACTCGGTTATATTTATCTGAAATCCTGTTATGTGGCACGCGAATGTGCAGCTAAAGCGCTTACGAAAAAAGATGAGAAGAAGGAATTAGGTGAATCGATCAGTTTTTGGAATGATAAAAACTATGCCATTGCTGAGAATCTAGCCGTGTTGAGCACAGGTTATCCGTCCGGCACAGATACTGCGCCTGACTGCCTTCCTCCGACAGCACTTGAATGCCACTCATACAACTTTACAAACCACAAAGAAGATCAGGCCAAAGAACTCCTGATCCCTCTTTACATGAAAGTGACCGGTCAGGTCAGAGAAAGAAATGCTGAAGAGACGCCGGTAACTGATGTGATATGCAATATTACCTGCGGCGATGAAGAGACAGGGTCTTTTGAGGGGACGGAAGATGGTAGTTTTTCTGTTTACGTGCCTGTGATGAAAGCGGAGGAGGTCCTTGAAAGCATTGAGACTCTGGAAAACATGGTATTGTCATTTAACTTTACATCTCCGACTGTGGAAGGAAAAGGAAGTGCAACGGCGGAGTTCGAACCTAAGGGGGAGATCGATCTTGGAACAATCTACCTGAAGAACTTTGACTGGTACATATACATCAGAGATGAACTTGCTCCGATGTATGGATATGCAGATATGGATCAGGCATCCAAGAAAGTCGACGGAGAGACTGCATTCAATGCGGATTCCGGTATGAGAGGCTGGGTAATCCGGGATGGAATCGCGGGAGCAGATGTTCTTGATATGACAGGAGATGGGAATGAGGATTTGCTGCTCTATAGATTTGAGCCGGATGAATACGCTCTCAACGGATATAACTTGCTGGTGGATTTCTATGTTGAAAACGACGGAAACGTAACTTTGAACGGACGTCATAAGCTAAGCGGATCAAGTGGCGCTTCTTATATCTCATGCCGGGTGGGAATAATAACTGTTGAAGGAACTCCTTATCTGTGGTGTGAGAATAACAGTAATGCATATTTTGCAAACGGCAGTGAGTTCTGGGCAGATTTTTACGGATGCGATCATGACAATCTTGTACGCCGCTGGATGAACGGGAAAACAGACGGCGGAAGCAGTGATATTGCCTATTCACTTGTTGAATACTCTGATAATAATATTGATAGCAAAAACGTGCTGTATGGGCAAAATGGACCGTTCCTTGGCAAAATATTAAGTGAAGACAGTGTCCCCGGTGCTGATTGTGAATCCCCCGGAACTGCAGTAGAAGAAGGATATAATCTCTTAGGGCTTCCCGAGGCTGCCAGGTCAGAGTATCCATACTCAGACTGGACAATTTATGATATAAGGGGAGTAAATGATAGAAACATCTTCCCGACTTATTGGGAGACAGATACTGTGAAGAAATCACTCGAAATGAATACTTCCGGTGAGTATTATGCTTCCGGGTATATGGGCGGGAGATATATGACAGATACTGTGACAGATTTCACTGACTTGATGGAGAAGGTGCAATAAAGGTACCTGACACCATGAACATACTATGAACATACTATGAACATACTATGAACACCGGTTCACAGTGTCAGGCACTTTTGAGGTCGGACTTGCCAGATATCCGATGATAACGCCGATCATTCCGCCGAGGCTGTTGCTGATCAGATCGGAGAGTGTACACCAGCCGATATGCAGAATGGCTTGTGTGCACTCAATGACCAGAGACAGACCGACGCAGTAGAGAATTGCACTGACCGCCGACTTGCCTCGAGGCACGAATACCTTGTACATAAGGCAGCCCAAGGGGACAAAGAGCCAGATGTTCTCCAATACTTCTTTGTCGGTGAGGAAGTTGTAAAAGCTCTCGTTAATGTAGAGCTGTATCGACTGCATGTTTATGGATGGGCGGTCGATCAAGGTCATGTAAATGAGGAACAGGAGATACAGAAGCAGCAGGACTACAGATTGCTTTCTTCCGGCCAGGACGATGAACAAGATCAGGAGCAAGCCGATCAATAAGTCCACGCCAAATGAATCGAGGAGAAAATAGCGAAGCTTGTAAATCTCGTTGCCGTCGCGGTCTACAGGGGTCTTGCGGCCGGATTTGTACTTATATCCATACACGCCTTTCAGAACGGAAACCTGCTCACCGTTTGTGCCGTAATACATCTCTGTCTGAAGGTTTCCGTCTGAATCGTAGGTCATCTTTACCGTCGCGTATCCGTTGAAGCTGGGCATGGGATTGCCGGTGGCGTCAATGGATGTAACGGAGGACAATCGACCCTGATCGTCATATTCGTAGCTGAATCCGTAAACTCCCAGGCTGTTTGCGGTCTGAATGCCGTTGGCATCAAAAAAGAGCTGCCTGGTCAGCCGGCCTTCTTCATCGAATGTTTCCTTAACAGACGAATAGCGGCTGTCAGCAGCGGGCAGGATTCCGGGAACCGTGCTCAGTGCCGAAAGGATAAGCAGCAGTATGACGGGAATCGATATTACTATTTTAAATATAATAGAAGACGTAAATTCGTTTGTTTTCATCATAGGGAGATTATAGCAGAAAACAGGGACTTTGAACACGGCTTGACGAGGTTGAGCAGCAAAGCTAAACTGAGAAAAAGCTATGAAGATCAGGAAGTATAATTATTCGATTGAAGGAAAGGAATGAATTATGAAACTTGAGCTCTATAAGATGGACACTTGCCCATTTTGCAGAAAGGTTTTCAGGGCAATCGAGGAAATGGGCAGGAATGATATTGAGATGCATGATATCAACCGCAGTATGGAAGACAGGGAGCGTCTGATCCGCGACGGCGGAAAGCTGCAGGTGCCCTGCCTGTTCATTGATGGGAAGCCGCTCTACGAGAGCGACGATATTGTGGCGTGGCTTAGGGCGAACCCGTGAGGAGTGCAAAGAGCATCGTACAATAGAAATAGTTAGTAAAGAGGGACGAATTAGAGCCGCGGGTCATCCCGTGGCTCATGTCTTTTGGGGGGTGATTTCTAATCATGTGTATGTCGCTTGACGAGCACGGTCAGCAAAAGCTACACTTAATGGGATAATGAATTTATTGTCAAAATACTGTGAAATATTACTCAAGGAAGGAAAGCAATGATTAAAAAATTCATCAGGGGATTGGACCAGAAATACTTAAAGATATGCATTTACGCTGCGGTTACAGTGTTGCTCACTGTGATCGTAGGAGCGCTGGCATTCAGCACAGGACCGTTCTGGTCGAGGCTGTGGGCGATCTCTACAGCTGTGCTCAAACCGGTCATCATCGGTGGGATCATTTGTTATCTCCTGCTGCCGGTCGTTAACAAATTTGAGAACCTGTTCAACCGTGGTCAAAAGCACGGATGGGCGAGAAAGGTCAGCGTTTTACTGACTTTTGCCATAATAGCCGCGGTCATCATTATTGCACTTGGCACGATCATTGTGTCGATCTACAAGAACATTGGATCTTTGAGCATAGAATCATTACAGAATATGGTAAACACGCTGCGTGAGGACTACGCGGAGATCGGTCAGTATTTGGAGCAGGTGCTGGCAAACTTTAATATATCCTCCACCAATGTGTCAAAAATACTGACGAGCATCGCTGGTGCCGTGGAGAACTTCTTCTCGAGTTTATTGTTCGGCGTCATTTTTGCAGTCTATTTCCTGCTGGATGAAAAGAACAGCATTGTCTCCTACTGGAGACGCGCGTTCAGGCTCATCTTCGGGAACAAGCAGGAAGAAAGCGTTAAGATGTTCCTGAAAGATGCGGACAATGCATTCTCAGGATATATTCGCGGACAGATGGTGGATGCCGCCATCGTCGGCGTACTTGCGGCCATATCACTTTCTATTGCCGGCGTTCCTTACGCCGTGATCATCGGGCTTTGCATCGGATTTGGCAACCTGATCCCTTATTTCGGGCCGATCCTGGGCTATGCCGCGACAGTGATCGCGTGCCTGATCACGGGACAGTATGTCAAGATGGTCATCGGTCTGGTGATCATTGCAGTGATCATGTTTGTTGACGGAAATATCATCAATCCCAAGCTTCTCTCAGAAAATGTCGATGTCCATCCGTTGCTGGTGGTCGCAGCCCTGCTGGGAGGCGGCGTTCTGGGCGGCATTGCGGGCATGCTGATCGCTGTCCCCACTGCGGCGCTCTTAAAACTTCAGTTTGACAGGCATCTTCAGAGGCTGGAAGAGTATAAGGAGAATGAGGAAGGACAAGCTTAAGTTTTGGCAGGAGGGGATGAGCTATGATGGTGTTGAAGTTCATGCTGGAGGCGGTCACAGGGATTCCGCTGTATTACAGGGCACATAAGTTTACGTTCGTTCTTACGATGATCTTGGCTCTGATTATTGCAGTTTACGAACTGGTCTCTGCGGCAAATGTATGCAAAAGGGTTCAGAACCCTGTATTAAGAGCCTTTCTGTTTGTGGTGTTCTCGCTGGGGAGTCTTTCGATCTTATTGAGTGCTGTCGTGTTCAATATTGTCGGAGAAATTGCAGAGCTTAAACCGGAAATGCTCAACCGCCGTTTTTTCCTGGAGATCATTGTCGTAACGATAGCTTACCTGTTGTATTACGCATATGTTATTTCCCTGGACATGAAAGAAAGTGAAAGGACGTACAGTAATAAGAGCGCGTCTGAAATCGCGGAAAAATCCACCGAGGATGCAAAAAAGTTTTTGCAGGGGTGTGTGATCCTTATTGCTTCAGTCATTTTCATGTTTGCCGGAACGGGGATCGTGACAGCGGGACCGGTCATTTTTAACAGGACGCTTGGAAACTGGGTGTTCTCGCTATACGCCGGATGGGCGACAAGTATAATAATCACATTCTTTGCAGTGGTGATCCAGGTTCCGTTAATATTTGCATTTGGGAACAAGATTGAGGACTTCTTTGCTGATTATGAGGCGATGGAAGGCGCGCTGCCGGTAATTCTGGGGATCTTGGTGTTGGGCGTGACAATAATGGTTTCCTGCGCGCTGCGGTAGGTGGAGGTGGAAATTTATGACATTTGCGAGACTATATTTTGAGCGCTTCACAATGGCGCAAAATATCGAACTCTGCTTGCGGCTGGTCGTCGCGTTTGTGGTCGGAGGCCTGATCGGCCTTGAGCGAAGCAAGCGCTTTAAAGAGGCGGGCGTGCGCACGCACATCATTGTCTGCTGCACGACTGCCCTGATCATGCTGATATCAAAATATGGATTTGCGGACATGGGATCGAGCGCAGCCATGGAGTATTACGGATCCAAAGGCGCTGATACGGCGAGGGTCGCCGCGCAGGCTGTCAGCGGTATCTCTTTCCTGTGCGCGGGCGTCATCATTAAGGTCGGCGGCAACATCAAGGGCCTGACAACGGCTGCAGGCATATGGATGACTGCCGGGATCGGCCTGGCGATCGGAGCGGGGATGTACGTTGTGTCAGGGTGCACAGTGCTGCTCATTTGGCTGCTGCAGTACGCGTTCTACCGCATTCCGTTCGGCGTCGAATCCTATGATGGTTATCATCTGCAGTTCGTCGTCAAAGGGGACGAAGATTTTGAGGCGATCCTGAGGAAACAGCTCAAGGATTGGAAAGCCCAGATCACTGAGAATACGATCAACTGGCAGCGGGACGACAAAGTGGAGTTCGACTGCACGATCCTGCGCGTGGATGAGATCAAGTACAGCGATGTCAAGAAATTCGTAGATGAGAACGAGAGCATTGTCTCGTTCAGCTACAGTCCCGTGAAGACGCACGTGCAGTGAGGCGATTCGGTGCCCAATCTGGGCCAGTGATGCTATATTTTGACCAAAATATTGTTGAGCTTCAGCACGCAGGTATACTGGATGTCTGTGGCTAGTCCGGCGATCATCCTAAGGCCGATGTGGTAGGTGGGATCTTCGTCGGACAGGAGCTGAACCTGTTTGACCGGATCAAAGATCAGGCAGTCGTTCCGGAAGCGGACGTAGTAGCCGGTAGGCTTTTTGAGGACGCGCGCCTCGATGCAGTGAGGCTTTCCGTCAGTGAATCCATGGCGGATCATGTTTCCGGCCAGTTCTTCCACGCTCAGGGCCAGGTGGTTCCTCTTGGCGCTGTCGCAGCCGTGCAGTTCGCAGAAGTTCCATACTGCGTCGGTGAGCTGCATCACTTCATCCATTTCGGTGATCGTTACGTCGAGCTTTTCTTTATCAGTCACGTCAAAAGAATCGGGAAGGAGAAGGACTCTGTTCCAAAGGCCTTCCCGATATATTTTTATCCGGCGGCTTTCTATAGCCACCACGATTCCGTAATAGCACATCACGAGGAACTGTGAGATGGGAAATGCCCACCAGACGGCGTCCGCTCCCAGCAGAGGCACGAGAGCCGCCGCCGAGAGGATCAGAAGGCCCGACTCACAGATAAATCCGGACACGGATGCAAGAAAACTCTTTCCAACCCCCTGAAAATAGTTCAAATAGATAAGGTTCAGGCCGTTGATCGGCATGCCGATGGCATAGCAGCGCACTGCGGTGACGGCGAGTCGGAGGGCTTCCGGGTTATCCTTGATGTACAGAGAAGCGAACTGGGGCGCGAAAATCCAGATCAAAGCAGCGATCCCCGCAGTAATGACGAGGGTAGCCTGCACGGAAGTGAATAGCAGTCGCTTCATCATGGGGCGGTCTTCTTCGCCTACAAGGATGCCTGCCAAAAGCGCGACTGTGTCGGCCATTCCGATCGTGACAGGATTGAAGAAGGAGTCCGCCTGGCGGTGGACCGAGTAGGCAGCGATCGCCGCTGAAGTGGCGATGATGGCCAGCAGTCTGTTCATAAAGATGCAGCGGAGCGTGTTTCCAATGCGGCACACGCCGGAAGGCATTCCTTTTCCGAGAATCGATGCGGTCTCCTGCCACGGCAGTCCGCTGAACCGGAAGCGGAGGAAAATATCCTTCTTGCGGAAGTGCGTGAGAAGGACTGCCAGCGCCACATAGTAGCTGATGCTCGTGGCAACGCCCATCTCCAGCGTATCTCCGTGGAAAAACAGCACTGCCGCCAGGTCCATCACAATATCCGAAACGGTCAGAAAGACCGAGCTGATGACGGGCAGATTTCTGTCGTTGTCTAGGGGCATGAAGCCGTTGAGTACCCGCACAAGATTCATGGCAGGCAGGCCAAAAGAAATACCGATCAGATAACCGCGTGCTTTCGGAAGAAGGTCCGCGGTATTTTTGGCAGCGCCCAGGGCGCTCGTGACGGGGCCTGAGAAGACGAGGAGAAAGATCATCAGCACTGCAGCGAATCCTGTCGACAGTACGCAGGCCAGGGAGAAAACACTCCGGGCCTGTTCTGTTTTGCCGGCTCCGAGGAGTTTGGTGAACCGGTTGCGGGCGCCTGCGGAGACGACTGCGCCGATGATGGAGAAGGCGATCATAAGAGGGTTGATGATTCCGAAAGCGGCGATGGAGTCCACGCCCAGGAACTGGCCGATCACGACGCCGTCGATCATGGAACCCACGGAGGAGGAGAGGGACAGCAGTATAAACGCTGTCAGTTGGATATAAAATGTATTCCTGATGATGCTTCTACCGGTTGTCTTCATTTATTCTCCTTAAGAGGCAGGCGCTGCCTTTCGGGCAGCCCGCGCGCAGCGCAGCGGATCGCTTTGTGAGCCTTGAGCCTTGAATTCTATACGACTTATTGTAGCAGTCAGGTAAGATTTGTCCATAAATTGGTCGGATTTTGTCCTTGTATTTGCCCTGAAAAGTCGTAGAATAATCGACCGAAGAGAAAAAGTTTTACGCAATTGATTTAAAGAAAGAAGATGAATCTGATCCAATGACTGCACATATTTTGCCGAGGCACCACGCGCCCCGGAGTTTAAGTCACATGCCGAGGCTCCATGCGCCTCAGGCGTTAGGTCACATGCCGGTGCTTCATGCACCTCAGGCATTAAGCAACATTTTTACCCGCACACAATCTGAGGTTCGGACAGCGGAGCCTCTCATGTTTTCAGACGCTGCACTTTACAGTCTGCTGATTCCCATTATTGTCGAGCAGTTCCTGAACGCGCTCATGGGCATGGCGGACACCATGATGATCTCCAACCTCGGAAGCGCCGCGATCTCAGCTGTCTCCCTCACGGATTCCATCAACATGCTGATGATCCAGGTATTTGCCGCGCTGGCGGCGGGCGGCACAGTGATCTGTTCGCAATACCTTGGTCAGCAAAACATAGAACAATGCAATAAAGCAGCCAAACAGCTGCTTCTCATTATCCTGGTACTGTCCGGCAGTATTACGATATTTTGCCTTCTGTTCCGCAGGCCGCTCCTGTCCCTGATCTTCGGGCAGGTCTCCGCGGAGGTCATGGACGCGTCGCTGATCTATTTCGGGATCACGGTGCTCTCTTACCCCTTCTTTGCGCTGTTTCAGGGCGGCGCCGGGCTGTATCGGGCATGCGGGGACAGCAGGCTCCCCATGCGGATCAGTATCATCACAAATATGATGAACATTGCGGGCAACGCTCTTTTGATCTTTGTGATCCCGCTGGGCGTTGCGGGCGCGGCGCTCTCGACGCTGCTGTCGCGCGTGATCGGCGCTGTCTGGATCCTCGGCTATCTCCACAGGAATAGGCAGGAGATCGTGGTCCGCAACTATCTGTCTGTTCGCCCAGACGCGAACATGATCCGAAAGGTCCTGTGGCTGAGCGTTCCCTCCGGAGTTGAGAACGGAATGTTCCAGTTCGGCAAACTGGCGATCCAGTCCAGCGTTTCCACGCTCGGGACGACGGCGATCGCCGCGCAGGCCATGACAGCGATCATGGAGAACTTAAACGGCATTGCCGGATGCGGCGTTGGGATCGGCATGATGACGGTCGTCGGCCAGTGCCTGGGAGCAGGCTGCAAAGACCAGGCAGTCTACTACATCAAAAAACTCACCGCCTGGGCAGAAGCGGTGGTCATCGCGTCGTGCCTCATCGTCTATATGATCTCCGGCACTGCTGTCAAGCTGGCCGGGATGGAGCCCGACGCGGCGGAGCTCTGCCTGAAGATGGTCCTTATCATCACTGTTGTGAAGCCGATCTTCTGGGCTATGAGCTTCATCCCCGCTTACGGCTTCAGGGCAGCAGGCGACGTAAAATATACCATGACCGTATCCTCGCTCACCATGTGGCTCTGCAGAGTAGCGGGCTCGATCTTCATGATCCGTGTGCTGCACCTCGGAATTCTCTCCGTTTGGATCGGCATGTTCATGGACTGGGGCGTGCGCGCAGTCATCTACCGGATCCACTT
Source organism: Lachnospiraceae bacterium (assembly GCA_045113775.1). Classification (GTDB taxonomy): domain Bacteria; phylum Bacillota; class Clostridia; order Lachnospirales; family Lachnospiraceae; genus CAG-791. The sequence goes on along the minus strand of JBGUJH010000100.1, from coordinate 171 downwards.
TGTCAGAGGGAAATGGCTGGAAAAATCTGTAATTTAAAAAAGAGCTTCGGCAACACCCAATTGGTGCGGCCGGGGCTCTTTTAGTTGTGTCACAGTAAAAATAAACCACCTGCTCTGCAGGTGGAGGGAAGATCTTTAGATTAAAGCAAACTCCCGTGTTAGATTAATTGT
>JBGUJH010000099.1:0-25818 GCA_045113775.1 Lachnospiraceae bacterium | reverse complement strand
AACTCAGTGGGGGCTTGTCTCCCGCCACTGAGTAAGGTTTGTTACAAACTCGCCGCCTATAGAGGCGGGAGACTTCCCACCTGAGTTTAAAGCATTCTCCACTTTCTGATAGAGCTCTTCGATAATAGATCTGTACTTGTCCGGATCCTTCTCGACATAGTATCCAGAGCTTCTGTCAGCATGAAATCATCATCTTCACCGGGATTAGGCAGCTGATAGTATTCCCTGCAGATCTTATGGGCTTCATTTATTGTCATGGTCTCTCCCCCTGTCGTGTCTTCATCTCATCATTCCGGCCGGAGCAATCGCCAATTCAGATAGCGGCAAACTCCGGCAGAGAATCTTTCCCACACCTCTACTACACTTTTCGTTGTCTTATTATCTCAAAAAGGGTGTACATTTGTCTGTACACCCTTCAAGAAAACAACCCCCTAAAACACTCAAGGCTCGCAGCGGCTCGAGCTGCGAGCCTTAAAACTCACTTTGGAGACAGGGCCCCTGACCGAATCATACGATTTCCGCAAAGCCCCCTTGTTTTTTCACAAATCTGATGAATTCACCGGCTTTACCGGATTGAATGCTGACGATCACAGGACTGATGCTCAGCTTCTTCATTGCGTCTAAATAGCTCCCTCCCTGGACTATAGAGTAGATTCTTGCGATCCGGCTTCTGTTTGTCTGTGAGGTATAAACGCGGACCCGAACTGTCTTCCCGGCTCCAAGACCTGAATTTTCACTTTCGTCTGATTTTTCAGAATCTTTTTCAGGTTTTTCTTTATCCTCACTTGTCCGGTCATCAGTCCAAAAGGGTGCCTCTTCATCAAGCTCCAAAAAATCAGAAATCCGTAAGTCTTCATCCGTTCCGCTGCCCGCAGGACCGGACTGAGATGAGCCGGAGCCCCGGACGCCGCTCCCGGAATAATCAGGCTCCGAAGACCCGAAGGGACTCGAACCAAAAGGACTTGAACCGAAAGGACTCGATCCGGAGGATCCGAAGGGACTCGCGCCGGAGGATCCGAAGGGACTCGCGCCGGAAGATCCGAAGGGACTCGATCCAGAAGACCCGAAGGGAGATAGAGTATCATCATCGATCCCTTTCACCCGCTCCTCCGCCTTCTTCCTTTTTATCTCTTTGATATACTCTTCGAAGTTGAAGGATCTGAATTCTTTCTTACTGCGAACCGTGCGGTTCTCAGGCGCCTTCCAGTCGGAATTGTCATACATCTGATCATAGAAAGGCAGATGGGCAATGAACTTGTACTGATTGTCCACCATGATCAGAGCGGTTCCCGTGGGCATTGCCGCAAGCTGGGCCGCGGTGATCAGCTGTTCCTTGATCACCTGGCTGCCGGAATCGATCTGTTTCTCACCGCAGCGCTGCGCCCATTCGTTAAGGGTCTCCCAACTGTTGGTAGAGAAACCGATCGTGATGCCGATACAGGAATTGATAACTTCTGCCTTGCTCTTGCCGTAAATATCGATCAGCTGCGCGCTTCCGCTCTGAAGCACCAGCATCAGGCGTATGTTGCGGCTTCTTGATGCCACCATCATATTCGGGAGCTGTGAGATCGCGCGGCCTACAGAGCCCAATTCCTCAAGAATGATATTGACCCTGATCGGAAGCCTTCCGCCGAGGTCCTGGGCAACGCGGATCAGATGCTGTGTGAACTGAGAGATCAACAGTCCGGAAAGTGTGTCATAGACGTCTGTCTCGTCCGGAGTGATGATCGTGAGGATAAACGGCCGGCTCACATCAATATCCATGATCCGCAGCGTGTCTTCACTGAGCATTTCCATCAGTCCTTTGCTGCGGCTGAACACTTCCAGTCCCGATGCGGCAACACTGTGGATCGATGCTCTTGTATCATTGGGGCCTGTCGCGTATGCCGCAAGATTTCTTCTGGCAAGAGAATCCATAGGAAGCATTTCGTAAAAAGTTTTGCAAATATTGCTGCCGAGGTATTTGATCTCGGACTGTTCCATCATCACTGCCACGCTGTCCAGGTTGATATACTCTTCCGGCTGCGTTTCGAACAAGGCATATGTAAGGCCTTTTGCATAGTTTGCCGCCGATTCGGGCCAGAATCTGTCCGCGTGCACGTCAATCGGATATACCCCCGTCCATAGCTCGCTGATCATAGAACTTGCGATATCATGATCGTCGGGATCAGCGGATTTGAACAGCCTGTACGGCATGGCAAGCGGATTCCACTTGGTGGGACTCTGGCGGGGACAGCGCAGGTCTACGCAGAAATTCTGGTAGTCTTCAGGAATATAGCATGCGTTCTTTCTGTATCCTTCGCCTTTGGGATCAAGAACGATAAGACTCTCCCTCTTGCTGAGGCACTCCCTTTCAAAAGGCATGCTGCAGCACTGGCTCTTGCCTTTGCCGGTCCTTCCTACCACCGCGATGTGGGATTCACCGTCATCAGAGTATTTTTTGCCATTCTCATAATATACAATCGGTCCTGCGCCCTGTACCGGATCTGTGGTGTCGTGAAACCTTCTTTTGATCTCGTTTTTGGTATTCCAGCGCTCGCTTCTGTTCATTTCACATCCCTCCTGACTCTCCCCTTTTTGCGGCTTTCCGTCAGCAGCTTAAGACTGCAGGCATCGACAGCAGGGACAAATCCCGAAAAGTCCGCGTAGAAGACCAGTTCCTCAACTGCTGCAGCAGCTTCTTTCACACACATAATATCCAGTGAAACGACGGTTTCCTGCAGCTCCTTGCGGAAACTCTCCTCTTCACTGATCCTGGTGCCGTGGTCTTCGAGGAACTTCACAATCAGGTCGCAGATATCTTCCCGCGTATACGGCTCAACGCTGAGGCGCTTGATGTTCTCTACAGCCTCGCACAGCCTCTCCAGGAGTCTCTCCTCATTCCTGCTCGGGAGGGCGCTCACAAAGAAGACCACACACGCGTGGTCACAGATCCTCTTGACATTCCTGAGAAATTCCGTGAACTGTGTCTCTCCGAGATGAGATGCGATCCCGCTGATATCCAGACCGATAATATTACAGTATTCATTAGTGTAGACAGCGGCGGCGTCAATCTCCGCAAAAGCCTGCTTAAGCTGCTGCAGGGATCCGTCCAGAGTGATCTCGATATAATCATCAAGTCCGCTGATAAAATCCAGAACTCCGGATTCCTTGTACATGTCGGCCATGTACTCGATGAGAGTAGTTCTCCCGTTTCCGGAATTCAGGGGTATAATAAAGTGCCGCGGCCTTAGTCCGCATCTTCTGTACACATGCGCGGCCTCGCAAGCTTTCTCGATCTCCTCACAAGGCGTTCGCAGACCGATCGGTTTTGTTATTTCATAATGTTTCATAGCAATCTCCATTCCGCCTTCTTCAGACGGCGGCACGATCTCTCCTCTACCATTCGGAGATCGGGTCGCCGATCTTATCGACAAGGCCGTAATCCAGCGCCTCTTCCGCGCTCATAATGTTGTCCCGCTCAGTATCCCTATCGATCTTCTCTTTGGGCTGGCCGGTACATTCTGCCAAAATATTGTTCAATTTTTCTCTCACTTTGAGAATGTGCTCCGCGTGGATCCTGATGTCAGTGGCCTGTCCGCTGGCTCCTCCCAGGGGCTGATGGATCAGTACCTCTGCATTAGGCTGGCACCAGCGCTTTCCCTTAGTTCCGGCCGCAGCCAGAAGGAAGGCGCCCATGCTGGCTGCCATTCCGCTCGCGACAGTTACTACGTCGCACTTAACAGCCTTAGCAGTGTCATAGATGCTCATTCCCGCCGATACGGATCCACCGGGACTCTGAATGTAGATCGTAATATCTTCCTCAGAAGTCCTTGCAAGATCTCTCATGTAAGAATTGACAAAACCTGCCGTATCCTCGTCGATCGCTCCGGTGATGGAGATTACGCGATGCGCGTAGTCAATATCAAGAGGAGACAACAGCATGTCCTGCCCATTAAGATTAATAGCTTTCTTTATGATGTAGTTCATTTGTATACCTCCTTTACCGTTTGACTACACATCCGGATTGCTTTTCTAATGTGATAGTAACTCACAGTTAAAATATAACTGTTATTTTCCTTCCCTAAAATAAACTACTGGTATAAAACCGGAGGATATCCCCCCGCTGTTTTATAATGCAGTTCAAAGCATAAAAAAAACCGCGGCCGCTGTGCGATTGATCACAGCGGCCGCGGCCTCTTTACTCAATATGCAGTTTCTCATTTAGTCAAAGCTCGCGGAACGAGCCGATGCGCCTGAGGATTTACCTGCTCTCAGCGATGGCGTGATACCATTCGTTCATGATCTCGCTCGCCTTGGAAGTTCCGTCTTCAAATGTCACCTTGTAGAAGTACTCGTACTGCTCGCCGCCTTCTTCCCCGTTAACTTGACGGATGATATTCTCCTGTCCCTCCGCGAAGAAGAAATCATAGCGGATATTCTCGTCGGGGAAATTGAGGACAACGTACTCGCCATCGGGAACTTCGTTCTCTGCAAGTTCGATTCCCTCGTAGGTCGCGCCGTTTGTCATCTTCTCATAATACGGGACCGGATCGACACCATTGGGCTCGAGCGGGCCGAACTCCAGTGTGCTGATGGTGTATTTGACGTCCTTACCGAAAGCTGCTCTGCCGAGAGCTGACTCGATCTGTGTGCCGTTGTAGTAAATCTTGTTCAGTCCGTTATCTGCCGCGAAAGATGCGCGGACGCCGGCTGCCCACTCACAAGCTGCATCCCACTCTTCCTGGTCCTTCATCATCTCTTCAGGTGTGGCGCGCTCATAGCGGACATCTGTGGGGTGGTCGTAGATATAATAAGTTCCGTTTTCTGCCTTAGCGATCGGCTCCTGGCCGGGATAGTCGCTCGCGAGGATCTCTCTTGTTTTGGCTTCGTCTCTTTCTGTAATGGCGAAGAGCCAGCCTGCGCTCATATTCTCATGGTCGGTTCCCTTTGCAGCCTCAACGGATTTGGTCTCATAGCAGTCGAAGATAACGCCGTCATCGCTGACTTCAGGTGTTTCAACAGTGATCTTATCCGCAAGCTCAGCGGGAACTGTGATCTTGAGGCCCTTGTTCTCATAGACCTTGGCCTCGGCAGGCTGTGCAGGAGTCTCCTCCTTTTTCTCTTCGGTGGTTCCTCCGGTCTCTTCTTTGACTGTTGTCTCAGCTGTGCCTGCAGCGTCGTCGCTCTTGCCCTGCGCATTTGCCGCGCCGCATGCCGCCATAGATACGATCAGAGCCGGTACAAGGACGCCGATCTTAACTAAATCTGCAATTCTTTTTTTCATAATTTAAATCCTCCTGATTTATCTGCACTTTACGCTCTTTTGTGCAAAAAGTCCTCCGCAGAAACATGTTATAAGGACTCATATAATAATATACGATTTCTTTCCTGTAATCCATGAATTATTTTCGAGTCCGCCCGCTCGGTGAAGCCCTTTTTTGACCGGTTGCGGCACTGTGTTGTATTAGATCCGGTCTATTTCATAGTCAAAACATAATCGCACTTCCCGTTTTTCTCCTCAATATAGATCAGTGCATGGGTTCCCGGATTATTATCCCTGAACGTGACGCTGTCGCCATTTACAAAGTAAGAATCTGTGTAAAGTTTCTCATTGCGGTCATTATATACGTACAGCACGACCGCATTGTCCCCGTTCAGCCCCGATATGGTCAGCGTTGAATCTCCTTTTTTCGAAGCCGTAAAAGAATAAGTATTTGTCTGGTCCTCAAACTCAATGCTGTCCTTAACGGTATCCCCTTCCGTGATCTCCACAACGTCTTTGGGCCGGTAAACAGAAAGCTTATAGGTCCCGAGTCCTTCGGACTGTTCCACGTAAACTTTATACTGTTCTCCCGCCTTCAAATCCGTAAAAGTTCTCCCTGAGTTTGATCTGTTGTATGTATTCAGAATGCCGATCCTTTGATCCAGTCTGTCGTAAACACTAAGTTCAAAACTGTTATTCGTATTGATATCCGTCATCTCTACCCTGTAATCGCCGTCTGCCGCAGCAGTGAAGGTGTAGAAATTGCGCTGATGGGCAAATTCAGTACTGTCTTTTAGATGTGTGTGTCCCTCAAAATCGACCGCCTTTTTTTGCCTGCCGATCAACAGATCATAGGAACCCGTGCTCTCATTTTGGTTCACTGCGAGAGTATATGTCTCGCCCGCTTTGAGGTCTGCCCAAATCCCCTTATTATTGTTCACATACGAAGCTGACCTGACCTTTGCCCCGAGTCTGTCATACAGTTCCATACTGACATTCATGTCCGCCATCATTTCATTGACAAAGAATGAGTATATGCCTGTTTCTGCCGCCGTCAGAGTGTACAGATTCGACTGGTCTGTGTAATCAATATGATCCGATAAGACCGTGATATCTCCGAGGTCTTTAACTGATTTGGGCATGCCGACACGGATCAAAAAATCGCCAAGGCCTTCCGACTGAACTACTCGGATCGTATATTTTTCATCCGGTTCAGACGTTTTTATCATAACGCCGCTGTTATTTCTGCCGTAATTTAACCTGCTCGTCCGATTGCCCTTCTCATCAAAGACATCTATTTCGACATATGTATCATTTCTCATCTCCGAAATGAACACATAGGCGTTCCCCGGGTTCGGAATTGTCACATCTAAGTCTGTCTCCTGCCCTTTTTGCGTAAAGCTGACCGGAAATTCCTTAAACTCGGCAGCAGGAACACTTTCTTTTTTCAGTGTGACCGGATTGACTTCAATGATTTCCGTGTCAATTCGAGGGACATCGATCACCCTTCCTTCCGGCTCATCCTGCAAGGGCGTCTGCACGTTTTCTTCTTCCGCTTCAGTTTCCCGGGCAGTTTCTTCTTTTTCTTTACCTCCCCCCGACAGTACGTTCATCACAGCTCCGCATGCCTTGAAGAACAGGCCCACTGCGATGATTACCGCCGCTGCGGCAGCCACCCGCATAATGAATCGTTTGATCTCATTGATGCGGCCCGAGTCCGGCTTTTCGAAGGGAAAACTGCTCTTGGAATTCTTTTTGCCATTGTCTTCGATCCGGATATTATAATTTATCACATTGTTCTGCTCAATTGACCGGACGATCAGAAGCCTTGTATTGCAATAGGGGCATGTCGCGACTTCTTTATCCGTGTCAAGTTCCAGCGCACCTCCGCATTGAGGGCATTTCAGAGCGATCATTTTTGGCTCTTTAGATGTATCTGACATAGCATACCTCCTATTTTCCGATCACTTGGCCACCCACGGAACCCCTTTGGCGTCCAGCAATTTTTGAGCCTCTGTACCTTCGCTGCAGTGAATGACATACTTGTATTCTCCGGTTTTGTAATCCTTTGATGCGGTCGAACCGATATCAAGTATGGTATCAGGAAGGTAAATATCCTTGATCAGTTCACAGTCATCAAGGGCTGAGTAATCAATGTATACTGTTCCTTCCGGCACCACAAGGTCACCCTCCAGGAGTGTGGGAACTGCAATGAGCGTCATACCGTCTTTGCTCATCAGCATCCCGTCCGCGACAGAGTAATTCTCATTACTCTCATCAACTTCGTATTTTTCAAAAAGGACGTCTCTCAGGGAGCTCTTTTCGAACTTGAGCCGGTTCGGGATCCGGATCACGTCCTGCGTAAAGGATGAATCGTAGCTGCTGCCGAAAGCGAAGAGGCCCATCTTCTCCAGTTTCTCAGGAAGCTCCAGCCTGCCGTAGCCTTCTGTGAGCGTGAAAGCCGAATCGCCGATCGATACAATGGAAGAAGGAAGGCTCACGTTGGAAAGCATTACATTATTGAACGCGTTATTCCCGATCTCCTTAAGTCCCTTGTTAAACTCGACCGTCGTCAGACTGCCGCAGCCATAGAATGCGCATTCCCCTATTGTTCTCAGCGACTTGGGAAATACCACTTTGGTGATCATATAGTTGTTGTAAAATGCATACTCTCCGATCTTCTCTGTTTTGGCGGGCACTTCATATTCCGGATCCGGCTTTGACCGCGGATATCCGATCAGTGTCTCGCCTGAATTGTCAAAGATGATCCCGTCAACGCTTTTGAAATTCTCATTTTTTTCATCCACTGCATATTCTTCACAGTACATGAAATCTTTCAGGAATGTTCCGTCTATAGTCTGTACGGAGGCCGGTAGTATCAGTTTGGTGACACGGTTGAATCTTAATTGTGAATTGTCATACCGGATCGCGGTCACAGGGCGGTCCCTGAAGGTGTCCGGAATTCTGACTGTGCCGTTTTCCTCTGTTTCGAGCCCCAGAAGTTCCGCGCGGTCTTTGAAGACGTTGAACGTCATTGTCGCAGGGACCTCTCCCTCCGCTGCCGGTATCTCTTCCGTCACGGTCTCGGATACCAGGTTTTCCGGGTCAGTCACTTCATCATGTACGATCTCAAACTGACCGGCATATTTTTCAGCCGCCGATCCTTCTGAACAATGCAGCGTGACGTTATACAAATGAGGGTGGCTGCCGTCTTCGTCCGCCTCCCCTAATGTGTAAGGGAAGACCTCTGTCCCGAAACGGAATACACTGTCAGGGATCACGAAGTCCGTGACGTCACAGTTCTCCAGCTGATGCTCCTCCAAGGTCGTGATCCCGTCCGGGATCACCAGGACCGGTTTCATTCCGCGAGGCACTTCCTGGATCATATCTTTTGCTTTGTTCGTGATGAATCCCCCTGACGAGGCAAAATACGGATTCTCCTCATCTACCTCGAATGCCGCGATGTTCATCATATTGAAGGCGTCTTTGCCTATATATTTCACATTGGGACCGATGTGCATCAGCTCAATTGTGGGGGTATCCACAGAATGGCTGAACAAGTCATAGAAGCCGAAGGACCTGATCCCGATCGACTCAACAGAATCCGGAAGGTTGAATGAGGCCAGCTTATCGCATTCAAAAAAGGTCATGTTTTCGAAAGTCTTTATTGTATCCGGGAAAACGACTTTTTCTATTGCTGACTCCGCAAATGCGCCGTAACCGATCACTTCCGTTCCGGCTTCGACTTTGTATTCTCCTCCCTTCGCACAGGGATACTGGATCAGTGTTTTGCCGTCTTTTGTATAGAGAACACCGTCCGTTGTCTTATAAGCCGGATTGCTCCCGCTGATCGTGATCTCCATGAGATTCTCACAGCCGTTAAACGGCACAGAGCCGATTTCCGCGAGGCTGTCCGGGAGTATCACTGATGTGATCCCGGTATTGCTGAATGCTCCCCTCTTGATCACTTCCACACTCTCGGGAATTTCAATTTCCGTGATCTCGGCACCGCTGAAAGCACCTATCCCGATCTTTTTGAGCCCATCCGGAAGGACGATCTTCTTTGATGTTGTATTCGACAGCGCGTACCTGCCTATCTCCGTAACCTTTTTACCGTTCACTTCTGAAGGAATTGTGATCTCTTCATCCTCTCCGCTGTAACCGGTGATCACGGCTTCCTCCCCGGACACGTCCGCATACAGTACTCCGTTTTCCGTCGCGATCTGTTCATAATCCTTATTGTGCTCCAGTTCCAGTTCAACATAATCCGAACCGTGCACGACGCCGTTGATGTCCTTGACGGTCACCTGGCAGACAAAGTCCTTGTCGAATTCAGTGGCGGGCTTCATCTCGACCCTGAAACTGTGGTCAAGGCACAGAGGGTACATTTCATAACCGGATGATTTCCACTGGTAAAAAGGCTGCATATGTCCTTCACTGTCGCGTTGAGGCTTATAGGAGATACTGCCGGCATTAATGAGCGTCTCGTAATTGGAGACATCGACAGACGCCTTTCCGCCTGTCCATGCACTGCCTGAACCTGAAGTGATATCAAGAACCGTCGCTTCTCTTGTTCCCGTAGTATTTCTGGCCGTGATCACGACCTCTTCATCCTTGTCCCAGTCGACGTCCATAAATTCATGTCCGGGAGTGAGATAGCAGCTTACAGTTCTGTAAATGCAGTCATCTCCGTTTTTCTCTGCCTGCACACATGTCAGCGGGACCGGCGATTCCTCCATATCCGTCGCCGCATACAGAAGCATCGGATCCGCAGGTATGTGCAGAACATTGTTCTCATCCGGCTCGATCGCGACGTTGGCCGTTGTGACCGCGAAATCTCCAAAGCTGTTTCTCTGAAGGATAGAATAAAGCGCGAGCGAGGAATTTTTTGCCTGGTCCTCAGTCAGCTGCATCGTCAGTTCGTCATCGCCGCGCTGTATTTCCCCGAGAGTCCAGTCGGTGTTGGTGCTCTCGTTCCACGAAGTCATATATGCATCGATAAAATTCGTATATTCCGCTGAGAGCGCCGCGTCCTCGGAATAGAGCTCTTTCGAGATGCCGTAGAGCTCCATATTATCTCCGGGAAGATAGATCGATATGCCGCCGGCTCCGCTGACATTGGCTGTGTGCTCGACCAGCATCTGATCCAGCGCGTCGTGGACCGCCTTGCTCTCCTGCGGATACAGCTTTTCCATATTCTCTGTCAGGTTTCTCAGGTCCAGAAGATCGTACGCTTCGTCCTTGCTGCTGGCCGCGCTGAGGCCGAAAGCCTTGGTCTTGGCCCTGGCTTTGTTTATATCCGCATAATCTCCTTCTTCTACTCCCTTCTTCATTGCACCGAACAGAGCGCTCATGCTCCCGATCAGCGCGTCTGTCTTGCTCAGGTCCATAGCTGCGAGCGTCACGTCCGGGTTGAAGAAATCCGATTTATTGGCCTCGTAATAATTGCCGTATGCCTTGACGATCGAGCTTACAACAGCCCTTGCGTCATCTGTAGTATTAAGCGTGCTCAGAAAGCTGTAGTCCCAGCCGCGCCCGGACTCAAGCTCTTCCGACCCGATCAGATACTGCGCGTAATCTTTCCAGAGATTTGCCGTTTCAATGCTGCCCATAAGACATGCGTCGAATCCGACCCAGTCGAGCTTGGTGCCGCCTGCGAAAATAGTCTGGTCCATTGCGCCGCTAAGCTCTTCAAACAATAAACTGTCATTATCAAAGAGCTCGTCACTTCCATAGCCCCACAGAGGTCCGGCTCCGTGGTTCCAGAGCACAAGTCCGTAATGTTTTGCCGGGAAATTGGTCGTGCAGTAATTTACAAACTCGGCCAGCGTCTGCGAAGCCCCCATGTCGGCTGTCTCAGCAGTCTGTGCCGTGACTTCCAGCTCCTCCCCGTTCGCCAAGTTGATGACACTGTTGTGCTTATTGGAAATGTCGCTGGTCCATCTCTTGCAGCCGCCGGTATAGACAAGCAGATTATTCTTATCGTAATCCAGGCCCGACGCGATCATCTCATTAAGGTCATTTGTCGCGGCGCCGTAGTGGCTCTCCAGATTCGAGCCTACGACGTAGATCATGACCGTGTAATTTTTATCCGACAGCTTGGGAATGTCATGGGCCGAATAGAGCGCGGACGTCTTTACATCGACGTCTATACTTTTCTTGCTCTCTGCGGCGCGGCTGTAATTTGAGGCCTCCTGCCCCATGATCACCAGTTCCGGTTTTTCATTTCCGGCAGGTTCCTCTGCCGCTGCCGTTTCCGCACTTGCCCCTGTCGAGGCGCTCTGCGCGCCCTGCGTTCCGGCTGACCCGGCAGGTCCGGCACATGCGCTCAACGTTATCAAAAGACTTAATAATACAGCAATCGTTCTCTTCATAGTGCTTTCTCCCGGTGGCGGTGCCGCAGGCTTCATCCCTCCGACACTTTTCAGAAAATGGAAGTTATGATATAGTATTCGGGGTTCTTGACCATTATATCATATACTTTGTTGCTTTCTATTACATAAATATTACAAACTATTGCAAAATAGTTCATATTAAGTTACAATAGTTTATGTATATAATCATTTTAATCAAACACTACTAGAACAATTACAGGAGGACTTATGCGTAAAAGAAGTCTTTGTGTTCTGACGGCAGCTACACTTGCATTGTCAACAGCTCTTATCGGCTGCGGCAGCTCTTCCACTCCCGCTCAGACCCAGCAAGAAGAAACCAATGTTGAAGAAACTACTGTAGATGAAACTACTGTAGATGAAACTACAGAAAAGACAAATCAGGAAGCTGATAATGCCGCTGCAGCAGCGACCACCGTCACGGATGCATCGACTGAAGGGGTCTCCAAACCGGAACCCAAGCCCGAGCCCCAGCCTGAGCCCCAGCCGGAACCGGAACCCGAGCCGGAGCTTCCCAGAAGCCCTCTGACAGGAAAGGTGATGGATGAGGAGCTTCTCAAACAGCGTCCGCTGGCATTTATGTACCCCATCAATAAACAGGCGCAGCCCCAGTACGGCCTCGACAGAGTCGACGTCTTCTATGAGATCATGGAAGAAGGCAACATGAGCCGCCAGATGGGTATTCTGCAGGATTGGCAGGATCTGGACAGAATCGGAAACGTCCGCAGTATCCGCTCCTATTTTGTCTATGAAGCTCTCGAATGGGATCCGATCATCATTCACTTCGGCGGTCCTCACGACTACACCGGCGAGATCCTCACCCGTGAGGATGTCGACAACATCAACGGCACCGGCCATTCTGCCATGGGACCCGATTACGGCGCATTCTATCGAATCCCTCATGACGGCGTTGCGATCGAGCACACAGCCTACACGGATGCCGAGCACATCCTTGACGCCATCGAGGAAGCCGGATTCGAGAAAGAACACCGTCCTGAGTATTATCACGACAAGCACTTTACTTTCGCGAAAGACGGACAGATCAATGACCTCTCGCAGTATCCGGATGCTGTAGACGCTACAGAGATCGACATGTCAGGATCCTACCCTGTCACGCAGTCTTCCCTCAGTTACGATCCGGAAGATCATCTCTATTACAAGAGACTGTACGGTGATCCCCAGTGCGACGCAGTCACAGGCGAGCAGATGGCTTTCACCAACATCTTCATCCAGCGCTGCGCATGGACCCATGTCGTAGAAGGCAGTGCTTATCTCTGGTTCCGCATTGAGGAGCCCGAGGAAGGTGTAGATGACGGATTCTATATCACAAACGGTAAGATGATCCACGTCACATGGAACAAAGAAGATGACTACGAGCCCACTCTGTTCTACGATGACAACGGCAACGAAGTCACTGTGAACCAGGGCCGCACCATGATCTTCATCATTCGCGACGATACGGATGACTTTGAGATCGACGGCATCGATTACTATCCCGATGACCACAAGACTCTTACGGAAGCCGACGTAGATGATTCCTCCGAAGGCGCAACTGAAGAGGATGAAGCTCCCGCGGAAGAGCCCGAATTTGAAGAAATGTAAAACATCGAAACCCTTCTGCACTTAGCAGTGCCATGATGAGGCACAGCTAAAAGATAACAACAGAGGCCTTCAGACCGGCTGGTCTGAAGGCCTTATCTTTTTGCTCTGATGACAGCAGTCAAAATAACCGGCAGCGCCGAATCAGCGTCTTCTGCCCCATTATTTGGCAGGAGTCGATCCGTAAGAAAACTGCAGCTCCTTCGGAACATGGTGCTTGTCCCCGATATACAGAAGCTTTATCTGATCTTTTTCATCTATTTCCGCGCAGCTCACGCTGACATTGTACAGCAGAAAGCGGTCCATCTTCTCAGCCGGTATCCCGGAAGCGTAATTGAGAAATGTCTGGATCGCGGTCCCGTGAGAAGCGATCACAATGTTCTCGCCCCGATGTTCCCTCACGATCCTCATGACAGCTTCGCTCACCCTGTTGTACACCTCGATCATCGACTCCCCGCCGGGCGCTTTGGCGCGGCCCCTGTCCTCATTGAGAACATACATCCTGTAAAACTCAGGGTAAGCGGCCTGTATCTCTTCCTTGGTCATCCCGTCGACTGCGCCGAAATTGATCTCCATCACTCCGGGTTCCACCAGCACCGGAACTTCATGGTCCTGCGAGGAGAGACAGAATTCCAACGTTCTTACAGCGCGCTGCAGGGGACTTGTGACGCCCAGGTCAATATGGATGTCCCTGAAATAGTCCTCGAGACAGGCTCCCTGTTTCTCTCCCGCCTCATCGAGCGGATTATCTGCCTGTCCCTGATAGCGCAGCGCCTGGTTCCACGCGGTCGTGCCGTGTCTCACGAGATATACTGTTGTGGTCTTCTTTCCGTCCAGATCATTCCGTTCCATTTCATCCGCTCCTTGCACCGGTTCATATGTAAGACCCTCTCCGCGAGCCGCCGTACCGGGTATCACAGACCGGAACGTTTTTCTTCCATTCGTGATCCCTGGCGGCTTCCTGATCGCTGATCAGGAAATACTCATAGGATATATGTCCTTCTCTGCTGAGATTGATATCCCAGGTCATATCCAAATGATACGCCTTCCCGCCGATCTTCACAATATTCCATGCGTGATTGCCGTTATCTTCCTCGAAGGCCGACCGGCCCGCGACGACGATACACGGTATATCCAGGGAATTCAGTACGAGCTTCACTGTTTTGGAAATGCCGTCACATACCGCGCACTGTTTGGAGAAGACCCCGATCACGGAGTGAGCGGATATCAGTCTTCCCTTTTTTCGCTCATTCAGGGCTGTGTCATCATAATCCGCTTCCGAAGCGAGATAGTCGTGGAGCCTGCGCACTGCCTCCAGATCGGATACCCCTGCCAGCTTCAGCTTGCGGATCAGGTCGTTCACGCCCCGCTCGATCCTGCCGTTGAAATCGCGGATGATCTCCCTTCTGAGCGTATACGACGGCTCGATCAGGGTTTTCTCGTATGCGCCGGAATACCTGACAATACTGATCTCCCTCCCGAGATAATAGAGATGAGGGTTGTCAAGCACAAGCGAAAAGTATATCTCTGTAACAGAGTCCGCATCTGCACTGCCTTCTATCTCGGCCGATCTTCTGCCGTTCACCACAGCATCATGCAGCAGCTCATAGATCTGCCGTTCCCGCGGCTTCATTCTTGAATAATAATAGCGGTCCGCGATCATACTTACCTCTAAATCAATGTACTCTGCTCATCTTCTATAGTATCTTGCGCGGCGCCTTTTCCATTTACCCCCGCCGTGTCTGCCGTGTTTATGGCGTTTTCTGAGTTTTCTCTTATTGATGCCCGGGTTTGCGGTCTTCCCGTTGTCAGTGTCAAAATATGCCATTACCAGCGTAATATCGTCCCCGCAGCCCAGCCTGCTGGTCTCTGAGAGCCACCCCTCAAGGCCTGACGAGACCATTCCGAATCCGTATTTCACTGCGATCTCGTAATAGTCCATACATGTCTTCTCGAAATCCTTCTGAGTTCTATGGCTGTTTGCCATTCCATCAGTTGACATGATATACATGTAAGGCAGCTGATCCTGCCCGGGAGACGGAAATACTGACACCGTACTCTTCTTCCAGGCATTGGCACTGCTCAGCGAATAAGTCTCCACACCGAGGATCTTCTCACTCTCAACGGCATACTGGACACCGTTTCTGTCCGCCATAACAATGTCTCCGTCGCCGATCTGAAAGGCGAACACGAATTCCGTCGTTATGAGAAGGCCGAGAAGTGTTGTGCCGTAGAGCTTGTACACGCCGTTTGCTCCATCGGCGTCCGGCTCAGAGACCAGGGGCTCTCTCCCGTTCCTGATGTGGTCGAGCATTACGCATCGCTTCCACTCTGTTTCTATGGATTCCGGGATCTTCATATTGCCTTCCCGGCTAAGGTATGACCTCAGCATGTAACTGCTGCCTTCAAAACTCCCAAGGATTTCTTTCATGCTGCTGCAAAAGACTTCTACCGCGATCTTAGCGCCTATACTGCTGAACGGGCAGCTGTCGCTCCCATGCCCGTCCGCCGCAGCGATCACGGCTGCCGAGTCCGAAAGACTCTCGACCCGGCAGCTGTCTTGGCATTCTGTTCCTTTTCTGATATGAGAAGCTCCCCTAACGCTTATTCCATATAGATAACGTCTCATGGGACGCCTCCTTTACCACACATCCTCCGCCTCTACGTCTCCGGGTTTGGGGATGTTGTTGATTGACAGATAGTTTTGAGCCTGCACCTTAGGCTTCTTGTTTTCCTCATTCTGCTCTGAGTTCTCTGTCTCCTGCTTGTCTTCGGCCTCCGCGGTCTTAGATGAGGGAGAAGACACAGAGCCGACCAGAGTGGAAGCCCACTTGATAAGGCTGGTGAGCATAGTGGCGTTGTTGGCTTTGAAGACCAGTTCAGGGTTTCCCGTAAACTCAGCCAGCACTTCGTCGTTAGCGTCCTTTCCGATGGAAATAGCTATTCTCACCGCCTTTTTTCCCCAGGGCATTTTGAGGAGCTTCTCCAGCGGTCCTTTGTAATTATCTGTGGGCATGCCGTCAGAGATCAGGACGATCACGGGAGGCAGCGCTCTCTCCGGCATGGGGGGAACGCTCAGCTGCCCTGAAAGAAGGGTGAAGGCCTTGCCCATATCTGTGAGTCCATCCGCTTCGAGGTCATCCCAGACGAATTCCTCGACAGGGACCGGCTCGGGCGTGATCCAGGAAGCCCCTGAAGAAAATCTCAGTGTCCTGATATACACCTGCGCGTTGGGATTATCCAGCGCCACACTCTTCATCTCGGGGATGACAGACTGGATCGCGTTGTTCAGCGCTCCGATCTTCTCCTTTCTCATAGATGATGAATTATCAGCTACCCAGAAAAAATATAAAGGTCTGCTGGCGAGTTCTCCGCCCGGTCTCATTAAGCTGCGGTTTTGGTTTGACATATCCTTTTCCTCCTAAATATTGTATGCTTCAGTCTCCTGCTGCACGGCTGTCCACGCCGTGTGATCAGCAGAATTCTCCTCTCACATTTCCAAAATCGATCGCCGCTCCCTGAACGACAGCGCCGCTTTTTCCTTCCGCGATGGCTGTCTGCGTGCCATCCGGCCTCAAGTAGGTCCAGTTCACCTTGTCGCCGTTGCGAACGCCGAGGATCCGCTTATCCCTGGGATTCTGGACGACTTCGCCGATCTCAGTCTCCATGTCGTAGTCGGAATAGACGTGGTGGGAATAGAGCTTTCTGCCGGGGACCAGCAGCAGCCTGTTCTTTCCGATCTTCATGATGGCCGGAGGCGCCGACAGCGTCCTGCAGTTCCAGCACTTATGAGGCTCATTTTTCGCTTTTTTGGCGGGATCACAGAAGATCTCCGCTCCGCACTTGGGGCAGGAATAGATGCAGCTCATCATATTGCTGAGCACACTGAGCCACTGGTTCTCCGTCACCCGGTTGTTGGGATGCTTGATTCCCACAGTAAATGTCTGTGTGAAAAGGTCCTTCAGGTCCTGCGGATAGAGGTCCCAGTAGATCAGGGCGTTGTCCTGATAGCCGCGCTTGGGTCGGTTCGAGTCGTTGTCCGGGTCAAAGATGAACACCGGATCCGTGCCGTACAGCATATTCATGGCCGGTATATCGAGACACCGGATATTTGCTTCCCTCTTTCCGTCCAGCGGGTGATTGAGCATGAACATATAGAACAGCAGCACGGCCAGAGACCACTGGTCAGTATGCCTGGACGGAGCGGCTTTCCCCGTCACGATCTCGGGCGCCATGAATCTCTGTGTTCCGTAAACAGGCACATAATCCGCGCCGTTGTATATGACGTTGTCGTTATCGCAGATCAGGACATCCCCCGTCGCCGGGTCAAAAAAGAGATTGCCGAAAGATATATCCCTGTAACTGTATCCCTCATCGTGCAGCTTTTTAAAGGCTTTGGCAGTGTTGTAAGCCGCCTTGCACAGCACATAAAACGTCGGGTCCGCTTTCCTCTTCATGAGGTGGATGATACTTGTGTAGTGATCCGGGCGGAAATCCATCACATACCCGAACAGATCGCTCCCTTTGAGATAGAGCATATCCATCGGCCACAGAAAAGCTTTGTCGGGGTTTCCGCGCCTGATCAAATCTTTAAGGCACCTTTTCTGCTGTGCAGTGGCTCCGTCGGGATAATACCATTTGAGCGCGTAGATCTTTCCTCCGCTCTCCACTTGATATACCTCTCCCTGTGCTCCCGCCGCGCAGTATTTCTTCACTTTATACTGAGCGCCGCTGTCAGAAGACAAAATCGTTCCTGCTCTCAGTCTTCCTTCCATTTTTCACCCTCCTGCTAAATGTCAAACGTCTGAAACGTAATAGATAACGACACTGTTTTTCTTCTTTAATACTCTCTCTCCGTAACAGACACACCATACCGATGCGGCCCACCTGGCCAGACCGGTGCTGACACCGAAGTCGCCCACAAGTCTGCTCACGAACCGCGCCGGAAAGAGTTCCGTGATCTCATCGGCTTCCCTGATCGATCTTGCGATATCCATCTTGTAGAGATTATGGATCAGGTAGACCTGCAGATCATTGTCCGGCATCAGGTCGGACATATAGGCCTTGAACTTGGCCGCGCTCTCGAGAGATTCGGGATGTTCCTCGAGCATCGCGGTAAATGCCGTCTCAAACTTCTCAGCCTTGCTGCTGAAATCATCTCCGCCGTCTCCGCCGGCTTCCTCCTTGAGCTCTACGTCCTCGAGAAGGACCAGGTCGGCGTCGAAACTGCTGTCCTCAGACTCCCCTGCCTGAAATCTGTCTTTCCAGGCTGATAACGCTTTCTGATAGCCCAGGCAGAGCAGCCATCCCTCAAACTCAGGCGTAAAATTCGCGTCATCCTGGTAAAGGCCGGCCGCCTTCCGGGACAGCGCTTTCTTGGAGATATCCGCAAATTTCTGCAAATAGGCCGCAAGTTCCTGCACCGTCCTGAACTTAAGTCCGTCATATTCAAAGACCTTTCTGTCTTCCAGTACTGCCAGCATGAGCGGCAGGATGTTCCTGCGGTTGAACCTGGATTCCTTTCTGGCGTAGCACCTCTCGAGATAACGGACAGCTGCGGTGACACTGTCCTTTCTTCCCGAAGTCTGCACAAAATCTCCGAAGATCTGTTCCTGGATCATGAACAGGATCAGCTTGACAGCTTCTTCGCTGTTATCTGACTTCATGAGGACGCAGATGTGGTCCAGGTCTCCGTAACTTCTTCCCATCCAATATAAATTGGTCACTCCCGGCGTCCTGATGAGCCATTTCAGAAAGAGAAGATTTCCCTTGGAGGGGTCTTCATTGTACTTCTTCTCGGCCCACACAGCCGAGGCCAGCGCTCTTTTGTCAGAGCCTCCCGTCTCGGCGCGGAAAGCGCCGCTCAGAAGGAAGTTCCTTCCCTCATTCCAGTTGACAGCCATAGCATTTGCCAGCGCTGCGACCGTCTGGTATTGATTTCCGCCAAACTCATACGAATTCATCTATTATCAGCCCTCTCTGATGCAGATCTTTCCGTCCGCTTCCCTGAGTATCCCTTCATCAAGCATGTCGCTGCATATATCCCGCAGGCACTGCCTGATCCGGGGGCTTGTCCTCGCATATCCGAATGTTCTCGATGTCTCCGCGATCACATCCTCTATCGAGAGGCCGAAAGCGAACTTAATGATCTCATAGACCGCGTCCCTGATCTCTTCCGGGCTGATCTGGTCGATCGGCCTGGGCTCCTGTGCTTCAGCGGGCACTCTGGCCCTGATCCTGATCCGGCCGTCAGTCTGTCCGGTGAGATATAGGAAGTCTCCCTGTTCCGTGATCTCTCCGGCAAGCATCCCGGAAATACAGTCGTCAAGCGACCTCTTCACCAGCACTGTCACCTTCTTGTTGCCGAAGACCGGAGCGAGTCTTCTGTACAAGAGCTCTTTGTGGATCGGAGCTTCTGTATTCATCACGTACATGATCTTTTCCGCCAGTTTCCGGCGTATTCCGGCTCCCGGCAGATCCGGTGCCTCCATCGGATCGCTGATCCTGTATTTCTCAAATTCCAGCTTGGGCACCTGCGCAGGAGTTTCCTTCTCAATGACCAGGTCTTCATCGCTTTGTCTTCCGGCTTCAGTATGTTCCTCGTCTGTATCGCGCGGTGCATCTGATTTCTCAACCGGTACGAAGCTTTGCATAGCATTCCTGAGAAATGCCAGAAGCCTCTCTTTTTCCTGCACGTTGTTCCTGAACCAGTTGAACGCCCACACATGATGGATCGTCCATCCCATCTCATTCATGACCGTCCTGCGCAGGACGTCTCTGTCCCGGGCCGTTCTGGCCATTGTATAGTTATCACCGTCGCATTCGACGCCCGCCATATAGACGCCCTGATGGTCCGGGTGAAGCACCGCTATATCCAGCTTGTAGTCAGACTCGCCGACGTTGCGCCTTACTTCAAATCCGCTTCTTCGGATAAAGTCGGCCACAGCATCCGCAAATCCGTTATTTGTGACCTTGTCATCCGTTCCCGAGAGATTTCCGCTGTCATTGAGCATGGCATAGTAAATATATTCCCTCAGGAGCCTGACGCCCTCTGCGTCAGTCCTGCTCAGGTCAATATCAGTGGGCAGGATCGATCCGACAAGCTTCACATTATATTTTGCCCTCGTGATCGCGACATTGAGCCTGCGCTCTCCGCCCGCAGCTCCCAAAGGGCCGAATCTCATATACATCTTTCCCTGGCTGTTCTTGGCGTAGCAGATACTGAACATGATCGTATCCCGTTCGTCACCCTGTACGTTCTCCAGGTTCTTGACAAAGAACGGTTCCTCTTTGTTCTCGTCAAAAAAGTCCTCGTAGATCGGGTTGTTCAGCCGGAACTCATTCACCGCCTCCTCGATCACACCCTGCTGCTTCTCAGAAAAAGCTATAATGCCGAGTGATCTCTCGGGATGTTCCCTGATATGCTGTTCCAGGAGGCGTACGCATTTTTTCGCCTCCATGACATTTGAGCGGTCATGGTAGCACCCGCCGGGCACAAAAACATATTCCAGCCCGCTGTCTCTCGACTTTCCCGTACCGGGGAAAGTGATCAGCCTGTTGTTATAGATCTTCTTGTTGGAAAACGCGATCAGCGACTCGTCCTTGCTGCGATAATGCCACAAAAGCGTGCACGAAGGGAGACAGGCTCCCGCCTCATCCAGGATCGATTCGCTGTCTGCGTCCACCAGTATCTCTTCCTCCTCTTCCCTGTCGAACTCTTCGTAAGCTCCTGTTGCATTGAAGAAATTCGTGGGCGGCATCTGCCTGGTGTCGCCGGCGATCACTACTTGTTTTCCTCTGTAGATCGCGCCGATCGCATCCTCGGGAAGGATCTGTGACGCCTCATCAAATATGACGAGGTCGAACCTGTACAGATCCGAGTCCAGAAAATAGGATACAGACAGCGGCGACATCATAAAGCACGGCTTGAGCTTCATCAGAAGGGTCGGGATCGCCTTGAAAAGCTTCCTGAGCGGCATCACGCGGCTCTTCTTCTCCGATTCCTTTCTCAGGATAGAGATCTCATCCATAGCGTTCGCCATGCGGCCCACGCCGGACGGTTTCTCGGAGGATAGTTTCTCGGTGAGTCTTGCCCTTGCAAGGGCAAGCTGTTTTCTGTCATTTTCCTTAAAACACTCAATGGTGTTCTCGTGAAGGAGCGGCTGGAACCGCATCAGGTTCGTGATATTGCTGTCCACAAGGCACTCCATGATCCACTTGACCAAAAATCCCTTTCTGTAGACATTGACAATGTCCTGTTCCCCCGTCTCCTCCAAATACTCTATATAATCTTCGAGTCCCTCACTTCTGCAGGCGTCCAGAAGCCGGGAGTAATCCACCCAGCTGCTCAGCTTTTCAGGGTCACTGCAGTCCGTGATCCGGTCGCTGAGAACTCCCAGTGGAATGCTTTCCAGGTCCTCTCCCGGAAACCATGCGCAGAGGCACTTGAAATAGACGTCGCCCACAGCTGCGTCACTGCACGCTGTCATTGCGTCGGCATAGGCGGCCTCAAACCGGTCCTGACCACCGGCAAGGCTCTCAATGAGGATTTGAGACGCGCGTTCGACCATCTCTCTGTCCAGGAAGTCTTCAAACAGTTCGGTAAGCCCTTCTGTGTCGTACTCCCCGGAAGGCTCAGCCACGGAGCTATTCTTCAGAACGGAAGAGTCGCAGAGAGCCATGATCTTTCCGGATGAGATCCATTCCCCGGCAGTCATATCTCCGACCGCCAGTCCGCTTCTCTCCGAAGCTTCTCTGAAAAGCAGCGCTCTCTCCGATTCCGACAATCCGTAGACGCGCTCATATTCCTTCAGGCCGGCGAATTCGTCTATCATCGAATAGACCAGATCCCAATCTGTTTCACTTCCGCGAAAACATGTCCCCAGGATCTTTCCAGCATTTTTCTCAAGTTCGCAGACCCGGTCCCTCATCTCCTGGTAACTGAGAAGTACTGTCAGAGCCGCCTCGCAGTCCGCGTCGTTCAGGACTCCGCTCAGCCCCTTTCGTGAACCGGAGATCCTTCTGACATCATTTCGGTATTCACTGCTGAGCCATTTGAAAACAGCTCTGTATTCCGTTCTGAATTTGCGCAGGAGCTTTGTCGCGTCAAGGTCAAAATATTCCTCCGTCCACTCCGTTCCGAGCCTTTTCTTCCACTCGCCCAGTTCTGAAGCCGCCTGTCGGACAGAACCCGCGATCCTTTTCAGATCATCCGCCGTAAAGTCTCTGAGCCAGCTTTCCGGAATGTTGTGAGGAAGACAGAGAAGCTTCATAAAAGCCCCGATCTGCTCCAGTGATTCCGTGGTATACCCGAGGTCCTTCCCGGTCAGCGCGTTGAAAGAGCTCACCAAGCCTGTGATCGCCGCCAGTTCTCTGAATGACTTTTCCGTATCATCCGGATTCCGGGGAATCATTACCTCGTTTCCGAAGCGCTCTTCGGCTTTCTTTCTCATAGAATCAAGGAGCAGCACCCTGTGCAGCGCCCCGCACTTTTCCCGATAATCTCTCCACGTGTACTGAGTGCCGGATTCCCCGTCTGTTCCCTGCATCGGAGCTGCCAGCGCCATGACCGAATCCGCCCCGAAAACAACCGTTCCCAGCTTACTCAGCGTCTGCTCAATATAACTTCTCAGCTCATAAGTGACAGAAGT
Organism: Lachnospiraceae bacterium; assembly: GCA_045113775.1. Taxonomy (GTDB): domain Bacteria; phylum Bacillota; class Clostridia; order Lachnospirales; family Lachnospiraceae; genus CAG-791. Next base: position 2,932 of record JBGUJH010000099.1, on the reverse strand, counting down.
GATCGCTGTATTTCTCCAGGGATTCTTCCTGAGGTCCCCGTCGTACACATTAGTGAAAGCCTCCAGCTTTCTGAGCGCGCTGATTCTCCTCCTGAGCTGCCTGTCAGACACGGATCCGACGATCTCCGTGCTTTTGTAAAACCGTGTATCCTCCATCTGCGCGAGCTGCTCGATCGCCTCGAAGATCGAGATCCCCAGAGGCTCCCTTCTCTTATCCAACTCGGCAAAATACTGATTGAGCTCGCTCCTCTCCTCTTCGAGGTCTTCAAGGAAATCCGAGACTCCGGGCCTGAGTTCCCTGACAGGCGCATCCAGTGTATTTACGAGCTCCTGGATCACTCCCTTCTTCTCCGCCTTGTAGTTGTGAAGAGACAAGCAGTAATTCGCCAGTCCGACATCCTGGAGCCTTCTGTAGACCACGCTGAGCGCAGCCATCTTCTCAGAGACAAACAGGACCTTCTTTCCGCACGCCAGGGCGTCGGCAATGATATTGGTTATGGTCTGGCTCTTCCCCGTGCCGGGCGGTCCCTGAAGGACGAAACTAACCCCTTTCCGGGTGAGCTCAATGGCATCCTGCTGGCTCGCGTCCGCGTTTACGACCAGGTTCGATTCTTCACAGGGAACACTGTCATGGTCGAACCCTCTCCATTCCGGCCTGATCGGCGTAAGCGACGAGGGATCTCCGCAGAGTGCCTTGACCACAGGATTGACGAAGATCTGCTCACGATATTTTTCAAGATCCTTGTACATGACGATCTTGAGAAAGGACAGCAGACAGAGATTGACTTCTCTGATGACTCTCCATCCCATAGGCTCAACCGTTTTCTCGATCCTTCCCATGAGGGCTTCTATGTCATCCCCTTCGCTGTCCGCTTCCGGGAGGCTGATCCCGTACTCGGACGACAGCACGTGCTCCAGAGTGGGATTGAGCACTATGTCTTCATCCAGCTTGGAGAGTGTGTAAGGCGACGTAATGGAACTGAGTTCCACGCTGGCCGGCACCATGATGAGAGGAGACTGCATGGGGGGATCTGAAGGCTTCTGTCTCCACTCCAGAAAGCCAAAACACAGATAGAGCGTATTGATACCCTGCTCTTCCCTTGAAAGTCTTGCCTTGGCGCGCAGGTTCTTGAGAGTGATCCCCATCTCCTCTGTCGGGATGTCGGACCCGATCTCTCCAACAGACAGTTCCACCGGGGCGTTGACCTTGTCGAGCATAAAAAACAGGCCTGCCAGTTTCACATCACTGCCGGTATCGACACGCCGCTTAAACGTTATGGTCTCTTCGGAGACGGCAATTCTCCGGTAGAGATCCGCAAAAGAAGGATTCACGAGCTTCAGAGTTGTTCTCTTCGTCTTCCTGAAATTTATCATCCGGTTGCGTCTGCCGATATCAAGGAGACCATGTCTCCAGTTATTGAATTTAACTTCCTGTACATGTGTATTAACTGACATTCTATTCATGTCCCCCATTTCAGAACAGATCTGCCGGTCTGATCAGGAGCCCTTCAAACAGAGAGCTTTCGATCTCCGCTTCAAAGGGATACAGGTCAGCATCTTCCACATTTCTATCGTCATCAAATACATATGTCAGCACTGTTCTCAGGGACGGATCCACGATCCAGTATTCCCTGACTCCTGACTGCCTGTATTTGTTCAGTTTCACTGCATAATCTGTCTTCCTTGACGGCGCCGAGACCACTTCTATGATCCAGTCCGGAGCTCCCATGCATCCCCTCTCGCTGAGGCGGGACGTGTCGCGTATGATCGACAGGTCCGGCTCGACATAAAGGGAATCATCTCCGTTGAGATAGACTCCGAACGGCGCGATATAGACCTCGCACTCCTTGTGGTGCGCCTTGATATAAGCTGCAGCGGCGAGGTACATTTCCCCGGTTATCTTCTGGTGTGTCCTTGTAGGTGTCGGAATATAGTAGAGCCTGCCGTCGATCAGCTCAGCCCTTGTCCCGTCCGGAAGGGCATAAATATCCTCGATCGTGTTGGGGCGGTCATCTTCCCTGACGACGTTTCTGATCCCCGTGAACACTTCCGGGTAGACATAGCCTGACCTCTGCCCTGCAGACGATTCCTGAACACTGTCTGCGCGGGCCGGCTTCACGTCTCTTTCCGGGTAGCTCTCTGTGCGGATCAGCCGGGCGGATTCGTTTACGATTTCTGTCTTGTCCTCCATTCCTGAAGGACTATCTCCGCGCCTGATCTGCACCGAATAATTGGAGATCGCGGGTCTTCCCGCAGGCATCCCGGCGCCCAGTACCTTGGAGAGCGCCTCCACCGTCTTCTGTCTCGGACTCTTGGTGATCCCGCTCAGCACTTTCTGAACGGTAGCAAGCGGTACGCCCGATAATTCGGCCAGCGTCTCATTGCTGTAGCCGAGTGCCCGCTTGCACTCTCTCATTTCCTGCAGATTCATCATTATCCTCCTTGGCCTTCGGAAGAATTATTTTCCATAATAATACCGTGCTCCTGCCATGCGGTCAAGAGGAATAATTCCAAATAAATGGAATTTCTGCTCTATAATTCCATATTAATTCCATTTTTAAACCAGCAGTTGAATAATTTGGCAGTTATAAGCTCGTGAAGCGAGCATTGAACTTGATTTCGTCTATCTTCAGGTTATGGCATCACTTCAGGCTGCGGCACCACCGGCGTTGGACCATAGGGGCTGTCTTTGATCCGGTTATGGCATCGCTTCATGCTGCGACATCTCCGGCGTTGGACCATAGGGGCTGCCCGGGTTCACCCGGCCCCCATGGAAAATTAGCAAACCTGCAAATCAAGCACCTTTTTCTGCTCTTTTTCTGCCGGGTTGGATTCAAGGCTCGCTGAGCGAGCCGCTGCGCCGCGTGCGGGTTGCCTGTAAGGCAACATCTACCTTTCCGCACGCGTGTGCATCATATAACTCAGCGGGGGA
>JBGUJH010000098.1:0-2192 GCA_045113775.1 Lachnospiraceae bacterium | reverse complement strand
AGTAGCTGTTCCTGCATTCTGCCCAGCGACAATACCGCATCTTCATATTGAATCATATCCTGCTTTCGAAGAACATACTGATTTTGCATGACATCATATGCAGCCCTTACTGCCGGGTTGCTCTCTGCCTGTGTGAAAAAGGTAAATTCTGGAGGAAGTACGCCCGGAATCCCATCCAGCCGTTCATGTTCTTCCTCTAAGCGGATGGTCAGCAGATATTCCATTTGGTCGTAATCTCCCAGAAGCCGTTCAATCTTAGGGTGATGGTACATGACGGCTAGGTCATAGATGTGTTTCGCCGCTTCAAAAGCCCGATGCGGATCAGCGGACCTTCTCACATAGGCCTCGGCTGCGAACAATTTGTCCACGAATATCCGTTCCATTGTGATGGTTTGAACATAGAAGGGGGCTACGTCATATTGCTCCTTCAGGATCCTTTTTTGCTCATCGTCGGCAAGGTCATAGAGCATGGCAGAGACCTCAAGATCCTCCACGGGCTCACTGATTGTGAAGGATGTCGCTTCGAATTTCAAACGGCCAAACCGCTGGAGTGCATCGTCTGCATCATATTCTGCAACCGGTTGATAGGTATAGACGGCGATGATCCCCGAACGGTTTGTTATTCCCGCAGCGGCATCACGCGGCAAGGAAGCATACTTTTTGGTAGCTCGTTCCAGTCTTTTGTCGCTTTGTGTCCTGCTGCATCCCCGTGTATCGACGGAGAGGTCGATATCCTCCGAAAACCGGTTGGTGGTTTTCAGCGCCTTGTATAGCGCTGTCCCGCCCTTGAAATATGCAGGCAATCCATCGTCCTGCAGCTTCGCAAGTTCTTTGAGCATGAGGACCACATAATAATCCTTCTCAAGAACGTCTGTGCGATATCCGGTTTCTTCATGGATGCGTTCTATCAACACGCGAAAAGCGTTAGGGTCCAAATGCAGTTTCAAGTGTGTTCTCCTCCTTCTGCAGCTGTATGCGCAATTTGTAGAATGGTGTTTTTATTGTAATAGCGATCTGCAAGGCTCAGCAGCCTCTCATATTGCAGCCCCTTGTTTCGGATGTGCTGAGCCGCAATGGCATATGGCTGCATGGCATCGATCGGCGCTTTACCAAAGCTATCCAGAACATCCAGCATTTGCAAATATGCTTTGTTGTCTGCGTTGATTTCAGTTTTCGCCGGACGAATGATCACGCCCAGCCGTTCATCCACTCTTGTCCCGCTCTTTGCTACGTTGGTTGCGAGGACACGGTCCCGCGGCATCTGTGTTGTGAGCCCCATGCGGTGAAGTAGTCTAAGCCCAGTCTCGTAGCCTCGATCAGAAGTGAGATACTTATCCGAGATCAGACGTTCTTTATTGATGCCCAGTTCTCCGAATGGCGTTGTGGCAGTGAGATAGTAGATTCCCTTCTGGTAGCAACGGAGCTCAGGCACCAGGCTGCTGTCCATGATTCGTTTGACTGCGACAGAGGTCGCAGCCGCTGCTGCCGACTGCTCCAGACCATATGCAGTTGCCAGCTCCTCCGAGATTTGGCTGATATAAATGGGCAAGCCAGGATTCACAGCGTTCAGTTCTCCGCAAACGAAGTCTGTATACGTCATGTTCTTCCACCTCTCAGCTTGATATATTATACACGGAAAATAAGAATTGTTTACGTGTATAATATATCACAAAGCGGGCGTGCCGTCAATGACTATGCTCCTGTTCGTAACGCTGTGGCGCTGCCACTAGCGCGAACTCTTCGCGTCGATCCAGGCAATGAGCTTGTCCCTGGGGACGAGGATGCGGGAGCCGATGTTCAGAGAGGGAAAGCCCTTTTCCTTCACCAGCTCATACGCCCCGGCTCTGCTGATCCCCAGCACCGAGGCCAGCTCCGGCACCGAGAGCATCAGAGGTAGTTCGTCAAAAGATTTGTAGGTTTCTTTCTTCACTCGTGGTCCTTTCCACCTCCGCTGGGAGGCTTTTTGTTCTTCTGTATATGGTTAGGCAGTACGGGGTAAACACCCCCGCCTCACCACGGCGCGGTCATCGTCAGCCCGGTGACTTCTTCCTCGTGATCGTCCTCCTTGTGCCCCAGGGCGATCTTCTTCTCCTGTTCTTGCCGCAGGCTCTTGCGGTCCGTGTGACCGGGCATCGTCGTCGCGTCATGCACAGGGGCAGGGGTTACCGCATTTTCCACAGCGCGGCCAAGGT
>JBGUJH010000097.1:0-3003 GCA_045113775.1 Lachnospiraceae bacterium | reverse complement strand
AACATATATAGTAACCTTTGAGGGTGGATGAAAGGAGCCGGCATCCCCGAGGTCGCGCGTCAGCGCGACTAGCCGAGACAATTTGTCAAATTGTCCGGCGTAGCTGCGGGCCGCCAAAGGCGGCACGCAGCCGAAGTATGGACAAGCGGCGCGGTGAAGGGGAATCGCGCCGCCAAATCCCATCCTTTACGCGCCGCGGGATTCCTCCCACAGCTTATCCGCCGTGGGTTTCCAGCATTGCGCATAGGCATCGCACTTGGCGCAAAGATGCTCTGCGCTCTCCGGCGATTGCAGGTCGGTGGAGTGCGCGCCCGTTTTCTCCACGATCTCGCGCAACTGCTGTGGGTTTTCCAGCATCGGGCAAGGGCGCAGATGATTGTCGTTAAACGGCTGACCATCATGATAGGCCATGAAGATCGGGCTTTGCAGCGCTTCGATGAGCGTGTGTTCGCGGATATTCACGTTGGAATAGTGGATGAACACACAGGGATCGACATCGCCGTTAGCGTTGATGTGCAGGTAGCGCCTGCCGCCGGCGATGCAGCCGCCCACATATTCGCCGTCATTTTGGAAGTCCATGGCGAATATGGGCTTGGTGGCGCGTACCTCACGGATGCGGTGGTACATGTACTCGCGCTGCTCAGGATTGGGCAGCAGCTGGGGCGCGGCATCGTTGCCCACCGGCATGTAGTGGAAATACCACACGAACAGCGCGCCCCAGTCGATCATCTCATCCAGGAAGGCGTCTGACGCGATGGATTCGATGTTCTGGCTGGTATAGCAGCAGCTCATGCCGAAGGGCAGCTTCTTCGCCTTCAGGATCTCCATGGCTCTGCGCACCTTCTGGTAGGTGCCCGCGCCACGACGGGCGTCGGTATGCTCTTCGAAACCCTCGACGCTGATGGCGGGAATGAAGTTTTTCACCCGCAGCATGTCCTCTGCAAAAGCCTCGTCGATCAGCGTCGCGTTGGTGAAGGAAAGGAACTGGCAGTCGGAGTGCTCCTCGCACAGTCGGATGATGTCATTCTTTGTTATGCGGTTTCCCGCTTGATTGGCATTAGGATACATGAAGCAGGCGCGGGCAAGCAATAAGCAAACCGACTGTTTTGCATAGTTTTTTATCATTTACGCGAATTTGTACAAAGAAAAAAACCGTGAAATATTGTATAATACAGGAGGATAGAAAGGAGGCACGAAGATAATGAACACCAAGCAGGCTATTGCGGAATCCTTGAAGCACCTTCTTTTGAAAAAGCCAATTACTAAGATCACCATCAACGACATCACCGAGGACTGCCATATCAGCCGCATGACCTTCTATTACCATTTCAACGACATTTATGATCTCGTCGAATGGGCCTGCGAGGAGGAAGCGCGTGCGGCGCTGAGCGACGACCGCACTGCCGACACCTGGCAAATGGGTTTTCAATCGCTCATGGAAGCGGTTCGAGCCAACAAGCCCTTCATCATCAATGTATATCGTTCCGTGGATCGGGCGCAGATCGAGCATTATCTGCTGCGTGTCACGGAAAAACTGCTGATGTCAGTCGTCGAGGAGCAGTCCAAGGACTTGCTGATCAGCGATGAAAACAAGCGGTATGTGGCGGATTTCTTTAAGTTCGGCTTCGTGGGCATCATGCTGGAGTGGATTCATTATGATATGAAGGAAGAACCGGCGAAGATCGCGGCGATGACAGGAAAGATCATACAGGGGGATTTCAGGCAGGCGCTTGAGCGCCTAAGTGAAGGAAAGAAATAGCAGTAGTTGCATGAAATAGGGCATGGCAGGACAGATGATCCGCCATGCTCTTTATTGTGGTTGTGCGCGATTGGCGGACGAACTGCCAAATGCGGGCTTTGCACGGTTCGGCGGATACCGCAGGGGCTTCCGCTGGGAATCATTGATCATTTTTGAGGGAATGTCTACATTTTAATCATAAGCGCTGCTTTGTAAGCTGAAAAACACGCTGTATTGTGCTAAGATTCCACAATAAAATAGTAGGAGGTGACGTTTATGAATACCACCAAGGAAAACATATCCGATGCCCTCAAACGCCTTCTGCAAAAGAAGTCGCTTGCAAAGGTCACGATTGCCGATATTACCAGGGAATGTGGCGTGACGCGGATGACGTTTTACTATCACTTTACAGATATTAACGACTTGATTCTTTGGATTTGTGAGAATGATAAGCGCGTGGCTCTGGAAGACATCGAATATGCCGGCAGATGGCAGGAAGGCTTCCTTTCTTTGCTGGAAACAGCGAGGAAAAATAAGTCCTTCGTTTCGAATGTCTGTAGTAATGTGGACAGGAAACTTGTGGAGAAATATCTTCATAACGCCACAGGGGAGTTGTTGAAGGAGGTGATTGATACCCAGGCAGAGGGCATTCGGATGAGTGAAGCGGATAAAACGGTCGCCGTAGATTTTTACAAGTATGCTGTGGTTGGCGCGGAATTGGCTTGGGTTGAAGACGGTATGCAGGAAATGCCACGAACACTTGTGGACGGCACAGCACGCATGGTTCAAGGTGACTTCAAGGAACCGCTGAAATATCTCTGCAGAACATCGCTTGAGACAGCCTGAGACTTACAATTCCATCTGTTTGATTAGTTTTTATACAGACGCGCCAGATTGTTTATAGCATTCTCCCTTGTCTATCAATATGATATTGACATCGCAGAAAAAAACACGGCGAAATCAATTCATTCCAGACAGGAGGCATCATCATGTATTATTCCAGCGGCAATTACGAAGCTTTTGCCCGTCCGAAAAAGCCGGAGGGCGTCGATCACAAGTCCGCCTACATCGTCGGCACTGGCCTGGCCGCGCTGACGGCGGCCTGTTACCTGGTGCGCGACGGCCAGATGAAAGGCGCGCACATCCACATCTTCGAAAAGGACCCGATTCCCGGCGGCGCTTGCGACGGTTACGAATATCCCGGCGTGGGCTACGTCATGCGCGGTGGTCGCGAGATGGATAATCACTTCGAGGTCATGTGGGAT
>JBGUJH010000096.1:0-95454 GCA_045113775.1 Lachnospiraceae bacterium | reverse complement strand
ACTTCATGTCAATTGACATATGTTACTAATGTTGTTGTGCATGTTGTATAGAAAGTGTGCCAAAATTCTTAGTTTGACCACATTGGTACCTGACACCATAAAGTTCATTTAATATAGTTTATCATTTATTTATTGTGTCAGGTAACTCCATGATTAAGTTTGCTTTCTCACGCAAAACAGAATATACTGCCATATGAAATCTTTAAGATCAAAGGAGCAACTAACCACAAATGAATAATGACATTTTCAACACTAAAAATGAGCTGTCAAGGCGCATCCAGTCCAACGTCCTGTTCGTCGCCCTGGTGGAACTCTCGATCTACACCGTCGGCCTCAGGATCATGTACCTTGTCCAGAGCCTTTTCAACATTTTCACTCCTCTTGTGGGGGAAAAGTACACACTCTACTACAATGCCAATTTCTGGCTCATCATCCCTATCCTGATGCTCCTTGCGTTTATGCGGCTGACCTGCCGCAATGCAATGTCTGTATTCACAGAAGGAACCATGGCCTGCAAGCTCAAATCGCTGGGCAAAGGATTACTGATCGGCTTTGCGGCCAACGGTATCCTTGCGTTACTTGCCGGGGTCTCTCACACCATAGAGTATAGTTTTAATGAATTTGAACCGCTGATCCTTCCCCTGATCTTCTTTGTGTTCATCCAATGCACATCCGAAGAAGTTCTGCTGCGAGGCTATGTGCCTGCTATTCTGGGAAGGGAGCACAGCTGGGACGCGGTCGCATTCGTGAGCGGCGCCCTCTTCATATTCCATCACGAACTGAATATGCTCCATTATGGCTTTAACTCAATATTTTGCCTTAACGTGTTCCTGCTCGGTGTCCTTCTGTGCCTGCTGATCAGATGGGACGGCAATTTCTGGATCGCGTGCGGTTTCCATACCGCCTGGAACTATATGCAGTTCCACATCCTCGGCCTGTCCAACAGCGGCAGCACCCCTGACGTCTGCATCTTCAAGGGCGCCAACAGCGCGAGCAGCTTCTTCTTTGATTATGTGTACGGCTTCGAGGGAAGCTTGTGCGCGACAGTCCTGATCACAATCGGAATCCTGCTGCTGATCCGGAAAACCGAACACACAAACAGCGCTGCGATGTGATCAAAATCCAGACGACCTCCGGGGTCGTTTGTCCACAGTAAAAAAAGTGCCTGACACCGTATTGCGGGGTCAGGCACTTTCGTATTATGCGTTCTCTATTTTGCTCCGGAATTCTTCCTCGATCCAGTGTGCGACCTCGGCTAAGCCCTCGCCTGTTTTGGCGCTGATGGGAAAAATCTTTGCCTTGGGGTTGCGCTTAAGGATATTGGCGCAAGCCACGTCGAAATTGAAATCGAAATAGTCGATCGTGTCCATTTTGTTGATCAAAAAGACATCTGAATTCTCGAACATCAACGGGTATTTCAGGGGCTTGTCGTCCCCCTCCGGAACACTGTAGATCATGATGTTCTTATGGGCGCCGGTGTCAAATTCCGCCGGGCAGACCATATTGCCGATATTCTCCAGAAAGAGGATATCCAGATCACGGGTGTCGAATTCCATCAGAGCCCTGCCGGTCATATCAGCATCGATATGGCATAAGCCGCCATTATGGATCTGAATGGAAGGCACTCCGGCGAGGTCAGCGACCCGCTGCGCATCCAGCGTGGACTTGATGTCAACATCCATCACGCCGATCTTGTAGCGGTCCTTGAGAAGACGAATGAGCGCGACCAGGGTGGTGGTCTTGCCGCTGCCCGGGGCAGACATGACGTTTAAAAACAGTGTTTTATTGCGGATCATCTGCTCGCGGATCGCCTGGGCCTCCCTGTCATTAGCCGCAGTTACACTTTCATGGATCTCTATAACTCTTACCTTGCCCATTTTACCTGTTCCACTCCTCGATCAATCCCAGCAAATAGTCAGCAAGTTCCTTTACACCTTCACCGGTTTTGGCAGAAATATAGAAGATCTTCATCTCCGGATTCAGTGCCGTGATCTCACGCTCCAGGCGTGTTTTGTCAAAGTCGAACACGGGCAGGACGTCGATCTTGTTCACCACCAGGATCTGACACTCCTCATACATGAGAGGATACTTGGCCGGTTTGTCATCACCTTCCGGCACACTTAAGATCGTCAGGTTGATAGCGGCACCGGTGTCATATTCCGCCGGACAGACCAGGTTGCCGATATTCTCCAGAACGATAAAATCGAGATCATCCCTGTCAAAAGACCGAATGCCCTGACGGGTCATGTCCGCATCGAGATGGCACATGCCTCCCGTATGCAGCTGAATGGAGGGAATCCCCGCTTTCAGCAAGGTAAGCGCATCCACATCAGAATCAATATCCGCTTCCATCACGCCCCACTTAATGCGAGGTCTAAAGTATTGATCCAGCGCAAGCAGGGTCGAAGTCTTACCGCTGCCCGGTGAAGACATCATGTTAAGCAGACAGATCTTCTTCTGTTTCAGCTCCCGGCGAAGGACTTCGGCATCCTTGGCGTTATCTTCCAGAATGCTTTCTTTCAGTTCAATAATCTTTACTTCATCCATTGTTGGTCTCCACTGCCATGTTCTTTACTACAAATCGTTATCCTTCTAATATAATAGCACAAGATTCTTTTCCATTGTTCCTTCGTGTCGTCCTATGCTATGCTTATTGTAAGGACATCAATGCACGCACATATGGATTGAAAGAGATTCAAAGCGAGAATGGCGCATACGCCAAGGAGGGACAAAATGATCGGCAGACAAGTCATCCTTATCAACAAGCCATTAACACTCCGGGAATTGGAGCAGATCATGCAGGATAATTGGGACAAAGAGCAATATGGCAATTTCAAAATAGGAAAGCCGACTCCGGCTTCAATAGAAGAATATATTTTGCTGCCTGCCACATACCGGTATCTCACGATCGTCTATCCGAGAGCGGCTGGTGGATTCTTCAGCAAGGAAAACAAAGTCATTCTGTCTACAGCGGACTCCCCCGAAGGGGCAAAAATCGCAGTGGCTGAGTATTTTCCCACCAGAGGACCGCTGACAAAGCTAATGCAGACAAGCAGTGTCCTGAGTGCGGAAAAAGAGAGAAAAGGACCCGCAGAAGACATGCTGCAGGCATATACTGCCCACATGAAAGAAATTCTTAAGAAGTGCGGTTTGCTCAAATGATCTCCGCTTCTGTTCTGCATGCATACTGAACAAATGATACCAATAAAAAGCACCGGGTGCCCTTAACAGCTTAAGGGTACCCGGTGCTTTTCTGTCCTTCCGGTCTTCAAACCTGCACAGCAAGCCGCTGCGCCGCGCTATTTTCATTCTTCCGTCCAGAAAAGTTCATCCAGTGTCTTTCCCAGAACCTTGCATATTTTTATGCACAAATTGATCGTCGGATTGTAATCGCCCTTCTCGATCGCACTGATCGTCTGCCGGGATACTCCGACCGCCTCGGCGAGATCCGCCTGAGACAGATCCATTCCTGCCCGAGCTGCTTTCAGTTTAAGATTCTTCATGCCTCTTCCTCCCGGTCAGATACTTTTTTGACAAGGCCAACGATACCGATCACCGCAAACATCAGGCCGCAAAGCAGATTGACCGCAGGCGACTGGAACTTGCCGTCCACAATAAGCTCGCCGGATCTCCAAGCCATGAATGCACTGAGCAGATTGAACACCGAAACCACGGCCATGAGGATAATGTACCTCGGAAGATTTGTATTCTGTCCGACATAGGCACCCTTCCAGATGCAATACGAAGCCTGCACTGTGACTCCGACAAATATCACGAAGAAATGGATCACGTACTGCTCCGCCGGCAGCTCCATCCCCATCGTCAGCACGCAAAATATTGCTTCCAGGATCAACACTGTGTAAAACGCATACTTATATCCCTCACCGCGGATCTGCTTCTGCATTTCATCATACTCAGTATAAAGCTTTTTGTTGCGATGCACATATCGAAAAATAAAAACCGCCACTATAAGCCCAACAATTATTCCGGTCATTACTCCGAGCATACGAGCACTGTTGTACATATCTGCCTCCTTCAGTAAGTCAGTCTATCTGTATCAGATACCGTTAAGTATCTTTCGTTATGGATATAATACTCCTTCAGTGGCATTATGTCAACTATATCTTACATAAATCTATTCAAAAATGCTTTTTGCTATTTTCGCACAATTCAGTGCATTCAGCTGATATTTCCTATCCTTAATATTGAACGCTATATTGTGATCTATATTTTATCATTTTATTGGAAACAACTGTAATACCACACAACATGCTGTAAAATATTGTTATAGCAATGTGAAAGGAGGATTGATCATGGAGTTATTCGATATAAAGAACATTAACCTTCCCGAATCCGTGAAAGACTTAGCTGAAAAAGGCCAGTCTGTGATGGATTCCCTGAAGGCCAAAGGAGATGAGCTGGCCGCATCAAGAAACGCAGCCAAAAAAGAGAAGGCAGATGAGACCAAAGCTGCCTTTGATGCCGCACTGTCAGATGAAAGAGGCAGCGAGGCTGTCTTTTCGGTGCGCGACGCTCTCCGCATCATGTACAGCCTGATGCTCATTGACGGCATAGTTTCCCCGGAAGAAGGGCAGAAATTTGACGAGTTCGGATCTGCATTAGATCAGGATTTTGACATCTTCAAAAAACAGCTGGTCGACGAGTGCTACACGGCAGCCCAAACTGAGTCGGCTCAGGGCGTGGAGTTCGTTTCTTTGGAGTCAGAAGAAAGCGGGGATTACTACGATCAGATTCACGACTACGTCACAGACCTGATCAAAGAAGAAAACTTCTACCGCACTGAAGGAGTTCATGCCAAAGAATTGATCAGCAACCTTCTTGTGATCGCCCACAGCGAAGGCGAGTACTCCGCGGAAGAAAGGCGGCTGATCCGGTACATCGCCCAGAAGTCGGGAGTTAAAAAGGCGGTTTTGCTTAAGATGGAGAGTAAATTCGGTACGAGGTAATACAAATAGCGAGGATGGAGGGATTCGAACCCCCAGACCCTTTCGGATCACCTGTTTTCAGGACAGGCTGCCTGCTCGATTAGCACACACCCCCATATAGCGCCACAGGCGGGGATCGAACCCGCAAGCCGGTATCACCGACCAGCTGTTTAGCAGACAACTCCTCCACCATTTGAGGGACTGCGGCATATAGTCGGCAGAGTTGGACTTGAACCAACATGGCCCGAGGGCAACAGTTTTACAGACTGCCTGCTTCAACTCTTTTTGCATATCTGCCGATATTAGTACAGGAGAAGGGATTCGAACCCTCAAAACCACGCTTTTGAGGCGGGTACGTATTCCGTTCCGTCACTCCTGCATTAAAAAGTACCTCCGGCGGGGATCGAACCCGCAAAAGACCCGGATTCTTAGCCCGGCGCATATTCCGATTCTGCTACAGAGGCATATTCAAGGCTCGCAGAGCGAGCCGCTGTGTCTCGCCAAAATGTGAGACTGCGGACAAACCGCGGTATCAAAGGGACAGTTCTTCTAACATCCCGCGAAGTACTCCCGAAGGGATTCGAACCCTCACTGTACCGGACCTGGGCCGGCTTCCTCTTCCAATTGGGATTACGGGAGCATAATATTTGCAGAGCTTCCCGCCGGGTTCGAACCGGCAATCTGCTGATTACGGATCAGCTGCGCTTCCAGTTGCGCCAGAGAAGCATGATTGGAGCTTTTCAGCTCCTGAGAGGGAACAGCAGGATTCGAACCTGCGACCATTCGGTTAACAGCCGACAGCTCTGCCGCTAAAGCTATGTTCCCACAATGGCCAGCTTTTCAGCTGACTGCAAGCTTTGAACGGGATTTGAACCCGCACTCCATGCCTGGCAGACAAGTATGCTCACCATTACATCATCAGAGCATTAAGTGCACAAATGGAATAGAACATTGATATTCCTTGAAAGCCGATGGACTGGATTCGAACCAATAACAACTGCGTCCCAAACGAAAAAGCTGCTGTTAAAATCCCGGACAGGATCTGTTTTTCAGCGCTCTGCCAAGTTGAGCTACCATCGGCGATTGAAAATGTCGGACTCGAACCGCTCCTCTGCGTCCCTAACACAGCGTGCTACTCTTTTACACCACATTCTCAGTAACAACCCCAGCGGGAATCGAACCCGCGCCTCCGGAGCGACAGTCCGGCGTACTTACCGTTATACTATGAGGCTATATTTTGTGCGGAACGATCAATTCCGGTCCGCATGTTCTGAATAAAAAAGCCGCCTGTCTTTTCGGACAAGCGGCAGTCTCAGCGTTAATCACTGCATTCTATCTGGTTACCCCGTGGCTCGCGCTAAGGCGCCCGGTCCCAGATATCCACTTGATCCGGTCTTATTAAGGCATACACAAACAGACCATCCGCATCATTGGCGGTCGGCATAAATGTCCCCTGAAGATCAAACAGGCGATATGTATTACTCATTCTGTCTGTATACATCTGCAGCATTGTCTTGCCTTTCCTTTCCGGACCTGTTGTCCTTTTTTTAACTACGCTTAATATAACACCTGTAGTTCTGATTGTCATTCTACCCGTGGTATAAGGCCTTGAACTGACATCTTACGGCTTTCAATAAGCCTCCGGTATTTCTCCCAAATTACAGTCTCACCTTTTTGGCCAATGTATGTTTTTTCCTCTTTACAAGTACAAACGCAAAAAACAGGAAAAGATTACAACCCTTCTTCTCAGCAGCAAACATCTTGTCGCACCCTCCCCTTTGTGGCTTATAATGAATAGTACAAGAGGACGATCAGCATTCTGTTACCGACAAGGAGGCGCCGTTTATGAATCGTGCAAAGGCCACCAATGCATTTGACACATATGTGAGCAACTATGATAGCGAAAATCCCATGATCTTCCAAAAAGCCGCGCATTCCTACAGGGTTGCCCAAATCGCTGAGCGCATCGCGCGAAGCCTCGGCCGGGAGGAGCTGATAGACTTTGCATGGCTGCTCGGGTTGCTGCACGACATAGGTCGTTTTGAGCAAGTAAAGCGGTACAACACATTTACAGACTCGCAGTCCGTGGATCATGCAGAACTGGGCGCGGACATCCTTTTCAAAGAAGGCCTGATCGACTGCTTCCCGACGGAAACGCTCCCTGAAGGCTGGCAAAATATAGCAGAAACCGCAATTCGCCAGCACAACAAACTGGCTCTTCCAGGTGGGCTGGACAAAGATACGGAGACCCTTTCCAATATTTTGAGAGATGCTGACAAAGTCGATATTTTCCGCGTTTTGAGCGAGATTTCTTATGCAGACCTCAGCGGAGGCAGACAGCCGATCCGGACCGACAATTCTGAGCTGTCGCCGGAAGTTATAGCGTGTGTCAAGGCGCACCGCTGCGTTCCGAGCAGTGTCCGGAAGACCCTTTTTGACAGGCGTGTGTCCCACTGCTGCCTCGCTTTTGAACTGGTTTATGAAGAAAGCAGGCAAATCGCAAAAGAGCAGGGATATCTTCAGAAGCTCCTGACCATGCAGGACGGAGACGGATTGTCTGCCCAGAACAGCATTCAGCTTGCGCAGCTTGCCCTGGTGGAAGAAGAGATCAAAAAAGCGTGGGCCTAATCGCCCGCTTCCGCCCCCACATACTCAAGAAAGCGATAAATACTGAACGGGCACTCCAGCGCCGCGTCTCCTTCCGCCATGAGCAGCAGTTCTTCGCCGCTCTCATACTCCGCCAAAAGGCTCCACCCGTTCACACTCGTCGCATTGTGCCGGTAATAACCGTTATTCTCGGGAATCCCCTGCTCCCGGATCAGCCGCTCGAGTCCTTTCACGAACTCTTCTCCCACTTCTGAACGGTATTGCTTAATAATATAGCTGTCTCCCGACACGTGGAAGTTCAGCACAAATGCGCCGCTCTCCTCTTTCTCCACATTGATACTGTACCGGGCGGAATACCAATCCGAATCATCCGGCACATCAAACCGGGTGTCCTCCAGCGAGAAGGTCAGATGGAACTCCTTAAGCTCCTCTGATGTGATCTCTTTGGGCATATCCCGGGAATCATCCACAATCGCAAGCTCGCCCTCCAGCGCTTCCTCCCGCACAAAGCGATAGGAATGCCCTTCGGCGTCCAACACCATCTCTCCCGCTGTCAAAACACCGCTCCGCCAAGTGAGCTCGCTCATCATCTCAAACATTCTGCCCCGGTCTTCGGCGTTGAACACAGTCCCGTATCGATTCGTCCCAGTCACATCAACCGTATAAAGATCCTCGTAGCTGCCCCAATGAATAGTCATTTGATCCCCGGCAAAATCCAAGGTCGTATCGCCGTTCACATCGACCCAGTGCCCCTGCAGCGCATCCAAAGACAGAGGCGCGTCATCCGTATCAAGGGATGGCGAAGCATTGTCAGTATTCTGGCCTGCCGGCTCGGCTGTCGTTTGACTTGCCGGCTCGCCTGTCGTTTGGCCTGCCGGCTCGGCTGTCTTCTCTTGTCGGAAACCGCATCCACTGAGCGCAAAGAACATCAGCAGCAATACACTGATCTCTGTGATGATCACAATTCTTTTCATACTCCTTGGTCTCCTCTATACGGTGTGAGTAACGGAATCATTGTCTTTTCGGCTCCTCTGCTGAAGAATGCGAAGCTCATACCTCTCGAAAATTCCCTATACTGGTGGTTATTCCACCAATATAGCATCACACAACTACATACCTATAGCTACAGAGGGTTGAGGTACCCTTTTACTTTTCCCTATATTCGTGGAATTTCCACCAATATAGGAGTTTTAAACAGCGTTGATCATTTATAGTTTACAACTTAAGGCACCGCTCCGCATTCCGCCAAAGTATATCCTCTGCATACTCTTCCCTGCAGTTTTCCCTGATATACCCGACACCACGCATAAGCTTCGGGGGCCGGTGGCCGATCCGATGTGCATCCGATCCCATCATGTCCACCAGTTCCGCTTCAACAAGGCTCTGCGTACATGTCCGAATTTCTTCATCATGCTCCTCATCGAGATCATAGTAGTTTGCCTGTACAAGGCAGCTCATTTTCTTTAGGGCGCGGATATTCTCCACAGTCGTGAATGTCCTGCAGTACCGCTCTGCATGCGCGATGATCGGGATCCATCCTGATTCCAGATATCGGGTCAGGCAATATTTTGAATCGTCCATAGTCCCTCTGGAAGTACTGAATTCTGCCAAAATATACCTTGTGTGGTTCATTGACGGCAGCCTTCCACTGTTAAGATCCTGAAGGATCTCTTCAATGTTTCTCCGGGTAGTATATATCTCACATCCCGTAAAGACCTGTACCGGAATGCCTTCCCGAGCAGCCTCTTCCTGCACTCTTTTCATCTGTTCATACGTGTGTTTCACGTTCTCCGGACCACCCCACGTAAAAGCACCGCTGTGAGGTGTCAGAACTACTCTCATGCAGCCCTGTGCCGCTTCGCTCCGCAGCATTTCGAGTGACATTTCTATGTCTCGAGCGCCGTCGTCAACGTTCGGGGTTATGTGGGTATGGATGTCGATTATCTCTTTCATTTGCCTCTTTCCGCAATTTCTCAAACCACTTATTTATTCTCCGTCAGGGCATCCCTTTCCCAAAGCATCACCTGACACTTATAGTGATTTTAACATGGTTCATTGCTAATTTGTTGTGTCAGGTAAATCCATCCGGGGCAGCACTTTACCGGCAGCTGTCTCTACGAATTTTGGCGTTAAATCAAAAACCGCCGCACCGACATATTTTCCGGTGCAGCGGTTTACTTCTCAGATTACTATCTTCTCGTTTTTGTCATTTAAATCCTTCCAACGTCTCATCATAAGTATTTACGACTTCCTGAAGAGAATCTCGATAGTCCTTAAGGAACTGTACAAGAGACTCTTTACCCACGATCTTCATATCCTTCATCTCACCATATTCTTCTTCCTGCTTTGCAAATTCCTCATCCAGCTCATCTCTCATCTGCTTGAAAGTGGCTTCATCGTAAAGTATAGTGCCTTTTAAAGTGTCTTCGAGATTAGAATAATAATCGTCGATGATCATCTCATACATGATCAAATAGTCGCCGTAGGTCTCGATTGACTCGATAGACTCATCACTGACATCCTGAGGTTCAAATACTCTTTCCGACGCATCAGCTTCATCTGAATCAGTCTCTTCTTCACCGTTATCAGCATCTTCTGCAGTATCTTTCCCATCGTTATCGGCATCTTCAGTATTCTCTGCATCTTCTGTGTTTTCAGCCTCTTCTGATTTATAGCTTCTACCGTATTTTATCTCCGAGCCATTTGTATGTCCCTGCAAAAACAGGGGAGCACTTCCCCACAATTTGCATTGTGCCTGCCGCCGTCCGCTTCTATCCTAGGATTGCCTGATGAATGTAAAAAAATGGAGGATGCCAAATGAACGCAAAGGTAGAAGATCCCATGGGACTGGAGACCGGTATCCGGATCGATATGGTAAGGACGGTCCTGGACAAAACAAAAGGAAATATCATCATCCACGGCAGGATGACCGCCTGTACCAGGTCAGTGGTCTCGCCGGATGTGGAACCGGATGTAGAATGTGCTATTATTGATAGAGAAAACTGCATTGCAGTCGTGTCGCTCAGCCATCACAACGGGTGTTTCTGGATCAACCGGCAGGCGATGTTCACGATCCGCGTGGAGGATGTGCCGGGCGTCATTTCCTGGGACGACATCAGCGAGCTTCAGCTGCGGCTCATCTACCACCGGAACTGAGACATGGATTCAGTGCATGGACTCAGGAGATGGATTCGGGATATGAATTCGAGACATGGATTTAATGCTCATATATGCAGGCGGGTACAGCTATGAATAACAGATATGTTCTCACTCTTGCTGCGATTGAAGCGCGGCTCTATACAGATGAAGCAGACAGTGTTTTTGTTCGCTGGCCCACTGCGGAGAAAGAGCTGCCTTCCGGCAATCATACGACCGGCGGGCTCTCCGAGACGTGCCTTCATTTCATGGAAGACATCATGACCAAAACAGGCCGCCCCAACCACAAGTGGGACAACTATCTCTACCTGCATTTCGGCGGCTGGGACCTTCTGATGGATTATGTCCGCAGAGACCCCAAAAGGCGCGGCTATCTGCTCCGCTGTGAGGAAAAGGGGTATTCTGTGTCCGGGGACAGGCACTATTTTGACGAGGCGCTTGTCAGCAACGGCATAGTGAACGGGACCGCGGCCGCGATCAGGTCCAACTCGATGAAGTGCATCATCGAGGCCAATACCTATCTGGTCCGCCACTTCTGCGGTCTGTACAGCAGCGCGACGATGGACACGCTTTGCAAAGAAATCCGAAACTTTCTGGAAACCGGCTCCGACGAGGAAAAGGGGCTGTCCCCTCAGATGGATCCGCAGGACAGGTATTACATTTTCATGTATATCCGCTCCTGCCTGGACGAGTATGAGGCGGCGCAGGCCGACGGCGCGGATGCGGACGTCCTGAGCCGGCATCTGGGCACGGCGCTCGCCTGGCTGGTCCTCGCCGCGCTCCTTCGCGACAGCTGCGAGAATCTTTGCCGCCTGATCCCTTCTCCCTCCATCCAGCTTCTGCGCGTCCAAATTCGGGAAGCGCAGTCCTCTCCTGCTCCTGCCGTTGCTCCCTCATCTCTCCCGCCTGTACCGGGCCTGTTTCTCGGCCGAGAGAAGGAGCTGGAGGAGATCGGGCGATATTTTGACAGCTCCAAAGGGCCGTTCTTCATCTGCGGCGAAGGCGCATGCGGCAAAACATCGCTGGCCTCCGTCTTTGCCTCCCGCTCGGAAAAATACACCGGCATTTACGCTGTCTATTCCGGCGACCTCGTCAGCACGGTCGCGTCGATCCGCTTCCGCGACACGCTGCCCATGGACAATGCGGATGTCGGCGCGCTCTACAACTTCAACCTGAGCAGGATGACGCAGTTCGGCTCGGGTATCCTCCTGATCATAGACAACTTCGATGCGCCGAATTACGACCGTACTTTCACGGAACTGCTGTTGCAGACGGCGGAAGGGATGACCAATGCGGAAGTGCTGTCGCAGGCGGCGGAAGGAATGACCAATGCGGAAGTTCTGTCGCAGGCGGCGGAAGGGATGACCAATGCAGAAGTGCTCGAAGACCTTATGAGGGCCGGAGTCCGCATTCTTTTCACTACCAGGACCAGTGTGCCTCCCCAGTACGCCTCCCTTTGTCTTTCAGACGCGGCGCACGAACTGCCGCTCGGCACTCTTCTTGAACTTGCCAAGAACATCTATACAGACTGCCCCTGGACCGAGTATTACGAAGTTCTGATGTCCCGGATCATTTTGACTGTGGGCAAGCACGTCATGATCGTCGAGCTGCTCAGCGCTGCCCTTCAGCAGCAGAGCGGTTTCTCCTCCCCCGAAGAAATGCTCGAAAAGCTGAAGTCTCTTCAGCTTCCTTTGATCGAGGGAAGTGTCACGACGCGGCGCAGCGCGTCTGCCGAAAGCAGCGTGTACGAACTGATGCGCAGAATCTTCCGCTTCTCTTCCTATGAAGAGCCCGCCAGGCAGATGCTCCGCCGGCTCTCGCTCCTGTCCCCGTTAGGCATGGACAGAGAGCTGTTCCTGCAGTTGATCGGTCAGGACAGTGAGAAGGCTGTCGGGGATAGTGGAATAGCTGTTTTGGGGACTGAAAAAACTGTCCGGGATAATGAAAAGGCTGTCAAGAACACTCTGCTCCGCCTGCGGGAGCTTCACCTCGTGACGATCGATCCCCGCACGGCGCACATCAGCATGCATCCTTTGCTGTCCGATGTCGCCGCTGCCGACCTGCAGCCGGATGAGAACAACTGCAGTGTGATGATTGCAAACGCTGTTCAGTATTTTGACGAAGATAGTCCCCGGCGTTATGAAACAAGGCAACTCGAGCAGATCTCCGCGATGTGCAAGAGATGCGCCATGCTCCTGAGCGGGCACAGCTCAGAGAGCGGCGTCTCCTCAGCGGTCTCCGAAATCCTGCCGGTCTCAGCGAGCGGCGCTTCTTCAGCGGTCTCCGAAAACCTGCCGGTCTCAGAGACCACGCCTGTAACGGTCAGGCTTTCCCTTGCGATTTCCGGCATCGACTACAGGCTCGGCAATTACAGGGCGGCGGCTTCCTGGGCTGAACGGGCACTTTTATGTTATGGGGACGATTCCACCCCGTCTGTACAGTGTCAGGCAGAATCTCTCAAATGCGCAGCAAGGGCTTATGCCAAGTTAGGACTCTATGAGAAGGCCTGCGAGTGTTATGAAAAGGAACTGGATCTGATTCCCGCCGATATGAAGCGCGAACTTGCAATCGCACTGAATGATTACGGGGTTCTGTTAGAGGAAATGGGCCTCTTTGAGGAAGCAAATGACTGCCTGTTGGAAGCCTGGGAAATACAGAAAGATCTGTACGGGCCTGACAGCCCGGAGACCATCAGCACTTGCAATAACCTTGGCCTGGTCTGTGCTGACACGGGAAATCTTGAAGCAGCCGAGACGTTTTATCGCCATGCCCTTCGCATCGCATTGGAATACTACAAAGAAGGTCATCCTGAAACAGCTGTAATGTATTCCAATCTCGGAGAGCTGCTCATGCACAGCTGTGAAGATTCTGAAGATGATGAGGAAGTCGATAAATCTGCTGAAGCGGGTCTTGCGGAGGCCGGGCTTGCTGATGTCAGGCTTGTTGAGGCCAGGCTTGCAGAGTCGCGCCATTATCTGTTGCGGGCTTTGGAAATCTACACAGACGCTTACGGGCCTTGTTACCCTGAAAGCGCCTGTACGCTCAGCAACCTGGGGATTCTCGAAGATATAGAAGGCAATCATAAGAAAGCCCGCGAGCACTATCGAAAGGCTCTGGAGATCCAGCGCGCCGTGGCCGGAAGCGATCACCCTCATTGCGCGGATATCCTTCACAATCTCGGAGTCTCTTATATCGACGAAGCGCTGGAGCCTTTTCCCTCAGCGGAAGCTTTTTCTGCTGCTCCGGCAGATCAAAAAAGGGACGCCCTTCCTTTTCTCCGTAAAGCGTTGGCTTGTGAGCAGAAAGCGCTCTCTATTTTGGAGGCAGTTTTTGGCACGTCCCATAATTCGGTTGTGATGCTTAGAAATGAAGTTGAATGGCTGGAGAACGAGGTGGATCCGGAGTGAGAAGTTTAGGAGCTGTTTGACTGGCATAAGTGCCGGTCAAACGCTCCCACTAGCTAGAAGCTTTTCGAAATCCGAGGGGCGGTGAGATCACCCCATCAAATTCCCGTACACATGCATGAAATGCACCACCAGGAACACAGGCGCCGTAACCGCCAGCGGCATATTTTTCCTCCAAAGCCCGATGGCCATATAATACAACGGCGGCATGGCCACCAGAAAGAACATCATGATATATACACTCTGGTGCCCTGTGAAATACAAGACCCATCCAAAAAAGTTTACAAGCAGAAGCCGCACTGCCATCTCAAAGAACGCTCTTTCCTTAGGCTCAGAGATCGAGAACAATACTGCGTCCTCATGCACAACAAAGATCATAAGGGCGATGCACAGCGATCCGAGGATCTTCTCACATGTATTCAGCGCCGCTGACGTCTCCACCATGTTCATGATCGGATTCGTCTGCAAATGAAACAGCGGCATCAGCATATAAGGAATTTCCTGCACGGCAAAGCAGACAAGTCCCAGCGCCCAAAAGCCAAAATATTGCTGACCAAACAGTTTAAACCAACGTACCATACACATCACCTGTTCCTAAAAGCAAACTGCCTGCTTGATACCCTCTTTACAGATAGTATAGAAAAGTCCGAAGCCTCAGTCGATGTCTCTGAGACCGGATTTCAGGCGCGTCATACCGGATCCAGATCATATTCATAAATCAACCGGTAATTATGATTTTGGCATGGAATTATCTCCGCGTTGAATAACGGCCGGAATTCCGTGAACTTGTCCTCGAATACTATATCTCCGATCGAGACGCCTTCCCGGCAATTATGGAGATAGTATCCGCCCTGCAGCGCAAAGCGCATCTTATCCGAGTCAGAATAATCCCAGACCATGGGCTTTTGATATTGGCTCCAGAGCTCGATTTTCCAGGGCTCCTTCAATCTCACCTGGTAGAGAGGGAAGGGGCCGTCATCGTCGTCCGTAGTTTCCTGGAAAAAGGGATCGATGAGAAAATACTCACTGCCCGTCGCCACATCCACGGCAGTAATTCGGAACACGAAATCAGCCTCCGTATTCAGATTCATGGTCTCTCTGGTGTCGAGATGACTGCAGTCCAATTTAATTTCTGTAATCCCGTCACAGGAGATGCACATCCACCCGTAATTAAAAATGTCCCCCGTCTTCTGGCACACCCTGGACGGATCCGGAACTGCCGCAGGGGCCGGCGAAGCGGCCTCATCGGTCGGCACTACAGCGATCAATTTTCCCTTTTTATAAAACTTGCCCAATCGTGTCCACAGCCGCATGGACGGCTCGTGCAGGGTCAGCGTGCCGCGCCTGAGGCTTTTATTTAGAATTCGGGCGGCTTCACTGATATGGCCGATATCATACGCGTTTTTTGCGGCGTAGTAATCCAGTCTCCCCTGCTGTTCAGCACTCTGTCTTTGCTGCTGATTTTCAATAACAGCCGGCTCAAAGTAAAAAGGAAGCTCCGAATCCGGCAGCTCTATGCAGCGCTTCAGGTCATACTCCCCGCGCAGGAGTGCGGCGCCCTCCGGTCTGTATCCCTCCAGCCATTCCTCAGTTGTATACAGCTTGAGATAATATACCGACCTTATATCCATTTCTTTCAGGATTCGCCCTGTGTTCTTCTCAATGACCCGCAAAGGCATCCCGGGGATTATTTCAAGCTTAGGGAAAGCCGCGGAAAAGCCTGAGGCCGGGAGAATTTCATCTTCAGCAGTTATTGAACAGCACTGCTTCCACCCTGCCATCGACCGGGAGATTTCATCCTTAATCGAGGATGAAACATCTCGCGTCTCCAGCTGAGCAATGCATCTTTCTGCTTCTTCCATGTCCTTTCTCGCACAAAGACTGATCTTCGCCCGAGCCACCGAGGAAGCCGTGCAGGTATCCGGGATTCTGAACAGATCGTCATGAAAGGCAATGTCACTGACAACACCGCGTCTCCACAGCAAAAGATCATAATTATAGGTCGCGTAAAAGTCGTCCGGATCCTTGCGGATCGCCTGTTTCAGCAGGTCCTCCGCTTTTTCCGTTTCTCCGAGGTCCAGATAGCTGAGAGCTTGGTTGTTCAGGCTGGTCGCTGTCTCCGCAGCCGCTTTGGGTTCCGGCCTGGAATACTCATAGCCGCATACGCTTTCGTAAATCTTCTTCAGCTCCGCTTCCACAACAGCGAAATCCCTCGGCCGGTCATCCGGGTTCATTTCCATGCACTTTGCGAGCAGATCCTGCAATGCCTCCGGCATAGGTCTCTCCACACACATGCCAAAATAGTCCCTGCACGCACTCCCCACCAAAGGCCCGGTGGCCACTCTCCCGTGCGCCCACGGCTTTGATCCCAGATACATCTCCAGCACCGAGACCGCCCAGCTGTAAATATCAGTGCGTCTGGTCAGAAGCTGCGCAGCCGCCTGCTCCGGCGAGCAATAAGCCGGCGTCATTCCGCCGCCCGGGCTGACCATCGTGGCATCTGAATCATAATCAGGTTCCGTCGCCAGTCCGTCCAAAAAAGTGAGCACCGTTCTGGCTTTTGCCAGACCGAAATCGCTGACCTTGGCGGACCAGTCCCCCATCAGAAGCAGGTTGTCCGGCTTTACGTCCTGATGGATCAGCTCATTCTCGTGCGCGTAATGAAGTCCCCTGGCGAACTGGATCGCGATATCCAGAAGCCTCTCCTGAACTTCTTCCTCAGTCCCGTCGTAAAGCGTCCTGTCCTTGATATGGCTCTCGAGACTTCCGCTCTCCATCCACTCCGAAAAGATGGTCGGAACGCCCTCGATTTCGCGCACGTAGTAACAAGAGACGATGTTCGGATGCAGGCCCAAGTTCATCCAATAACGGCACTCATCGGTAAACCCCTGTTTCTGCGCATCCGTGCGGAAGGCTTCGGATTTTGGCCTTTTCATGGCCAGGTCCACGTCCCATCCCGTGTGATGCACGCGCCAGACAGCGCCCATGCCGCCCTTTATCGCCTGGGACTCCACGCGATAGGTGTCAAGGAGCACGTCACCGGGGATGTAGTCGCCGGGACGGTGGCCGCCGGTCACGCGGTCTATGTGTATAGCGGGCATCGCGGTGCGGCCTTGAGGCTTATTCTTCGGTTCCAAGGGCTCCTTCTTCGGCTCAAGGGACTTCTTTGCAGGCTCAAGGGGCTTCTTCGCAGGCTTCTTGGACGGCCCGTTCTGTTTCCCTTTTCGTTTAGGCTTCTTGTCAACCTTCAGCTCTTCCTGCAGATCCTTGAGCATGTCAGCCATGAAACCGGCGCCAAAGCCCTTGTTCTTCTTATCGTCAGACATTGCAGAATTGAACTCCTTTTGCGGACGATTTTTCTATTCCCTTTGGAATAATTTTTCGCCATGTATCCTTCATTTTTCCTATATTGGTGGTTATTCCACGAATATAGGGTTTCGCAAACACATACCCATAGTTACAGAGGGTTCAGGTACCCTTTTACTTTTCCCTATATTGGTGGAATAACCACCAATATAGCATTTTTTCATGTATGGTCCCGCTGAAGGAACTCGTTAATCATTCGTGGTCGCGCTGCCGGAACTTTCCGCTTATTGTTCTGCAATTTCGTCATTATAGTGGCTCGTCAAAGTCTCCATAACTTCGCGGATATTCTCTTCCTTAGTCATGTCGTGCAGGCCGCACGCTGAAACAGCCTCCACATACTTCATCTCCGGATTGATATGGGTCAGCGCTGTGTACTTGTCCCATCCGGTCTGCGGGTCTTTCAGATACTCGCTGTAGACGTCCAGAGCAGACAGCGCGGAGATCGCATAGGAAATATAGTACAAGGGGGCGTCGAACAGATGATTGATCTGGGTCCAGGACGTCCGCGAGCTGACGTCGGACAGCTCTTGTGCTCCCTCCATGACGCAGGATGCATAGTAGTTTATCTTTTCTCTCATCTGCGCAGCGTCCATTTCCGGATGCTCGAAGCATTCTATTTCAA
Organism: Lachnospiraceae bacterium; assembly: GCA_045113775.1. Taxonomy (GTDB): domain Bacteria; phylum Bacillota; class Clostridia; order Lachnospirales; family Lachnospiraceae; genus CAG-791. The sequence continues at coordinate 77,353 of JBGUJH010000096.1, read as the reverse complement.
AGCGCCCAACCAAAACAGCAACAAGAATGACCCTTAACTTGCTCCGCGTTATGACTGCGCTGTAATCTCCGTTTTCTACGGGAACGATGTTCCCAAGCTTGTCGCTCATCAGAAGTTCCAGTCCCTGGGAGTGAACTTCCAGTATATCCAGGTTGTCAATATGTGCCAGCGCCGGAGAGTATACCTGATAGGCGTTGTTGAAGTGACCAAACTCATGGGTCAGATTTACATAGTTCTCGAGGGTATCGCTGCCGTCGGCAAAGATGCAGCCGGCTCTGATCGCCGGGATCGGTTCCATCATGGAAGCATGGATACGATTAGGCTCATTGCCCAGAGAATACAGCTTATACTTCATCATGTAGTCCAGGGACTCATCCAATTCCGGGCTCACCTTTTCAATATTTTCATCCAGCAGTCCAAGCATCTCTTCGCTGCTCATATCCAGCGATTTTCTCATATCAACATCGCCGATACTGTCAGACGCGCTTTGCATCAGCGGCGCGCAGAGCTCATAAAAATTGTCCAGCATCGCCTTGACATCCTCGGCCGTATAGTCGCGATTGAACTCCTGAGCGTAGCTGTACTCCAGGAAATTGTTATATCCGAGCAACTGCGCAAATTTATTGCGGTTGTTGATCAAGTCGACATAAATAGGCGCGATCATCTCTTCCCGTGCTTCACGCAGGAGTCCTATGATCTCCTTCCTGTGCTCTTCAGGCAGCTCGCCGTTAGATGCGTAGGTCACTCCGTCAAACTCACAGGTGACCGGCTGGCTCATGGCCAGATGATATTTTGAAACAATATCAGTATACTGCCCGGCAAGCTCTTCCATTTCCGGCGTAAAGTCAACTGTGTCAAAATAGACATGGATCTGCTTCGGATCAATGACCTTTCGGAGAGCTTCACCGTAAGGTCCGTTCAGAGCATTTCTGATGGCGCTGCGCCCCTGATTCTGCAAAAGAACCAAATTGGAAGCATCCCGCGCGGATTTTTCGGCCATCTCGCTGTCACTGGTATCAGTAAAAGACAGTATTTCAGAAATGGCTCTCTGCTGCTGTTGTTCTTCATAGACAGCGCAGATCTCTTTATAGATCTTTACTACAGTTTCCTCAGGGTTTTTGTCTTCGCTGTTTTCCTGATAATACTTTTCCAGCAGTTCAATCTGGGGCTTCAGCGCATCCGGATCGACACTGTGATAGCTGTCGATCATTTCCTGCAATGTTACTTCCCCGTGAACAATAGCTTCAGCAGCTTCGGTACTCTCTGTACCTTTGGCAGTTTCAACAGCTTCGGATGCTTCAGCAGCTTCAGCTGCGTCGCCGGCTTCAGCAACGTCAACAGCTTCGGAGGCTTCAGAAGTTTCACCGGCTTCGGCAGCAGGCTGTTCCTGTGTTTTTTGGCAGCTGACGCAGGTCAGAGGAATGGTCACTGTCAAAAGGAGAGCGAGTAGTTTTTTCATGACTGAATTGTGAGCATATTTATCCATTTCCGTTCCCTTTCAATAATGTTATTTGGCCGCGGTATTTTCGAAGGTCATCACTCAAAATGATACAGGTTTAATCCCGTCTCTGAAAACCAATCCGCTTTTCGTCCCACATGTCCGTCTGCAATATGAATGAAAATCTCGGCAGTTCCGCCGATCACACACTTCTTCAGATGCCCGCCGTAAGCTTTTCCTGTGACATCTGCAGCACCGATATGCACGTGAAGATAAGGTTTTCCGTCCATTTCGGTAACGCTTCCGATCAAAGACGTCACTTCCAGCGGCTGTTCCAGAATTGTTCCTGTAAAAGCCTTTTTCTCAACATCGTACAGTCCCATCTCCACATAGCTGGCAGCACCGAGACCGGAGATGCTTCCAAGCAGGATTTCCTCTTTCTCGCAGATCTCCTGGATCTTCTCCATCACTTCTTCATAGCGGTCGATCCTGATTACAACCGTATTTCCGAATCTTCTGTAATCCATGGCAATATTCCTCCTTTTTGTTTTCTTTTCTGTGAAGCTACATGATGTAGTTGCTTTTGCACCAAAGTCAAAAAAGTGAAACCGCAGCCGTAACAAAATTTACAGTGCCGTGCATCAAGCCAAACAGCCAATGGTAATAACGAGAAAAACAGGACTTGAACTACTGCTCCGATGAGTTCATTCAGCATATCTTATCCTCCGCAGGGACAGATTCAGCCAAGGCGCCGAGCACTTTTAAACCGAATTTTCATTTCTACAACCGGCTTGAATTAAATTCACAATTCTACAACCGAAAGCACTTCTTTCCGCGTGTCATACCAATTGTGGAATGAAATCTCCATATTGCTTACTGTCATAGTTCCGAATGATCTCGGCTTTTCTATATAATCCAGAAGCCTCTCGGGATTTTGAAACTTACTGTGCAGTCTTGCGATTGTCACATGCGACGAAATAGTTTTGTATCTCTCCTCCAGTGACAGCCCCCTCTGTTTAAGCATATCTCTGAGCCTCTGCCTGAATACCATTAACTGATCGTCATAATAGCCTCTCACCAGGACAGCATTATCACTGGCTGTGAGTCCATCAAATTTGATCTCAAAAGGAGAAATGTCTTTACTGCACTCTTCAATGCAGCGAATATACTCATTGATATTTGTGGGAATTTCTCTTCCCTCCTCGCCTTTTAGTACATCCATCACTGTAATGTGAAAATCTTTGGCAGGATAATAGTAAAGATTTGGCTCAATCCCTTTTAAATCATCAAGACAGCAGTTGATTCTTTCTGCCACATCAGGGGAAATGCGAATCAGAACAACAAGTGACATTCTGCTGTCAGTCAGAGCATTTTTCAGGAGTGGGTCCCCTATTCCGCCAGCGAGTACCTTTTCCCTGTTTGTGGCAAGGATGGAATCATAATGATTATCTAAAAATGACCTTTCCATAAAACCTCGATTCGTCACTTCCACGTCTTCCACACATCAGGCTGATATCCGACAGTTGCAGACTTACCGTTCCTGACAACTGGGAGCTTGAGAACAGACTGATTTTCTAATACTTTCTGAGCCTTGTCTTCAGCAGCAATATACTTTATCAATGCGAGCAGATCCTTGTCCTTGCATCCCGGGTCTATCATTGCATCCAGTCCTCCGACTGCCTGCAGGACCGACTGGAACTCGCCTTTGCTCATTGCTTTTTCCTTCATATCAACGAACTGGAACTTAATCCCACGCTCCTTGAAAAACCGCTCTGCTTTTCTCGTATCACTGCTTTTCTTAGTACCGAATATCTGGATGTTCATACAGAACCCGTCCTTTCACTATTATGAAAAATCATCCTGACCTCTGTAACAGGCGTTCCCAACTCAAGCTCTTTTTTCTGCCCATCAAACTCAAACCCACATCGCTCATAAAATCTGATTGCCCGCTCATTCCCTGCCAGAACCCATACCGCTGTCTGAGGGTACTCACTTAACGCCTCAAGTGCCTTTTTCATCAGAGCAAAGCCAATACCTTTTCCGTAGTATTTCTTCAGGACATAAATGGCATAAACTTCACCAGTTTCTTGTAGATCGTCACCCCAATAATTGCCGTAGTCAGCAAAGCCGATCACGCGATTTCCAACCTTTGCGATCAATGTCGCAATGCCATTATCAAAGGCCCGCTGCGCGCTCTGAAGCGACATTTCCAGGGTTCTTCTATCAAGAAAATCCTGGTCCACCAGGCCAACGTAGGCTTCCTTCCACGCTTGACAGTGAACTGCAGCTTTTCCTTCAATTTCTTCTTTTGTTTCTAAATGTTTGATGATCATTGGAACACTCGATCCCTCTTTTGCAATTCCGCAACGGAAACATAGTGCTTCACCTTAAACCTCTCCGGCGCAGCACCTTCAAGCATTTCATAGTGCTCCTTATCCCAAGCCTCCAGATCCGCGGGAGACATCGATGCGCCTACGCCTCTGCAGGCCCGCATCCGCCCATGCCAGGAATCTCTTGTGAACGGGACGTCGACCTTGAACTCATTCTGCGACACCAGGTCAAAATACTGCAAGTATTCATCAGGTACCCAGACCGGGTGAACGGTATCGCCGCATCCGTTCCAGTTGGGATTGTACTTCAGGATGAGCTCTTCACTCTTCCCAGCCACTTCATCCTCATAAGGGAGCCATCCCATATACAGGATCAAAAAGTGCCCGCCCTGCTTAAGCATCTTTGCAAAACGCGGAGCAGTTATATCGTGCTTCAGATACCAGATGCACTGGCAGGCAGTGATCACGTCAAAAGTTTCATCCGGGAATGATACCTCTTCCGCTTTAGACACAAAGAAATCAATATTCATTCCGGCATCATCAGCGATTCTTTTTGCCTGTTCTATTTGATTTTCAGCGATATCGGTTCCAACCCACTCTGCCCCGTACTTATATATATTTATCGGAAGCACACCGGTTCCGGTACCGATATCCAAAACTTTTTGCCCGCTTTTGCACAGCCCCAGGTTCAAAATATAGTCATAGAATTCCTGCGGATATATGTCTCTGTATTTTGCATAATCCTCAGAAGTTTTCCCCCAATCAAAGGGCTTTCCCTTATCAATATTTTGGATGATCATTTTCACATGTCCTCAATGACTGATTGCTGTGAGCGCAAATCTACAGAACGGCTTTTGTAAGCTATCAGCACTTCCGTCCCATTTCCCGAGCCTCTTCCAGCGCCGGGTGATCAGGCTTTTCACCGGCCGCAGTCACGCCGCCCATGAACACTGTTCCGGCGAAATTTGCTCTTTCAAAACATTCAACCCAGCCTTCTACGCCATGTATTGCTCTTTCCGGAACGAAATCTTCGTCCTCTGCAGCAGAAGAAAGGAAATACACTTCGGTGAATGCATAGTCGCTGGGATACAGCGGATTCAGGCGGTCAAGCATTGTCTTGAGCTGGCCCGACATCTCGTAATAATAAATAGGCGTCGCGAAGACCAGCACATCGGCTGTCAGCGCTTTCCGGCAGATCTCGACTGCGTCGTCTTTGATCACGCAATTCTGCGTTTTCTGGCACGCAAAACATCCCCTGCAAAAATTAATTGTCTTATCCCGAAGTGTGACGATCTCCACCTCTTTGCCTGCCTCTGCCGCTCCCTCTGCGAAGGCTTTGCACAATGCCTCCGAGTTGCTGTTCTTCCTGGGGCTGCTCGAAATGATCAGTACTTTTTTCATGGTTGGTCTCCTTTTCTCATAATGCTTCTTTGGGGCAATTCTTAACGCACTCCATGCAGAGAATGCACTCGGTGCCGTTCTTCCTCTTTCTTGAATTGTCTGTCACGTCCACATCCATGGGACAGACACGCTTGCATTTTCCGCAATCAACGCACTTGTTCTTGTCGCATTTAATGCGGATCAATGAAAAATAGCTCATCGGTTTTAAAAAGACCGTGATCGGGCAGATATATTTGCAGAAGGCCCGGTTGTCTTTCAGCGCATACGCAAGCGCTATGCCAATTCCGTAATAAGCTATATTGCCTATTATGAACGCCCAGAACATGATCCTTTCTATGTTTCCGACTTTAGCAAGAAACAGTGCTGAAACGAAGATAAGCGACAAAGCAAATGTAATATAGCGGATCCATCCGATCTTCTTCCTCGACTGCGTCGGGACTTTATAGGGAAGGAAGTCCAGCACCATTGCCGTCCAACAGGCATAACCGCACCAGCCGCGGCCAAAAACCAGAGGTCCGAATATTTTGGCAACTGCATAATGAATCGTCGCCGCCTCGAATACGCCTGTGAAAAGATAGTACCAAAAGCCTTCGATCTGCATATTTTCACGGCAGATCAATCCGAGGTAGACGAGCATGTATAAGCCGACGAGCAGCTGAACGATGCGCCTTGCATATTTGTATTTGTTTATAAACAAGAATATTCCGAGAAATATCGACAGCCCGATATAGCTGAAGTTGAACAAATAGAATATGTTGTTTTTTGTCAGCCATAATGTCACGGCGACTGCTTCAAAAACGATCAGTATGATGAGCGGTTGTAAGTATTGCTTGAGTTGTTTCACCTTTGCCTCCACTGAGTAAAGTTTGTTACAGAGTCACCGCCTATAGAGGCGGGAGAATGGCCCCCCTGAGTTCTATTGCCTCCACCACTTTTACATCTGCAGGCAGCCAGTTCACCTGACGCAGATTGTCGAGCGGCAGCCATTTGGCCGCTTCGTGTTCGATCAGCGTGAGCCTGCCGCTTTTAAGTTTACACCAATAGCAGTCCATGGAGAGATGGAACTCCGGATAGTCATGCTCCACCGTTGTAAGGTACTGCTCCACTTCGATCTCTGAGTCGAGTTCCTCCCTGATCTCCCTGACAAGCGCAGCTTCCGGAGTCTCACCCTCTTCTATTTTGCCGCCTGGAAATTCCCACCAGTCTTTATAGTCTCCGTAGCCCCTTTGTGTCGCAAATACTTTGTTGTTCTTGCGAATGATTGCGGCTGCGACTTTTATTGTTTTCTTTTTCATGTGCTCTCCTGTTGTTCCGTAGCTGCGATCATGCACCTTTCATCTTGTACCTTAGTTCTTTACTCTCCTCCGGAAACATTCCGCATTGATCAAGAATGTCCGGCACCTGGGACAGAACAATCTTTGCGTAATAGTAGAAACTGAAGAACAATTCATCGGAAACCGCATCCGGATTCTCAAATATTTCATCGAGGTCCTCTTCCGTACAATCTTCAGGCAAAAGATTCCCATCATCAAGAAGATCCCCGAAATGGCTCAGTGGCTGCGCGTGCTCCATCTCTTCGGCCTCGCAGCATACTTCAGCGTAATACATGAACTGGTCTATCAGTTTTTTGACAATTCCATATGCAGATGCGTCTTGAAGAAGCTTCTGCAGAATCCTGACAAGAAAAACCAGGGCAAACGGAGCCGGAGGAAACATCGTGCTCTGATGCTCGAAGTCCGATAGACGATTAAAAGCCTTCTTCCACTGCTCCTCGTCGGTGGTCTCTTCGAGCACCGACAGCAGCTCATTATAGTGTTCCGCTGTGCCGTAGGCAGTGAACATCCTGTTCCAAGGGATGCTTCTTCTGTCCAGACTGTCTATATAATTCTTGATGGCAGTATCCATTTTTCACCGTTAGGCAATCTTATCTACGTAAATTATAAATATGTTAAACAGGCGTTCCGACCTCGATCAAGTTGCCGTCCGGATCATAGAACCGAACAACCTTTTGTCCCCAACTGTGCTCCATCAGCCGGTTGACGTACCGGACTTCCGGATAGTATTGTTCCAGCTTTTTAACAAATCCTTCTATGTCCGGCTCCTCGAAATACAGCTCACTGGAATTATTCTCCCGTATTATGTCTCTGCCATGGAAATCCTTCCATATTTGCTCATCCTGAAGGACAAGTCCCTCCGTAAGGATCATATTACCGTCATTATCAAGGATCATTTCCAAGCCGAAAAGATCATGATAAAACTGACGCGATCGGCCAATATCTTTCACAACTATGAGTATATTTTTAAGCCTCATTTCTGTTCCTCTGATTCCGTAATTGCTTTGTTCATTTGTGTTCCAGGGAAAAGAATGGCCTCGGGATATGGCAGTAACCACCCGGGTTCTTATCCAGGTATTTCTGATGGTATTCTTCGGCGGGGAAGAAATTCCGAATCGGTTCAACGGCAACGGCAAGAGCCGTTCCCACCTTTTCCTGCTGCCTTCTGAAGGCCTTGCGGATCGTTGGCAGCTGCTCCTCGTCAGTATAGTAGATACCTGTCCGGTACTGAATCCCCACGTCGTTTCCCTGTCTGTTCACTGCCAGCGGATCGATCACCATGAAGTAATACTCAAGCAGTTCTTCCAAGTCCATTTTTTTATCATCATAATCTACCCTGACAGTCTCCGCATGGCCGCTGTTTCTGCAGACCTCCTGGTAGCTCGGAGCTTTGTCCGGTCCGTTTGCATAACCTGCCTCTGTACGGATCACTCCCTCAAACTGATCAAAGAACTTCTGGAGCCCCCAGAAGCAGCCGCCTGCAAGATAAATTGTACTCATATGTATTACTCCTTCCCATTGAGTCATGGGCTGTTGTTCTGTGTCATAAGAACCGTCCACATGACACTTATGACACATCGCTAGCCCATTCTCACAATAATCATTCCTGTAGAGCCTTCTTCAAGAGAATTATACTCATCATAATGGATGTGATCTCCCGGCACTCCATCTGCAAGCGCCGTTAGCTGTTTTGCCAGCGAGAGCATTCCCTCTCTGTTTGCAGATATTACGATTTCGCCATTCTCAGTGGCAGCCTTGATTTCGAAACCGTCAACCCACTCTATTTTCATAATTATAACCTTTCACTTTGTCACGCGCGGAAACCAACTGCATTTACGTACCATCATCCACAGTCACATTGTAGTAAGCATTATTGTAATCATCATTCTCAAAGTCGTTTACGAATTCCGGATGAATGACAAAGGTCTTCCCGTCAGACGTGTGAAGCCGGGTATCTCTGTCAAAGAAAACGCCTTGCCCGCCGTAGATCACAAAAAACAAAAACGGCTTATATCCTATGTCTTGATAATACTCTCTTTTCATCGCGTTCCTTTCTCTGCGGACCTCCTGGACAGACAGTTTGTTCATGATCTGCTTCTGGCAGAAATTTCCCTCAGTTTAAAAGCTATACTTCCGATTGATCCCTTGGCTTCTCTATATTAAAAATCCCAGTCGGTATGGTAAGATAGCCATGTGTACTATTTTGTCAGAAAGGGATAATATATGGCAGTAAAAATGGTATTTTTCGATCTCGACGGAACTCTTCTCCCCATGGATATGGATGAGTTCACAATGGGATACTTCCAAATGCTGGCAGCAAAGGCAGCGCCGCGCGGCTACGAGCAGAAATCGCTGGTCAAAGGAATCTGGCACGGCGTATCAGCCATGGTCCAAAACGACGGGCACTGCACAAATGAAGAAGCGTTCTGGGAAGATTTTGCCAAAATATACGGAGAGCAGGCGCTCTTGGACAAGCCTCTGTTCGATGATTTCTATGCAAATGAATTTCAAAATGCCCGCATGTTCTGCGGATATAATCCGGAAGCAGCTGAAGCCGTTCGCTGGATCAAGGAACAAGGCATTCGTATCGCCCTTGCGACAAACCCGCTGTTTCCATCTGTCGCGACAGAGTCCCGCATTCGCTGGACCGGCCTTGAGCCTGATGAATTCGAGTTCTACACCACCTATGAGAACATCGGTTGGTGCAAGCCCAACCTCGATTATTATCGAGAAGTCCTTCGTCAAGCCGGACTGGATGCGCATGAATGCCTGATGGTCGGCAACGATGTCGGCGAAGACATGATTGCCGCTGAGCTTGGCATGAAGGTATTCCTGGTGAAGGATTGTCTCATCAATAAGTCTGATGAAGATATCAGCAAATATCCAAATGGGAGTTTTGCGGAGCTCAGGGAGTATGTGGCGAAACTGGTGTAGGTCAAGTTGGTTTAGAGGTCTTCTGCCTGCTTGCCGGAGGCTTTTGCCGAGGGTGAGGCCATCCGGTATTCTGACGGAGTCAGCCCGCCCGGCAGTTTTTTTCGCTATGCCCTTCACAATTTCCCTATATTGGTGGCTATACCACGAATATAGGGTTTCGCAAACACATACATATATATACGGAGGGTTTGAAGTACCCTTTTACTTTTCCCTATATTGGTGGAATAACCACCAATATAGCATTTTTAAAGCACATTGGTCGTTTCAAAAAACCACCCAATTGTGTCCAAAAAAAGCTTAACAGTTCATTTCCCGTGGCCAAGTTGGACTATACATGAACTATTTCCAGCTTCTGCCCCCATGAAGATTTGCTCATTTCTCATTTTTCCCATGGGCGCCAATAAGCTGAAAACACCTCATATAATCCAGCTCACCCCGCGGCAGCCAAAACTCCCCCGCAACAAGGTTTAACTCTCTGATAAATTCCACTTCGCACCTTCTTATATATTCTACAACATCAAAATAGCGAAAAACAGAAGTAATCCCGTTCCCCCAAAAGGAGGCTGCATATGCCCGACAAGAAAAAGCCCAATCCCGCCGCCGGCTCCAATCCCGGATCTGACAAGAGCCCCTCGCGTCCAACCGCCGGCTCCAATCCCACCACCACCTTCCACCCCGGCGACCAGCTTCTCGACACCTACCGTATCGAATCAGAAGCTTTCCAAGGGGGAATGGGCGCCGTATGGCGTGTGCATCATACCGGCTGGAATGTGGACTTGGCGATGAAAAGGCCCAAGCCGCAGGCTTTTCGGACTGAAGAGCAGAAAGACAATTTCACCGCAGAATGCAGATATTGGATGAACCTTGGCCTGCACCCGAATATTGTCTCCTGTTACTATGTGCGTGAAATTGAGGGCGTGCCGACCATTTTTTCGGAGTGGATGGATAAGGGGAGCCTGGAGAGCCACATAAAGGACGGCACCCTTTATGAAGGCAGTGACAAAGAAGTTCAAGAGCGTCTTCTTGACATTTCTATCCAGTTTGCCCGCGGTCTTCATTTTGCACATGAGAATAAGCTGATTCACCAGGACGTAAAGCCCGATAATCTCCTGCTGGCTGAAGGCTGGACGGCCAAGATCAGTGATTTCGGCCTCGCGAGGGCAAGGACGTCCCTTACTTTCCTGGAGGGAGACGCGACAGTTCTTGATAATGATCCCGAGGCCACCACGGTCAGCCCGAGCGGCGGAAGGACCCCGGCTTACTGCTCACCGGAGCAGGCGGCGGGGCAGCTCCTGACGAAGCGCACAGATGTTTACAGCTGGGCTGTGTCTGTCCTTGAGATGTATCTTGGCTTCAAGCCCTGGGCGCACGGAAGAGACCTTACGGGTCCTTTGGTTGGATATGCTTGCGAGGCATATTTTGACATGTGTGTGGAGAGGCCTTTGCCGGAAGCTTTGCGGCAGCTGCTGGCGCAGTGCCTGGAGCCGAATCCTGATGACAGGTTGTCTGATTTTGGCGCGGTGGAAAGCGAACTGGTATCTCTTTACGCCGAATTGATCGGGGAGGTATATCGCAGGCCTGAACCTTCCACGGCTTCCGCAACCGCAGATTATTACAATAATCGTGCCCTGAGCTATCTCGACCTTGGCGAATTTGAAAACGCGATGGCGTGCTGGGATCAGGCCCTGAACCTGGATCCGGGTCACCGGGCTTCTGTGTTCAACCGGACGCTTGCCCTTTATCGCAAAGAGCAGTTAACGCCCTGGGAGGCGGAGGCCGCTCTTGATGCTATACAGGATCAGGCGGAACGTGATCACCTTATTGAGGTCCTGCAGCGTGAAATGCATACCGTGGTATCACTGAATACGGAACCGGCTGATGTACCGTTTAAGTATGACGGCATTTTCTGCCAAGGGCGTCTGATCACCGGCGCCATCTCTCTGTTTGATCATAAACCTGATCCGCGTAACCGCAGGCAGCATGTGATGGAGGCTGTCTATGACAGAGTCTCCGGGCAATATCTTACGGTGTTGAACGCAGAGAAGCACTATATATACAGAAAGATAAACACTGAAGGGAAACACATTGAGATCAACCTCGCTCGTTCAAGCATCAACATAAGCATGAACGGAAAGTATGCCGCTTATGGCATCACAGAGATAATTCCTGAGGGAGATAAACGATATAAAAAGTATCTGACTGCAGTGGTGGATCTGGCAAGTATTACCAAAATCCGCAAATGGTACAAAGATAAGTGGAATGATGAGACTCTCGAGATCCCCGAAGTGCCGGTCCTCAGAACATTTGATCACGCGTACGGAATACTGAATCCGGACGGCACTGTCATCGGCTTTTCCCTGATTTTGGAAAAGCCTGAGAACTGCCTGGCAGTATTTTACGATGTACAGAGCGGGCGGCTCCTTTCCCGCGTGAAAGGTGCTGTTCTGCTGGGCTTTACATGGGCAGGACGCGTACTGCTCTTTTCTGCTAATAACAAGGTCATTTTCGGAGACAGGCCGGACCGGCCGCTTCCGTCGGACGCACACTCCTGTCCCTGCGGTGAAGTAAACCGAAGAGCAATCCCGGGAAGTCTCCTTTACCAAGTCAGCGATCGCCTCGCCGTGCTGGAGACCCACAGAGAAGGCGAGCTGCGTGAAGGAGTGCTCCTTGATCTGATAGGGGAACGGGTTGTCGCTCCCCTGCATTGGGAAAAGAAATCGCCTTACACTTATTCTGAAGAAACACCGGGTGCGTTCTTTCTGACCGGCGGTGGCCGCTATCTGATCTGGCTGAGCGATTCGAACGGCTATTATGTGAAAAAGGGAGGCAGAAAGAGAAACGGCCAGGAATCTCTTGTCTCCACATACGCTGTCACAGCAAGTCTGTGGGACGCAGAGACCGGAAAACACTTAGGCCGCTCGTATCCCACATTATCTTCTTTAGAAGGAACCGTCCGGGAGAGCAGATTGTCCGGATCTGATGAATTCAGAGGGGTATTTTTGTCCCTTGCAAGCGACTGCTCTGCACTGGCCTATGCTCCGGACCGGCAGGCGGATTATTTGCTGAGCCTGATCACCAGCACAGAGACCCGGCTGGAAACAGAAACGGAATTCAGCCGGATCATGAAGCGCGCGGAGAAAGCGGAGGCGTGTGGTGACATACTGTCCGCCCTCCGGCTCGCAGATGAGGCACGGGCCTGTCCGGGTTTTGAACGGGATATAAATGCACTTCTGCTTCGCGCCAAGGCAGGTGAAGGCCAGTCAAAAAATCGCCTGCGCAAGATCATTCCCCTGACCGGAACAGGTCTGCTGCCGCTGGGTGGAATTTCAGCCGTGACCGGAGAGAATCAATCGGGTTCAAGCTGGAAGAAAATCGGACAGGATCAAATAGATATCGATAACACGATCACCTCTTATGTCGGAAGTGAAACCGTGACGGAAGACGGACGTTTCCGTCTGATCCCTACACTGGAACTGTGGGCTCACTATACAGATACCGGTTGGGAAAATGACATTCAAGTTGACTACGTCCACTACCCTGGCGCAATAGTGGAGGAAGTGTCAAGCGGACGTATCCTTCGGGAATACTATCGCCTGTATTCTTATAAGTCGAGTACGTGGAATTATTATGACACCAAAGAGTATGAGTCGGTCCTTCATTCATCAGATGACGGGCTCTGGCTTCTGACCCGGGGAGACGGTCTGGATCTGCGAAGGGCCGACGGTGAAGATACGAGACTACATATTGCCGACGGACAGTTTCAGTTCGCCGCGTTTCTGAAGGATTACCGTTTTATTCTGACACAGCGGACAGACGGCAATGTTGAAGTATATGGCCTCACAGGAGGCGAAGAAAGGATTATATACAAGTTTACAGGCAATGAAGTCGGACGGGTCCGTTACATCAATGATAACTGCTTTTCGATTGCTGTCGATAACTCAGAGCTCATCTGCTGGCTGGACTGGGAGTATGAGGGTGAGAAAGTGACACGGTTTGCTATGTGGGCAGGCGGGCAGCGCGCCCCGATTCATGAGATAAAAGCGCCCCTCTCCCGCGCAAAGCTTTCCGTTTTGCTTCCTGATGCGGTCAGCCCTGATCTTGATCTTTCAAAATACAGCGGAGACGGAAACAGAGCCGCAGACAACCTTCTCCACAAGGTGAGCGACCGACTGGCCGTGCAGGAAAAAGAAGGCGAAGGAGCACACAGAGAAGGTCTTTTTGTGAATCTGGAAGAAAACATGGTAATATCTTCCCTGGAGTGGGAATATTACGAAGAATATAACTTTGATCCGGCCGGAGCTTTTTTCCTGACCGTGGACGGGAAATATCTGGTCTGGCTGACACAGGACCAAAAGCCTTATTTGGTGAGGAACGGCGATAAGTGGGGCTGTCAGTACCCATATACTGTCACTGCAAGGATCTGGGATGCGAAGACCGGACGCATTTTGGGGGATTCGTATCCGATAAAGGAGATCTATGACACGGCTTACGACAGATCGCGGGCATGGGGGAAGCACAGGTTCATGAGACTGCTGCTGGCAATAAGAGAAGATCCGGATTCACTGGTGATCACAGTCCCAGACCTTTGCTGAGCGTCACAATGAAGTCCTGTACGTTCGTGACAATTCCTTTGGCGGACAGGCTGCCCCTGTCGCTGAGCTTGTTCGCTGTGAACTCAGATATGTCCACACAGTAAAAATATACTTCCCGGACCTGTCCATCCGGCGTCACCCGATAGGAAGGCGTCATGTTGCCGACAGCTATGGAGTGAAGTGTGGTGGCCAGGCAGAGAACGGTCGTCGCGTCTCTGACAACGTCACGCATCCTGTCCTGTGCTTCATAGGCATTTCCGATGACAGGAGGAAGCGGCCCGTCGTCTCTTATAGAGCCGGCGAGAACATAGGGTATTCCGTACTTTTCACAGCTGTATATGATACCGTTATCGATATTTTCCTTTCTCAGGAAATCAGCTATTCCTCCGCACTGTTTCACGCGGTTGATCGTATCGAGATGGTTGTAGTGGCCGTTCGGCTGCAGTTCGGTGGTGTAGATATTTTGACCGAGTGCCGTTCCGAGCCAGGCCGCTTCCAGATCATGCGTCGCCAGGGCGTTGCCTGCCAGCAGTGCATCAACATAGCCGTTTGCGATCAGTGTGGAGAAGGCTTCCCTTGCATCGTGGTCGAACGCAAAAGCCGGTCCCATCACCCATACGATCTTTCCGTGTTCTCTGTCGTAACGGAGAATGTCGTACAGTTCATCGTAATCCCTGGAAAAGGCCGTCTCGCGGGATCGCCCCGTCCGGAAGGCGAAGACGTCTTTCATCTCCTTCTCCCCGCTGAATCCGTTCGGATGGACGTAAATCCCTTCTCTCCCGTCTTCTGTCCTTCCCAGGATGACCGATTCGCCTTTGCGAAGCCGACGGGGCTCCTTTACAAGGATCTTATGACCGTCATAAACCGGTACACAATCCATGCGGCTCTCCTCTGCAAGGAGCCACTTCCCTCCAATCTTGAAATACTCCGGGAAAATGCTCATCGCGTGAAAACCTGTCGGCGCAACTGAGTCGGCAGGCGCGGGTGCCATCGCAGCATCCGGTGCTGAAATGAAGCATTGCTTTCCAAAATCCGGTTCCCTGTACTCTCTTAATCTGAATGCCATTTTTAGCCTCCATTCTGAACAAACCTTATCTCTATGATAGCACAACCTCTGTACATCAGCGCTTTATACCAGCGGTTAATGGAAATTCTGCCGGACAAATGCTATTTTTCTCTTGTAGTAAAAAACACTGTCCAGTAATAATCGAAATCTGCCGCCCGGCAGCCGACCGGTCAGGCCTGCCGGCAGACGTAGATAGAAAGGAGGCGGAAATGGCAGAAAAAGAACCCAAATGCTTATTTTGCGGAAAACCGAAATCTTCCGGTAAACGCTTCATCGGAGGCGGCGGCGCCATCATCTGTGAGGACTGCATCAAGTCGTCCAATGATATTCTCACCCGCCTCAGGAAGGCTGAAGAGGAGAAAAACATGGGAGACATGCTTAAGGGAAGCACTTTGAAAAGGCCCCGCGAGATCGTCGATTTCCTGAATCAGTATGTGATTGGTCAGAACAGGGCCAAGAGACAGCTCGCCGTGGCTGTTTACAACCACTACAAGAGGATCTGGGGCTGCAATGATACGGATGTTGAACTTCAGAAGAGCAATGTTTTGCTGATCGGACCTACCGGTTCCGGTAAGACTTACCTGGTCCAGTCCCTGGCTAAGATCCTCGGCGTTCCGTTCGCGATCTCTGACGCAACGACCTTGACTGAAGCAGGTTACGTCGGTGAAGACGTTGAAAACGTGCTTGTGAGACTCCTTAAGGCATGTGACTATGACGTCAAGCGCGCAGAAAAAGGCATTGTCTACATCGATGAGATCGATAAGATCGCAAGGAAAGGTGAAAACCGTTCCATCACCAGGGACGTATCCGGTGAAGGCGTGCAGCAGGGTCTCTTGAAGATCCTGGAAGGCACTGTTGCTAATGTACCTCCTCAGGGCGGACGCAAGCACCCCCAGCAGGAATGCATCAGGTTGGATACAAGCAACATTCTCTTCATCTGCGGCGGCGCATTCTCTGGTATTGAAAAAATTCTTGCAGATAAGACCGCTAAGAATACTCTCGGATTCGGCGCAGCTTTCGAGGCCAAAAAAGAGATGACCCTTTCCGAGCAGATCAGAGGACTTACTCCTCAGGATCTCATGAAATTCGGTCTGACACCGGAATTTGTCGGAAGACTTCCGGTCTTCGTAGCTCTCGATGAGCTTGATGAAGATGCTATGGTAAGGATCCTGACCGAGCCCAAGAACTGCCTGGTGAAACAGTACAAGAGGCTCCTGGAGTATGATGGCGTCCAGCTCGAATTCGAACCTGACGCGCTCAGGGAGATCGCACAGATCGCTATGCGCAAGAATACAGGTGCAAGAGGCTTAAGAGCGATCATGGAGAGCGTGATGGAAGACATCATGTTCGCCATGCCGGATGAAAAAAACGTCGAGAAATGCATCATCACAAGAGCTTTTGTTCTCGGAGAAGATGATCCTGTGATCATTCGCAAGAATGCGAGCAGGTCTGCCTGAGATAAGAGCAGGTCTGCCTGAGATAAGCAGAAGTTAAGGCTCACAGCGAGCCGTTAAAAAGGAGCGCGGGAAGGTATATCCTTCCTGCGCTCCTTGCTTTGCAATCCTTGAGTACAGCTGCCGCCAATCAGCTCACCCGATTCAGTTCGCCCGGGTTCAGCTCACCCAGTTCCCGTCCCGGAATACCGGCACGATGGTCCCGTCTTCCAGAATGCCGTCGATATTCGTGCCGCGCGTTCCGATCATGAAGTCCACGTGCTGCATCGAGTCGTTGGCGCCGCGCGCCGCAAGCTCTTCCTTGCTCATGGTCTCACCGCCCTCGATATTTTCGGGGTAAGGCCTGCCCAGCGCCAGGTGGCACGCCGCGTTCTCGTCATACAGGGTATTGAAAAAGAGGATGCCGGATCTTGACACCGGCGAGTCATAGGGGACCAGCGCAACTTCGCCCAGATAGGCGGATCCCTCGTCGTAGCTCAGCAGCTGCGCGAGCGCGGCCTCTCCTTTCCCCGCGCCATAGACGACGGCCTTCCCGTCCTCGAAGCGCAGCCAGAAGTCGTCGATGACCTTTCCCTCGTAGTCCAAGGGCTTGGAGGCGTACACGATCCCGTTGACTCCTGTCTTACGCGGCATGCAGAAGCATTCCTCGGTCGGCATATTCGGGTCAAAATATACCCCGCCGGGCGTCGTGCACCCGCCGCCGACCCAGATGTGGTCCTTAACGAGTTCCACTACGACATCCGTTCCGAGCTCACTCGTAAAATGAAGCTTTGCGAATTTGTATTCGTTCAGTTTCTGAGCGTGTTCGATCAATTCTTTGTCGTGCAGGTTCCACTCTGCGACAGGGTCGTTATCTTCTGAGACCCTCGTCACGGAGAAAATAGCTTCTCCGAGATTCTCGAAAGCCGCTTCTTCAGAAAGATCGGGGAACACTACTTTGGCCCATTCCACGGAAGGCACGCCGATCACGCACCACTGCCCTTCATTGTTCATGGTGTAACTCATAAGGTCCGCCATTTTCGTGTAATAAGCCATGTTGGCGGCTTTGATCTTCTCACTGTCAACGCCGGCCATGACGCCGGGCTTGTCGGACAGTATCGTGATATAGCAGGCGCCGCCGTCGTGCTGGGCTTTAGTCTTGTCATATTTCCACTGCGGCACTTCGGACAGCACCTCTTTGCTCTCATACTCATATGCCATCCTGGTGAGATCGCTGTCATGCCACTCGACGCTCACAGATTTGGCACCGGCCTCGTACGCGCACTTCGCGACCTTCTTCACAAAAGCCGCGTCCTGCACGTGCGCCCTGATGACCACGGGCTGGTCCTTCTGTACATTCACGCCTTTGCGCACCACGAGCTGCGCCAGTTTGTCATACATCTTTTCTGTTACCAAGTTGCAGTTCCTCCTAACTGTTTCATTTACAGAGATTTTTCTATGGATATGATATCATAGTACTGCAATGTATAACACTAAGACCGGACAGGGAGACAGAAATGACAAAAGGACGACTGGAAGCATTCAGCGACGGCGTGATCGCCATCATCATTACAATTACAATACTTGAGATCGGCCTCCCGGAGGGAGATGACTTGCACGCGCTCATTGCCATTCTTCCGCTTGCGGCGTGCTATTTGATCAGTTTCATTGTGGTCGGCACAAACTGGGCCAATCACCACCACCTTCTGCAAGTCGCGGGCTCCGTAGACGGCAAAATATTGTGGGCGAACCTTCTTTACCTGTTTGTTCTGTCATTCCAGCCGGTAGCGACAGGCTGGGTCGGAAAATTTCATTTTGCAATGCTTCCGGTCAGGGTGTATTGTCTGCTGAATCTCGCAGCCTCTTTGAGCTATATCCTGCTCCAGAAGCTCATCATCAGTGCGCATGACTGCGAGATCCTGAAGGTCGCCGTCAGAGAGAGCAGAAAAGAAACGTGGACGATATGCGTCGAGATCCTCGCGCTTGTCTTGTCCTTCTTCCCCGGCGCGCATTATGTGTCATGCCCTCTTTTGGTGGTGGCAATGGCGCCTTGGATCATTCCCGACCTGAGAATGAAGAAAGTCTTCGAGGATCCAAAGTGCGGCGACTGATATACCCGTTCCTAATAATGAGCCGAAAGGGACTCCCCTTCCGGCTCATACACATTAATATCAATCTATTCAGTGCCTTCAGCGTGTTCCCGGTTCTCCCCTCACCCAAGCACAAAGCTGAAATATTTTTCCATCTCTTCCTTCTTTTTAAACTTAGCCATATAGACGTAGCGGCCCATGGACGGCCAGTCGATCGGAGGCATTTCCTCCTGCATCACGATGGCGCTTCCGTAGCGCTCAGCGATCTCTTCGGGGGTGTGCGTGTAGCACCCCCCGTCTCTGCGTGCGGCATACGCGCAGTAATAGTGTTCCGCTGATTCCGGGATATTTGTTTTTTCCGATGTTACCATCTGCGCATAGATATCAAACACGTCAAGAGACTGTGCGTAATTCATCATATCCGGGTCATGGCCTCCGGCCGGGCGCATATTGACTTCCATGATCGCATAGTCGCCGGCCTTTCCGATGCCCTCATAGTCCTTCGTGATATTTATGAACTCAAAATGGACAAAGCGCCGGTCCGCGCCGAAAGCCTTCGCCGCCTTCCTTCCGAATTCGCGCAGCTGTTCCGGCACCTCCGCGACCGTGTAAAATTTGATCTCCTCGTTGTTCTGCACGGCATCGATCACCGGCGGATAAGTACACATGGACTCAAAAATCGGCGCGCAGTCAGCACCGAGGATCGCGTCATAAGTGCAGATATCACCACTCAGAAATTCCTCCATGACATAAGGCTCAGAGGGCAATTCCCTGTAAAAACTGAGCAGGTCCTCTTCATTATTGACCTTCATCGCGCCGTTTGCGCCGACACCGATGTCCGGTTTGACGATCACAGGATATCCCACCTTCTTCACGAAAGCCTGCCCTGCAGCCAGATCGGAAACAATGTGCTGGCGGGCTGTCGGTATCCCCGCCTCAATAAAGACGCGCTTCATGCCCGACTTCCTGACAAGATCCCCGATCTCTTCCTCCCGCGTTCCGACGGCAATGTTAAAGTCCGTACGAAGCCTTGCGTCCGCCGGAAGCCAGTATTCATTCAGGGACTCCAGCCAGTCTATCCTGCCGTATTTGTGTATAAAAAAGGCGACTGCGCGGTACACCTGGTCATAGTCCTCCAGTGTGTCTACATAATAGTATTCCGTCAGAGCGTTTTTCAGCGTGTCGTTGAGCGTATCATAGGGCACGTCCCCTATTCCGAGCACATTCACGCCATGCCTGCTCAGGCGGTCGCAGAACTGCGTGCAGGTCACAGGGTACGCAGGTGAAATAAATACATAATTCATTGTGCAGTCTCCTTCTCTAAAAAATATGCAGATTTTTATGCATATTATGCAGCTCACGATGTTTATTAATACATGTTATGACACCCTCTGCTGCCCAAAAAAATCTTTGTCATTAATATTATATGCAAAATATGCAGAAAAATCTGCATGCGAAAAGATTTAAATAAAAGGGCCGCCTGCCGTTTCCGGCAAGCGGCCCTTTGCTGCTGCGTTAATCAGTATACAAAAGCTTTGTCGTGTCCGCTGTGGAGTGCGTCGTAGATCTGCCCGGGCTTGCAGGAATCTCCCACAAGAATGAGCTTATCATCGTACGCTTCGCGCAGAGCCTCGTAATCCGGTCTGTCGGAGCGAACGCCCATTGCCAGGATGACCAGGTCCGCGGGAAGGCTGGTCTCTTCTCCGGTCTTTGTGTCCGCGAGTGTCACAGAGCCATCTTCGACGGCTGTCAGCTTCATGCCTTTCTTGATGCTGCCGCCGTTCTTCATGATCTCCTGCGCCAGGTGCATGACTACGCTGGGATACAGGTTTCCGCCGACTTTGTCGAGCATCTCGACCACTGCGACTTTGTTCTTCTCTGAGAGGTATTCAGCCGTCTCAAGGCCTGTGACGCCGCCGCCGATGATGACGATATTCTGATCTGCCGGAGGTGTTTCACTCTTAAGGATTTCCTCCGCTGTAACTGCGGCTTCGATTCCCGGAATTGCAGGCTTGACCGGTCTTCCGCCGGCTGCCATAAAGACTGCCTCTGCCCCGGTCGCCTTGATCGCCGCTAAGTCAGCTTTCACGCCAAGACGAATGTCTACGCCCGCTTCCTCGAGCTGTGCCTGCATAGTCTCCACGAATTCTGTGATCATTCCTTTGTTGGGAGGGATCGCGGCCAGATTTGCTGTTCCGCCAAGTTTATCCTCCGCCTCGAACAAAACAGTGTTAAATCCGCGCTTAGCAAGAGTGAGCGCTGCTTCCATGCCGGCAGGGCCTCCGCCTACGACCGCCACTGTGCGGCCTGCGCCGTTCTTAACGAGTTTCTCGTCACCGTACTCAAATTCACGGCCAAGTACAGGATTGAGCGTGCATCCCAGAGGAAGTCCGTCGTTGAGGATCCTGAAGCACTCCATGCAGCCCAGGCATTTGCGGATCAGGATGTCTTTGCCGGCTTTCGCTTTTTTGCCCCATTCAGGGTCTGCCAGGTGGCCGCGCGCAATACCGACAAAGTCAACTGCGCCGCCTTCGAGCATCTGCTCAGCGAAAGCGGGGTGTTTGACGTTGCAGACAGCGATCACCGGGATCTTAACAGCCTTGCGGATGTTGGCCGCCAGGTGGATCTTCCAGCCTTCCTTGAAGTAGCTGGGCTCGATGATTGTCGCGCCGGAATCGTAAGTTCCGCAGCTGACGTTGATGCAGCTGACGCCGAGAGCTTCCAGATATTTTGCCTGGGCGATGCCGTCCTCTTCGGTGATGCCGTCGGACAGATAGTCGCTGCCGTTTATGCGGACGGAAATCGGGAATTTAGGGCCGCAATAAGCCTTGATGCCCATGATGATCTCCGTGACGAAGCGCATACGCCCCTCAAAGCTGCCGCCGTATTTGTCGGTGCGCTTATTGGTATGGGGAGAGAGGAACTGGCTGACTAAGTAGCCGTGCGCGGCGTGGATCTCGACGCCGTCGATCCCGGACTTCTGGGCGATCACAGCGCCGGTGACAAATTTGCGGACCATTGCCTCGACTTCCTCGGTGGTCATAGCGCGAGGCTGTTCGCCGATGACTTTGCAGGTGACGTCCGATGCCGACACGGGCTGCTTGCCGCCGATCAGCCTGCTGGGCGTCTGGTTGCCCGGATGGTGAAGCTGAACGAAGATCTTGGTGTCATAGGCATGGACAGCTTCTGCCAGGCGCGAGAGCTGCGCGATCATGTGTGTATTTGTGACGCTCAGCTGGTTGGGCGTGCCGACGCCGGTCTCGTCGTCGACGCGGGTGATCTCGGTGATGATCAGGCCTGCTCCGCCTTTGGCGCGGTCAGCGTAGTACTTGATCATGCGGGCGCCGGCTTCGCCGGAGGACTCCGCCAGGGAACATCCCATGGCGGGCATTACGATGCGGTTCTTGAGCTCAAGATTTCCGATCATGCCGGGTTGGAAAAGCTTTTCGTATGACATATGGCTGCACTCCTTTCTTTTAAGAATCGACAAAAAAGGGGTTTACTGAGACATGGGATATTCTGACTGTACTTGATGCGATCTGTATTTATTATACTATTTTCCGGCAGGATATTCATTGGGAATTGTCTCCTGCCACCGGGTAAAGTTTGTTACGACTCGCCGCCTGCAGAGACGGGAGACTTCACAGCCGAGTTAAAATCCCCTTACATCCACCAATTGCCCGTCATGTCGGCTGTAAACACCGATAATCAGCTTTTGGGAATCATCTGTCTTCTCCTCTGCATCCCAATCCCATTCTTCTGCGTGCGCCTCGAATGACTCTACCCGATTGCCAAGGTTCTCGATCAGCTTCCGCACTTTCTCCTCCTCAAGCACCGAAGGATCTCTGACATCAAACATGATCTGATAGTCGTCATCGTACAGAAACATCAGGTAATTTTCTAAATCCTCCTGCTCTCTCAAATACTTATGCTTATCGGCAATATATGCCTCGCAGTCGCTGCGCCACTTCTCATACTCCGCGTCTTCCCTGTGGTCCTGCAGTTTACAGTTCTCTTCCAAAATATTCCCGACCCGCTCCGTCATCTTCTGCGCGCCGGAAAAATTGACATGCGTATTATGCCCGGTCGAATTTAAGTCTGTGTCGAAATTTATGATATCTTCATTGGTAAAATCGTAATAAGGGACCCCATAAGAATCTGCGATCCCCCGCACGGAATCATGAAACAATTTAGCTTCCTCGCTGCAATCATAACCGGTGTTGACCAGAATAAGCCGGATGTCCCTGTCTTTACATAATTTAATGATTTTCTCAAGATATACTTTGGATTGTTCATCGTACACGAGTGCTTTGCCGGCTTGCGAATCCGTTCCCGTACCACCGGTCGAATCAGAAGCAACGTCGGTTTCTTTATATACCTGCTCCTTCCGGTCGACGACTCTGTCCAGAGGCATTGCCCCTTTCCAGACCCGCGAGCTCTCTGATATGGCGCGTTCGCCGGCGAAATCGTCCTTTTCCAAAGAGGACCACCTGCTGTGATACTCGCCCAGGTTCCAGAAAAGCTCCCATCTCTTCTCATAGAGATTATTGCCATAGCGGTCCGTCAGCGACGGATCCTTGAACAGGTCAAGAATCATCTGTGCCTTGTGCACCGACAGCGGAAATGCATCGAACTGCTCATGGACCTGGCCACAGCGGTCGCTGACGATCCTCCCCGGCCACATATCAAATACATCCATGACTACAGCTTCAGGCACCCTGTAATCCAGTGCATTCACAAGGGCCCAGTAAGAGCAAGGAATAGTAGCGCCGTTTGCTGCCAGATTGTAAGCTGAGATTCCTCTCGTCTTCCACAGTTCCATTGGAAAAATACCATACCGTATATGGCTTGAGCCGATCAAAATCACATCGACAGACTGCTTCTCAGTGAAGAACGAGGCATAGCGGTAATCACTTTCCTTATTCTCCAGCAGATTTGATACTCCGGCTGCACTGATCACAATAATAATGATTAATATAAATACCCCGATCATGTCGGACAGTTTCTTACGCATAGGTCACCCTGCTCCCTATTCTTTGCCAAAAAAGCGTATTTCCATCATAACTTCCCACTCCCTGCCAAAATGTCCTGCATCAGAATTGGAAATAGATGAAATTTGCCGAATCATACGTTGATCCCCACATACCAAAGACCAGCAGCGCCACTACTGCGGCGTCGATCACAAGGCAGCGGGCCCAGTAGTCCTGCCTCATGATCACATCCCGGATCACAACGCCTTTATGCTTGCAGAAGTCTGCAAACAGCAGGAGTCCTATACCCAAGATCATCAGCATGAAATTTCTTTGGTCCAGGCCGCAGTCGTACAACGCCCCGTTCCAAAAGATCCATAGGTTATGAACGGAAATGATTGAGCGCACTATTTTGAACGAATCGCGCAGCGAATCTGCCCTGAAGAAAATCCATGCGAAATCGACGAACACAAATGTAAGAATTGTCTGCACCATCCTGTATCCGAGAGAATCCCTGTTGATCTTAAGCAGTTCCGACATCCGGAGGCGCAAAGGCGTTAAAATCTCGCCGACAATCTGATATAGTCCGTTGAGCCCTCCCCATGCAACAAATGACAGGGAAGCCCCATGCCAAAGTCCGCTGACCAGAAATACGATCATCTTATTCAGATATTTCCGGAGCTTTCCTTTTCTGCTGCCGCCCAGCGGAATATACAAATAATCTTTAAACCAGGACGTCAGGGAAATGTGCCATTTCCGCCAGAACTCCGCAACTGTGGTCGACAAATAAGGCGCATCAAAGTTTTCCATCAGACGGATGCCGAGAAAGCACGCTGCTCCCATCGCGATTGTTGAGTACCCGGCAAAGTCGCAGTAAATCTGCACAGCAAAAAGGATGGTCGCCGTGATCAAAAAGCATCCGCCAAGATCCTGATAGTTCCCATATACGCTGTCTACGAAAACAGCGATTCTGTCCGCGAGCACAATTTTCAAAAAATAGCCCCACAACATCAAAAGCAGCCCTTCACGCATATTCTCAAGCCTGAGCCCTCGGGGCACCGCCAGCTGCTTAAGCAGATTCTTGGACCGCTCAATCGGACCGGCTACCAGTTGGGGGAAAAAAGAAACAAAAAGCGCATATCTGAAGAAATTCTTCTCAGCATAAATCTCACCTCTGTACACATCCATTGTGTAACTCAGCGCCTGAAACGTATAAAAAGAGATTCCGACAGGAAGCATAATGTCAAATGCAGGAACATGCAGACTTATATGCGCATAAGAACAGATCCTCGCAATGAGTCCGAGTGTAAAATTGAAATATTTGTAATAGAACAGAATGGAAAGATTGAGTGTAAAACTTGCCGCTACGACCAGCTTACGCTGTAAAGCCGCAGACTTTGTGCCGTGTGAGACCCGGCTGTGGGCTTCCCGGAAAGAAATGTATTCAAGAAGAAGACCGCTCACATAAGTGATCGTGGTCGAAAACAGAATAAGCAGCGCATACTTTGCATTCCAGCTCATGTAAAAGTAATAGCTGGCCGCCAGCAGCCACAAGTACTTGACTGAGTCGGGAATGATCTGATAAATCAAGAGAACAATCGGAAAAAATAATAAAAAGTGAGTAGAATTAAAGAGCATCTTTTTTCCTTTCATAGACGCCGGCTTTCAAAGTACGATCAATAAGCTGCCGCGTCGTTCGTATTGATTCTACCACTATTTTGTAAAAGCTCCAGTGGAGTTTTTTATTCCACTTTGGTCAAAACCGGTATTTACCCCCGTATATCTCAGCCGGTCTCCGGCTATTTTCGCTTCCCGCGTATTCTGTCGCACAGCCAGCCTCCGCAAAGCCAACGTACTATGTTGCCCTATCCTATGCATTCTGTTATCCTCAAAATATAGCAAACTCTGTACAAATGGGAATTGGAGGACACATGAAAAAATCGGTTGAAGAGCTCAAGGAACTGGCAAAGACTTTGAGAAAAACAACCGTCACAATGATCTACGACGCGGGGCGGGACATCCGGGAGGATCCCTCTCCGCGGCGGACATTGTGGCTGCGCTCTATTTTGGCGAAATGAACCTTCGCCCTGAGGAACCCCGCTGGCCCGACAGGGACCGCTTCATCCTCTCCAAAGGACACACATGCCCTATTCAATACTCCGCTCTGGCACTGACCGGCTTCATCCCGATGGAGGATCTGGAAAGGGGGCTTTGAGATGATGATAGAGAAATCTTTGCGTGAAGCTTACGGCGACGAGATCATCGAGATCATCGCTAACGGCGACACCGTCAATATCGCGGTCTCCGAAGTCTGCGCAGGCATGGGCAAAGGTATCGTAAAACGCATCGGCGTGCAGGACTGGTTCGGACAGTCCGGCCCTTACGACAAGCTTCTTGAGATCAACGGGATCACAAAGGAAGACATTGTAAAGACAGCGGAAGAACTTCTGAAATAATCATTATCATCCTCCCGTGAATGCCGGAGTTTCCGGCGCACCGGTTCGCTCTGCGAGCCTATAGAAAAAGTACCGGGTACTCTTTCCTTAACTGGTTAAGAGTATCCGGTACTTTTTTTCTTCAGGGCTGATCCAGCCATCCATTGATCGCCGGGACCACATTTGTCTTTCTCGAAAAAACTTCTCGAAACTTGTTGACTTTTCAACAAGTTGGTGTTATTCTTCCAAACGTTGACAAATCAACATTTATTTCGTGCGATTTTCGGGATCGCCAATATGGCCCCGATCGCCGGCTCTGTTCAATTAAAGGAGGAACACACAGATGCCAATCAGAATTATTACCGATTCCACAGTAGATATTGCAGATAAATACAGCAGAAATTTCACCGTCGTCCCGCTCACCGTTTCGTTCGGCGAAACCGACTACATTGACGGCGTCACCATTAATAAGCAGGAGTTTTATCAGAAGCTGGTCTCCAGCCCTGTGCTTCCCAAGACAAGCCAGGCAACACCGGAGGCATTCGCCAAGGTCTTTCGTGAGCTTCAGGAAAAAGGCGACGAGGCCATCGTGATCACGGTCTCTTCCCGCCTCTCGGGCACTTATCAGAGCGCCTGTATTGCCGCAGAGGATTTTGCGAATGTGCGCGTCGTGGACAGCATGAATGTCTCCATCGCTTCCGGAGTACTTGCCTTGTACGCACTGCGCTGCACATCAGAAGGTATGGGACTCGATGAACTGGCGCAGCACCTGACAAAAAAGCGTGACGAGATCGGCCTCGTCGCCATGGTCGACACACTCGAATACCTGAAAAAGGGCGGCAGGATTTCCGGCGCCGCAGCATTTGCCGGCGGAGTACTGAACATCAAGCCTGTCGTCACTTGCCGGGATGGCGAGCTCACTGTTCTCGGCAAAGCCCGCGGCTCCAAAAAAGCCAACAATCTTTTGGTAGAGCAGATCAGCAAAGACGGTGTAGATTTCTCCATGCCTCTTCTGCTGGGCTACACTGGTCTCTCAGACGAAATGCTTCAGCAGTATATTCAGGACAGTCAGTGCCTCTGGAAAGGTCACGTCGAAAATCTTGACTGCGTTCAGCTCAGCAGTGTCATCGGAACACATGCCGGCCCGGGAGCCGTTGCAGTTGCTTATTTTAAATCCGGTGCGGTAAAATAAGGCTGTTTGAGGGCTTGCCGGCCTTTCCGGCCGGCGTCCAGTCCCCAATTGTCTTACGCGCAGGCAATTTAAACTGCACTGCTGCCACACGCGGAAAGGATGACATCATGGATAAACGTTTTGAGCATTTTACTTTGGATATTTTTAACATTTCCAGATATTGGAACAAGATCGCGACAGAAGAAATGAAGAAGTACGGACTGCGGGGCACACACGCCCTGTACCTGCTGATGCTCGACGGATATGAAGGCGAGATCACCGCCGCCCGGCTCGCAGACCTGTGCCAGCGCGACAAAGCGGATGTCTCCCGCGCTCTCGCCGACTTTCAAAAAAAAGAAATATTGGAGCCGTATAACGGCTCCAAATACAGAATAACTCCTAAGCTCACTCCCCGCGGACGGGCGCTGGCCGCACAGATCCGGGCTCGCGCCACAGTCGCCCTTGACATGGCCAGCCAGGGCATCACCGACGAGATGCGCGAGAATATGTATCACTGCCTCGATCTCATTTCCGCCAACATGCGCGGGATCTGCGAGGAAGGATTGATGGATCAGTAATCAACCACAGCCAGGAAGGATTGATGGATCAGTAATCAACCACAGCCAGGAAGGGCTGATGGATCAGTGATCAACTACAGCCAGGACGACCGGATTCCCAAAACTGCTGCCCTCGCAGCAGGTAAACGACTTCACTTTCCCTTCCCCTTGGAACAACGGGATCAGTTCATTGTATTCAATCTTATGCAGCTGCTCATGTTCGTCCAAGATCAGCACATTATAAGCAAACGTGCCGTCGAATAATTTGGCAGGCACAGCAGTGTTCAATGTTTTGACCGCGATTTGATGTCCGTTATAGTCTTGAACGCTCCCGTCCCGGAACGCAAAGTAGATCTGTTCACATTCGCTGCCTGTGGGAAAAACATCAACCACACCTGAGAGAGACTTAAGTTTTTCTGTGGTGTCTCCATGGGGCCCTCTTATTAATCCGGCTCCGGCGCAAAGAACATGTCCGTCACCCGTGATTCCAAGGAGAGAGTTCTGGCTTCCGATAACGATACGCTTGACATCTCTCCAAAAAGTCACACTACTGTAGTCTCTTCTTGTATATTCATTCAGCGCAGATACATGGACGCGGCCGTCAGAATCCAAAGCAAAGAACGCATCAGATACTTCGACCTGAACGATATTCGTCCAGCGTTTGATCTCATTATGGATCAAGTCAAATGAAAAGTTCTGATAACCCGGACTGCAGATCTTGCGCAAGGGGCGCTTTGATATCATGCATGTGCCGTCGCTCACGAGACCGATCGCCATACCCGGGACCAAATTGCTGACCGCGATCTGCCTGATGCGCGTCCAATATGCAGTTCTCGCCTCAGCATTCTTATCTTTAATCTTTTGCAAGGTTCTGCCATCCGAGGTTATCGCCATAATACACCCCTGTCCGGCATAAACCTGCTCGATCGGTTCGTTATCCCAATCGCGCATATCGAATTCTATATTCTCCGTGTAGACAAGTTTTTTCATACCGGGCCCCTCCCATTCAAGGCTTGCAGAGCAAGCCGCTGCGCCGCGTGCGGGCTGTTCCTCCCTGTGCTATTTTTCACAGACCACGACTTCTCCATTGGAAAAGTTTAATTTCTTATGATCCAAATGAAATCCCTGCTTTTCCATTTCGTTTAGCAAAGTGATCATGAAGAATCCATGTGTGAAAACTGCGCAGTCTTCATTCTTCTCGATCAAGTACTTAACAAATTTCTTCGCACGAAGTTTAGTTTCTGACCGTGTTTCCGGTTGCCGGCGATTATTAAGAAGCCACTGGATCCTGCAAGTCATTGACCATATAGCTCCGGGGAGTCTTAAGTTTGTATCAAATCCTGATCTGGCAGGAACTTCATTGATCATCGGGTCCGTACGCATCTCCCTGTTTCCAAACACTTGCCTTGCGGTCGCAGCTGTTCTGGGAAGCCCGCTGACATAAATCGACTGAAACTCTTTTTCCGGAAGCTTCACCGTGACCGGCAGGACAGGCGCAGCATCATATTCTGCACATCCCTTGTCATATTCTGCAGAAATCATCCTCGGCTTCCATTTATGATCCACTTTTGCGTGTCTGATCACAGCTACGATCATGGTCCTGTGCTCCTTAATCTTATTTTTCTCTATTATAGCACAGGGAGATATCCCCCATTGCGTTATATGATGTACCCTCGCGCAGTAAGGAAGATGTTGCCTTACAGGCAACCCGAACACGGCGCGAAATCAGTACGAAAGCCGGAAATGAGGTAACTGCACTGACTCCTCGCGTCGTGTGGTCAGTGCAAAAGCAAGAAATGAAGTGGGTGCACTGACGGTTTGCGTCGTGATGTCAGTGCAATAGCAGGAAATGTGACAAGTGCACTGACAACTCGCAACAGGATGTCAGTGCAAAAGCCAGAAATAAACCATGTGCACTGACAACTCGCAACAGGACGTCAGTGCAAAAGCAAGCAATAATGCAACTGCACTGACGGCCCGCAACAAGATGTCAGTGCAAAAGCCAGAAATAAAGCAACTGCACTGACAACTCGCAACAAGATGTCAGTGCAAGAGCAGGAAATAAAGCAACTGCACTGACGGCCCGCAACAAAATGTCAGTGCAATAGCAAGAAATGAAGCAACTGCACTGACGGCCCGCAACAAGATGTCAGTGCAAAAGCTAGAAATGAAGCATGAACACTGACAACTCGCGTCGAGCCGTCAGTGCCCAAGCAGGAAATGGGGCAACAGCAATGACAACTCCACCGGGAAATCCCCTCATCACACAGTCACTGCCACCACATTTCACTCCCCCGGAATCCCCGCGACAAACTGCTCCCGGAAGATCTTGCGATACCTGGAGGGCGACATCCCCTTGGCTTTTCTGAAGAGCCGGCTGAAATACATGGGATTGTCGTAGCCGACAAGGGACGCGATGACGCTGATCGAATAGTCCGTGGTCTCCAAAAGGGTCTGGGCATTGCGGATCCGGATATTCAGGATATATTTCATGGGCGATGTGCCCATCGCGCTTCTAAAACTGCGGTTGAACCAGCTTGTGGACATGTTGCGGGAGACCGCGTACTGCTCAATGCTGATCTCTTTGTTGTAGTACTCCTCGAAATAAGTCCTGGCTCTGTCGATCTCATCCTGGATAAAGCCGGATACCCGCGGCGCGTTCTCCGTCATGCGCCGGTGCATGGTCAGCAGAAGCTCCCGGAAAAGGTATGTGAGCATCTCTTCGTAGCCCCAGGAGCAGTTCACCAGCTCGTCCCGCATTCTTCGGAAAAGGTTCTCATATTCCTGGGAAAGGCCTGTATGAAGGATGTAGCAGTCCGTGGGGATCTTATAGTGCTTGAGGATGTTTCGGATCTCCCGCCCTGTGAAGTGAACGAACCATACCTGGGTCTTGTCTTTGCCAAAATAGAAATAGTCCTGCACTTGTTTAGGCTGATAGAGGATCATGTTGCCGGCCGGAACAATGACCTCTTTGCCGTCCAGGACAAAATGCCCCTTCCCTGCCGCTATGTAAATGATCTGCCAGTCCACCCTGCCCCTTGGCCTCAGAGTCGGGAGTTTGGGCCAGGTGTAAAGCTGATAAGTTCCTGCACTCAAGATCCGCAGGGGCTTTTTCTTTTCCCTGAACGGGACTCTTGAATTGAACAGATATCCGGAATTGACATATATATCTTTTTCCGGCACCACTTCCTGTTTGCTTTTTTCTGTCATATCTGACTACCTCATTTATTGTTGGCGCCGCCTTATTGCTGCTCAGGATCTGCCGCAGACACTTGACTGGTTATATCCTGGCACCGCCTTATGGGTGCGCATTTCTGTGATTCCTGTTCACCCCATTTTATTCATTTCATTCCGTTATTTCCACACCCTTTCAGAGACGGGCCGCTTAGTGCAGATTTTGTATCGTTTCGTTCATATGGTTCAGAAAATATTTTCGATATGCTTTTGTTAGGAGAATAGACAAAAACACTTCAAAACGAAAGGGGGGTTGCTGTTTTGATCGTGCCAAGACTCTATGAAGACCTGTCAGTACTTCACCAGAATACTTTGCCGGAGAGAGCTTATTACATTCCTTCCTCCTGCAGAAATGACATGGTGGTCTGGAACAGGGAGAGCTCCGACCGCATGCAGATGCTGAGCGGATGTGAGTGGCGCTTTGCCTTCTATCCCAGCATTCATGACTTGCAGGATCCGTTTTATCTGCCGGATTACGAAGCCGGCAAGTGGTGGAAGAAGGAGACTGTTCCCTTCTGCTGGCAGCTGAAGGGCTATGACAGTCCTCAGTACACCAACATACGATATCCTTTTCCTTTTGATCCGCCCTATGTCCCGCAGGAAAATCCCTGCGGCGCCTACCTGCACAACTTTACCTGGCACAAGGATTCAGAAGCGCCCTGTGCTTTCCTGAATTTTGAAGGGGTGGATTCCTGCTTCTATGTGTGGCTCAACGGAACTTATGTAGGTTACAGCCAAGTCTCCCATCACACGGCGGAATTCGATGTGACAGATATTCTGCAGGAAGGCGACAATCTTCTTGCTGTTTTGGTGCTCAAGTGGTGCGACGGATCCTATCTGGAGGATCAGGACAAGTTCCGCTTCTCCGGTATTTTCCGGGATGTCTATATTTTGAAAAGGCCTGTGGACAGGATCGTGGATTATGTCATCACAACAAATCTGGCCGATGACTTTAAGTCCGCAGAACTTGATATCTCCTTCGAGTTCTCAAGAAGACCTCTGCCGACCACATTGACTCTGATCGGCCCTTACGGCAAGCGCATCCTCTTCGACCGCAGGGTCGTACTGGGGAAAGGCACAGATTCTTCTCTCGGAAAAAGCGCTGCTTTCGGGCAGTACTCATCTGTCGGGAAGGTAACCGCATCGGTCCGCATTCCCGTGCAGAACCCTCTTCTCTGGAACGCGGAAGAACCTTTCCTTTACACGCTGGTCATGGATACCGGCAGGGAAGTCATCACAGAGAAGGTCGGTTTCCGGAAAGTGGAGGTAAAGGACTGCGTCCTGACCCTGAACGGGGCTCCCATAACCTTCAGGGGCGTTAACCGCCATGAGTCGGATCCGGTCACGGGCGCTGTCTGCAGCATGGACCAGGCCCTTCTGGATCTGCGCATGATCAAAGCACACAACTTTAATGCGGTCCGCGCCAGCCACTACCCGAATGTTCCCTGGTTCTACCAGCTCTGCGACTACAACGGCCTTTACGTGATCGACGAGGCAGACAATGAGAGCCACGGGACGGCTCCGCTGTATTTTAACGAAGATGATTACTCGGAACGCATGCGCCTGGCGCACGTCAGGATCGCGGACAATCCGGACTTCATAGAACCCACCTTGGACCGTGTGCGCTCAATGGTCATCAGGAACCGCAACCGCCCCAGCATTCTTGTCTGGTCCATGGGAAATGAGTGCGGATACGGCGTCACTTTCGAGCGGTCTCTGCGGTGGACCAAAGAGACAGACCCCACACGCCTGACACATTACGAGAGCGCTTTCTATCTGAGCCGCGACCGCGAGTTCGACGTCTCCGACATCGACCTGTTCGGACGCATGTACCCGGCTTTTTCCGAAGTGACTGATTATCTGGATAATGATCCGGACAAGCCGCTTCTGTTGGTGGAATACTGCCACGCCATGGGCAACGGCCCCGGCGACTTCAAGGAATATCTGGACCTGACAGAAAAGTACCCTGCCCTCTGCGGCGGTTTTGTCTGGGAGTGGTGCGACCACGCCGTCTACAAGGGCAAAACAGCGACAGGAAAGGACATGTATTGGTACGGCGGAGACCATGGAGAGCTCCAGCACGACGCCAACTTCTGCCTGGACGGTCTGGTCTATCCCGACAGGAAGCCTCATACCGGACTGCTCGAATACAAGAACGTCCACCGTCCGCTCAGAGCTTCCTACGACACAGAAAGAAAAGTCCTCATAGTGGAAAACCACTTGGATTTTCTGGATCCTCTGCAGACGATCAGCGCCTCCTGGTCCTTGACTCTGGACGGGGCAATGATCGCCGGAGGACCGCTGCATCTCCCATCAATCCCGCCGCACAGCTTCAAGGAGATACCTCTTACATTTTTCATTCCTGAAAAGGGGCGATGCTTCCTGAAAGTGACCTACGTCCTCAAGGAAGCATCCGCCTCTCTCCCGGCGGGACATGACCTGGGTTTCGATGAGATCTTCATCCCTACACGGGATAGTTACTCCCACAAAGCGGCAGCTCTGTTGGAGGATACAGGTGCGGACAGATCTGTGCAGATCCGGGAAGAAGGGCATTACCTGATTCTGGAAGGCAAGAACTTCACCTATCGTATGGATACCCTGTCCGGACTCTTTACTTCTCTGCAGTACGAAGGAACAGAGCTGTTGAGCAGCCAGGATAGTGCTGACTCCTCAGATTCCCTGCACGCTGCAGATGCCGCCGTCATAGCGGACAGATTGATATAGCCCATGGACTTCAACCTCTGGCGGGCTCCCACTGACAACGACGCGGCTCCCGCGGATCTCTGGCGCTGGGAGCGCCTTGACCACACGGTGACAAGGGCCTACAAGCTGACCTGGTCGCAGGCCGGCGGCAAAGCAGAGATCACGATCCTTCAGTCAGTCGGCGCCATGTCTGTCCAGCCCATTCTGAGAATGGACAATAAGGTCACCGTCTTCCCTGACGGCAGGATCCGGCTGGATATAAAGGCGGCAAAAGATCCCGAGATCGCGACTCTGCCCAGAATCGGTCTCCGCCTTTTCCTTCCTGCGAATCTCAAACAGGTTTCCTATTTTGGCATGGGTCCCTGTGAGACCTACATTGACAAACACCACGCGGGATACCACGACGCTTTCCGCTCCACGGTTTCCGACCTGCATGAAGACTATATAAGGCCTCAGGAGAACGGAAGCCATTTCGACTGTGATTATGTCGTCGTCAAAGGTATGGGGCTCTCACTGACTGCAGCATCGGGAATTGCCGGGCAGACTTTCTCCTTTAACGCCTCCGTCTATACGCAGGAGGAGCTGGAGCACAAGAAGCACAATTATGAGCTTGAGCGCTGCGGCAGCACAGTGCTCTGTCTGGACCACAAGATGGCCGGTATCGGCTCCAAGAGCTGCGGTCCTGATTTGTCTGAACAATACAGGGTTTGTGACGATACATTCCGGTTCTCCTTCGTTCTGAAGCCGGAAAAGATCTAGATAATTCAAGGCTCGCAGCACGAGCCGCTGCGCCGCGTGCGGACTGAGGCAGCATTTACCTTTCCGCACGCGCGTGCATCTATTAAGTAGGGGGATTAACAAATGAATACGAAAGAAAAGACATATTTGAATTGGTACAACAAAATAGGTTACGGCTCCGGCGACATCGCGGGCAACGTAGTCTATGCGCTGCTATCGGCCTTCGTCATGATCTTCCTGACGGATACCGTGGGCATGAACGCAGGTATCGTAGGAACGTTAATTGCCGTCTCCAAGCTATTTGACGGCATCTCTGACATTTTCTTCGGGTCCCTGATCGACAAGACCAACACCAAGATGGGCAAAGCCCGCCCCTGGATGCTTTACGGTTACTTCGGCTGTGCCATCTGCCTGGTGGCCATCTTCTGCATACCCGCTGACATAACCCCCACGGCGCAGTACGCATGGTTCTTCATCGCTTACACACTGCTGAACGCAGGCTTTTACACCGCCAACAACATTGCTTACTCCGCTCTGACCGCGCTTATTACCAAGAACAACCATGAGCGCGTACAGATGGGCTCCATCCGCTTCATGTTCGCCTTCGGCACCAGCATGCTGATCCAGACTATCACAGTCGGCCTGGTCGCCCACTTCGGCGGCGGCGCTGCCGCATGGCGGACCGTAGCTATCATCTATGCTATCGTCGGCGTGATCTCCAATACGCTGTCCGTTATGTCCGTCAAAGAATTGTCGCCCGAAGAGCTCGCGGAAGGCGAAGAAGTGACGCATGAGGAGTTGCCCGAAGGTGAAGAAGTTGCAATCAAGGAATTTGGCGAAGGCGAAGAGATAATTGCCGCAGCTGAGGAGGAAGAAAAATATACTCTGATCGACGCCTTCAAGCTTCTTATTCGCAACAAGTACTATCTGATGATCTGCGCCTGCTATATTTTGATGCAGATCTACTCCGCCACCCTGAACATGGGAATCTATTACATGACTTACGTTCTCAAGAACGCTAACCTGCTGGGCGTCTTCTCCTGGTTCATCAACATTCCCATGATCATCGGTCTGCTTTTCACTCCCGCTCTGGTGGCAAAATGGGGCGGCATGTACAAACTCAACCTCACAGGTTATACGATCGGTACGCTGGGGCGTCTCGGCGTCATGATCGCAGGCTATCTCGGCTCCGTACCGCTGATGCTGATCTGCACCGGCATCGCGTCCATCGGTATGAGCCCGCTTCAGGGTGACATGAACGCCCTGATCGCGACCTGCTCCGAATACACTTACCTGACCAGCGGCAAGCGCGTGGACGGCACCATGTATTCCTGCACATCCCTCGGCACCAAGCTCGGCGGCGGCATCGGCACAGCTCTTGCAGGATGGCTCCTGGCCTTCAGCGGCTACGTTGGCGGCGCAGCCCAGCAGTCCGCGTCCTGCATGAACATGCTCCACATCATGTATCTGTGGATGCCCATGTGCTTCAACCTGCTGATCACGCTGATCCTGACAAGACTCAACGTCGAGAAAGCTAATGAAGAGCTTAGGCACAAGGCAGCGTAATGACATAGAAGGTCAGTGACGTTCTCCTGAAGACTGCCCCACTGTTTCAAAAGTTATTTGAAACAGTGGGGCAGTTCTTTCAGGAAATTCAGCCGGTACTTCACAACTCCAATTCCTACGGATGTCCGTAAGGTCCCTGTTTCCCGTCAATAGGCGGATACGTCTGGTGCGGCAGATGCTTCAGGTGCCTTTCTGCCAGCGCGAACCGCGTCTTTCTGACGATGTCGAACGTCTTGCAGATCAACTCACCTGCTTCGCCAAATGGAGATTCCACCTCAAAATATTCCGTTTCCGTAAACTCTCCCTGTATCATCCCGCTGATATGATGGGCTGTCACATACAGCTCCCAGCAAAGTATGCCATCCTCTCTGAGTGATCCGTCTCCTGTTTCTACTTCCACAGTAAGCTGTGCCGGCCAGGTATAATCGAAGATCACTAAATCTTCGGCTTCTTTGATAGAGTGCCGAATGATACGCGCCTGTGACTGCCCGTTCTCCGCTCTTGAATAAAAAGTGAACTCATAATCCTCATTCTTGAAAATTGTCTTCATTGATTTAAATCCTGTCATTCAGCCCGCAATGACATTCCGGTAATGTACCTGCGCAGCTTTGTCTTTCATAGATTTTCGCACCATTTCAATAGGACCGGACGAACTCCACCGGTTTCCAAATATGATAAAGATCCAATCCTGTAACATGCAGCGGAACCGGATACCTGACAGTTTCTGTCAGTTTTTTGGCAAGTTCCCGAATTTTCCCATGATCCCTGCTCACAGCAAGCGTCATGTGCCAAAAATATGACATGTGGCCCGGAATCAGATTATCTACATCATTTGCAGTACTGATGAACTCTTCCCCGGGCTTGATGTCAAAATACAGCAGCAGGCTTCCCTCTTCCGCATTCATTACGGAATGGGAGACCGCCCACACTTCACTTGGCGTCACTCTGAGTCCTTCCAGCCGTTTAATGCAAGTCTCGTCTTCCCGCTTAGCCCAATGCGCGACCGTAATATGGTATGGTAGTTTTTGATTTGCTATTGTCCGATCGCAGTCTCTCCCAAAAGGGATCTTATTGCTGTCTTCTCCCCCGATCCGTTTCATCAGTTCACGGAGACGATCATAATCGGATTTTTCAAATCGTGTAACTAATGTGTGGCCCAATCTTGTCCTGCTACTCCTTTGCTTTTAATTCCGCGACTTTCTTCCCGGCGTCTTCATCGCCCTGTTCAGCGGCTTTCGTGTACCACTCCATAGCCTTCTCGTAATCCTGAGGCACACCCTGTCCGTTTTCATAACAGAAACCGAGATTATACTGTGCACCGGCATCGCCCTGTTCTGCGGCTTTCGTATACCACTCCACAGCTTTTTCGTAGTCCTGCGGCACTCCCTCTCCATGAGAATAGCAGTAGCCAAGGTTACTCTGTGCACCGGCATAGCCCTGCTCTGCGGCTTTTGTGTACCACTCCACGGCCTTTTTTTGATCCTGCAGTACACCTCTCCCGTTCTGATAGCAATAGCCGAGGTTATTCTGAGCACTCGCGTAACCCTGCTCTGCGGCTTTCATGTACCACTCCACGGCCTTTATAAAGTCCTGCGGCACTCCTTTTCCCTCCTGGAAGCAGTAACCCAGGTCATTTTGGGCTTTCGCATGACCCTGTTCTGCTGCCTTCGCATACCACTGTACAGCTTTTTCATAATCCTGCTCTACACCTTTTCCGTAGTAATAGCAGTCACCGAGATTATCCTGGCCTTCCGCATAATCCTGCTCTGCTGATTTTTCAAACCATAGCACCGCGGTTTCGTAGTCCTGCTCCACTCCGTCCCCTTCATAGTAAGCAAGGCCCAGCTCATTTTGAGCAGCGGCATCTCCTTTTTCCGCCTTTTTCTGTAAATCTCCGCTGCTTCCTCCTGTGGAAAACAGGCCGAAGCCAAATATAGCGATCACAACAGCCGCTATAAGAGCAAGTCCCGCAACCGCATATTTCGAATGTGGTTTTTTCGGTTTTTCCCGGGTCTCTTGAGGCTCTTTTGAATCCCTGTGCTTTTTTTCCGAATCCTTGCTCTGCTGTTCCGGATTCCTGATCGGCTTTTCAGAATTCACCGGAGAATCCTTCTTTGCAAGTACTGCTTCCAGTTCCTTCTCCAGTTCTTCCATGTCCTGTATGCGGTCAGACGGTTTCACTTTAAGTCCGTGCTCAAGTGCCGCTTTCATTGTTTCCGACATGCTCTCCGGATACTCCAGCTCTTCCCCGAGCAGCCTTTCCATCGCGTCGGGCAGCATTTTTCCTGTCATGCACCAGTAGATTGTGGCACACATCGCGTAA
This sequence comes from Lachnospiraceae bacterium, assembly GCA_045113775.1. Lineage (GTDB taxonomy): Bacteria > Bacillota > Clostridia > Lachnospirales > Lachnospiraceae > CAG-791. The sequence goes on along the minus strand of JBGUJH010000096.1, from coordinate 39,038 downwards.
ACATCCGTCCAAGGGCCGATGCTCGATCCCTCCGTGTACTGCTCCAGCGGACTGAATCCACTCTTGTATACCAGCATCGAGGACTGCTCTTTTCCTTTCATCAGGTCTTTCGCTGCGCCGAGATCCAGCAGCATGACCTTCCCGTTCTCACGGATCATCAGGTTGTCCGGACTGATGTCGCGGTGCACGATCCCGTTCTTATGTACCTCCTTCAGGTCACGGATCACCGGGAGCATAAGACGCAGGCACTCCTCTGTATCCATCAAAGTGCCCCTCTTCATGAGGTACTCTTTCAGCGTGACTCCTTTGATATACTCCATCACGATATAGGCTGTGTCGTTTTCATAGAACACGTCCCATACGTTCACTACAGAATCAAGGCTCCTCACTCTGGCAGCTTTCTTTGCCTCCTTAACGAAGGTCTCAAGTCTTTGCTTCAGAATGGTCCCTGTGGTGCCGGCACTCCAGTGCACGCGGCTCCTTCCATCCTGCCCGCGCATCGCGCCGCCGTCAGGGAAGAACTCTTTGACGCACACCGGGGTCTCCAGTGTATAGTCGAAGCCGATATAGGTGATAGCGAATCCTCCACGGCCGATCATCTTGCCAATAAGATACCGATCGTGCAGAACCGTCCCGCAGGGCAGTGCCTCGTCGGGCTGGACATACTTGCTGTTGTCAAAACCGCATTCAGGGCATATTTTGGCCGTTTCACTCAGTTCGCTCATGCAGTTGTAACAGCGTCTCGTATCCATTGCAAGTCTCCATTAATTCTGTTTGTTAAGGCTCGCCCTGCAAGCCTGATATCGAGATCAGAACGGCGGATTATTTTCCCATTTTGTCCCTTTGAACATCTCGTCTTTATCTGCTAAAGCTGAAGTGTCCCAGCCGCTGACATCCAAGTCAGTCAAGTTGCTGCAATTCCAGAACATGCCATGCATATTCGTCACTATCGTAGTATCCCATTTACTGACGTCAAGGCTTCTGAGACTGATGCAATTCCAAAACATCAACCCCATGTTCGTTACATTTGAAGTGTTCCAGCCGCTGACATCAAGTTCTTTCAGGCCTGAGCAGTTCATGAACACTGCCGACATCTCCTTTACATTCGAAGTGTTCCAGCCGCTCACATCAAGGCTCGTCAGAGAACTGCAGCCCGAGAACATGCCATTCAGGCTTGGAATCCTGGATGTGTCCCAGCCTTTGACATCGACCTCTTTCAGATTTGTGCAATCATTGAACATAAAACTTATATCTGTTACCTTCGATGTGTCCCAGCCGCTCACATCAAGATCTGTCAGACAGCTGCAGCCGTAAAACATAGAGTTCATATCTGAAACTTTTGACGTATCCCAGCTGCCGGTATCAAGGCTGGTCAGACTGTTGCAATTCCAGAACATACTGTTCAGAGTTGTGACCTTTGAGGTTTTCCACCTGCTGACGTCAAGACTCGTGAGACTGCCGCAGCCCGAGAACATACCGTACAAACTCGTTACATTCGATATATCCCAGCTGCTCACGTCAAGTTCTGCCAGATCGCCGCAGTCATAGAACATATCCAGCATATTAGTGACTCTTGACGTGTCCCAGCTGCTCACGTCAATGCCTGTCAGAGATTCACAGCCTCCGAACATGGCTATTGTCGTTTTTGTCTGCGACAGGTCAAAATATACAGCATTCGTCACTGCAGTCAGCTTATTCCAGCATTTACTGCTGTCCGAGAACATGTCTGCATCAGAAAACAAGTAGTTGCAGTTCTCCGGTGCCCGGACTCCGCCCTCACCTGCTAAATACAGTTTATTGCCGTCTTTCCATCCCAGGACGCTTCTGTCTGCCGCTTCTGACAGGTCTTCCGCGTCTGACGGCGCACCCTCAAGCGTGTTCAGAAATACGACCTCCTCCACTGTCCTGTCCGCCCACTCTGAGAATTTGTCATTGCTCATCGGATTCGTTAAGGATACCGACTCTGTCTTCACAGTGCTGCTCCCGCTATCCTGCCGCATCATCTTAACTGCCGGGATCGCTATGGCCAGGATCACAGCGGCCGCCAGGACTGCCTTAAGTGCCGGCGACAATTCCTTTGATTTCGGCGGAGGAGTTTCTGTTATTGTTGTCTTGCCGATCGCTGTCTCCAGATCGCTTTCCAGTTCCTCCATGTCCTTTATGCGGTTCGCCGGTTTCAGTTCCAGTCCGTGCTGCAGCACCGCCTTCAGGACCTCCGGTATGCCGGCCGGATACTCCACCGTATCCCCCAGCATTCTCTCCATCGCTTCAGGAAGGAGCTTTCCTGTCATGCACCAGTAAATCGTGGCGCAGATCGCATACACGTCCGTCCACGGTCCGATGCTCATCCCCTCCGTATACTGCTCCGGCGGACTGAATCCTTTTTTGGCCACCATCATGGAAGACTGCCCTGACCCTTTCGACAGGTCCTTTGCCGCGCCAAGGTCCAGCAGCATGATCTTCCCGTCCTCACGGATGATCAGGTTATCCGGGCTGATATCACGGTGAACGACCCCGTTCTCATGCACTCCCTTCAGGTCGCGGATCACAGGGAGCAGAAGATCCAGGCATTCCTCAGCGCTCATCACTGCTTTTCTCTTTACGAGATAGTCCTTCAAGGTCACGCCCTTGATATACTCCATCACGATATAGGACGTATCGTTTTCATCGAACACATCCCATACCTTTACTACGGACGCGAGACTCCTGAGCTTGGCAGCTTTCTGCGCCTCTTTTACAAACGTCTCCCGTCCCTGCTTCAGAGCGGTCCCTGTGGTCCCGGCGCTCCAGAAGACTCTGCCGGTACCGTCATGTCCGCGCATCGCTCCTCCGGCCGGGAAGAACTCCTTGATACACACTGTCGTGTCCAAAGTATAGTCATAGCCGATATAGGTAATGCCGAACCCTCCCTGTCCCAGCATTTTTCCTATGAGGTACCGGCCGCATAGAACCGTCCCGCAGGGGAGCGCCTGCTCGGGCTGGTCAGGGCAGCTGTTGTCATACCCGCAATCCGGGCATACCGTGTCTGTCCCTCTCAGTTCGCTCATGCAATTGCAGCATCGTCTGGTTGTCATTTACGGCTCTCCTGTTTTCATTCAGATCTTGCAAAATACTGCCACAGCAGAGTTGTTGTCACAATCCTGGTCACTCTTAGAGACTTTAATGGCATACAGTTTGTTGATAAATTCCTTGGGAGTGCGCGCCCTTGAGAATTCCTCCGTGATGACTTCATCGCTGAGATATTCCCAGAATCCGTCCGTACATAAGAGGAAACAGTGCAGGCCGGCCCTGAGCAGAACAGGGTCATGAATATCAGGCTTCACTTCCGGGGCTCCCATAGCTCGCAGAAGGCGGCTCCGTCCGGGGTCAGACGGAATCTGCTCTCTCGTGATCTCTCCCAAAAGTACGGCCATCTGGGAAGCGCTGTGGTCCATTGTATAATCGCACAGTTTTCCGCCATACAGGTGATACAGACGGGAATCTCCGATGTGGGCCCAAATGGCCTTATTATCGTTGATGCACAGATATACAGCAGTAGATTTCATATGGAACTTGTTTTTCTGCTTACTGACCAGTTCCCGGTTCGCGCTTTCGAATCCGGCTTTCACTGCGGCCCGGTCGGGGAATGAACCATCGCTGCCGCATTTCATCAGGCTTTCACAGATTATCTCCGAAGCCTTCTCTCCATCCCCTTCTCCGCCAAGCCCGTCAGCAACTACAGCAATGACGTTATCCTTGAAAGAGCCGACCTGCACGGAATCTTCATTTACCTCTCTTCCGCCGATATTGCTGTACCATGCGCAGGCTCCGTTTGGCAAATAACTTTCTCTTGCAGGCGTCAATGCCGAAAACCCGGAGCTGAAGACCGAAACTGTAGGACCGGAGTCTTCGAATATACTCTGATTCCCGAAAACACTTTCAGTGGGCGAATAATCACTGAAAACGCTGTCCGGTTCTTTTTTCTTATTGTTAAACACTTCGCTCTCCACCTCCCCGTTTTATGTATTACTGCTTATCCACCGGTAATACCACTTCCACCGACGTATTGTCGATCGTAAAGGAATACACTTCATCCACTTTGTTGTCATCAAAGTACGGAGTATCGTCTTCGACACTGTCCCCTCTGGTCAGCCCGGGATCCTGCGCATAGATCATGAGCTTCAAAGTGTGTCCTTCCGCTACCGTGTAGACGGTGGGCGTCAGATACAGCGTGTAGTCGTAATAAGTGTCCGCCGCTGTAGCTGTATGGGACGGATTCTCCGAAGAGACATATCCGGTGCCCGGATCCATCAGGTCAGCCCAGCCTTCGCTGAATATTTTGATTTTCATAGAGCTTTTTACCAGCTCGCGGATCTTCTTCGCGGGCGCCCCGCCGCCGATCTCATATTCTCCGACGGTCTTGAACGGCACGACATTCTGGATATTCCCATTGGTGAGATAGACCTTAATGGGCTTGCCGTCCGCGCTTGTATCGATCAGCTTTGCCGTCACCATCAGGTTGTCCCCGCTCACGTCCGGTGTCTTCAGCTTCACATGCACTTCGGGTACGCCGTAGATCGTCGTTCCCGCCGGGACGTCGAGCGTATAGGTGGCGGCGTGTTCGGCGTCCACGTCCTCGCAGTACGCCTCCTCCGGCTTCTTGTCCTTCCCGTACTTGACATAATAGTCGTCAAAAGTCCCTGATTTGATCTCTGTTTCGCCTTCTGCCGCCGGTTTTGCTGTCAATGAGCCGGCTGCTTCTCCCCAGGAATCATAGGACTTATAGGTCCCGTCCACGTTGCTTTGTACCATGACCTCCGACATGTCCTCAATTCCGTTCTTGACATCATAGAGATAATGTGACAGCCATTTGTTGGCCAATTCGTCATAGAGCTCATCTCCCACATATCTGCCGTGAAGGATATTGTGTCCGTCCTGATGCCATATGACCTTTACATTCTGCCCCGCCTTTTTGAAGGCCTTGTACATGAGATCAGACTGCTTGGTCAAAACATTGAAATCATTGAGTCCGTGCACGATCAGCGCTGAGCAGGCTATATTTTCATAGTCGTCGGAGTAGTCCATCTTCGTCCACGTTCCTTCATAATTTCCGTTTGCCGCTCTCTCATCCTTCGTGAGCTGTTTGAGATAGGCTCCGTACTCTTCGTTCGGAACAGTCCAGTTATCGTCTAAAAAGAGGGATCCGGCATTATATGCTGACAGGTGATCCGTATAATGGGGCTCCGATGTGCGCGAGACGCCCTGGGAATTTGTATAATCGTACCAGTTGGAAATACCCGCCACCGGAATGATGGTCTTGAGGCCTTTTACGCCTGTCGTCGCCACTTCGTAGGGAAGTGTCCCGCCGTAGGAGCAGCCGGTCATGGCAACATTGCCGCTGCACCAGTCAGCCCTGATCTCCACATTGTTTTCCTTGTCTGTGAAAGCCGGGCGGTCTCCGGTCAGCCACTCTACGACGCATTTGTGGGAGTCGCGCTCAAGATCGGTCCCGCACAGTTCAAATCCTTCAGAGCCGTAGGTTCCGATCCCGCAGGCCTCGACAACGGCAAAACCGCGGACAAGAAAATAGTCATACATTCCCGAGAAGTAGTAGCCGCCGTACTCTGTTCCGGCAACATTATAGATCCAATCCGAGGAATTTGCCTTTGCAGCAGCATCCATCGTCGAGATCCTCTCAGACGTCTCTCTTTTGGAGCCTTCCTGATAAAGTTTGTTATAGTCGAATGAATCCTCTGCGTAAGGGTAAGTGAGATATCCCTTGGTCTTTTCGTAAACTCCCGCAGGGTAGGGAGTCGGGTCGTAGATGGCAGCGGCCTTGTACTTGCCCTCCACGGCGCTTTTAGGCACCTGGACAAAAGCCTTGACCAGGTCCGCTTTTCCGTCCCCGTCCGTGTCGTGATCCGTCTCGACATAGACGCACAGGCGCAGGATCTCGCTCTTATCATTCGGTGTATCAACAGAAGAATAGTTCAGCATCGGCTGTGCCATGCCGTTCTCGAAGTGCATCTTCCCGTCAAACTCTTCTTTCTCGGCGGCCGCTTCAGCAGTAGTGCCTTCATTCGGTTCCTGCGCTGCTGCCTGCTCCTGCCCTGCAGCCGTTGTGGCAGCCCCTGCTTCGCCGGAAGCAGTGCCTGCCGTACCTCCGCATGATGAGAGACCCAAAAGCGCAAGGATCATTAACAATGCAGTAACCCTTTTCCACTTATTCATATTTGCCCTCCCAAAGTTGTTTTTGCATAGTCATATCTATCATATCATAAAAACAGCCGGGCACTGCCCGGCTGTTTGTCGAAAAGCATTTCTTATTGTCAATATTTTATGTCGCTGCCCGCAGACACGCCGCGGTACAGGTTATTGCTGCGCCATCCTCTCGAACAGGCCTTCCATAAGCTCTGAGATCACCTGCGCTTCCTCTTCCTCGCTGTAAACAGCCTGGGTCTCGCCGTTCTGATAGTTGTGGACCGCCTGCGCGATTCCATCCGCGTCGAACCAGGGAGCCAGCTTGATATCCACGACCGAAGGCACCATGTTGTAATCCAGAACTATCGCCTTTTCATCAGAGACAAATCCGTTCTCAGTCTCTCTGCCGAGTTTGATCGTGGAGGAATAAGCAGCCGTGCGTCCATACGCATCAATGAACGTTCCGACCACGCAGTCTCCTCCGCCCGGGTTTGCGCCGATGATCTTGGCAAGACCGTCCTGCTGTGCGTAATAAGGCAATGCATTTCCGCAGGAGTAGGAAGATCCGCTGGTCATGATGTAGAAATCGTACTGTCCGCCGTAGCCGTCCTCGTCGTCCGCTACGCCGTCAAGGTTGGTATCCACGTGATACCACTCATCTCTGTAGCTGCCTGTCAGCATTTCTTTGGTGGTGAAGTGCACTTCTCCGTCCTCCGAGAGGAATCCGAGAATGGATACCAGGCCGGTTGCCGCGCCGCCGCCGTTATTAGCAATATTAATGACCACATTCTTAACTTCATCATGCTGCTTTATATCCTCGAAGCAGTTATAGAAGAAAGCGAAGTTGCTGACCTCCTCATCCTGTTCGGTGACAGGCGCAAGGTAATAGGACGGGTTTCTTTCTGTCGAGTCATCCATAAAACTGGTAAAGTAGATCACCGCAGTATCGCCGGAATAATCAAGCCTCTGATTTCCGTAATCCTTGGGCGCATTTCCCATCATATAGAATGACCAGATCATGAGAGGGGCGATTTCCGGAACTTTGAGTCCCTTCTCGATCAGAGCTCCCAGAATAGTGTTGACAAGATCCTCGTTTCCTTCCGTATCCTGTCCTTCTCCGAAGAGTTCACTCCCCTCTTCAGACTCCTTGATCTCATCCGTAATCTGGCCGACTGTCTCCTCATTGGGCTGGACATTTCCGAACACAGTGTCGAAACTGATCATCGAGTCGTGCCCTGAGTCAAACAGATAGTTGAACAGAAGTACTTCGGCAGTAACTGCCTGAGTGGGATCCGTGGAGCACAGAAGTCCTTTCGCATTGATCCTTGTGAAGTACTCGTCAAATGACGTTATATTCTTTTCTTCCTTGTGGCCGAAAGTCAGATCCAGCAGCAGGCAGATCGAATTATAACCGTAGTCGGCATAAGCCTGTGTGGTCTTGTCCATGGTGCTGAAAGGTCCGCTATAGATTGCCTTAAAATAAGGGCTTTCCTTGGCCTCCGGGTGATTATCGCCCGCATAGGAACTGGCCTTTGCGACATTAAAATAGTCCTTGCCGTTATAGACCAGGCACACGTTCGCCATGATGTTGCCGAAGGTATTCTGTAACGCCAGGAAAGGCATCAGAATATCGTCCTCATAGGCGATGACCGGCATGTTGTAATTTGCCAGTGAAATGGTCACCGGGGCTATGGCCGTCTCCGAGGACTGATTCTTGACGGACGGGATGACCGTACTGTACTCCATCGGATCGACGATCGCCCCCTTGACAACGGCGTTAGCCCGAAGCTGGCAGGGATTCTCCATCACAATAGTATCTGCTGCGGAGTCGATCGTCGCAACAGTATTGTTATAATCGAGCTTCATGACCCCGTCCTGCATCGTGACTCTCGATTTGCCCTCGCAGAGATTTCTCAGATAATCCGAAGCCTTGATAAAAGGCACATCCTCATACCCTTTTACCTCATAAGTGGTGATCACGTCGTACTTTCCCAGAGAAGTGCCGCCGTAGATGCGGCTGTCGTCCCACTTGACAGAGATATCGGAAGCGGGAATCTCCGCGCTGTCTGCCGCAGCGGCGGGAGCCGCTTCTTCTGATCCGGCTGCAGGTGCTGCGTCTTCGGCTCCGGCTGCGGGTGCCGCGTCTTCGGCTCCGGCTGCGTCCGCAGTCTCCTCACCTTCGGCGGCCGCGGCTGTCTCCTCCGCAGGCTGTTCCCCGGAAGTGCTCGCTCCGGTGGCTGCTCCGCAGGCAGCAGAAGAAATAGCCAATACTAAAGACAGTCCTATACTGAGTATTCTTTTGTATTGCATCTGGCTCCTCCTTATAAATAAATGGCTTTACTACAGTTTATCACTTAACATGTTCCAATGCATAGTTGCAAAACACAATCACATACAGCACAGCTTTTATTACCGCACCATGGCGGCTTCCACCTCATCCTTGAGCGTCTGAATGTGTCCTGCATCCACCGAGCCCGACGCTCCGAGCTTTTCACATTCTTTCTCAAACAGTTCGCGCTTGCTCTTTACATTTCGCACTGCGGGATGGTCATCCGCCAAAGTAACGCCCTCCGGAAGGCGCTTCAGGCTCTCGACCGCCATGTCCGCTGTCAGGTCCAGGAGCTGCGCCGAAACGTCCGCGCCGCTGTCCATTCCTATAGACATGATCTGCGGAACAAATCCAAGCGTACCGGCCGTATACCAGCCGCCGTCAAACTTATTGGCGTCCTTTTCGACGTCCGTCACCGGCGTGTTGATCTTGTTCGTGAGATAGACAACTACCAGATCCCGCTCGGGATCGATCATGCACAGCGTACCGGTCCAGCCCTGGTGCCCTATGGTTCCGGACTGCGCCTGCGTGCCGAAATACCAGACCCGCTGGGCATCTCCCTGTCTCCACCAGCCGAGGCCCCAGTTCGCTGCGTCCTCCTTCTTGGGCGCGGTGAACATATCCATCACATTGCGCGCAAAGAATCGGTTCTCGCCGTAACCTCCGCTAAGCATCACACTTGCCAGTTTGGCCAGGTCCGTTGCATTGGAAAACAGGCCTGCGTGCCCCGAGATGCCCGCCATGCTGTAGTAGGCTTTCTCGTCGTGCACCTGCCCTTGGAGCGTCTGAGTCCTGAATCCCTCGAAGTGCAGGAGATTATCGCGCGTATTGCCGTTGAGTTCGGTCGCCGCGCAGTCTTCCGGCTTAAAGCCGTTCTCAAGCGGGTTGTAAGTGATATGGGTGAGACCCATCGGTTTATAGAAAGTCTCCTTAAGCCATGTATCCAGATCCTGTCCCGTGATCTTCTCCACTACCAGCCCCAGGATCATGTAATCCAGATCCGAGTAGAGCGTCTTGGTACCCGGCTCGTAATCGAGCGGGGTCTTGCAGATCATCTCGATGGTCGCCTGCTTTGTCGCCTCGTCTGCTCCGTTTCCGGCAAAATAGGGATTAGCCGGGAATTCGCTCTCCGGTATCTTCTCTTTGTACCACAGGGGCGCGCAATATTTCGGATCAGCCGGGAAACCGCCCTGATGTCTCAGAAGATCCCGGATCGTGAGTTCCGCTTTCCACTGTTTTGACGTCTCCAGGTCAGGTTCCGCCGCCGGATCTTCGTTTTCACTTCGGATCTCGTCGCGGTTGATCTGCTCCGTCTGCGTCACAAATTCTTCGCCCAGAAAATCGGTTATCTTAGCATCGAGATCTACAGCTCCGTCCGTGAGGAGCTTCTGCAGCGCGTAGTTCACCGAGAACATCTTGGTGACCGATGCCAGGTCATAAAGTGTGTCCGTCGTCACCGGCGCACTGTCCGTGCAGGGACTGCCATCCGGCAGATAGGAATTTGTCCGTCCCCAGGCATTCTCATACACCAGACGGCCGTTTCGGACGACCGCCAGCTGGGCGCTGGTAAAGCCGTTCGCGATATCTGACTCGATCAGGTCCGAGATCAGACCGATCGTCTTCGGGTCAATCCCGGCTTCTTCCAATGTGCCTTCCAGAACCTCCGGATACGTTATGGAGACGGAGACCGCCTTCTGAAGACCCGCGGGACTGATATTGGTGACCTGAAGCGTGTTCATTCCATCCAGCGCGCAGCCGGTCAGGTCGATCTTGTAAGTGCTGCCGCCCTCCATCTGCTCTGTCGCGATCGGTGTGTTGTTAACATACATGCGGAAGCTCTCCACCTCGCCGGATACGCTCACATAGATCGCACCCTGCCCGTGGCAGCCGTAGAAACTGTACATGCTGTTCATGGCCAGTGTGTCATCTGCATAGCCCTTCCAGTCAGGGAAATCGACCTGCGGAAGAGTCCCCGCCTGAGGCATCTCGTCCGCGCCGACCTGCTGTACCACTGCTTTCGATGCAGAAGAAGCGCTCTGGCCAGACTGACTCTGATCCTGTTGATCTGCGTCTGTTTCTCCCGAATTCTGTGTATCCTGATCCGATGCCTCTGATTTCTGAGTATCCGCTGCTGATTCTTCCGACTCCTGTACGACCTGTTCTGATACTACTGAATCCTGCTTGCCCTGGTCCGGATCTCCCGAATTCTGCGCGCCCTGTCCTCCGGCACAGCTGCAGAGCAGGATCGCCGACAATAGTAAAGCTGTAATTCTCTTCATTCTATAAACCCTCATATGTCGCAATTGTCAAATATCACGTCAGATATTCATTGCTGCTTCATAAGCGCCCCAGATGACGCTGCGGAGATTGCCGACCTTGCGGCAGTCCCCAATAAACTGCACGTTCTTCTTGCCCGCCGACGCAAGCGGCGCAGGCAGATATCCGGCACAGGAGATCACGCTGTCGCAGGGAATCTCGAATTCTTTTCCGTCCGCGTCCGCGCACACGACTGCGCCGTCTTTCACCTCGGTGAGGCGTGTATTAAGATAAACCGGCACCTTCTTCCAGGCAAAATATTCACGCAGATAAGAACTGTTGGCAAGGCAGACGCCTTTTTGCCTGATGAGGTCATCTGTCATCTCGATGATGACCGGCTTTCTGCCCTGCAGCTCCAGCTCGTAGGCGATCTCGCAGCCGGTCAGGCCGCCGCCGATCACTGCCACTGTATCTCCGACTTCCATCGCGCCCGGCTCGCTCAGGAGGAAATCGCAGGCTTCGATCATCTTCTCGTGCCCCTTCACCGCTTTCAAAACGCGCGGCACAGCTCCGGTCGCCACGATCACGGGCTGATCTCCGAATTCCTGCACTGTCCTGACTTCATAGCCGTAGTGAATTTCAATGCCCAGCGCTTCCATCTGAAGGCGGTACCATGCCAGAAGGTCGCGCAGTTTCCCTTTATAGGACTCTGCGGCGGCCGCAATAAAAGCTCCGCCCAACTTGTCTGTCTTCTCGTAGATCACAGGTTTGTGGCCCCGAAGAGCCAGGACGCGTGCAGCTTCCATTCCGCCGATGCCTCCGCCGACTATTGCGACTGTCTGCGGGTGCTTCGCTTTTTTGACATAGTGTTTGCCCCACTGCATCATCTCCGCGTTGACCGCGCAGCGCGCCAGGTGCAGGGAGTCACTCAGGTCCTGGTCATTGGGCACGCCCTTGTAGTGGGACATGTTAAAGCACCCGTTGTGGCACAAGATGCAAGGCCGGATCTCGTCTTCCCTTCCCTCGAGGAGCTTTTTCACCCACTCAGGATCGGCGAGGAACTGTCTCGCGAATCCGGCGCCGTCAATTCCGCCGCGCTCCACAGCCTTGGCAGCTGTCACGGGGTCCATTCGGCCTGCGCAGACCACAGGGATGTCCACAAATTTGCGGATGTGCTCCACATATTCAAGGTTGCAGTTCTCGGGCATATATACAGGCGGATGCGCCCAGTACCACGCGTCGTAGGTTCCGTTGTCGCAGTTGAGCATATCGTAGCCTGCGTCCTGCAGATATTTTGCCGCCCGCTCGGACTCTTCCATGTCGCGCCCTGCTTCCTCGAATTCCTCTCCCGGAAGAGCGCCCCGGCGCATTCCCTTGGTCTTGGATACCACACTGTAGCGCAGGGATACAGGAAAATCTTTGCCGCAAGCCTTCTTGATCGCCTGCACGATCTCGACCGGGAAGCGGTAGCGGTTCTCAAACGATCCGCCGTATTCATCTGTGCGGTGGTTCACATATTTGAGAGTGAACTGGTCCAGCAGATAGCCCTCATGCACAGCGTGGATCTCCACACCGTCCACTCCCGCGTCTTTCAGAAGCTTTGCGCACTTGGCAAAAGACTGCACGAACTCCTGTATTTCCTCCACCGTCATGGCTCTTGATGGAACTCTGTCTGACCAGCGGTTAGGTGCGGGCGACGCGCTCGCGGTGATCTTGTCGAGGTCCATTACATGTTTGGATACACCGCGGAGCGCTTTCTTCGCGTAGAGTTCCTCCATAAATTCCGTGATAGTAAAGCTCCTTCCGAAACCCGCTGTCAGCTGTACGAACAGCTTGGCGCCCGTCTTATGGAATTCCGGCATCCACTTTGCCAGATCCCTGTACATCTTTTTATTCTTGTGCAGCCACTGCCCGAACATGGGGTTGTAGACCGGCTGGCAGCCCGGCAGGACCAGGCCGGCGCCTCCTTTTGCCGCTTCCAGGATAAACCTGGCTCCGTCTTTATCAAAATGATTCCGCTCCATCCATCCGAAGAGATCTGTTCCGCCCATCGATGTCACGACGAACCGGTTCTTGATCTCACAGTTTCCGATCTTCCACGGGGTCAGAAGCGCCTTATATTCCTTTTTTACACTTGTCTCAGCACTCATGTGGTTCTCCTCTCTATGTTAAGGCTCGCGGAGCGAACCGCTGCGCCGCGTTCGGGCTGCCTGAAAGGCAGCATCTTCCTTTCCGCACGCGTGTGCATCAGTTAAGGCTCGCGGAGCGAACCGCTGCGCCGCGGATCACGGGGCCGCGTCAAATAAGTCTTCGCACTCCACAAGTACGGTCCCGTCCTTCTTGACATGGATCCTCTGGCCCTCCTTGATCTCCTCCAGGAAGCTGTCGCCCAGGTCATCCACCAATATGATGGGATGCTCTGACCAGTTGGCCGTGAGCACTGCTCCGGCCACTGCCAGCGTGTCTGCCTTTTTGCTGAAAAGCATGCAGGCGGGGCCGACTCCCATGACGGACGCGCAGTACAGGACCATGCCTCCTGTCGTAGAACCGATGGTCTCCGGCAGGCACAGGATCTTCCCGGGGATCTTCTTCCCGTAGAGTTCGGGATTGTTCATATCCTGCAGGACGCCTGTAGGATTGAGAAAGGAGCCCGCGGTCTTGAGGTTGGCAAGTGTATTGAAGCCTGCATGCGTGACCAAAGCTTCCGCGATCACATCGCCCGGTACAACGACTCTTCCTTTATACCTCTTGATCATAATCGTCACCTCCATTTCTCATTCCAGCCGCCGGTGATAATATCGATCAGTTCTTCCTCGCTGTAAAACCGCGCTTTGCTGTAATAACGCAGCTTATTGGAAGCAGTTATGATCCGGATCTTATCAGTGAGCGGATTGGAAGTGTAAGAAAGCGGGCAGAGCCCGGAAATTGTCACACCGATCCTCTTCAGCTTTAAAGCCTTCAGAGGGTACTCTTTTTCAAAAGCAGCTTTCACGTCCGGCGCCGCGCAGAAGATCGTCTTCACAGTCACCTTTTTGTTTCCGTGCTTTATGAGGCCCGCAACCAGCCTGTCCGTCCATTCGCACAGCTGCCGGCAGGAGAAATGCGGACATCCCGCAAAAGCCAGCTCCGGAGCGTCGTCCTTATACTCATGTCCCTCCCACGGATTGGGATAACTTGCCTTGACCCGGGCGATCTCTTCGTCATCGATGACGAACACTTTAGCGTGTTCCCTGATAAGCGAATTTCCGCCGTCTTCAAGGGCATTATTCACGGCTTCCGGCGTGATGTTCTCCACATGATAAAGTCCGACGGAACCGTTTGACGCTGCCGCCGCTCCCATATCCTTAAGGTAGTCTTTCACTTTCTGTGTCAGACGTGTTCCCAGCCACTTGTCAAGGCCCCGGATATAGGGGACGTCCTCGACGCATTTAAAGCCGATCGCGCTTCCCAGAAGCTGCGGCTCGGGCATATTTTGACATTTTACTTCTATGATCCAGTCCGCTTTTCTCCCCTCGTCCGTGAGAAGCCCGAATTCCGGCACGTAGCCCAGGATATTGGACATTAATTCCAGAATGCCCGAATTGCGGTTGCAGCGTGCTCCGATCACGGAATTGACGTAGGAGACGGCTGATGACTCCGCCCAGCCCAGAATGTCCCCGTACTGCGGGATGTTGCCGACTTCATCCATATATGCGGTGCAGGTATAGGCATTGCTGTCTTTGATGCCCATCCTCTCCCATTCCTCTTCCATCCGCTTCTGTCCGGAGAAGATCACCTTGAACATGGCGCGGTCCGCCAGGCTCATCGGCACATGTTTCTCCACCCCGCGCGGATCTGTGGTGAAGCTCTGCCTCGGCAGCGCGCCGCCTTCTATCAGTTCTTCCATAAGGTCAAAGACCGGCTTCCACGTCATACTGCCTGTCCCGATCACCGAGTGCCCCATCCGGCCTGTGATCTTGACCATTCGCTCTGCGCCGAACGCTTCCCCGTACATGACGAGAGTATTAAGTACTTTGCGCATGGCTTCGCCCTGTTCGCCTCTCTGAACGGCGAGAAGTTCTTCATTCAGAATCATTTCAATCCCCCCTTTCCGGTACTTCTATCATAACATGAAAGGTGACATGGGGACGGTTCTTCTGATACCTTTTGTATCTCGCAATTTTATCTGGTATTGGGGGAATTCCGGGAAATTCGTAACGGTTGGAATATACAGGCACACTTGCTTCTGCCTGCCCCCATGGGAAAAAGAAGATACCCGGAGAAAACATCTTTTTTAAGCCGATTTCCTGCGGAGTTGGATCAAAACGCCTGTTTTCAGAGTGATGGCCTCCATTCTCTCGCCGCTGTAAGCAGCGTAATGGAGGCCACGCACCTGAAATTCTCTGAAATTGTCCAACACCTCAAAAATCTGCCTTGATTTCAGTAAGTTTCTCCCACTTTTGCAAATTATCGTGGAGGCAGGAAAAGAGAAAAATGCCCAAATAATCCAACAGGTGCCAACAGAAGCTTCAACCTGAAAAATATCTCTTAGTGCGCCCCTGGATTGTAAGAAACTATTCTAATCCTCCATAATGTGAACAGTGCCGAAGAAGATATCTTCTTCGGCACTCGATCGCAAGAAACAATACTATTCACTTAGAATGCTGAACACATCATATCCACGAGTTTCTCCATAACATCCGTCTGCTCAAGATCCGCGAGCCAGTCCTTCGGAATTGCTTCCAGGCCCAGATAAGCTCCGAGGATATTGCCGGCGATCGCGCCGGTCGAGTCGCTGTCTCCTCTGTGGTTGACTGCTGCCCGCAGGCATTTCTTCATATCGCTGTCCCAGCGCAGAGCTGCATAAATTGCGATGGCCAGCGCTTCATCTCCGACCCAGCCTTCGCCGAGTGAGTGGACCGACTCCTCGTCCACAGCCGAATCGTTCAATCCATTGGCTTTGTTCTCCACCGCAAGGCTGATCGCCCTCAGGATCATGTCCTTGAATTTGTCAAAACTCTTAAACCGGCCATACAGCGCCTCAGTGGCGTCAAGAGAGTCCTCAATGATCTCCTGAAGAGACGTGTAATTACCATACAGGCAGCGATCTACTATATCCGCAAGCATGCCTGCCGGAATCCAGCCCATCGAATGGCCGTGTGTTATAGCACCGGCTTTGGCGCCCATCTCCAGAGCAGTCTCCCCGAATAGAGGCTTGCCGCTTTCCCTTGTTCTTATAAATCCGCAGGGCGCCGTTCTCATGACACCTCCGCATCCTTTACTGTTGTTGAGCGGCTGCTCAATTGTTCCCATCTCACCGCTGGCAAGCGCGGAAAGGCAAGTGTTGCCCGGAGCCCGGCGCTTATTCATCTCCGGTCTCTGTTTCAGTATACTTTTCTCGTCCCAGATAGATTTGGAGCTATAGCCCTGTGTCTGAAGCCAGGCAAGATAGGAGTGGTAAATGTAATACTCCGCAGTATACTCTGTGCCTCCGTTAGTCTCCCATAAATATCCGAGTCCGATTCCTTCCGCAGTAAAGAGCGTCATCTGCGTGTCATCAGAAAAGATCGCTTTCTGTCCGGTCTTTTCCAACTCCTGAATGCCGTCTTTTCCGTAAATCTTCTTGATCCTGTCCCAGGAGTCGAATTCAATAATGTAGCCCAGCGCATCTCCGAGCGCGCCGCCGTATAAACAGGCCAGGATCTTGTCTCTCAATTCCTGCGTATCTTTGTTCTTAGCTGATACAATCATTTCGTTCTCTGTCATCGATATGTCCCTTCCGTTCCTTTCAACATTGAAGGGCTGAAATTGTATGCACACAGCCCTTTACATCACGAATTACACCAATGATTATATCATATCGATACAGCCATTCTGTTATGGGTCATACGATCAGCGTCGCGATCCCCCCGAAGATGGCGACCAGGATCACGAGCCAGATTACTTCCGG
This sequence comes from Lachnospiraceae bacterium, assembly GCA_045113775.1. GTDB lineage: Bacteria > Bacillota > Clostridia > Lachnospirales > Lachnospiraceae > CAG-791. Next base: position 22,344 of record JBGUJH010000096.1, on the reverse strand, counting down.
CACGATCCGGTTCGCGAGAAGCCCTATGCACTCTCGGATAAATGCGTTGGGCCAGAACCACCACTTCGTTTTGCTGCCCAGACCCTCCGCGCGCAGCCCTGCAAGCCCGGCCCAGACGCCGCTACGAAAGACATGGTAGTTTGTCGTCACGAAGATGACGTTTTTGTCATCCGCGCTGCTGCATCGCTCCTCGATCAGCTTTTTGGAGAACTCCATGTTCTGGTAGGTGTTGCGCGATTTCTCCTCCTGCATAATTGCCTGATCCGGAATACCGCATTCTCTCAGGTAACGCCCCATCGCGACTGCTTCCGGCATAGGCTCATTGCCGCCCTGACCTCCGGACGGAATCAGGACAGCCTCTTTACCGCCCTGCTCTTTTTGCTTTTTCCAGAATTCGATTGCCTTGTCGACGCGGCCTCTCAGAAGAGGAGGCAGCGTTCCGTCCTTTCTGAATCCGCAGCCAAGGATCAAAATATAGTCCTGTACAGGCGCCGGAATATGCCGGGCAGCCCGCAGTCCGCAGACCACAGAACCGATGAGTATGCATTCGAAGTAAGTGAACACTGTGTAATACACGCTGCTCAGTGTATAGAAGATCCGCATCTGCATTTCCGACCCGCTGAAATCCATCGTAATGAGCCGGACGCCGAAGGCTTCACATGCGATCAGGGCAAATCCGATCCCCAGGCCGAGAATATTTTGCAGACGGAAACTCTCATGCCGCAGCAGCGCGATATTGCTCACAATCATCAGAATCGCGAATACCAGCATCACAGGCATGAGGATCATCGAGAAGATCCAGCCGGAAAGGCTGAAAGTCTCATATATATAGCGCATCCACATCAGATCCGACTGGACCAGACGCCGGATCAGTATATTTATCAGATTCAGCCCGGTCACTGTGCAAAATATCCCTAAGCCGCAGGTCCAGATCGTGTCATAGGAGTACATCAGCGGTCCGCGCAGACTTACAAAACGCGCTAGACTTATCACAGCGAGTCCGGCGAAGAACAGAGTGATTCCTGCCAGGACAGCGTTGTCCCCTGTATAGTTCCTGGTCTGCATGGAATAAGTCGTCCCCAGGCTGCTCACGTGCAGTTCATCATAAAACCGCACTGCGCCGCTGCCACTCGTCACAGTCATACTGTAGTCGCCGGGCTCCTGAGGGCGAAGGATGATCGCCAGTTCCCTTTTGTTTTTAACTGATATCTCTTCGACCGGGATCTCTCTGCTATTTTCCCATTCAATCTGAACATCCTCTGCTTGCGGCGAAGTATCGCCAAATCCGCTGATCGGAATACTGATCACAAACCGGTTTCCGGTCATGATTCTCCCTATAGCCATAATAAGTATGCATACCGCGACCAGCGCTGCAACCTGTATGAAGACCTGTTTCTGCCGTTTAATCAATCTGTTTCTCCTTACTGTTTTCTATCAGGTATCAGGGTTCGTAAAGCGGTCTGTTTCCTCTGCCGGCTTCTTGTTCATATCAAGGAACACGATAAGGTTATTACTGTTAAACGCGCTGTAATAACGAACCTCTTTGGCCATTTCCATTACAAGGCCGATCCCGATGTGTTTCCCCGGATAATCTGCCCTGTTCAGCTCGTAGAACAGAGTCGGATCAAAGTGGTCGCTCAGGTCCATCATGCTGAAGCAGATATCCCCGCCTTTTATGAACAGGCGAAAGTCTGCATAGACTTCCCTTTTTTTCGCCACCTGCACATAGTCGATCAAATTCTGTGTCATCTCTTCGACAAACAGTGACATGAGTCCTGCTGTTTTGGTGTCAGTGCCATGAGCCAGGCAGAACTCCTGCGTATCCCTGCTGACCCGGGCCACATCTTCACTGCTGTGGATCTCCGCATACATGTTATCCGAGCCATCTCCGCCGAATCCCTCCGGCAGGAACATGACGTCATGCCAATATTTCGGAAGGCCTTTGCACCGGACACAGTCCGCAATGAAAATTGCCATGAGCAGGATGACCTTACTGACAGCAACTGAGACGAGGATCCCTTTGGAGCCGTACAGCATACCGAGTATGAGGGCGGAGCCGACAGGAACGATGAGGCGTTCGCTGAAACTCAGGATATTTGCCATCTTCCGGTTATTTGTCCCCTGCAGGTAGTGCTGGACCAGAACGATCGATGTGTCAAAGACAAGAGCTATAGACATACATCGTATACTGAATACAGTGAGGGAGACCGTCTCCGGATCCGCAGTATACAACCGGGTGATCAGCGGCGCGCAAAGGAAAGCGGCAATTCCGGCTACACCGGAAAGCTTGGCGCCGACTCTGAGCGCATAGGAATAGAGGCGCGTCAGGCCGTCGCGATCCCCTGCGCTGTAATAGACCCCGGCTATTCCGACCAGCGCTCTCCCCAGTCCTGTCGGAATGCAGAAGAGAAACTGGAACATATCGCCTTGGATACCCTTTGCCGCGATCGCGGCGGACGTCAAGGCCAGGATGACATTGAAACGGTTAGTTGCGACATCGCGCAGTGTCCCCGCCATTTTCTTGACCAGTGCCGGCGACCCGCTCCGTAACAGTTCCGGAAGAAGACGCACCCGCATTGCCTTGAGAGATACGCGGAAATAGGTCTTTTTTCTGAACAGAAATAAGAACACTAACACGAACTGGATCACATACCCTATTGAAGTCGCGACCCCCATCCCGAACGCTCCGCCTTTGAAAACATAGACATTCAGGAGGTCTCCTGCGATATTGGCGGCGCCGAGAACGGCCGAGGAAGCAGTAAAGAGTTTCTTTTCGTTGTCCAGGACAAGGATTGGCCCCAGGATCTGGAGCAGGATCATAGCGGGAACTCCGATCAGGTACCCTCTCAAATATCCGTACATATACGGATGAAGCTCCGGATGCTTATTCAGCGGTACGCCGCAGAGGCGCAGGAGCCCTGTGGGAAAGATAAACCCTAATACAAGGACCAGCACAGCACAGGCCAGCGCAAGGAGGGCTGAGAGATTGAACGATTCATTGGCATCTTCTCTGTTTCCGACTCCGATCTTCTGAGAGCAGAGGACGCCGCATCCTGTCGAAAAGAAACCGGATATGACCAGGAGCATGCTCGTAAATGGCCTGATCATGGAAATTCCGGAATACGCGTCAACTCCGAGAAAGCGGCTGGTGATGATGCCGTCCATCAGGACCGAAATTACACCCGTGAGCTCAGTGGCGATCATGGCGGTCGCCGTTGAGAGGAACATCTTCGAAATGTTGTCCTGCATATAAATTGCCTCGCCTTTAAGATGTCCTATACTCTCGTTATTACTCATCGTCTTCACTCTTTTTTTGTTTATCTTTTTTAGACCCGCGGATCACTCTGCGATTCCGCTCTCTGCTGTGGAACAGGGATCGGTCCTTCGTCTCTTCCGGAGACGGGGAGCTCTCACCCGTACTTTCTTCTGATTTCTGATCGGGATCACCGGCATTTGACAGCTTTCCGTAAAGTCCGGAGTTTTCCTCTCTTTTGACCGATGCCCCCTCCAGATTGATCGTGATATTGCTCTGCGCGTACTGCAGCAGTTCCCGCTCAGCCATGGACTGAAGCACCTGGTTCAGATCTCTCCGAATGCTCGTGATATGCTCTTCAGGACCTTCCGCGGAAATACAGATGATCATCCTGTCATCGATGAATTCGTCTATCCCTTCGAATTTCGGTCCCTTGATTATATAGGGATTGATCTCCCTGACCAGCGGCAGCTCCTCATCGAACAGCTTTTTCATTTCTTCGACGGATACGGTGACGGGAACACCGATCTTTACTGCGCAAACGGATGTCTGCTTGCTGTAATTGATCACGCTTCCGATCTCATGGTTGCTTATGATCTTGACATCTTTGTCGCCGCCTGATATTTTTGTCGACCTGATGCCGATCTCAAGCACTTTGCCCTTGAAATCCCCGATCCTGACGTAATCTCCGACGAAATATGTCCCCTCGAAGACGATGCTCAGGCCTGCCAGTATGTCTGCCACGATATCTTTGGCGCCGAGCGATATGGCCAGTGACAAAAGACCGATGGAGGCGAGCAGCGTCGCCGTATCGACTCCGAGAAAGTTCAGTGACACGCAGACCGCCCCGATGAACATCGCGTAATTGATGAAGCTGCGGACCAGAGTGAATACGGTCTCTCCCTTAAGATCGGTCGAACTGATCAGCATGATGGAGACCACTTTCACGACCAGGTAGGCCAGATATTCTACGCAGAAAGTCACGATCACGGCGATCACCGAGAACAGGTTTATGCCCTTTGTCCAGTTTCCTCTTACGACAAAAGACAGAACAGAGTGCCTGGCAAACGGCGAGTTCCCGAATGACACCAGGATCATGGCCACTAACAGAATTCCTGTCAGCATCTGCAGGATCGCTTTCGTCTTTATCTCCGGCAGCATTTTACTCCAGCTCACTGCCAGAGGGCTCATGGAAGGCGCTCTCTGAGCGATTTTCTTCATGTACTCTTCCGACGCTTCCATCATCTGAGGAGCATAGTGCTCATAGTTTTCTTCGGTGTACTCCTTCAATCCGTATTTTGCCGTGATCACACAGCCGATCAGGAAGAGGCCGCCGGAAAGAAGAGCCAGGAGAAGTCCTGTTCTCGACATATCCGTACTGTCTGTCAGACAGAAGAACACATTATCCCGCACGGCTCCGGTAATGCCGAAATACCAATCACCATCTGCCGTATAGAAGTTCATGCTGCGGTTGGTCAGCCCCTTAGGGTCCATTCCGAGACTCTCAATATCTGTCCCTGTGTATTCCTTTCTGCTGCAGGACAAGACCTTGTGGGACTCAGGATCTACCTCCATGATCATCCGCTCTCCGCTCTGCATCCTCCGGTAGACCTGCTGCTTCACCTGCTCCGCGATCTCTTCTGCTTCTTCTTCCGTTTCAGCGTGATCCGCGGTCGGCAGCGCTATCAAAAGAGCGCCGAAAGCATCATCCTTTCCGGGGATATCATAGCGGATTCCGACAAAGGAGCGAATATCCCCTGTGATCATGTCCTTGTCCGAACTGTGCACGATAACGGGAACTCCCTTGAGGAGCCTCCTGAAATCGTAAAATGAATCGGATTGTTCTGAAGGAAGTGAAAACCCGACATATTCTTTGCTGCAGGCGGCCTCTGCCCCGTTTTCGTCATACAGGATCAGATACTCTGCAGAGATCGCGCCCGCGATCTCCGCCAGTCTCTCTTTTCCTAAGAGCGCGGGATTTTCAGTGAGCATATCTGAAACGATCTCTCCCAAAGCCGTAAATCTTTCCGCATCCATCTCACGGAGGCTCTGATTTACGTTCTTCCCGTCCTCGATCTGCGTCTGCAGCGTACTCAGCACATTTCTGCCGATCCTGTTCTCCTGATACATATACTGCACCATTACCGTCGTAAAGGCGAACAATGTGACCACCAGCGTCGACATGACCGTCAGTCTTGTCGTGCGCCTCCTGACCGCCTGCGGGCTGTATTTCTCCTTTTGTTTCTCGTCCAGGCTCTCTCTTCTGACCAGCCACTGCACGGAATAGCACCACGTGATCAATCCCGCGAGCATCACAGCGGCAAAGAGGACCTGCGCGATGACATCTCCCAGGATCGCCAGCCTCTCACCTTCCACAGCGTTGCAGCATACAGCCGTATACCCCAGATTTTCGATCTCTATAGGGAAGCAGATATACTCTTTGCCGTTTTCTGTGCGCAGCGAAAACTTTTCTGTGTCCAAATCTTCCCGCGTGATGCCCAGTTCATCCAGCGTGCTGTATTTTGACAGTCCCTTTGTCTTATGCAGAATGGCGGAACCTTCCTCCCCTGCGGAATCGGGATCTGACCGGATTATGAAAAGCTCTATGTCATTAACTGATTCGACAGTTTCCGCCAGAGTATCCGCTGACAGATGCGACCTGATATACGCATCATATTCCTCGACGGACGTCCATCTGACAAAATACCAATCTCCTCCGATCCGACCGCTGGTCAGGAGCACCTGGTTCTGCGCCCCGTCTGTATCGGAACCGGAGTCTGACGCAATTTCCGTCCCGGTCTGCTCATATTCAGAGGTCACCATTTCCGCTGTGAGCACAGGAAAAAGACCTGCCGCTTCCGGCGGCAGTTCGACTTTTCCATTGCTGACACGGACCACCATACTGTTTCCGCCGAAGCGTTCCCCTGTAAACTCGCCGTCCGCGATCTGCGGCTGGAGCCTTATGGCCGCCAGCCTGACCCGGGCATTTTCTTCTTCACAGAAACCGCTTCCGACCTCATCCGCTGTTTTGCCGTATCCCTCGATCATACCGCGGACCGATTCCGTCTTGTTCACACTGTCCGCCATGATCAGTTCGTTGTAATGGCGCTGTTCTATATTGAACATAACTGCGGTATATACGATCAGGAATACGATGGCAACCGCTATAGTTCCTTTCAGTCGCTTAACTGGATCCTTCATAATGCTTTAATACTCTTCCCTTATATGCGAGGTTCTCCGCCGCTCCTTCCTTACATCAACGGGGCTGCTAATCTCAGAAGGAGCTGTCCGAAGCGCATGAACGCGCCGCGCCCGTTCGCATAGTAGTCCGTGACTTCCTTACTCCGCGCGAACATCTCTTCAAAATCTTTCTTAGTCTCCATCACAGCTCCGCAGTCCGCATAAAGACACCCGTTCTCAAAGTGATGATAAAGGCTTCGATAGTCCAGGTTGATCGTGCCGCAGGTGGCCATGAGATCGTCCACGATCGACATCTTGGCGTGGCAGAAACCGGGCGTGTACTCGAATATCCTGACGCCGTTTTTGGCCAGTCCGTTGTAATAAGAGCGCGTCACGCTGTAGACGATCTTCTTGTCCGGGATTCCCGGTGTGATGATCCTGACATCTACACCGCGCCTTGCCGCCAGCGAAAAGGCGTGGCACATCTCATCCGTGATGATCAGATAAGGGGTTATAAACCACGCGTATTTCTGGGCACATTCCGCCATGCTGATGTAGACGTCTTCTCCTACATGGATCTCGTCCATCGGCGAATCCGCGTAGGGTTGTACAAATCCCAGCTGCTCGCCTGCCACAGCTGTTGTGTCTTCCAGATATTTCTCCTGCGGCTGGATATCTTCTCTCATCATTCCGTAGTATTTTTCAGTGTCCTCCGCGACCCTGGCAGCCTTATCCTCTTTGACTTTCATGTCACTCTTCGCCAGTACTCCGCTCGCATTTCTGGCAAAAAGATACTTCTTGAATTCTTTGTCGTCCTTATCTTTGGCGTTGATCGCGTTCCACATCTCCAGGAATGTAACTGTAAGGCTCTGAACTGCGTCTCCTTCCAGGCGTATGCCGGTATCTTTCCAGAAGCCGTACGGCTCAGTTCTGTGGAAGTATTCTTCTGCCAGGTTGTAGCCGCCTGTGTAGCCGACTTTTCCGTCGATTACGGTGATCTTGCGATGGTCGCGGTTATTCAGGAACAGGTTGAGTCCGGGAGCAAAAGGATTGAACACGCGGCACTGGATCCCGTAGCTTTCCGTGCGCTTTACGAAATCCGTATTTATGAATCCGAGGCTTCCCATATCGTCATAGAACACTCTGACTTCGACGCCCGCTTTCGCTCTTTCCGCGAGGATGTCCCGCATCTCATGCCAGCAGGACGCGTCCTCGATCGCGTGATACTCCATGAAGATGAACTTCTCGGCTTTCGCCAGGTCCCTCTTCTGCGCTTCGAATCCCTTCTCACCGTCGTCAAAATATTCAACTCTGGTGTTCTGATAGACAGGATATCCCGCCTGGCGGCGGATATAATCGACCAGTCCTCCGAGTCGTCCGTCTCTTTCCCTCGCATTCTCTGCTTCCTTCTTATTTGCAGGCAGCATGGGCATGAGGATCTTGTCGATGTCCTCATAGCGGTTGCGCATACTCAGCGTATGTCCGTTCATTCCGATCAGAAGATAGAGAGCCGTTCCGAAGATCGGCAGCAGCATGATCACCAGCATCCAGGTCATGCGGATCGAGGCGGTCTTACTGCTTCCGTATATGACAAGAACCAGGAAAGTACTCAAAATACGAAGCAGGATATAGATCCACCCCGCTTTCTGTCCCGCGAAATAGAGCAGCAGAAGGATAACTGCCACCTCCAGCAGGATTGAAATTACAGCAAAGATCATCCTGCTGACGCCGTTCTTGACATCCGCTTGTTTTTCTATCGTGTTTTTCATTCTAGTTCTTCCTCACTCCTTTAGACATTGTCATCTCTTATCTTTATCGATAAACTTCAGCGTGATGACCGACACGGCTGTAAATATCACGATCATGATCAGTATTGCTTTCCAGGCCGTAAGTACATTTTCAGGGGTGCTTGCGTAGGCGGCGTTTATATTGTTCTCCCCTGACCATTTAAGGAAATCATCGAGCATATCATTCTTCTCAATTCCCTGCAGAATGTAGAGAAGGGGCTTCTCACCTTGAAACTCCGCGTCCTTGAACTGGACCAGGGTGTTCCACAGCGTCACCATCGGCTGCTCGTTATACCGGCCGATGGCACACAGGCTGTCCGTCCCCCAATGAGATATGGTGGTAACCTTGATCATATCCGCCGCTCCCAGTTCAAAGAAACTTCCCGAGAAGATCAGCTGGTAGATCAGCAGGAAAGGCATGACGGTCATGGCTATGGTAGTGTTCTTGACAATGCAAGAGACCATGAGCGCCATAATATCCGCCGCATAAGTGACCAGCAATATGGTTATGCCCATATCGACGATTCCCCATTGTGTGATGACGCCCTGCTTTGGAAAGTGCACTCCCGCTATGCCGCAGATCAGAAGCGTGATCAGCGTCTGCAGAAAGCACAGGAGCAGCTGATAGATCATATGAGCCAAAATATAGGATGTGATATGCATTCCGGCCCTGTGCTCTTTTTTGACGATATCCCGTTCACGGCACACGACCTGGATCGAGTTGAAGAAACCGTTCCAGACACAGACGCAAGTCAGGGCAAAGGTGCCCATCGTCGTTCCTTCCTGCGTCACGAACATGTTGCTGCCCACAACAAATGTCACGAGAGCAGCGATGACTGCGCCGATCGGAAGGAGTACCCAGTCGCTCTGATAGACAAACATGCGCAGGAATTTTCGAAGATATATTCCCAGCTGATAGATTCGTCCGGTATACTGCAGATTTTCGGTTGATGACTCTGTCATGATGCCTGTCCTCCCTTCTGTGCAGCGACCTCAGCTGCGTATTTCTCTACCAGTTCATCGGCCCGGCCTTCTCCGCCTTCCTCTTTGCCGTTCACACTCATGACTACCTGTTCCATGCTCTCTTTCCCAAAGAACTCTTTGGCTTCCTGAGGGCTACCGTAAAATGCCAGGCGGCCTGTCTTATTGGAATCCTTGGCGAGTACGATGACTTTGTCGAACAGGTCGATCACGCGGTCCGGCGTGTGCGTGATAACGATCACGATCCTGCCTTCATCGGCGATCTGCCGCAGCTTTGTGAAGATCTCCCGGGAGATGACGCCATCCAGGCCCGAGTCCGGCTCATCCAGGATAAAGAGCGCCGGGTCCGTCACCAGCTCCATGGCGATGCAGATCCTTCGAAGCTGTCCTCCCGACTTCTTAGACACGAGGCCGTCCTGCCCGGATGTCAGGCCGAGAAGGTCCATATCTTCCTGAATCATCTTGTCCCGCTCCTGTTTAGTAACGGAAACCGGAAGCCGCATCTTCGCTGCGTCTCCCACCGTATTGATCACTGTATCTTTTGCCCTGATCAGGTTCTGCTGCGGAACAAAACCGATCTTATGCTTGACGCGGTCATAATCCTCATAGACATCCACGCCGTTCAAGAGAATCTTCGCGTCAGCCTGTTCATAGCCGATCACCGCGTTGATCAGAGTCGTTTTTCCGGCGCCGGATCCGCCCAGCAGAAGCACGAGGGAATTGGGAGGAATATTCATGGCGATGTCCTTCAGAAGACAGATCTTCTTCCCGAAGTCCGTGACTGTGCGTTCCTTAAGATGGACGCTCAGTCCTTCATTGACCACAGGTACGGCTTCATTGAGGGATGTATAAACCTCCGCCGCGCTCTGACCGGTCTCCCCCGGTTTAACCTCGGAGGCATCCATGATCCGCTCTCTCTGAGGCTGGTATTTTTTCCCGAGCCCGATGATCAGAAGAGGCAGCCAGTCTGCGAGCAGCCACAGAATGATCCATTTTTTGCCCAGTCCGAAGAGCTTGAGGATCTGCATGTAGATCCTCAGCCGGTAAATGAACAGGAAGATGAACAGGACCAGATGGATCAGGGAAGCAAGTTCTCCCAGCACCTCTTTGTTGATCACATGGTTCGCGATGACAGAATTGATGAAGAGCAGGTCCATGATCCCGCAGTACATGCCTTCTCTGCTGAGCCCGACAGAATCACCCAGACAATAAAGGCGGTATCCCGGGATCCAGGCCGGCCATCTCTTCTTCCAGTCCAGTTTTTTGGAGATCACGAACAGGGCGAACGAAAGAAGCGCCCATTCATTAAATCCGGTTGAGGCAATAAACGACTGATAATCCATATTAATTTCCTCCGAATACAAGTATATGATATAGCGAACATGGTGGAGGTAATATTACCGAAAACCATAGTATTTTTGTATTTCCAAAAATGCGAGCCCCGTTGTGCGAGCATTTTTTTACTCTTCAAGATAGAAATTCCTGTCCACCAGACTGACGCCCTTTTCCTCCGCGGACTTTTCCATTGTAAGGATTATATCCGCCTCCTCCGGCGACGCGGCAGGCGTCACTTCCTGTGCTTCAAAGAGCATGGACAGGTATTTGTCCATAGTCAGCCTGTGATCGTCTGAGCGGTCCTGCTGCGGGACTTCAAAAGGCCTGCAGTACTCCGGAAGTATTTCCGGTTCCTTTCCGACGAAGTACAGTCTCCGTCCGGGTACGTCTACATAACCATATTGAAGTTCTTCGCTGTCGGACTTCAGCTCGTGCGTAAAGAAGCAGTTCTTCGGATCATAGAGCTTCACTTTTGCTCCCAGCTTCTTCACCGCCATCATCCCGACATAACAGGTATCGATCTCTTTAAAGGATTCCTTCCCGTTAAAGATGTGGATCCGTGTATGCGCCCGCAGAAGCGGCGCCTCCAGGTCAATATCGATATACTCCGCAGCATTGCTGTGCGTGATATCGCCGGAATGTACGATCCCGTCTTTCTTAAAGTCAGCGTCCCATCCCACGTGGATCGGCTCGAATTCCGTATTATATGCTTCCGCGTGCAGATCCAGGTCCACCCTCTTCTTGTCGTTCCAGTAGACGAAGAAGCGCAGATGCCTGACCTCATCGGGTATCCGGATCGCGATCCCCGACGGAAGGTAGCCGCCTTCCTCGCTTCCGTTTCCGGATTTCAGGACACTGCGGGAAAGGTCGTACGCGTCCGTCTGCAGATAGACCTTTTTCTGATACAGTTCCGTCCTCATTCCCTTAAGATGTTCGAACAGAACAGCGGTCAAAATATCGCACACCCGCCCGTCATAGGGCCTCGATTTCTCATACAGCGTGCGGGCTTTTTCATATTCCCTCGAGAATGATTCTGTTTTCATTCTCTCCCAGCGCTGCGCATTCCGGATCAAGTGCACCAGAAGGTCAGGATCAGGGTCCAATTCAGGGATCCTGCTGTCAACATACCGTTTTTTCCAGGCCTGCCTGCGGTTTTCCGCTTCCTCCTCCCGTCTGTCCATCGCGGCTCTGTAGAGTTCCTCCAGCGGCTCTCTTGTCCCGGCTTCGTAAATGGCGTTCAGAGTATCCACGATCGTGTGCATACTCAGTTCGTCCGCCTTACTCATAAGATGTTTAAGAACTTCGCTGTCCTCATATCCCTTCCTGAGAAGCCAGCGTAGCATGCGCAGCAGCATGCCGGGTCGCGCGGCAATAAAGTCGAGGGCACCCTGATCTCCGGTCTCGACCAGATAGCGAGCCTGCGCTTCCCAGGACCTCAGTTCGCCGCTGCGGAGTGCCCGCACTGCTTCCCTGTGTGCGCCGCTTCGCGAGTACATGTTGTAATCCAGATACTGCAGGGCGACCAGGTTCTTCTCCCTTCCCTCCCGAGATAAGATTAGGTTCGCTTTAAAATCCTGTTCCGGATAGGACTCAAGGAGCTTCACTATCGCTCTCTTTTGGCTCGTGCGCAGATGGTATCTGTGTTTTGGCAGGATCCCTCTCACACACTTCATTACATCTCCGGTGTGCTGACAGATCTGCTGCAGGAATCGGATGCGTTCTTCCCCGTCCGTCCCTTCAAGGATCGCGTCAAAAAGGGCTGTCAGGTTCTCTTTAAAGGGAACTGTGATCCCGGACAGTGCCTCCGGTCTCAGGAGCGGGATCGCTAGCCCGACCAGCTCCCTTGAATGTTTATTCATCCGCTCTCTCTTTGTGAGAATGCGGCAGAGCGCCTCATAAGGGGCCTCTTCTTCCGGCATCAGTTCCAGTACTTTGGCTGCCAGGAGAGAGTCATCGCTCTGACTCTTCTCAGTCGCTTCGACATCCGGAAGCCAGCCGCGGCTGATCTCCACCCCAAACAGGGCTTCCAGGCCGTAAGTGGAAAAGTAGTGGATCATCTGGTGCATCCGGAACTCCGCCTCTTCCATCTTCATCACCTGCTCCGGAAAATCGGGATACATCGGCTGCGCGCTGACACTCGGCAGAAGGCTCCGGAAGTGCTCCGCGAATCCGTATAAAGACCGGCTTAACGAGAGCCTGAATATATCCGCCGGCTTCAGCGTATAGCCCAGGTTCCGCAGTTCTTCATTGACCGTCATCGCCTTTACGATCCGGTCATCTGAAAATGCCTGCGGCGCAGACGCGTCTTCTGCAGTGCCTCCGGCAGATGCCGGCCCGGGTGCCGGTTCAAATACCACAATTCTCAGTTCGCTGAGCAGCAGCTTTTCGAGTGCAATGTTCATTCTCAACTCCAAAATACAGAGGCCTTTACAAATCATAGGTAACAAAAAAAGAGGCAGGCTATCTGATGACATTCATGTGTGTATCCGTCGCTGCTGTCCCTTGCGGGTCATAGAGTAAAAGGAAGTCATCTTAGGGTACACACAGCCGCCTGCCCCTTCATCATTATACTGCAATATATAGCTTTATGCTTTCGATTTTTGGTAAATTTACCGCACAAAAAAGCCCCCGGATTTGAGATTTCTCAAATTCCGGGAGCTTCTGAATATTCCTCAGTAATTACAGGTAAGCGATCCTGCGGGGCGGAAGACCTTCCTCAGGATTTCCAAAGTATTCGCTCGAACCAAATGCCAGGATCATCGTAAAGACGGGTGTCAGGAATGTGAGGCCCAGGCCAAACAGAATGCCGTGTCCGAATTTCTCTGACAGTTTTATGTTCATGAGCAGGTTGATCACCGTGGCCGCCAGACCTGCCGCTGTGGACAGCAGACTCAGCATCATGGGGACCGTTTCTCCGTTTTCTGTGTAAGAAGACATTTGGTTGCTGACAATTCCGGAGACAATTCCGGCTGCCATCAGGATCCAGAAAAATGTCGTTTTCCATGAGATCTTATAGGTGCAGTAATCACTGTAGATCGGGATCAGAGATTTCCATCCGGCGATGCCCGCTTTATCAAAGACTTTCCACCTGGCAACGAGTACCAGAACGTACCACACGACAAATACCATCAAAAAACTCATTACAAGACCGAGAAGTCCTACTGCTGCTGTTGTTTCATCCATGATCATTTCCTCCGTTTCGACGCGCATCGCGCTGTTTTTATTAGTATTTATATAATCTATTTATCAGGGCTCTCTTCGCGAGCCTCTGCACCGACTGTTTTTTCATCTCTTTCTCATCGGCACATCTCTACTTACGGAGGTCACGGAAAAAATCCATGTAATATTTTATAAATCGTGCTTATCTCCCAATGATATTATCACCGGATCCTCTCCGATCGGAACTGCTCCCTGGAACACATAGATATCTTTCCCGCTATACTCGTCGCGGTATGGGCCGTCCGGCAGTCCGGTGTCTGCTCCGACCGGTCCGCTGCCGATCGCAAACAGTCCTACGATTTTCTCGTTTCCGTGCGTGTAAACTGCGCGCACCACGCCGCTTCGCACTTCATCTGCCACAAAACTTCCGGCGGCAAAAATCTCACGCTCCTTCAGTTTCTTCATCTTCACGATCACGTCGGAAAGGTCGGGTCCGGTCCAGTCGATGGGTTCTCTCTCGAAAATATTGGCAAAAGCCGCCGTGCTCCTCTCCTGCCCGTTATAGATAAAACTTATGCCTTTGAGGAACAGTGTAAATGCCAGAAGGTGTCTGCGGCTCCTGAGATCCGGCACCAGAGCGGCCGTCCTGATCCTGTCATGATTCTCCGTGAAGTGGAGTTTCACATAATTCTCCGGGTAGATGCATTCCTGCAGATTCAGGCGGTCCAGATATTTCTCAAGAGGCCCTTTCCCCAACAGATAGTTTGCGAGTTCACTGTAAATATCATAATCATAGCAGGCGTCAAAAGCCTGGTAGAGTTCCGAATCAGACAGGCAGTACTCGCCGTCAGATCTTATCCTTTGTACAAAGCCTGTATCAACACTCTCCGCCAGCCAGAATGCGCCGGGGCGCACCTCTTCGACCGCCGCCCTGGCCATCTTCCAGAAATCGAGCGGAATGAAAGATGCCACATCGCAGCGGAACCCGTCCACATACTGCGCCCAATAGCACAAGGTCTCGATGAGGTAATCCCAAAGATCGCGGTTTTTGTAGTCCAGGTCCACAATATCCCACCATTCTTCAACTTTGGCCTTGGGCTTACCGTTCTCGTCCCTGTAGAACCACTCGGGATGTTCAACGGACAAAACAGAGTCGGGGGAAGTATGATTGTAAACAACATCAATGATACACTTCATGCCGCGCTTATGGATCTCTTCCGTCAGCCTTATAAAGTCTTCTATCGTGCCGAAATCCGGGTTGACGGCGCGATAATCAGAGATCGCATAGGGAGAACCTATGCTCCCTTTCCTTCCGACCTTCCCTATAGGATGTATGGGCATAAACCATATAATGTCTGTTCCCAAAGACTTAATTCGGTCTAAATCTCCTTCCACATCCTTGAAGGTGCCGTTTTTCCCGTAGTCTCTTACAAATACTGAATACAGCAGCTGATTTCTATATTTTATATCCGTGTTTTGGGCCATGTATGATTCCCTCCTGAAGAGTATCAGTGTTTTCACTATCAGTATAACACAGGGGGTGTCCAACGCTGAGTTATATAATGCACACGCGAGCAGAAAGGAAGATGTTGCCTTTCAGGCAAACCGCACTCGGCGCAGAGTCTCGCTCTGCGAGCCTTGAATACGTCTGAATCAATGACACAGTAAAAGAGAGGAGGTGTCGAGACCGACACCTCCTCATTAGAGAATTATTGAGTTATTTCTTTCCCGCTTTCATCTTGCGAAGCTCCTCATTGAATTCTTTGAAAACTCCTTTTGGACTTACTTCGTCCAGAAGCTCCACTATTTTGAGGACCTGTGCGTTTGTCAGTTCCGGATTTCCCGTGATCTTGCGGAATTTTGTGCCCGCAATGTAGAGGCGGATCTTATCGTCGCTCTCACCGTCCTCGACCATTTTCCGGACTATACTGCTCGAATAGGCGAACTTGATCATATCCTTGTTGAGAAGCCCATAAGACAGTTTGCCGTTCTTGTCCGTATACTTCTCTACGATCTTCGCGTACTCCTCGCTGTCCACAATGACCTCTTCCTCAACCTGCCTTTCAGCGGGTTCTTCCACAGCGATCTCATCACTGAGCTCGACTTTCCCCAGCTTTTTGTAAGGGAGACCGGCTGTAAGGCTGATAGCCTCCTTGAAGACGTCCGGCGGATACACATCTGTGGGAGTGTTAGCGGTGGGGATCGCTTCTCCCGATGTTTTGCTAATTGACGCTATACCGGGCTGTGCGACACCTTCCCGGAGGATCACAATCCCGGAACCTCCTGAGGGCAATTTCTGCCTGAATGCGATTCCCTTGATTTTTGTCAGATTAACAACTTTTGTTCTGATCATGGTATCACCTCCTCTTGCGATCGATCCGCGGACGGCCTGAGACGGCCTTGGTTTTGCAGGGTTTTGGTCAAAATATCGATAATTTATGATACCGTATTCCAATTTCATTCACAATGTGACATGAGCTCAGTTCTTCTGATACAATCATTGCGGAACTAATGGCGTTATTTTGACAGGGTAATCAGGTACTGCAGCATGATCATCAACACAGGACAGAGAACAGATATACCGGCGTTTTATGCCGAATGGTTTGCGAACAGACTAAGAGAAGGGTTTGTCTGCGTTCGCAATCCCTTTAATCCGGGTCAGGTCAGCCGCTACCGCCTTGACCCTTCTATTGTGGACGTCATCGGCTTCTGCACCAAAAATCCGGCTCCCATGTTCCCCTATATGGATCTTCTGAAGGACTACGGCCAGTACTGGTTCGTCTCCATCACGCCTTACGGAAGAGACATTGAGCCGAATGTCCCGGACAAGCACCGCCTGATCGACGACTTCAAGAGGCTCTCCGACATGGTCGGTGTAGATTCTGTCGGCTGGCGCTTCGACCCTATCCTGCTCTCTAATCGGTACACAATGGAATACCAGCTCCGTGCTTTTGACAAAATAGCAACTGCCCTCGACGGCTATACCCGAACTGCCGTGATCAGTTTCATTGACCTCTATCCTAAGGTCAGACGGAACTTCCCGGAGGCTAAAGAGGTCACCAGGGAACAGCGCCTCATTCTTGGAAAAGAGATCATAAAGATTGCTTCTTCCCACGGCATGACAGTAAAGCCATGCGCGGAAGGCAATGAACTTGCTGCCTACGGCGCCGACTGCGGCGGCTGTATGAGGATCAGCGATTATGAAAAAGCCATCGGAAAGCATCTGAACGCGCCCAAAAAGAAAGGCGCAAGAGCGGATTGCGCCTGCTATCTGTCCTGCGATATCGGCGCATATAACACTTGCAGACATCTGTGCAGATATTGCTATGCAAATGCGGAAGCTTCTGAAGTGCTGGCGCAGAGCAGGCTCCATGACCCTGCGTCGCCGTTTTTGATTGGAAACTATATGGATGGAGATAAGATCCACGATGTTCCACAGAAGTCATGGATTGATGGGCAGATGAGTCTGGAGCTGGAGTGAATACCGACAGTAAAAAAGTGAGCTCGCATAGCAGCTCCTTCAGCATTCATATCAGCTCCTTCAGCATTCTGTCTGATATGAGCTGGTTCTAGCGATTGAATGCCGCTGGAGCACCTTCCAGCGGCATCAGATTGTTAAAAAAGACTTATAAATGTGAGAATTACCCTAAAAGAGGGGCCTGCATCATATGCGCCCCTCTTTATTACTCTCCTGTGCGGTCCGTACCATCAGTCCAATTCAGGAGGAATTTACAATTATGATCAAGCCATTGCTGCCCCTAGAGCCTTTGTTCTCAGGCCAGTGCAGCACCAAGAGCCTTGCAGGCTTCGAGAGCGTCATCATCGGGCTCGTTGTTGGCCATAACACTGTCTACAGCGAGATTCGCGCCGGCATCACGGCAGTCATCTTCCCAGTTACGCATCCATTCGCCGTCTCCCCAGCCGTAAGAGCCGAACAGAGCGATCTTTTTACCGGAGAGTTCTCCCTTAACATCGTCGAACATCGGCTGGAATTCACTCTCTTCCAGAACTTCCGCACCCATAGCGGGGCATCCGAAAGCGATGGCGTCGTAAGAAGCGACGTCCGCCGCGCCGAACTCGGAAGCGGTCTTAACGTCGACCTCAGCGCCTGCGCCCTGTGCGCCTGCTGCTACAGCATCCGCCATTGTCTGTGTGTTGCCTGTTCCGCTCCAGAATACTACTGCTACTTTACTCATTTTTTCTCCTTTCAAACTGAACCCAGGGGGGTTATTCTCCCGCCTCTATAGGTGGTGAGTCTGTAACAAACATTACTCAGCGGCGGGAGATAAGCCCCCACTGAGTTCACGATGCACACGCGTGCGGAGAGGAAGATGTTGCCTTTCAGGCAACCCGCACGCGACGCAGCGGCTCGCTCTGCGAGCCTTAACATTTACACTAAACGCCTGCCACTGCCAGCCGGGTGAGCGGCACGCCCTCCGCCCAGCGCCTGCAGTAGATGCGCGTGCATTTGTCAAATCGCTCAAAAGTTTTTCTCGCTGCTTCCTCATCTCCATAGACCTGCCAGCAGCCGGTCAGCTTGCTGCGCGAACCGCCATATAGGATGAAACCTCGCACATCCTCCGGAGGATAACTGAGGAAAAGTCCGATCTCATGAGGAAATGCTTTGCGTCCCCGCAGTCTGCGGATCAGTTCCAGAAGACAGTATTCAGAGTTCCTATCCGAATAACCCTCTTGATTAAGCAGATCTCTTGCCTCCTCCCCCGCCAGGTCTTTTTCCAGGCGGTCGGGCCTGTATAAATATAGAAGGACGCGCTTCTTGCTCCACCTCAGAGGAATCAGGCGCAGGCCTCTGGGAACCAGTTTCCGGTTCAAGTCCCGGAGCTGGCCTGACAGTCCATGCAGATCCGTATATTCACAGGTGAAAATATTGCCAGTCTTGAGGCCCGCCAGCGTCGGTGAGCCGAACTTCACCAGTGTCTCATCAGACATTTTCCATATCCTCCCGTATTTGACAAAGGGACGGTTCTTCTGACACAGAAGCTGTCAGAAAGGCCGGAATCTTGTCATGCAGATGCTAGATGCTGCCGCATACTTCTCAAGAATCGACCGCAATGCTGCCACCGACGCTGTCTTGGAATGCTCTACCTGCGTCCCGCAGCCGCGGATCTCGTTCTGCGCATTTTTGAGAACTTTGTGGGAGAGAGCCCCCGTAAAGCAGATCATCAGGTCCGGTCTCCCCAGCTTGTTCTTCAGGCTTCCGGAAGGTTTGATGAATATTTTGGCTTTTCCGCAGTACTCTTCACAGATATCCTTGTACTGCCTCTCCATACATTCGTTTCCGCCGAGTATCACCACTTTCATGCTCTGTCTCCTTGCGAAATTTATAGTTATACATAACTAACCTATTAGTAAAAGGAATGCGCCTTCTACGGCGCCTCATAGGTTAAATATAACTAACCGTTTTCGTTTTGTCAACCGTCCTGCGAAATAAGGACTTTTCGGATCACAGTTTTCCGGCTGAATGTAAAAAGGGGCGTGCCGCAAAAGCGTAGGTTTGAACCTTTACGTTTTATGCGGCGCCCCCTGTCACATCACCGAAAACTGCTCTCCGATATCATCCTGCTGCAGCAGTGCCGGATCAGTTCCGTATCATGTGTAACGACAAGTATGGTCGTCCCCTTATCCCGGAGCTTTTTCAGCAAATCTGCCGTTTCTTTCATATGTCCGTGATCAAGCCCGCTTGTAGGTTCATCCAGAAGCAGGATCTCCCGTCCTGAAGCCAATGCGCACGCAATAGCCAGCCGCTGTTTCTGCCCGCCGGACAGACTCTGCGGGTGACGATCCGAATACTCTCCCAGATCCAGCTGCCCAAGGAGCTCCGCTGCTCTTCCTTCTGCGTTTTCTGTATTCTTTGGCAGAGAGATCAGGACCTCCTCCAGAACGCTCTCGGTAAACAACTGGTTTCCTGTATCCTGCATTACCAGATAACACAATTTCTGCCTGTCCCTGTTATTGTATTTTTTGCCTTTGTATTCCAATGTCCCGCGGAATCTTTTTTCCAGCCCGCACAGGCAGCTCAGAAAGGTCGTCTTGCCAAGACCGTTGTTTCCGGTCACTGCTGTGATCTCATGCGCCGCCAGACGCAGATGTGGAATCTGCAGGACCGGCTGTTTTCTGCCGCGATAAGAAAAGTTAAAATCATGAAGGATCATCGGCTCGTCATTTTCCTGAAAAACAGGCAGAAGGCTCTTCTCCGGTGCTTCCATGATGTTCGTCCGAAGTCCCATCTGTGCCAGATCCTCCGGCGTCAGCACAGACAGCTCATTCCGGGTAAACTGCCTTGCGATCCGGCCGTTCTCTAAAATGACCGCACGGTCGATCAGGTCCCACAGATACGCGATCCTGTGCTCTGCGGCTATGATCGTTTTCCCCTGTGAACGCCAGGAAAGGATCATGTTCCTGAGCGCCATAGTCGCTTCAAAATCCAGATTCGCGGACGGCTCATCCAATAATATAAGGTCCGGTCCGGATACATTCACGCCGGCACATGCGATTTTCTGCTTTTCCCCGTCGGACAGATGGAAAATGCTGCGGTCCATCAGTTCTTCAATCCCGAGCGAAGAAACTGTATCATCGATCCGCTGATAGATCTGTTCTTCCGGCAGTCCCCTGTTCTCGCAGCCAAAAGCCAGCTCTCCGGTAGTATCGACATTGTAGAACTGGGTGCGCGGATTCTGGAAAACAGTTCCCACAAGCCTCGCTGTATCGTACAGTTCCATGTTCCGGATCTCTTTCCCGTCCACAAGGACGGTCCCTTCTGTCTCTCCCTGATAGAAGTGCGGGATCAGGCCGTTGATCAGGCGAAGGATCGTTGTCTTCCCGCATCCGGAAGGTCCGGTCAGCAGAACAAATTCTCCATCCTTTACTGACAGATCGATTCCGGCAAGACTGTATTTTGCCCCATCCTGATTCTCTGCAGTACCGTAACGGAAGGTCACATTTTTCAGTTCTACCATAATCTCACCCCGCAAAGCTCCAGAATCCAGGCGCAGACAACGAAAAGACATCCGGCAAGAAGCAGATAATCCTGCGCGCGAAATCCGATCCTGCAGATGTTGGTCCGTTTGACCGGCGCACCCAGACCGCGTGTCAGGGCCGACGCTGAGAGTTCCTCCCCGATCCGGACGCTCGAAGTCATCATGGGTACCATCTGATATTCCACTACCTGTCCCGCCTTTGCTCCCCCTAGGTGGATCCCTCTCATCCGCATGGCGCGTCGGATCGATTTCCATTCGGCGCCGATGGTCGGGAAGAGGCGGAACATGACAGAGAGCGGGATCGTCACCTGCTGCGGCATATGGAGCTTTTCCATGGCGGAAATGAACTCACTGACCGATGTAGTTGCGATGACATACTCTCCCATCATGATAGTCACCACAAAGCGCGTCAGGATCCCTCCGCAAAATAGTGCAAAATAGGAAAGCACAGCCGGAAGATGAGGCATCACCCACAGCAGGGCGTATCCGCATACCAGTATGCATACGCCCCGAAAAAAGCGGGTCCACTGCTTTTCCGCCAGCAGCAAAGCAAACGGAAGTGCTGACAGGATCATTTTCAGCGGCTGCATCTGCTCTCCGCCGAGTCCCCCCATCACAAAGAGGGCCAGGATCAGGACTAATGCCAGCTTTGTCCGCGGATCAATAAATCCTCTTCTCTTTTCCTGCGACTGTTTTGATGAGTATTCCATCAGACAAGGCCTGCTTTCTCAAAATGCTTTTTCAAAAGAGCGCGCCCCAGAAGCCCGCCGATAATACCGCAGACAAAGCAGGCGATCAGAAGGACCGGCGCCATCCACAGAGGCATCAGTTTCTGAACGGCATCGATATACGCCTGCCCGTAGTCCGCCCTCTGTGCAAAATATCCTTCGTAATCTGTGAACAGGGGAAGATAATTGCCGAAGATCCACGTGCTGAAAAGCCCGTACGAGAGCACCGCTTTCTTCGCGTCCCTGTAATCGCCGCTCTTAAGCACCAGTTCCGCCAGAAGGCCGGCGACCGCGCAGGTCAAAAGAGGCCACGGGCCCATACCCGTCAGCAGCATCAGGATTCCCATGATCATCGCAAAGATAAAGATCATGCCGGGCTTTTTCACCCTTGTAAGGAACAGCATGAACGGGATTCCTCCCAGAATCGGGACAAATACCGACAACAGCGGCAGGAAAATGGGGATCATTCCCAGCATAGCCACTGCAAACAGAATGACAAAATAGATAGCTCCGTAAATACCAATGTTGATCAGGTCGCGGCCGTTCAGTTTCTTATCTTCGTTCATTTGTTTTCCTTTCTGCTTCACTTCTGCTTAACTTTCCAGCTCGCCGCCTCGCGGCGCTCGCTGATAAAGTTCCGATAGATGCCTTCTTCCTTCATCAGGTTCTCGTGGGTTCCCTGCTGCACTATTTTTCCGTGATCTATGACAAGGATCTGGTCAGCGTGCTCCACAGTCTTAAGGCGGTGCGCGATCATAATGACCGTCTTCTCTTCCGTCAGGGCCTGGATCGCCTTCATCAGGTCGTTCTCATTTTCCGGATCCACATTGGCAGTGGCTTCGTCGAGGAAAATGACCGGGGCGTCTTTCATCATTGCTCTTGCGATGGAAATGCGCTGCTTTTCTCCGCCGGAGAGGCTGGCG
>JBGUJH010000095.1:0-5259 GCA_045113775.1 Lachnospiraceae bacterium | reverse complement strand
TATTATATGCCATTTGAGCGGGAATTCAATGCGAAAAGCCCTTAATCTCGCTTCTCTTGGAAACCATAGTGTGATACAGTCCGCCTGCTGCCATAAGCGTGTCATGATTGCCCTGTTCCCTGATGCGGCCATTCTCAATGACAAGAATCTGGTCTGCGCTCTCGATCGTGTTGAGGCGGTGCGCAATGACCAGAATGGTCTTTCCCCTGACCAGTTCCGAGATCGCTGCCTGGATATGGCTCTCGTTGTCCGCGTCCACACTGGCGGTGGCCTCGTCCAGGATGACAATAGGCGCGTCCTTTAAGATACAGCGGGCGATGGAGATCCGCTGCTGCTCACCGCCGGAGAGACTGGCACCGCCTTCGCCGATCATCGTATCGAAGCCTTGCGGCAAAGCCATGATAAAGTCGTAGCAGCGCGCTTTTTTCGCCGCCTCCTCGACCTCTTCGCGGGTGGCGTCCATTCTGCCAATAGCGATGTTGTTGTAGACCGTATCCTGAAAGAGATAGACTCGCTGGAATACCATACTGATGTTGTCCATCAGCTCTGCAAGAGGAACTGTGCGTATATCTGTTCCACGAAGGAGGACCGTACCTTTCTTCACATCCCAGAACCTCGGAAGGAGGTTGGCAATGGTCGTCTTACCGCTGCCGGAAGGGCCGACAAGCGCGGTCATGCTGTCTTTTGGCACAGTAAAGGAAACGTCCTTCAAAACCTCGCGCTCGTTATAGCCAAAGCTGACATCCCGGAACTCGATCTCCGGCACGCCTTCTGCCGGAATGGCGGCTGTGCCGCTATTGTCCAGTTCTTTTTCCGCAAAGACCGATTCGATCCGGTCAAGGCAGGCGTTCATGACAGTGAGGCGGGCCACCTGGCTATAAAATGCCTTCAGCGGGGAGAAGAGTTCGAACACGAACAGGAGCATTCCGATCAGCATGGCGAGTGTCAGTGTGCCGTCCTGATAGAGCATAAAGGAGAGCCACATCATAGCAGCCGTGCCGAGTCCGTAAGCGGAATACATGGCGATGGACCAGGGCGCGTAATCCTTTTCAAAGCTGAGGTTTTTCTCACAGTTGACGGCAAAGCTGTCAGTGAGTTCTTTTGACTTCTCCCCCAAAAGGTTGTATGTCTTGATGATGCCGATCCCCTCCGTGAAATCGATCACGGCATCGGTGACCTGCTGCGCAGCAGCCTGGCGCTCTGCCGAGTGCATCAGCGTATTCTTTTTCATGGCCTCGCCGATGCCGTACATCACTGCTGTGACAGCCAGTGCGCCGAGCCCGAGACGGAAGTCGAAGGCGAACATGAACAGTATGAAAATAGCTGCGGAGAAGAGATAGCTCATCAGGTCCGCCAGCGTCATCATCAGGTTCTCCTCGATAAAGACCATGTCCGTGGAAAGCACGGAGCTGATGCGGCCGATGTTGCCCTCGGTGAAAAAGCCCATGGGCATTCGGCGAAGATGCGCCCCCAGCTGCCCCCGCAGATCCGCCAGCATCTCGAAACCGGCACCCGACTGCATCCGGTCC
Source organism: Lachnospiraceae bacterium (assembly GCA_045113775.1). Taxonomy (GTDB): domain Bacteria; phylum Bacillota; class Clostridia; order Lachnospirales; family Lachnospiraceae; genus CAG-791. The sequence continues at coordinate 3,730 of JBGUJH010000095.1, read as the reverse complement.
GCCAGATTCTGGAACAGGCATTCAAGTCCGAGGCAGACAATCATAACAATACCCGCCAGAACACATTTTTTCCCGCTCATGCTCCCTTCAAGGAACCAGGTGATCATGAAATAAGCCATCACAATAGGTGATTTGCTCAAGAAAGCTTTGAGAAACGAACAGATCGCCGCCAGCCGGATACGTGTCCGGTACCCTTTCGCGAGATCAAGGATCCTCTGCATCAATGCGATCATGCCCTCACCTCCCATTCGATACTCTGCTGAGCCGCGGCCCAGAGTCTTTGATAAACCGGAGAAGACTTTAAAAGCTCTTCATGTGTCCCCCGCGCGTCAATGTTTCCGTTATCCAGCACGATGATCTGATCCGCCCCTGTTACAGTGTGAAGCCGGTGAGCAATGATGAGCACGGTCTTGCCCCGGATCACTTCCGAGATCGCCGCATTCATCTTTTCCTCATTCTCCGGATCAATAAAAGCTGTAGCCTCATCGAGCACAATGATCGGCGCGTCCTTCAGAAGCGCCCTGGCCAGAGAAATGCGCTGACGTTCCCCTCCGGAGAGCATCTTACCGCCGTCGCCGGCTTTCGAATCGATGCCCTGCGGGAACCTTTCAAGGAATTCGTCACACTGGGCAAGGCTCGCTGCAATAAGGACTTCCTCTCTCGAAGCGTCCGGTTTGCCAAGGCGGATGTTCTCATAAAGACTTGTATTGAACAGGAACTGTTCCTGGGAGACAAACGCGATCTGGTCATTGAGCGCTTCGATCCGCATATCGGTGATATCTTGTCCGCCAAGCGTGATCTTCCCGCTGTCAAGATCGTAAAAATGCACGAGGAGCCGCGCCAGCGTGGATTTGCCGCTGCCGCTCTCCCCAACCAGGGCAGCCATTTCGCCTTCTCTTATGGTAAGGTCGATCCCATGGATGACCTCGGTATTTTTATAGCTGAAATGGACATCCTCAAAACATATATCGTGGTTTTTGCCCTCGAACCCCCGATCAGACTGCTTCAGCGGAGGATTGTCCAACAGCCTTTCCAGCTCCTCCACCTTGTAATTGAGCTGCGGGAACTTTCCCGCAAAACCGATCGCTTTGAGAAGCGGCGGTCCGACGGCAAGGGTCATGCACAGCACCAGGACGAAATCTGCCAGCGTACTCCATCCCTTCAGCACGAACCATCCGCCGATAGGCAGTGTAAAGAGCGCCACGCATGGAAGAATACTGGAATAGAGCGCCATCCAAGGCCAGCAGATGCGGTACCAGTCCAAGGTCATATCCCGATAATAATGAATGTCATTTTCATAGCGGGCATAGCTTTCTCCGTCCCGGTTAAAGACCTTGACGACCTCCATGCCGTTGATATATTCGATGATGGTATTGTTCATCTTCGCTGCAGCAGCATAATACGCTTCCATGCGGCTCATGCCGATCTTGAACATCATTCCCATAGCGAACATTCCGAAAGGGAGGGATGCCAGGGACAGCAGAGCCAGCTTCCAGTCCGCGAAGAACATAGCGACCATGACCACCGCAGGGATGATCAGGTTGGCAATTCCTTCCGGTATAGCGTGCGCAAGCAAAAGCTCGATCGTTTCGATGTCGTCCGTAAACACTTTTTTGATCCGCCCGTTGCCCAGCTCCCGGATCGCGCCCAGAGGCTGCTGCTCCAACCGGCCCTGCAGGGCGGTTCTCAGATTTCGCAGTGTGTTATATGCACTGTAGTGGCTCAGGTCCAGCCCGTGGACATACAATACAGCATTACCCACGAGGCAGACCGCTGTAATAACAACCCTTAAGGCGACATAGCCCGATGTCAGACTCTCGCCGTTAAGAAGCGGCGCTATGAGCTGGTAAAGCAGAAAATAAGGCACAACGCTCAGGATCACGGCAGCAGTGATCGAGACTGCCGACCGTCTCGTATAGCGCAGATACCCGCCCATATAGGGCTTGATCTTTTTATACATACATTCACCCCTTTCTTGTTAGAATATGCTAACCTATATCTGATAAAAAACGCCTTCTTTGCATACGTATATCTTAGAAGGCGTAAAATCTAATACTTTTCAGGAATTCCTCGTTTTTTCCTGCTCCTCCTGCATGTGTTTCCTGGCTCTTATGCCTTCTTCCTGCTGACCAGAAAGCCCAGTTCATCTGTTACGGTTTCATATTCCCTGGCGATCGGATTTTCACTTCCCACAACCAGATAGTCGCAGGCGTCACTGTTCCCGCATGTGCCGCACCGGATCAGCTGTCCGTGGATCTCGCTGATCCCGAAGAAATCACTGTTGCACAGAAGCGGAAGCACATGTAAAAGCCCATGGCTTTTTGCGAATTCCGCATTCGGGCACTGGGTAAAGCAATATCTTGCCGCATGGTGTTCTTTGTCATATGGCGAATCAGTATTAATAAATCCTTCCGGATACCGAAGAATATCTTTGCGGTCCCTGTTTCCCGACTTCCGGAACACTTTGTCGATCAGCCACATATCGGATGGACGGTTCAGGTCAAAAACCCACCCAAGCTTTGTAAAAGGTCCCATGAACAGCTTCTGCACAAAGTCCTGCAGTTCAGAAATCGTGGGCTGATCCGGCAACGCGGGATATAGCGCGAAGATCAGAAGACCGCCGTAAATCGCTCTTACGTGTCCGTTTTTTCTTCCTCCGTAATCCGGCAGGTCTGACAGATAGTTCTGATAGTTTTTTCGTGTTTTCTTCCAGACTTTAATTGCCTCTGTTTTACCGTAACGGTCTATCAGCCAGTTCCGAATCGGCTTCCCATAGGGAAGCTGTTTAATCGCTAAATGATTCATGATTATTACCCGTTCCACATCCGGCATGAAAACTGTAAGCCACATGGCTTTAGTTAGAATTCTCTAACTACACTATACGATAATGGCTGGATAACTTTCAAGATTTCGCTGCTCTTTTCCCCATTAATAAGCCCGATATACATGAAGTACTCCGCTTCACGCATGCCGGGCTTTGCAATAGTTACCAAGTCATCGTTGTCGGTGTCCACGAAGTGACGTCAGCTTCTCGGAGATTAAATGACCGAGCTTACCGTCTTTGATCTTTTGGCTTGTTTACGCCGCTGTATCCAACGCAGCAGATACTGTCATACCTCCTTCGCAGTCAACAGATACCGCGCAGGCGGGATCACCGACAACTTCGCCAACATTGTTCCCACCGCCCTCGATGGTTCCGGACACTGAACAGCCACTGATCACGAAGGAAGACATCACATCGCTTCCCTCCATCATTTCCTTTCCTGCGCCGATGAGGCCTCCGACGGAATCCGTTGTCTCTGAAACGACAATGCTCACATCTTCGACCGTGCAGCTGGAAATCTGCGCAGGCGCCGTCGGATCATAGGATCCGCCGAATCCGACCAGGCCGCCGACCAGACGGTTGTTCTCTCCGCTCACGGTGATCACGGTACCGCTGACTTTGCAGTCCGTGATCTCAGGAGCCCCCCAGGGCGCACCGCAGAGCGCACCAAAGCCCCAGGTTGCATTGCCATTGGCGGTGATACTTCCGCCTGTCACTTCGCAGTTCTTGATCGAACTCATCGTTGTCCCTCCGGCGATCACTCCCGCACAGGCACCGTCATCTCCCGATACAGTAATATCAGCGGTCGCGCTGCAGTCCGAGATCAGGTCAAATCCGGTTCCGACAATCCCGCCGATTCCCTGCATGCCGGTCAGATGATTCTCTCCGACAAGGTGGATATCCGTA
>JBGUJH010000094.1:0-7542 GCA_045113775.1 Lachnospiraceae bacterium | reverse complement strand
ATACTCCGGGGTCACTTCGAGTGCCGCACAGATCTGCATGATCTTCTCTGATCCCGGATTCGTGTTCTTCTTTCTCCAATCGCTGATCGTAGTCGTTGCGATCCCGGTTCGTTTAGAGAACTCCACTTGCGTCATTTTCTTTTCTTCCAAAAGGTAAAAAATCCGTTGTCCGACCGTCATTATACTCACCTCGCTTTGATATATCGTTAATTACGGATATTATAGTGCTTAGGTACTATATCGTCAATTACGGATTCACGGGAATCTGTTGTCCCTGAAACAAAAAGCAGCCGGAGTACATATCCTCCGGCTGTTTCTGTTTTGTTGTCTCAACTAAGTCAGAGGGACTGTCCCCTGTCTCATCCTCCAAACACCGTCCCGTCAAAAGCTTCCTGCAGCTTAATGCCGTTCACAGTCTGGCCGTCCCCTGTCTCTACTTTGAAGCGGAAAGCTTCCCCGACTTCCATGTCATCTGTCCGCATGTCAACGATGTCAGTGCCGTTTGTCCTCCAGAAATTCAGTTTAGTTCCGACAGGGATCTCCTTCTCCTCGCCTGTCGGCTCTTCCGTCTGGAGGTCTACCACTTCTGCCTTCACAGGCACAAGGCTGGTCAGAGTAATGTCCGCGTCAATCTCGTAATAGTCTGAAAGAGGCGCCGGCATTCCGTCCTCTCCCACCTTGTAGAAGCAGCGGCCGCTGTATGTACTCATAAGCTGCATTCTCGTGCCGAGTGCGAATTTTGAAGGGTCGATCAGCGGATAGCGCTCGTTAACGCTCTGTTCCAAACTGTACTCACCGTCCACATAGGCCGGATAGAAAGCAGTCGCGTAGCCGGTCCCGTCCATTTTGCCAACGAGTGCCGCAGCGTTGTCCTTGATCTCAAATACGACCAGCTCCGGATAATCGTTATCTGATGCCGTCACCACGTATACATAGTTTCTTCCGTCTTCGGTGTGCACAAAGCACGGCTGCATGCTGTAGCAGTACTGTTCCGCCGTGCAGACCTGGTCTCCCACGGAAACCTGAATACCGGAATAGGCGTAGATCTCGTTTCCCTCTTCATAAACGCCGGTCACCGACAGTTTCTCGTCGCTGCCGTCTCCGTCCAGATCCACTCTCATCTCCGTAAACGGGCTCATGGTTTTCGCATAACCGTCCCCGGAAGGTCCGTAATTGCCTGTGAACAGCGAGGGCTCCCGGTCAAAATATATTTGGGCTTCCAGTGTTCCCATCGCATAGGGCGCGATATCGGAAGGCGAGAAGAGGAATGTGACGCCGTCCTGATCGATCACCCACGTCAGGTCATCCATATTTCCCTCGTCAAAATAGTACTGCAGCGCGTCCTCCGCATCCTCGATCGGTGATCCGTCTGCCTGGGCCCTTAGATATTTTGCCACGACAGGCTTCAGGGCTGCGGGGTCCTTAAAGACATCCGCCAGTGTGATTCTCTCGCCGGTTGCGGACTTATAATTGTATCCGCTGTAACCCACATTGCCGTGCGCGGCGCCGGGATAGTACAGAGAGGTCACCTCATAGAAACTCAGGACCGACTGATCGCACCGGACCGGCACGATCTTCCCTTCCATATTTCCGGCAGCAAATTCTTCCGTATCCTCTCTCGGCTCAGAAAAAGCGTTCTCAGCAGCCTCTTTGAGCTCTGAGAATGTCTCCTCGTACTTCTGTTCAATCACGCTATTCTCAGTTTCAATGGCAGTGTTCAGATAAATATTCTCTATGATTGTTTCTTCCGTAAGGCTGACTGTATCATAGGAGCCGCTTGCGATCAGTGTGCCGTCCTTCTCCTCCATACGCGAATGGCTCCGCAGTTTATAACTAGGGCGCACACCGCCGGACTGTTCCTGCGAGGTTTCTTCCTGAGCCGTATCTGTCTCCGCCTGCTGCTCTGACTCCTGCTCCTCTGACGTCTGCTGCTCTAAGTTCTGCTGCTCCTGCCCTGTTTCACTTTGCGCCGCATCCTGCGATGCCGGTTCCAGGGTCTGGCCGGCCCCGCATCCTGCAAGACTTCCTGACAGTATCGCTGTGATCACTGCTGCAACGATCATTTTTTTCATTTATATCCTGCCTCCTGTCACTGTTTCTGTCATAGGTGGTCGTCATCTGCAGGTTCGGTAATATCCTGCCCGCACACATCTATTATAGCAAGACGCATGCGTGTACGGCAAATGATGAGACCCTTCTTCCTTTTGACAGGTGAAATCATGGTATAATAACAAAGCAGCCTGCAAATCCGAATAATTTCAAGGAGCCCTCCCATGCCCAACGGCTTTTTACCGATTTCCAGACAAGATCTCATAGAGGACGGCATCACGCAGCCCGACTTCGTCTACGTCAGCGGGGACGCCTACGTGGACCACTCGAGCTTCGGCACAGCCATCATCTGCCGCCTGCTGCAGTCGCGCGGCTACAGCGTCGCTCTGATCTGCCAGCCCGACTGGCGCGACCCGGAAAGCGTGCAGATCTACGGCGAACCCCGTCTGGGCTTCCTCGTCTCTTCCGGCAACATGGACTCCATGGTCAATCACTATACGGTGGCAAAAAAACGCCGCCACCAGGACGCCTACTCTCCCGGCGGCGTCATCGGCAAAAGGCCCGACTACGCCGTCATCGTATACTGCAACCTGATCCGTCAGACCTACAAGCGAACACCCATTATCATCGGAGGCATCGAAGCCAGTCTGCGCAGGCTCAGCCACTACGACTACTGGTCTGACAAGGTGCGCCGCTCCATCCTGCTCGACTCCGGCGCCGACCTCATTTCCTACGGCATGGGTGAGCACAGCATACCCGAGATCGCCGACGCTCTCGCCTCCGGTCTCGATGTCCGCGACATCACCTACATCGACGGGACCGTCTACAAGACCCGCGACGAGGACAGCATCTACGACGCCATCCGCCTTCCCGACTTCGAAAAAGTCCGGGACGACAAGCGCATGTACGCATACAGCTTTTCCATCCAGCACGGAAACACCGACCCTTTCCAGGCCAAAAGATTGTACGAAGCCTACGACGGCAAACTCTTCGTAGTGCAGAATCCGCCCGCAAAGCCGCTGACCACGCAGGAGATGGACGACGTCTACGCGCTGCCTTTCATGCGCGCCTATCATCCTTCTTACGAGAAGGATGGCGGCATCCCGGCCCTTGGCGAGATAAAATTCAGTCTGACTTCCAACAGAGGGTGTTTCGGCGACTGCAACTTCTGCGCGCTCACCTTCCACGAAGGCCGCATTGTCCAGAGCCGCAGCCATGAATCCATCATATCCGAAGCCAAAGTCTGCCTGAAGGATCCCGATTTCAAGGGCTACATCCACGACGTCGGAGGTCCCACCGCGGAATTCCGGCGCCCGGCCTGCGACAAGCAGCTCAAGGTGGGGGCATGCAAACACCGCCGCTGCCTCTATCCCAAGCCCTGCCCAAACCTGAAAGTGGACCACAGCGACTACCTGTCGCTCCTTCGAAAGCTCCGCGCTCTCCCCGGTGTCAAAAAAGTGTTTGTCCGGTCAGGTTTCCGGTTCGACTATCTTTTGGCAGATAAGGACCGGACCTTCCTCCGCGAACTCTGCGAGTATCATGTAAGCGGACAGCTCCGCGTCGCGCCCGAGCACATTTCGGACAACGTCCTCTCCAAAATGGGCAAGCCTTCTGTAGAGGTCTACAACGCTTTCTGCCGGGAATTCGGGAAAATGAATGAGAAACTCGGGAAGAATCAGTACATCGTGCCATACCTCATGTCCTCCCATCCGGGCAGCACCATGAAGGACGCGATCGCGCTGGCCGAGTATATCCGCGACCTGGGCTACATGCCCGAGCAAGTGCAGGACTTCTACCCGACTCCGGGCACCATTTCGACCTGCATGTACTACACCGGTCTGGACCCGACCACCCTGCGCGGCGATGATCCTGCCACCATGCAGAAAGTCTTCGTGGCGCGCGACCCGCATGAAAAGGCCATGCAGCGCGCCCTCATCCAGTACCGCGATCCCAAGAACTACTCACTCGTCAAGGAAGCTCTGCTCCGCGAGGGGCGCCAGGACCTGATCGGCTTTGGGGACAAATTCCTGATTCCGCCCAGAGAACCCCGCGGCGATGCTGCTAAGAGAAGGAGCGGTGATGGCGGCAAGGGCGGGAGCAAGCCGCAGCGAGGGGCTTCGGGGCGCGGGCAATCTGATGGCGGCAAAGGCATAGGAAACGGCAATTCTGTCAAGAATAAGCCTCAGCGCAGTGCTTCAAGCCGCGAAAAGTCTCGCAGCGGGAACGCTTCCCGCAAGCATCCCGGGAAAAATAAGTCTTGATCCCTGACCAGATTCCCTGCACGTGATGATTTTCTCTTCCTGAAGCAGCGGACTAGTTTGTTGGATCATAGCAGCACAAATTACTTCTATGGCCTCCATGAGTTTTTGCCCATGACGGCAAAACCTGTCGAAATCAGGGCATATTCTGCCAAAGTTGGATCATTATCAAGAATCAATAAGATGTGGCCTCCATCACACAACTTGCATAAGCTTGTGAATGGAGGCCACATCTCCTTTAATTTACGTCATGATCCAATTTGACATGGAAAACGGCATATCGTTCATCAACTTGCTTTTTTCTATGGAGGCAGGCTTCTTATAAAGAGCCCCTATGATCCAACCAATGTCATTCTGCCGGCCGCTGAGCCTGAAGTGTTGGAGAAAGCCGGTGAAGTCATTAAATTGTATTCAGTTCCACCCGATCCTTGGCAGACTCTTAAATCTCACTGTCATCCTGCCGGATTTATCATCGATCATGATCACCGCATAGGTCTTCTTGAGTCCGGCCTGCCTGGGCTTGGCCACAGATCCCGGATTGAGCAGCAGAATATCGTTCTGCTCATCCAGAGCCGGCATATGTGTGTGCCCATAGATCGCCACATCTGCGCCGCACTCCTCCGCGGTTTCCCGCAGATTTGCCAGCGTATAGGATACACCGTAGCGATGACCATGGGTCAGAAATACTTTGTGCCCGCCCATGTTAAACAAATCAGAGTCAGGCATGGAATCACCCCAGTCCATATTTCCGGATACGGCGTGGATTTCATATTCGCGCTTAGGTCCCAATATTCTGTTAAGGTCCCCTTCGACATCGCCTGCGTGGATCAGCATGTCAATGGGCGCCTCCTGTCCGATCGCCTTGCGCAGGAGTTCGTGTCTTCCGTGGGAATCGCTGACTACCAGAACTTTCATACTTTTATATTCCTTCCGACTTCAATGACCGACCTTCTTCAAAGAATCCGAATTCTACCCTCTCCCGAGCAGCTCATCCAACGTGCTGCCATAAGGAGGAAGGAACTCCTCCAGGAAAACTTTAACTTCCGGAAGCTCCCATGCCAGCTCATCCACCGCTCTCTGCGTGGACTTCTGTGCTGTCCGGAACTCGCCGTTACCGGCTCCGGTCTCCTCCATGCACTTGATCAGTGCCGAGAGCTTGTCCGCCGCTTTGACCAGCTTGCGCATATAGCGGTCCTCGTCCGTCTCGGCATCGCTGAAGATCTCCGCATAAGTTCCGCGCATGTCCTCCGGAAGCTGCCGCAGGAGCCTGTACTCCGCCATCTGCTCCACTTCCTTGTAGGCGTCCCTGATATCCCTGTTAAAATACTTGACCGGCGTCGGCATATCGCCTGTAATGATCTCTGACGCATCGTGATACAGTCCGATCAGCGCTGCCCGGTCCGCATTCAGAGAATGACCGAATCTCTCATTCCCGATCACGCACAGGGCGTGCGCGATCATCGCGACATCCAGCGTATGCTCGCTGAGCGTTTCCGTGCGCGCGTTTCGCATCAGCGCCCAGCGATCTATATATTTCATTCTTGAAAGTGTGGCAAAAAAGTTATATGTCATTGATCTCTCCCCAACCTGCTCGCACCCGCAAGCCGCCGCGCCGCGCACAGGCTGCCTGCAAGACAGCATATTTCTTTCCGCACGCGTGTACTGATTTAAGGCTCGCACCCGCGAGCCGCCGCGCCGCGTACAGGCTGCCTGCAAGGCAGCATCTTCCTTTCCGCACGCGTGTGCATACGAAAGAATTTTGTGGTCTTTAGTATAACACTGACCCCCTCTTCGATGCTATGATAAGTATTACAGATTTACAGGAGGAATATATGATCACAAACACATCACTGATCGAGCGCCTGCTGCGCTACGTTAAGATCGACACCCAGTCCGACGAGGAAGTTACTTCACAGCCCTCTACCGACAAACAGCACACCCTGGCACGGCTGCTCTATAAAGAACTGTCCGAGATGGGCGTCCAGGCCTATTATGACATAGAACACTGCTACGTCTACGCCAGGCTCCCCGGCGAGGAACCGGCCATCGGCTTTGTATCCCATATTGACACTTCCCCCGCCTGCAGCGGCTCGGGGGTCAATCCGCGCATCATCGAGAACTACAGGGGACAAAATATAGTTCTGGGAGAACTTCCGTCCGGCCCCGTCATTCTGCGGCCCTCGGATTTTCCGGAGCTTCTCTCCCATATCGGAGAAGACCTCATCGTCACTGACGGAACCACTCTTCTGGGCTCGGACGACAAATCCGGCGTTGCCGAGATCATGAACCTTTTTGCCTACTACACTTCACATCCCGAGCTGAAGCACCGCACGATCTGCGCCGCCTTTACACCGGATGAGGAGATCGGACGGGGCACGGAGAATTTTGACCCGAAAGCCTTCGGTGCCAAAGAAGCTTACACCGTTGACGGCGGAAAACTCGGCGAGATCGAATTCGAGTGCTTCAACGCGGCCGCCGCCACAGTGGAGATCACCGGCCGCAGCGTACACCCCGGCGACGCCAAAAATGTTATGATCAACGCCTCTCTCGTGGGCATGGACTTCAACGCGCTGCTGCCCGTCTCCGACAGGCCCGAGCACACCGAGGGCTACGAAGGATTCTATCACCTGAGCACTATGGACGGGAGTGTTGATCACGCCCTTCTCAAGTATATTATCCGGGATCATGACAGCGAGAAGTTTGCTGCCAGAAAAGATTTCATGGTCAAAGCTGCCGCTTTCATCAATGACAAATACCGGGCTTTTGCGGGTTCCGACGTAATTAAGATCACAATCCGCGACCAGTATTACAACATGGCCATTCCTTTGAAAGATCACATGGAACTGATCACCCGCGCCAAAAAGGCTATGCGACGGCTCGACATAAAGCCGATCGTCCTGCCGATCCGCGGAGGCACCGACGGAGCCGCTCTGACTTACCGCGGCATTCCCTGCCCCAACCTGTGCACAGGCGGCTACAATTTCCACGGCCGCTATGAATACGCTTCTGTCCAGGAGATCGAGAAATCCGCCGAGCTGCTGATCCTGCTGGCCGCAGTATGAAATCCGCCGGGCTGCTGATTCTGCCGGCAGCCTGCTCTGTGAGCCTAAACTTAAAAAGGGACTTACCGCGCCTGACGCAGGGTTTTCTGAACTGCTCCCCGTCAAGTAGACAATAAAAAAAACAAAATTTTCTGCCATCAGATTTTTGTCTGGTGGCAGTTTTTATGCTGCCG
>JBGUJH010000093.1:0-3701 GCA_045113775.1 Lachnospiraceae bacterium | reverse complement strand
ACTGCTGAAGCAGTGCCGGCGGAGGGTACTCCGGCGGCACTTCTGCGTTAGAAATGACTGCACCAGGCTGGAACACAAAAAAAACGCCCCCATCAGGCAATGATATGCCTGATGGAGGCCACCTCCAACTCAAACCTTTTTCACGAACAGCGCCCGCACCGAGTTCAGCACACAGATCACCATGACGCCCACATCCGCAAAGATTGCGAGCCACATGTTTGCGATGCCGAGTGCACCCAGAATAAGGCACAGGATCTTGACTCCGATAGCAAAGTAAATATTCTCGTACACAATCCGTATGCACTTGCGCGCAATGCGGATCGCTTTGACGATTCCTGCCGGATCGTCGTCCATCAGGACTACATCCGCGGCTTCAATGGCAGCGTCGGAGCCCAGAGCTCCCATCGCAATGCCGATGTCAGCAATGGCGAGGACCGGCGCGTCGTTAATACCGTCGCCTACAAAAGCAAGCGATGCTTTGGAACCTGCTGTCGTATTCTTCTCTTCGATCAGTTTCTCGACGTGTGTCACCTTGTCTTCCGGAAGCAATTCCGCGTACACTTCATCGATTCCGACCTCTTTCGCCACACTGTCGGCCATCGATGCGATATCGCCGGTCAGCATCACCGTCTTTACGACGCCATTCTGCTTCATTACGCGGATCGCATCCGCCGAACTGGATTTGATCTCATCGGAGATCACGATATGGCCCAGGTATTCATAAGTGCCGTCGGCCTGCGGCGCGCCGGTCGCATCTTTCTGTTCGCCAACCGTCTCGACGCTCTTCGCCACATATACAACTGTTCCGACGCTTCCGCACGCCTCGCAGTTTACATTCAGCATCTTCATCAGCTTGAGATTTCCCGCGGCGACCTGCATTCCGTCTACGACAGCGATTATACCCTTGCCGCTGATTTCCTGCACATCCGTCACGCGGCTCTTGTCGAGCTCCTTGCCGGCCCCTGCTTCGCCTTCCGCCTCATACGCGCGCATGATGCTTGTCGCGATGGGGTGTGTGGAGTTGCTCTCCGCCAGTGCGGCGAGTTCCAGCATCCTGGCGTTGTCAATATTTTGCTCGTGCCCGTCGTGTACCGCCGTCACCTCGAAATTTCCTTTGGTGATGGTTCCTGTCTTGTCCATGACCACGTATTTGACGTTCGCCAGCGTCTCCATGAAGTTGGAGCCCTTGATCAGGATGCCCTCGCTGCTCGCGCCGCCGATCCCGCCAAAGAACGACAGCGGAATGCTGACCACGATCGCGCAGGGACAGCTGATGACCAGGAATGTGAGCGCCCTGTAGATCCAGTCGGACCACAGTGCCCAGTCGGACGTCTTATGAAAGACCAAAATATTGACCACCGGTCCCAGTATCGCAAGCGCAAGCGCACTATAGCAGACCACCGGCGTATACCATCTCGCGAATTCTGTTATGAACTGCTCGGATTTTGCCTTGCGCTCGCCGGCGTTCTCCACGAGCTCCAGGATCTTGGACGCCGTGGACTCGTCGAATTCCTTTGTTGTCTCGACGCGCAGCAGGCCGCTCATATTCACAGATCCGCTGATGATCGCATCGCCCGGTTTTACATCTCTGGGAAGACTTTCGCCGGTCAGCGCGCTGGTATTCAGCGAGGAAGTTCCCTCTACGACGACGCCGTCGATCGGGACTTTCTCACCCGGCTTGATCACGATGATACTGCCGACTTCCACTTCGTCGGGATCCACCCTCTCCACTTCGCCGTCCTGCTCGAGGTTTGCGTAATCGGGACGGATATCCATCAGCTCGCTGATACTGCGTCTGCTCTTGCCAACGGCGATACTTTGAAACAGCTCTCCGATCTGGTAGAACAGCATGACCGCCACGCCTTCACTGTATTCGCCCAGGATCATCGCGCCGATGGTCGCCACCGCCATCAAAAAGCACTCGTCAAAAACCTGATGGTTCAGGATTCCTTTCCAGGCCTTTCTCAGGATGTCATATCCCACGGTAAAGTACGGTATCAAAAAGAGCAGGAACCGCAATACCGGATAGTCGTCCAAAGGAAGGAGATGCAGTATCACAAGCATAACTGCTGCCGCAATGATGCGCAGCAGCAGGTTTTTTTGTTTTTTATTCAGATTTTCAGTCAGTTTCTTCACGATTTTCTCCATGTCGAAGCACTTTGCGCACAGGCGCATCTGTCTCCATCATTGATCCGGTCCATGAGACTCAGACCATCGGAAGTCTTCCTCGCCGGCGCCTGTCTTCGTCATGCCTCCTTTATCTTACAGGAAGATCTCACACTCATCCTCAACCTTCTTGCAGTTCTTAAGTACTTCCTGCATCACAGCTGCCGGATCAGCGCCGTCCTCGAACTCCACCTTCATCTTCAGAGCCATGAAGTTTACAGTCGCATCCTTGACACCGGCCGTATTCTTCGCCGCCTGCTCCATCTTGTTTGCACAGTTTGCACAGTCCACATCGATCTTGTAAGTCTTTTTCATTACAATCCCCTTTCTTTAATGGCGCCTCATCGGGGCGCTGCCTCTGAGATGCACCTTTGGCGCAGCTCTAAATGTTTCTTTTGCGCCTCTTGCGCGGCACCTTATCATTCATTAATGTGTTCCAGTCCCATCGAAATGATGGTCCTGACGTGATCATCCGCAAGATAATAGATGATCTGCTTTCCTTCGCGCCGTCCGTTCACCAGGCCGGCCTGCTTGAGCAGCCGCAGCTGATGCGATATTGCTGACTGCGTCATATTGAGTGTTTCAGCCAGGTCACAGACACAAATATCAGCTTCAAAGAGCGCGAACAGGATTCGGATTCTGGTTGAATCCCCAAACGCCTTGAACAGCTCTGCCAAATCGTATAGCTTGTCCTCCGAAGGCATGTTTTCATGAACGAATTGCACCTTATCTGCGTGAACTTCCTGCTCCTCGCAGCACGGTGCATCTGCCATTGCGTACATTTTCTCTGCTTTCATTCAATACCTTTCTGATATTTCATTGCCTTTATCTACAAACATATGAGCATTTATTCATATGTTTGATAATATGTTACCCCTGCTATGCTGTTATGTCAAGATATAATGTGCCTTGGCTTGGATTTTTTCAGGAATCCCTCTATTTTGGGGCTTTGTTCAGAGTGGCGGGGCTGACTGGCTTCCCCGGGTGGGCTGGCTGGCTTCCCCGGGTGGGCTGACTGGCCTGTTGGATCACAGGGCCACTCTTCTTTTCTCCGGCCCCCATGGAGTTTCTCAAAACCATGGAAATCTTGTTGAAATCAGGCCTGATCCTTGCAGTGTTGGAACATAGACATGATTTCTAAGCAGGCGGCCTCCATCGGGCAGCGTTAAGCTGCCGGCAAATGGAGGCCGCCCATCAAGAAGCATACGTTATGATCCAACCGGGTAGAAAATGAGCCTGGATAAGCGCATTATTCGCCGGCCTCGGAAATTTCCATGGGGGCCGGCAGCTCACAAATTTCCTCTACGGTCCAACTCAGCCTATCCCCAATAAAGAAGCCTTTCCGAATTGGCAGGGTTGTGAGAGCAAGTGCCCAATCCCCCCTCAACAAGCCAGAAAAGAATCTTTCCAACCTCCTTCATTGTAATTAACATCTTTCCTTATACCCTTTCAAGGCTCGCAAAGCGAGCCGCTGCGCCGCGTGCGGGTTGCCTGAAAGGCAACATCTACCTTTCCGCACGCGTGTGCATCATATA
>JBGUJH010000092.1:0-10366 GCA_045113775.1 Lachnospiraceae bacterium | reverse complement strand
GGAAGGCTTGCCGAGCTTGATATCTTCGTGAATGTTGACGCTCTCGATGCCGGAGATGCGAAGGCCTGCCGCCTCAACTTCTTCCTTAAGAGCGTGGATCCTCTCCTGGCTCCAGACTTCGCCGGGCTGTGTATCATAAAGTGTTGTGATGACGCCGGTCACGCCGGGGATCTGCTTGATCTGCTGCAGTGTGACTGTGTCGAATTTGGAACCGTACCATCTCAGTGTCATTTCCATAGTGAATTACCTCTCTTTTTCACTTAATACGGATGTTCAGTTTCATTTAGGAGTCAGCTTACTGACTTGTATCTTTCATCTGTGCCTATAATACAAAACCCTGTCAAAATATTGAATTGACAGGGTTGTTGTGTATATTGCAAAAATTGCGGTATGGGTCAGCCTTCACTCTCGAAACCGGACAGGGCGAAGGCCTCGCGGTACTCCTTGGGCGACATTCCGTATTCCTTGCGGAAAGCGCGGAAGAAGCTGGGGTAATCCCGAAAACCGTAGGCCAGACAGACCTCGCTGATCTTTTCGTTCATCAGGATCGCCTCCCGGCAGGCGGAGAGCCGCCTCTTGATCAGATACTGGTGTACAGAAATGCCATAGTGCTCCTTGAAGGTATGAGCTATGTGATATTTGCTGACAAAAAACTGCTCGGCGAGATTGTCAAGCGAGATATCCTGCTCGGGGTTTTCATTGATGTACTCAATGATGCGGTGGTGGAGATGGGAGTCTGCGGACTTTTGGGAGGGCGTTACATGGTCGTAGACCGTCCTGCACAGAACGAGAAGGAGGTCTTCCACGCGGATCTCAATGGCGGAGTCGCGGGCAAAGCGGTCGCCGTGGATCTCCTCCAGCAGCTGGAGCGCTTTGGAGAGGATCCCGTTGAAGGTTATGGAATCGCAGTGGAAGATATCCCTGTGATTTTTCTTATTCATATATTCGGACAGAAAAGAGAAGTCCGGAAGCCGCTCAGCCAGCTGCCCGGCAAAGTCGGAGCTGATCCAGAAGACAAATCGCCGGTAGGGCATCGACGGATCTTCGACGAAGGCGCGGTGGGGCGTGCCCGGCGGAACAATGACAAAATCGCCGGACTTCAGGGCCTGCCTGCGCTCCCCGATCTCAAAGTCGACGCGGCCTTCCATATAAAAATAGAACTCATAATAGTCGTGGGTGTGCAGATCGACATTGTAATGGCCGGTATCGCTGTAGTAGTAGATCTCGAAGTCCCTCGAGAGCATGTACTGGCGGCGCGTAAAGGGCGACTGGATCTTTGTTTTCATTTGGCCCCTTCCTCCTCCTTCACCGGGAGCATGATATCTAAATTGAAGATCTCTCCCTCCGTGTGCGCGTGCATGACGCCGTCGAACTCATCGACTATGCGCTGCATGCTCTTCATGCCGAACCCGTGCAGCTCCTCCTGCTTGCTGCTGACAGGCAGGCCTGAGGCGAAGGCGATGGGTCCCTTAAAATAGTTCCAGATGTGAATGGCGGCGGTATCGCCGAATGCCCGGATGCTGATGTCGATCAGCCTCTTTTCGGGGTCCTCAATACCGGAGACGCCCTCCATAGCGTTGTCGATCGCGTTTGCAAACAGGAAATACAGCTTCATACCGTCAAAATATTTGAGGCAGTCCGCATAGGCAACACACTGCAGGGTTATGCTGTTTTGGCGGCACAGGTCGTCCATGTTGCGCAGAAGGATGTCCAGGGCGTCGTTTCCTGTCCTGGCAGTCGGAGAGATGCGGTCCACAGCGGCCCGGACCTTCGAGATATCCGGGATATCTACCTGCTTCTGCGAAGCCAGACGCTCGATCCGGTTCATCAGATGCCGCAGGTCGTGGATCCATTCCTTGATCATGCCGGCGTTGACGGACCACTGCTCATACTGCTTCCTGGATTCCGAGAAGAGCTGCGCGGTCAGAAGCCGCTCTGTGTCCGCCTGCTGCCACTTAGTGACTGTAAACTGGATGATCAGCGCGAAAACGCAGCATAGGATCGCATACAGGCTGGACGCGATGTCAAAATAGACATTGCCGGCAGCGCTGTCCACTACCAGTCGGTTCACGCCTATGCAGGTGATAATGATAAATAAGGAAAGAACCTGCAGATGGATATTGGCCTTGGTGTTGGTGCGCCGCCTGCCGAAGATCAGGTAGATGATCAGGTAGACATAACTGAAGACAAGGACCTCGAAGAGAGCGCGCATTGTGATGCTGTGTTCCTCGATCCATCGCACAGTCGGGATCAGGTCGAGCAGGATCGTCACCTTGTTGGCGATGTGCTGGGTGGCGAAACCGGCTACACAGGAGGTGGTCAGAGTGAAGACGTCCTCCTCGTAGCAGCAGCAGACGCCGACGATACAGCAGGTCATGGCCGCAAAGAACCACAGAAAGCGGGGAAGACCGGCAGCGGCAGGAATTCCCGTCACGGCGCCCAGAGCGAGCAGCACGATCAGCGATATGGCGCTGCGAAGAAAAAATGACTTCCTCTTTCTATAAGGTCCCAGAAAGAGATACTCGGCAGCGATGATTTCTATTAAGTAAGCCGCGGCATGGAGATCATGCTGCGGTATGACAGCAGTAAGAGGCATATACAGTTACCCGCCCAGATATTCGTTGAGTTTCGTCATAAATTCCTTCTTGCGGGATCTCCCGATCCGGATCCTTTCGGAGCCCACGCTGACTTCGTCGCCGTAGAGGCCGTCCACATAGCGCAGATTTACCAGTACAGATGCGCTGCACCTGGCAAAAGACTGACCGCTGAGGGACTCTTCCTTCTCCTTGAGACCGCCGTACGCAGTGATGACTTCATCCTCGGTGTGATACATAAGATCATGTCCCATGACTTCTATGTAGCGGATATCGGAAGAGGATACCACGCGGAGACCGTCCTTGACGCGGATGCGCACCGGAATACCGCTTCGGTTGGCGAGAATACGCAGTGCTTTATCGAGTTTAACAGACAGGGAACGGTAATTGATCGGCTTTATGCAGTAGTCGATGGCGTCCACATCATAACCGCTGGGGGCGTACTGGGGCATATTGGTAATAAAGAAGAGCATAGCCATACTGCCCTTTTTCCGCAGCGCGCGGGCGGCCTCAATGCCGTTCATCCATCCGTCTCCCAGTTCAACGTCCATGAATACGAGATCGTAGCGCCCCTGCACACTTTCAAGAAAAGCTTCCGCCCTGCCGAAGGTCCTGACCTGAAAAGTGCAGTCATGTTCCGTGCCGTATCGACGCAGGCACTCCTCCAGATAGCGGGAGTATTCCGGATCATCTTCTATGATCGCTGTCAGATATTGTTTCATACTATGTCCTCCATCCCAATATTTTAGCACATTCTGCAGATTATGCTGTGAAAAGTGTCGATTATTCCAGCCGCGTTGAAAACCTGCAGCTGCAGTCGATACAATGCGCATAGGAGTAAAAAAGCGAAAATGACTTGTATCTACTAAAACGAAATGTATTTTGGAGGGTTCTATGAGAAAAATCCTACAAATCAACAAAGACTGGCAGTTCACCGGACCGGACGGGAATCAGGTGGCGGTGGATGTACCGCACACATGGAATGCAGTCGATGGCCAGGACGGTGGAAACGACTACTGGAGGGGCACCTGCCTGTACGAGAAGGATTTCATAAAGCCGCAGTTTGCCGCCGATGAGCGCATCTACCTTGAATTCAGGGGTGTCAACGCCTCTGCCAAAGTTGAGCTCAACGGCAGAGAGATCGGCACACACGACGGCGGATATTCCACCTTCCGCTGGGATGTCACCGATCACCTGCAGGAGAAAAACCACCTCAGGGTATGGGCGGACAACAGCAGAAATGACAGGGTCTATCCCCAGAAAGCAGACTTTACCTTTTATGGCGGAATCTACAGAGATGTCTTTCTGATCACAGTCAATGAAAAGCACTTTGATATGGATCACTTCGGAGGTCCCGGCATCAAGGTGACGGCAAGACCGGCAGAAGGATATACACGCGGGGAGGTCCGCGTGGAGACATATACGAACTGTGAAGAGGGGAAAGTCACAGTCCGGATCCTGGATGCAGACGGAAAAATCGTCGCAGAAGGAGCCGGAAGGGACGCACAGATGCGCATCGAACACGTAAAGCTCTGGAACGGCGTCAAGGATCCTTATCTCTACACCGCGCAGGCAGTCCTCACAGCGGACGGACGAGATGTTGACTGTGTTGAGACGAGATTCGGCGTGCGGGATTTTGCCACGGATCCCAAGACAGGATTTTACCTCAACGGCAAGAGCTATCCGCTCCACGGTGTATCCCGCCATCAGGACCGCAAAAGAATCGGCAACGCGCTGACAAAGGAAATGCATCTCGAGGATATGGACATGATCTGCGAGATGGGCGTCAACACAGTACGCCTCGCACATTACCAGCACGACCAGTACTTCTATGATCTGTGCGACGAGCGCGGCATGGTGGTCTGGGCAGAGATCCCCTATATCTCTGAGCATATGCCGAATGGCCGGGAGAATACGATCTCTCAGATGAAGGAGCTGATCATCCAGAATTACAATCACGCTTCCATCGTCTGCTGGGGCGTCTCCAACGAGATCACGATCTCCACAAAAGACAACGCGGATATGCTGGACAATCACCGCGTGCTCAACGACTTGTGCCACGAGATGGACAAGACGCGATTTACGACTCTGGCCTGCTACGCCATGTGCGGACCCTTCAACAAGGTCGCTCATATCACTGATGTAGTCAGCTGGAATCTGTACCTGGGCTGGTATGTGCCGGGATTCAAGCTCAACGATCTGTGGATCGATTTCTTCCACAAGGTTTATCCGAACCGGTGCCTGGGCTATTCCGAGTACGGCGCGGAGGCGATGACGACCCTGCACAGTGCAAAGCCCCGCCGCGGTGACCAGACCGAAGAATATCAGGCGCTCTATCACGAATATCTGCTGGAGTGCTTCGCGAAGAGGCCTTTCATGTGGGCAACCCATGTCTGGAACATGTTCGACTTCGCGGCGGACGCCCGCGACCAGGGCGGAGAGCCCGGCATGAACCATAAGGGCCTTGTGACTTTTGACCGCGCGATCAAAAAAGACAGCTTCTACCTCTACAAAGCGTGGTGGAATGAGACAGATCCTTTCGTCCACATATGCTCGAAGCGGTTCGCGGACAGGGCAGAGGACAAAATAGAGATCAAAGTCTATTCCAATCAGAAATCTGTCACGCTTTACTGCGACGGCAAAGAGATCGGCACAAAGAAGGGCAGCCATGTCTTTACATTTACAGCGCCGATTAGCGGAGAGCATGAATTCAGAGCGGTGAGCGGAGAGTGCGCGGATACAGCAGTATTTTGCAAGGTGGATCAGCCCAACCCCGATTACAAGCTTAAGGGAAAGAGCTCCAACAGCGCGAACTGGGTATAAGCCGGGATTTACTAAAGAGTTATTGAAACCAATTGTTAATGATCATTTTATACAGGGAGGAAAAATACTATGAACAAAAAGCCCAGAGTAGGACTTTGGCGCGTTCTGACGATCCTTTGCGCTGTTCTCTGCATCGGATCCATCGTAGGCAATCATTTTGCTAATCAGTATGCGACGACCATCAACGTAGCCCTTGGCACTTCGTTCTCCAAGATCCAGGGATTTGATAAGGATGCAATGTACTTCACAAGCGACTTCGAGAGCGAAGACGCCCGCTGGGAATATGAGCGTGAGCTCTGCGCGCAGGTCGAAGCTGAAGGCGCGGCGCTCCTTAAGAACGACAACGCAGCTCTTCCGCTGGCAGGCGGATCCAAAGTTTCCCTTTTTGCAAGAGGAAGCGTAGAGCTTATGTACGGCGGAACCGGATCCGGTTCTGTAGATACCAGCCAGGCGCCCAGCCTCAAGGATGCCCTGACACAGGAAGGCATCGAGATCAACCAGGGGCTTTGGGACTGGTACACCTCCACTTCCGAGAAGTACGGCCGCAAGACCCCCGCTTCCATCTCTGACGCGCTGGTGGCAAACACCCAGTACGCAGTAAACGAAGCCCCGTGGGCAGAGGTCGAGAGCGCTAACAGCGCAAGCTTCGCTGAGTACGGCGATGCGGCGATCGTAGTCCTGTCCAGATCCGGCGGCGAAGGCGCGGACCTTCCGGACGGCGATGACAGCGTATCCCTGGTAACCACTACGGAAGCAAAGAGCGCAGTTGGCGACAACAAGGGCGGCGAGCAGAGCTCCGAGGCTCCCAAGACTGCCGACGTGCATTATGGCATGGGTTCCGAGGGTGACGGCGACTACCTCGCTCTTTCCCAGGAAGAAAAAGACATGCTGGCAGGCCTCAAGGCTCTCAAGGACAACGGCACTTTCAAGAAGATCGTAGTCCTTCTGAATACATCCAACGCGATCGAGCTCGATTTCCTTAATCCCGAGATATGCGGCGTTGACTACGGCATCGACTCCTGCATGTGGATCGGCGACGTGGGACAGACCGGTGCGATCGGCGTAGGCCGTCTCCTTTCCGGCACAGTTTCTCCTTCCGGATCCCTTGTAGACACATACTGGTATGACAACATGAAGAACCCTGCAGTCGTGAACTTCTACACAGTTCCTTACGCAGGTGTCGAGAGCTATGGCCTGAACCTTGAAGGCGCTGATGTACAGGGTATGTACAGTATTTACCAGGAAGGCATCTACCTAGGCTATCGTTATCCCGAGACCAGATACGAAGATGTTGTCATGGGCACAGCAGGCGCAGGAGACTTCGATTACAACACAACTGTTGCGTATCCTTTCGGCTATGGCCTCAGCTACACCACATTTGACATGAGTGGTTTCGCAGTGAAGGAAAATGCGGACAGCTTCGACGTCACTGTTAATGTTACAAATACCGGCAGCGCGGCAGGCAAGAAGACCGTCCAGGTCTACTTCCAGTCCCCTTACACCGATTATGACAAGCAGAACGGCATCGAGAAGGCTTCCGTAGAGCTCTGCGGATTTGGCAAAACACAGATCCTCGAGCCCGGCGCTTCCGAGACCGTCACTGTAAACGTTCCTAAGAGAGAGCTGAGAACTTATGACGCCAACGGCGCCAAGACTTATATTCTGGATGCCGGCGACTATTATTTCACTGCTACTATGGGTTCCCACGAGGCAGTCAACAATATTTTGGCAGCTAAGGGCTTCACAACTGAGAACGGCATGGACGCAGAGGGAAATCAGGCGATGGTCTACAAGTGGACAAACGCAGCGCTTGATACGACAACCTATGCGAAGTCCGAGGCTACAGGCGCAGAGATCACAAACCTCTTCGACGAGTCTGATCCCAATAAGACCAGCCTGACACCCGGCAATATTACATTCCTGAGCAGAAGTGACTGGGAAGGCACATTCCCGACACAGCGCGCACAGCTGACCATGAACGATGCTCTGGCAGCGGCACTTGCATTCGGACAGTACAAAGCAGAAGAGCACGCTGACACCCCTATGCCTGCACTGGCATCCGGCGGCAACATGACGATCTCCGAGCTGATCGGAGCGGACTACAATGACGAGCGCTGGGAGACACTGCTCGACCAGCTCACCTTCCAGGAGATGGTGACTACCATTACTCTTGGCTTCCACAACACAGCAGCCTGTGAGAGCGTCTCCAAGGCAGCGACCAAGGACGAGAATGGCCCTCAGGGTCTGACTGCTTCCCTGGTAGGCGGCAAGTCCGCAATGTGCTATACATCCGAGGATGTCATGGCAGCAACAATGAATCTTGAACTGATGGAAGATGTCGGCCGCTGCATCGGCAACGACTGCCTGGATATGGGCTACTCCGGACTGTACGGCCCCGGCATCAACATGCACAGAACACCTTATTCCGGACGTAACTTCGAGTATTATTCAGAGGATCCCTTCGTTGCAGGTGCGATCTGCACGGCAGAGACCAAAGGCATCCAGTCCAAGGGCGTATATGTCTACCTCAAGCACGTAGCCCTCAACGATTCCGAGAGCTCCAGACGAGGCGTCAACACATGGCTCACTGAGCAGACTGCCCGTGAGATCTATCTCGAGGTCGCGGACCGCGCGATCATCGACGGCGGCGCATGGTGCGTCATGAGCGGCTTCAACCGCTGGGGCGCACAGTGGTGCGGCGAGAACTACAACCTGCAGACTGCGTACCTGCGCGGCGAGTGCGGCATGCGCGGCATGTCCATCACAGACTTCTCAGGCCTTAGCCAGTACATGGACGTCGCTGACGGTCTGATCGGCGGATCCGACATCTGGGACAGCCCGATGCCCATGATCCACACTAACATCGCAGGCGGCTACGCTTCCGATCCTTACATGGTCACTGAGATGAGAGAAGCAATGCACAACATCCTCTACACAGTCGTTAATTCCAACGCGATGAACGGCTGGACAGCAGAGACCCGCATTGTTCCCAATACGCCCTGGTGGCAGTTGGCGATTTACGCTCTGATCGCGGTGACAGCACTTCTGACACTCGGCAGCGGATACATGCTCCTCAAGAACAAGAAGCTTGCAAAGGAGCAGAACGCGTAAATCAGTAAGTCAAGGGGCCTGTTCCTTCTGACTCCATTCATTTTCCGCAGACGCGGCCGGTGAGCCTGCGCGCACCGGCCGCATATTTCAGAACAGGGGGACACAATGAACGATAATCAGCAGCAGTCCGGGACAACGCTGAACCGGGCCAAGCCTTATCAGCTTGCGCTGTTTCCTTTGAACAACGGCGCAACGAACGTCTACTATGTTTTGATCCTCACTTATATCGCCACCTTTGGAAACACGGTGCTGGGGATCGCAACAGTATTCGCGTCCTTCATGGTCACCGGCATGCGCGTCTTCGACGCGATTACCGACCCGATCATCGGCGCGCTCATGGATAAAACAAACGGAAGGTTCGGTAAATTCCGTCCTTTCATGGTCATCGGATCTGTCATCATGGCAGTTTCTGTGGTCTGTCTCTATATTTTGACACCCTTCGTGCCCGAGAGCATGATGGGACTGCGCTATGCGCTCTTCATACTTCTTTATGCGGTATGGGTCATCGGATACACTTTCCAGACCTCCGTCACGAGAGCGGCGCAGGCAGTTCTGACGAATGATCCCAAACAGAGACCTCTGTTCACGATCTTCAATACAATCGGTTCACTGGCCGGAATGGGACTTATGCAATTCATCGGACCGATCCTGGCGAGGGACAACATCTTTGGCGACTACAACAGAAGCTGGTTTGCAGCGATCACACCTATAGGAATCTGTATCTCGGTGCTGCTCACCATCCTCGCGATCATCGGAATCTGGGAAAAAGACCAGCCCAAGTACTTCGGCCTTGGCGGCGGCAAGCAGGAGAAGGTTAAGATCTCGGAATACATCGAGATCATTAAAGCCAACAAGCCTCTGCAGAGACTGATGGTGGCCGGCGGCGCCTGCAAACTGGCTCTGTCCATCGCGACGAACATCACGGTCCTGATCATGCTTTACTCCTGTATGATGGGAGATTATGACGGACTCTATATGCCTATGATGGTGGTGGGCTACGTATTTGCGGTCCCGTTCTTCGCACTCACTGTACGCACATCCCAGAAGAAGGGCCAGAAAGCATCCCTGATGCGTTATGTGGCGGTCGCCTTTGTCTGCTACATCGGCGTGCTGGCGCTGCTCCTTCTGTGGAACCCCAATACATCCATGCACATGCAGATCATGCATGACGGGAAGTTCGCGCTGAACTTCTACACGATCGCATTTATCCTGTGTTTTGGCATCGGCTACGGCGCATATTACGCGACGGCTGATATGCCGATCCCCATGGTCGCGGACTGCGCGGACTATGAGACCTACCGCTCCGGCAAGTTCATTCCCGGTATCATGGGAACACTGTTCTCGCTGGTAGACAAACTGGTATCCAGTCTTTCCGCTACAGTTGTCGGCGTGGCAGTCACGATCATCGGTCTCGATGCTCTGCCTACCAAGGCGACGCCTTATACCGACGGCATGAACCTCGTAGTTATCATTCTGTTCTGCATCGTTCCCATGTGTGCCTGGGCGCTGACTCTGTGGTCCATGACAGGCTACGAGCTGGATGGCGAGAGAGTTAAGGAGATTCAGGAAGTTAACGGCAAGCGCCGCGAGGCGATCGCACAGGGCATGACGATCGAAGAGGCGATGGAGAGATATCCTTCCCGATGAGTGACCTGCAGGATCACATTAGATGTGTTCCTGACAAAGTCACAGGCAGAAAACAGCACAGCACAATAAAGAAAGGGGCTGTCGCATTAAGCGAAGGATTAATCCTGAACTGCTCCCCGTCAAGTAGACAATAAAAAAAACAAAATTTTCTGCCATCAGATTTTTGTCTGGTGGCAGTTTTTATGCTGCCG
>JBGUJH010000091.1:0-14550 GCA_045113775.1 Lachnospiraceae bacterium | reverse complement strand
CACGTCAACTATTGAAACCGCCGTGTACCGAACGGTACGCACGGTGGTGTGAGAGGACGGGGGCTTATCACCCCCTCCTACTCGATTATTCTGATACGTTACGCGGCATTCTGTGCCTGATAATCCTTCGCGCTCTTCATGATGAGATAAGGGATCAGCGTGAGGGCGATGAATGTCATACCAAATCGGGAGACAAGGTTGCCCCAGTGTCCGCCCAAGACGGGGATGATCGTGGCCTTTTCAAAGTACGTCTTCCAGACGAAGAGAAGCGTTACGGAGACTCCGGCCTGGACCGGAAGATTTTTGTATCCGTACGGAATCTCGTAGTGAATGTAGTGGCGCTCCACATAACTTCCGAGAAGAATGCCAAGGAAAGCACCGCATGCTTTGAAGCAGTCATTCATCATTTTCTGCGGATCTACCAGAAGCTTACCGTCCACATAGTCCATCGGATAGGGCTTGACCTGGATATAGATCAAAACAGCGACTACGACCAGGATGCCGACAAGCGTGAGGATATCATAGGTCTTCTCGTTGTCGCCGATCACCTGACTCGCTTTCCTGACGATCAGGATCATTACAATACCTTCAGTTAAACCTACGATGACGTCCTGCGGCGTGTGGACGCCGAGGAAGTTCCTGGAAAATCCGGTCAGCAGGATGCATATGACGCATAGTATGCCAAGCCACCTTCGCTTATTCCATTGATTCTCAACAATACTTCCGTAAAGAGAAGACGCCGACACACTGTGTCCGCTCGGGAAGGAATACCCGGTGGCGGCAACCTTGGAATCCCCGGCGGGCTCGATCAGGTCCGACCGGATCCAGGGACGGTAAGCGCAGACAGTGAGTTTCACTACTCCGTTGAGAAGGTCTGCACCCCGATGCACGATGAGAAAGCGATAGCCCCATTTCTTGTCTACGCAAAGAAAGATCAAAAAGGGGAGGAAGGGAAGGATGTCGACCGCCACCTTGCTCATTCCGTTAAAAAATTCATCAAAAATGCCGCCTGTTGCCAATCTGAGGTTCTGCAGAAACAACAGGTATTGCAAATCAATTCCAAGTTCCATGATTTTCTCCATTCAGTAATACTAAGACTGTCACAATCAGTTTGTCTGTTCCGTCGGATATTCCGACTTTCCGGTCACCGCTCTCTTAATGATCTTAAATCCCCTCTGCAGCGCGTAAGGTCCCACACACTTCATCATCTCTTCCGCTGTGTGCATATCCGTCGCGTGCGGGATATCCCGGCTGAGGTGGATCGCGTCAAATTGGCAGCGCGTGGTGCACAGGCCGCAGCCGATGCACTGATTGAGGTCGACGATCGTGGCGCCGCACTTGAGGCACCGGTTGGCCTCGGCTTTTACCTGCTCTTCTGTGAGCGGCAGGCGAAGGTCGTCGAAGGTCTCAGCGGCATTGCCGGTTTTGAGGCCGGGAGCCTGCCTTTCGGCGTTGTCGTAGGACTCGATCCGGATATCGCCCCGGTCGAGCTCGATGAATTCGCGCAGATCGCGGCCGATCGTCAGGGACTGGCCGGGATGCACGAACCGGTTGATGGAAACCATACCTTCCTTGCCGTCCGCGATGGCGTCGATGGCAAACTTCGCGCCGTGATAGATATCGCCGCCGACGAAGATGTCAGGTTCGTTGGTCTGGAAGGTAGTCGGGTTGGCCATTGCGGTCCCGTTGCCGCGAAGCTGCACATTCGTTCCTTCAAGCAGGTCGCCCCAGTCGGCGGACTGCCCGATAGCCATCAAAATATTGCTGCAGGGAACAGTGATCGTCTCGTTCTCGTCATAAACGGGAGCGAAGCGGTGCTGGCTGTTAAAGACAGAGACACATTTCTTGAAGACGATCCCGGTGACTTTGCCGTTCTCGGAGAGCACTTCCTTAGGTCCCCATCCGTTCATGATGGTGATGCCTTCTTCCTCCACTTCCGCGATCTCGTCCTTTGCCGCCGGCATTTCAGCGCGGGATTCCAGACAGAGCATAGTGACTTTGCCGTCGGTCACGCGAAGCGCTGTGCGGGCCACGTCGGCCGCCACATTGCCGCCGCCGACCACGACCACGTCGCCATGCAGCTTCACGGAATTATCCAGATTGACACGGCGAAGGAAATCGACGCCGGTAATAACGCCTTCCGCGGATTCACCGGGCACGCCGGCAAGCCTGCCGCCCTGCAGTCCGATGGCGATGTAGAAGGCCTTGAAGCCGCGGTCGCGCAATTCCTGGATCGTCACGTCTTTGCCGACTTCTACGCCGCACTCTATTTTGGCGCCCATCTTCTCGATGATCTCGATCTCGGCCTTCACAATGTCCTTCTCCAGACGGAAAGACGGGATTCCGTTCATCAGCATGCCGCCGGGGACCTTTTCGCGCTCGAAGACAGTGACCGGATAACCTTCTGTGCGCAGATAATATGCAGCACTGAGACCTGCCGGGCCTGCGCCGATGACAGCGATCGGATAGTCATCCCACTGATTGCCCTCGCCGTTCTCGCAGACGGGCAGATATTTTGCCAGAGCCTCTTCGAGCTCCTGCCCGTCGCGGTTCTTCATCAGATCCAGTTCACGCAGCGCAAGGAACTTCTTGATCTCGTCGATCGCGACGGGAGCGTCCAGGAGTCCGCGCGTGCAGCGGTCCTCGCAGCGGCGGTTGCAGATCGAGCCGCAGACTGCCGGGAAGGGGTTGTCCTGACGGATGAGTGCCAGCGCCTCTTCATAGCGGCCTTCCGCAGCCATCCTGATATAGCCCTGGACGGCCAGATGTGCGGGACATGCCGTCTTGCAGGGAGACGTGCCGGTGTCGTAGCAGTTGATCTTATTGTGGTCGCGGTAATCGGGATCCCACTTGTCTTCGCCCCAGATGTGGTCATCGGGGAGCTCGTGCATGGGGTATTTCACCTTGCTGCCGTCCGCCTTGCAGAGCTTCTGGCCGAGTTTTGCCGCGCCGGCGGGACATACTTCCACGCACTTGCCGCAGGCGACGCACTTGGCCGCGTCCACATGGGCGCGGTACGCGCTTCGGGACATGTTGGGCGTATTGAAGAGCTGGGAGGTGCGCAGGCCGTAGCAGCTGCCCGGAGAGCAGTTGCAGATACCGACGATGCGGTTAGGACCATCCAGATTTGTGATCTGGTGGACATAACCCTTGCGCTCGGCGCGCTCCAGGATCTCCTTTACTTCGTCTCGGGTGACGTATTTGGCGTCCTTTCCGGAAGTGACGAGGAACTCCGCGATATCGCCGACGCCGATGCACATGTGGCCCTCAATATCGCCGACGCCCTCGCCGCGGATTCGCTGGGCTTTGCGGCAAGCGCATACCATTGTACAAAAAGTGTCGTATTTGTCAAGCCAGTGGGAGAGATGCTCCACACTGACGGAGGTGGAAGAGGTGTCGATGGCCTTTTCCACCGGAATGACGTGCATGCCGATTCCCGCGCCTCCGGGAGGGACGAGCTTCGCGGCCAGTTCCAAGGGCTCCTGGGGAGCCAGGTTGAACATGGTGGCGACTTCCGGATTGAGGTCAGGCAGCGTTTTATGCTCGACCATATATTCTCCGGATCCGACGACCCACTTGGGCACCAGATACTGGATGTGATGGTCCTCGTTGTCGCGGTTCTGTTCCAAAATACCGATCCACAGCAGGTGGTCGATGATCTTCTGGGCTTTCTCCACGCTGATGTGGTTGCGCTGAGCGAGCTCGGCGGTGGTCAGTCCCACGCGGCGCTTCCTGAAACTGAGCAGGAACGCAATTTCGCGCTTGGTCAGCAGCCGGTCCAGGATCCAGAAATCCATGTGGTTCTCATGCATTCCGCCCGGGAGCTTTCTGGGGATGTTGTCGGTGATCATCCGGGCCAGCTTCATGACCATTTTCCGCTTGACCGGGTCATCGCAGTGATGGTCTTTGATCGGATAATCTCTTTCATTTACATGTATTCTGGGATTTACCTCTTTGGGCATTGTGAATCCTCCTTGTCCTGACTGAAGTTGTACCTGTATTTATTGTACCAAATTGCACTGCCGTGAAGAATTATTTTTGCCTGTTGCCGGGAGAAAACTTCGACTCTGTCGGGAAAAGTAAACAGCAGGTTGTTTGAATCATGCGAACAGCACAGATACAATTATCGTTACAAATGAGGAAAAGGAGAAGGAGTTTGTAAGGTTAGAAAGGCGGTGAGTACAGTTGATGAGAGGATTTTTGATCAAAACGGAATGGTCAAACGGATACTATTGTTCAAAATGCGGAAAATTATTGCCGAACGACCGATACAACTTGGAGAAGCACAGTGCGATCTGCTGGAAGAGACCGCTCCATGAAGCGGATATTTTGAAAGAGTATTTAAATGAGGTATATACACTTGA
Organism: Lachnospiraceae bacterium; assembly: GCA_045113775.1. Taxonomy (GTDB): domain Bacteria; phylum Bacillota; class Clostridia; order Lachnospirales; family Lachnospiraceae; genus CAG-791. The sequence goes on along the minus strand of JBGUJH010000091.1, from coordinate 10,186 downwards.
GGATCAACACAAAAAGATCATTCTTACCGTAAAATATCCTTATGTGGAAACATTTCCTGATCATGATGACAGCATTGCCGCTGTTAAATGGAGAACAGTACACAAATTTTACTTTTATAATGGGAAAAACGGGAGCGGTATCTGCTGCAAAGAGGGGAAGACCAAATCGGACACAATAATAAATCGGATCAGGGATGGGGAGTTCCTTCCGGAAATGGAAGAGGAAGCTGCTCAGATCATTCACAGGGCCTTCCCGGAGGTGCTGGCTGTATATGATCTGAGAATGTTCTCCTATATTTGCACACACAAAGGATTTCGTTATTGCAAGGTTTTGCCGGAGAAAGAGGAAAAAGCGCTTTTAAAGCTTCAGCCCGGAGATCGTTCTCCAAAGACGGAATTAAAAGGCATGGAGGATAATATGTTCTCTTTGCAGGCCAAGGTTTACCGATACCGCGAGGAGACTTATATTCTCAGAGTCACAACACAGTGGAAAGGAGAAAATACAGTATTTTTATTTTCGCGCGGATATGCGGCGTGCAGCGACCTGTCCCGGGTGGAGGGATTTCTTGAGAGAGGCTGTCGTATGACGGAGAGCTCGAGAAAAGCCGCAGCACTGTTTGACAAAATATACCCGGAATTTCTTCTGGGTCAGTATATGAAGTATTCCGACAATATTCTGGTCCCGCTCATAGCACCGGATTATCACAAGGGAATGGAACTTGCAGCCAAATCAGGAACGGCATTACTTGCGGAGAATATGCGGAGTCTTGAGCATTTTGACTGGGATCCTTCCTACTATGATAATTTGAAAGAATTGTTCGGACTTCCGACCAGGGTACTCAGGAGGCTGAGCAGGGAATGCATTACAGGTGAGAATATCTATAGACTGGGAGAAGTATTCCGATACAATCCGGAATTTCTCAATTTTGAGGTCATTGCGCCATCCATGATGGAGTACTTCATCACAGCTAACGTGACACACAGCTGCATGCCCGGCATTGCAGACAAGCTGACAGATGAGCAGCAGATTCGGATTTTGAGATATCTGTCCGGGCATCCGCGGGACGGCCTGGCTTACTGCGATTATTTGCGAATTTGCGAAGTTTTGGGAGAATATGTGTTTGGACTTATACCGTCGATCCCGATCGAGCAGGCGCGGCTTGAGGCTCTGAAAGAAGTCAGAAATCTGGGAGATATTGAGCGTGAAACACGATTCAGAATCATGACGCAGAGTCCGTATTATTTGAAACTCACAACGTGTATGACGTCGGAAGACAAAGAAATATTTAGAGATGACGATTTCGTGGTGATCGCGCCTCGTCAGTCAAGGGATTTGTTTATAGAGGGCCTGAATATGCATAACTGTGTAAGTATGTATATAAGCAGCGTGGCGCAAGGAGATTCTGACATCTATTTTTTGAGGAAGAAAGAAGCGCCGGACAAGAGCTTCGGGACGCTGGAGGTGAGGCCTGATGGGAAAGGGAACCGGCGGCTGTCACAGGCTAAAGCGTTTGCCAATGGACGCCTCCCCGGGTCAGCGCAGAAGTATTTGGCAAAGTGGTGCAGAATTAAGAAGGTCATTCCGGATGCTCTTGATCTAAGATTGGCGGCCTGACCTTGCGGCTGCGGTCAGATGGGATCCTGTTCCATTTGGCCGCAGCCAGAATAATTTATAGAAGGAAATACGGAATATGTGGTAAATTGGACTGAGAAAAACAACTCGGGAGATCAACCATGAGAAATCGTGTCATATTATTGTCGTTACTAATCATATTGGCTGTGACCGCTGCTGTTCCTGTACGGGCTTCTGAAAAAGAGAAGGGGACAAACAAGGGGACAGAAACTTCGGAGGGACAGGCAGTGCAGACTGCAGAACCCGACCCTTCATCAGCGCTCAAAGTCACGGCGATCGATTTCGGCGACGACGGCTGGGGAGACGGCACCATGATCGAGAGCGCCGGGGAATGCATGCTGATGGATACCTTTATGCCGGAATGCGAGGACGAACTCAAGGAATTTCTCATCGACAACGGATATACGGAGTTTTCCATCTATCTTTCCCACTATCATGCGGATCATTTCTGCAACATCAGGCCCATCATGTGGGACGACCGCTTCAAAGTCACCGCTGTCTATCTGCCGGATGACGGATATCTGTGGCCCACTGACGAGGATTACGGTGCCGAGATCGGCTGGTTCATGAGTATAGACAGGGGGATCCGGGAACTTGCCGCAGAGAAGAAGATTCCGCTGACTGTGCTTCATCCGGGGGACAGCTTCCGGGTCGGAGACGCGCTGGTGGAGATCCTGTACGGCACCACTTATGAGAACGACGATCATGATCCTGCCTACATAAACAACAATTCTCTGGTGACGCGTGTCACGGGTGGCGGGGTCCGGTACCTTACCTGCGGCGATATTGAAAAGCTTATCGAGGAAGAGATCCTCGAGAAAGGAATCGACGTATCTGCGGATCTGTACAAGATGAGCCATCACGGCGGTCCCACCAGCAACAGCTACAAGTTTCTGGAGGCTGTCAATCCGTCCTTCGCTTTCTTTAACAGCACGGAGGACTCGCCAAATCATTTCGCCCGCGATTGGGCGGAGGTACCGGCTGCGGATATGATGGATTTTGCTAACGTGCACAGCTCGCGGTACAACGGAAATATCACGTACACAGCCAGGGACGGTGTGATCACAGTGAAGGCACAGAGAAACGTCGTTCCGAAGATCATGATAAACAAGGCGCCCGGAGGCGTCGGACTGTGCATGAGCTTTCAGCAGTTCAATGATCAGCAGGAGCCGTTAGAAACGGATAAAATGAAGGCAGCCGCGGAGGCGGCTGCCGGAAAACACGATTTACTGCCCGCAGTGTACAGGTGAGTGGAGGGCAGTGATAACGTTACGGGGCAGGACAATACTGTGGCCGTTAACAATACTTTGGAGGCCACCCCTTCAATTTTTCATATTTTGATCCAACTCCGGCAGAATCTTCTCAGATTTTTATAAGATTTGCAGGTAAATGAAAACCTGCATGGAGGCCGGAGAAGAAAAAAGTGTTCAAGCGATCCAACGTTCTTTGCAATGGAGAAAAAATAGCGTTCCCGTGTCCTTGACACGGGGACGTAATACCCGGACGACCATAGTCGTCCGCGGATTCATTCTTCCACGACTTGGAAGATGTAAAATTTGAGATAATATGACTCGTCGGATGACCACAGGATCGGGTGGTCCGGCGCCTGCGTCCGGAATTCGATCTGGCGGAGCCTGCGGTGCGCGTCCCTGGCGGCCTCCCCGATGGTCTTCCTGAAGAGTTCGGGGTCCATGAAGTGAGAGCAGGAACAGGTGACCAGAAAGCCCCCGTTCTTGACCAGCTTCATACCGCGCAGGTTGATCTCTCTGTAGCCGCGGGCAGCAGCTTTAATGGAATTGCGGGACTTTGTGAAAGCCGGCGGGTCGAGGATGACCACGTCATACTGCTCGCCCTTTTCAATGAGTTCGGGCAAAAGAGCGAAGACATCGCGGCACAGGAAGGATACTCGGTCCTCCAGGCCATTGAGCCGCGCGTTTTCTTCGGCCTGCTCAACAGCGAGGTCTGAGGCGTCGACCGCGACTACGGAAGAAGCGCCTGCAATGGCCGCATTGAGGGCGAAAGAGCCCGTATGAGTGAAGCAGTCGAGCACCTTGGCGCCGCCGCAGAGGCGGTGGATCGCGCGGCGGTTGTCCTTCTGGTCAAGGAAGAAACCGGTCTTCTGGCCGTTCTCGACGTCGACTATGTAGCGTACGCCGTTCTCGACGATCTGTATTTTGGTGTCGAAAGGAGCTGTGAGAAAGCCCTTTTCCCGGGGCATTCCTTCCAGTTCGCGGACCTTGGCGTCACTCCTCTCATAGATGCCGCGTACGGCGATTCCATCTTCTGCGAGGACTGTCACCAGAGCTGCCAGAATGTACCCTTTGAGCCGGTCGATTCCGAGAGCAAGGGATTCGACCACCAGAATGTCTTCATACTTGTCGACGGTGAGACCCGGCAGGAAATCTGCCTCTCCGAAGAGAAGACGGCAGCTGGAGGTATCGATGACTTTCTTGCGGTATTCCCAGGCGCTTCTCACTCTCTGCGTCAGGAAAGCCGGTGTGACCGGGACCTCGCGATGGCGGGAGAGCAGGCGGACCGTGATCTTAGATTTGCGGTTGATATAGCCGTAACCCATAAAATATCCGTCGAAGTCCTCGACGGAGATTATATCGCCGTCTTCAAATGAGCCGCGCGTCTGCGCGATCTCGTTGTCGTAGACCCACAGGCCGCCGGATTTGATCGTGCGGCCTTCTCTTTTTTTAAGGACGGCGGCCGCGTCGACAGCCAGGTCCTGTTCGCTGTTTATGTCATAGTTTTTGATGTCAAATGCAAGCATAATATATATCCTTCCCGGGGTTGTTTTCTGTGGTGGATAATCCACATTATCAGCTTTATCTGCCGCAGAGTCAAGCGCCTCACACTGTATACTGCAGTGTTCGGATTCTTGACTGTAAACGATAAAAAGACTATTCTAGTGAAATAGATTATTTATGATACAGGCGGGCAAAATACAGCCTGCCGCGGGAGAAGCCATGAATAAAGATAAAGTTGCAGTGCTTACTGACTCAGGCTGTGATGTCCCCCAGAATTTCAGGGAGAAATACAATATCTGGATGCTGCCTCTGCGTGTCATGTATCCGGAAAAGGATTATGAGGACGGCGTGAATATTGATCCTATGATGGTCTATCGACGCTTTCCCGATGAGTATCCCAGCACATCCACTCCGTCACTTGCGGAAGTGCAGGATATGTTTGACAAGATCCGTGAGGCGGGCTATGAGAAGATCATTGCGATCGCGATCTCGAGCGGCCTGAGCGGCACCTTCAACACGATCCGTCTTGCGGCTTCGCAGCAGGACGAGCTGGAGATCTATGTTTTTGATACCAAGAATATCTCCGTAGCCTCTGGCATCTGGGCGATCTGGGCTGCGTCCAAGCTGGAAAACGGCTGGTCCTTCGAGGAAGTGAAGACAGGTCTTGAGAATAAGATCTACGATTCCAAGGTCATGTTCTATATGGACACCCTCAAGTACCTCAAAAAGGGCGGAAGGATCGGAAAGGTCACTTCTGTAGTAGGAGAGGTGCTTAACTTAAAGCCCATCATCTCCTGCAATGAAGACGGGATCTACTACACGGTAGGACTGATCCGGGGAGCCAAGCAGGGCAAGAAGAAGCTTCTTAATGAGATGCTGCAGTTCTGCAAGGGACACCACTGCTGGATCATCATCGGACACGGCGCGGCGAACGAGGAGGCCGGAAGGATGCTCGAACTCGTGGAGACACAGGTGACCAGCAAAGAGATCCTCTTCGTAAAGCAGATCAATGCAACACTGGCGATCAACACGGGACCCGGTCTGGTGGGACTTTGCGCGCTGCTTGACCCGTGACGGACGAGGCTGAGTTAAACGCAAAAACTGTAAAATGAAAATTATTCAACACAAATATTAATATAATTTCATAATTGTACTGGAAAAATCAGAAACAGAGTAATATAATTGTTCGGGAAATGCACCACGCTAAAGTGATGAATTATATAAGACTATGTAAGTGATCAGGAGGAAACAGTAATGGTTGCGAAGAAGGACATTGATTGGGGTAACCTGGGATTCAGCTATCATGTGACAGATAAGAGATATGTGTCCATGTATCAGGACGGCAAATGGGATGACGGCGCTCTCATTTCTGACGACAAGATCGTCATGAGCGAAGATGCCGGCGTTCTTCAGTATTCCCAGTCAGTCTTTGAGGGACTTAAGGCCTATGAGACGGAAGACGGACACATCGTATGTTTCCGCCCCGACCTCAACGCGCAGAGAATGTATGACTCCGCGCTCCGCCTGGAGATGCCTCCTTTCCCTGTCGACAGATTTGTCGAGGCAGTTAAGGAAACAGTCAGAGCCAACGAGGCGTGGGTGCCTCCGTACGGCACGGGCGCAACTCTCTACATCCGCCCTTACATGTTCGGAATCAGCCCCGTGATCGGCGTTAAGCCCGCTGACGATTATATGTTCCGTATTTTTACAACACCTGTAGGCCCTTACTTCAAGGGCGGCGCGAAGCCGATCGTCGTGCGCGTCAGTGATTTTGACCGTGCAGCCCCCAGAGGAACCGGCCACATCAAGGCAGGCCTCAACTATGCGATGAGCCTTCACGCGATCGTGGACGCTCACAAGGAAGGTTTTGCGGAGAACATTTATCTGGATCCCGCGACAAGGACCAAACTCGAGGAGACCGGCGGCGCCAATATCCTTCTGGTGGACCAGGACAACACTCTGGTCATCCCCGCTTCCGACAGCATCCTTCCTTCCATCACACGCCGCTCCATCCACTATGTGGCTGAGCACTATCTCGGCATGAAGGTCGTCGAGAGAGAGGTCCTCCTTTCCGAGGTCGAGGCGGGCGAGTTCAAGGAATGCGGACTCTGTGGCACAGCTGCAGTCATCTCCCCGATCGGCAAGATCAATGACCACGGCAAGGAGATCGAGTTCTCTAACGGCATGGAGAAGATGGGCCCGGTCATGCAGAAACTGTACGACACTCTTACAGGCATCCAGATGGGCAGAATCGAAGCTCCCGAAGGATGGATCGTGAGAATTGACTGACGAAAGCGTCAATGAGAGCAACGGGAATCTGAAAGTGTATGAAGATGCCTCCCGCAAAGCCAAAAACGGCTTTGGGGGAGGCATTTACAATACGATTACGACCTGCGGTGGTGAAGAACCTGTAAATATGATAAAATGTAGCGGACTATTAACAGAGCCACCCAAGGAGGTTTATATATGAAGGCATTAATACTTGCAGCAGGGTTCGGGAAGAGGCTTCAGCCTATCACAAATACGATGCCCAAATCTATGGTCAAGGTCAACGGGACACCGCTCCTTTGCAACGCGCTGAACAACGTCACAGCCTGCGGCATTACGGAGATCGGAATTGTTGTCGGCCACATGGCAGATTACATTAAGGAAAACATCGGCGATGAGTGGAACGGAGTTCCGGTCCGATATTTTGAAAACGCAAGGTATCTGGAGACCAACAACGTGGTCTCGCTTTACAAGGCGATCGATTTCTGTGATGATGATATGATCATGCTCGAGTGTGATATTTACTATCACAAGGAGATGATCGAGAAGCTCCTTCAGGGCAAAGGCGAGTGTTCCATTCTGGTGAGCCCTTTTAATCCTGAGACAATGGACGGATCCGTGATCCGCGTCGACGGCGACAAGGCGCTGGAGCTGATCCTCGGCAAATGGCAGGGAGAGGATTTCGATTACACGCCCACCCGCAAGACAGTCAATATGTATAAGTTCGAGAAGAACTTCGTCAAGGACAAATATATGCCCCTGATCCGCTGGTATGTGGAGAGCATGGGTGAGAACAGCTATTATGAAAAGGTTCTCGGAAGCCTGATGTACTACCGCGAGTGCGACTTCAGGATCGTGGAAGTCCCGGAGGAGATGTGGTGCGAAGTTGATGACGCCCAGGACCTGGCGAGAGCCAGAGCGAGATTCGGAGAATAACTCATGCGGCAAAACGGCTCGCGCTGCGAGCCTTGATTACTATACAGAGAAGAGGTACTACAATATGAGCGAGAAGAAAATGATGCTCGGCAATGCGGCGATCGCAAGGGGAGTCTGGGAGGCCGGCTGCAAGGTCTCATCCGCTTATCCCGGCACGCCCAGCACGGAGATCAGCGAGGAACTGGTAAAGTATCCCGGCGTCTATGCAGAATGGGCTCCCAACGAGAAGGTGGCTGCAGAAGTAGCGATCGGAGCTTCCATCAGCGGAGTGAGATCTTTCTGCACCATGAAGATGGTCGGACTGAATGTGGCGGCAGATCCGCTGTATTCTTTCTCCTACATCGGCTGCAACGGCGGCCTGGTCGCGGTCGTGGCTGACGATCCCGGTCTGTACAGCTCCCAGAACGAGCAGGACACCAGAATGGTGTGCCGCGCGGCAGCGATCCCCTGCATGGAGCCTGCAGATTCTCAGGAAGCCAAGGACTACATTAAATACGCTTATGAGATCAGTGAGAAGTTCGATACGCCCGTCATCGTTAGGACGACGACCCGCCTTGCGCACTCCCAGTGCGAAGTGGAGCTGTGCGACCGCGAAGAAGTTTCGGACAAGCCTTACGAGAGAAATATCCAGAAGAACGTCATGATGCCCGGCATGGCCAAGAAGCGTCATGTGGTCGTCGAGCAGCGCATGAAGGATCTCGCGGACTACGCGAACACAGCGCCCTTCAATACCGTGGAGATGGGCGATATGACCATTGACGGCAAGAAGGTGGGCTTTATCACAGAAGGCATTGCGTACCAGTATGTCAAAGAAGTGTGCCCGAACGCGTCGATCCTCAAGCTCGGCATGTGTCACCCGCTTCCCAGAAAGCTCATCGAGGACTTCGCGTCCAAGGTCGATGTCCTCTATATTTTTGAAGAGCTGGAGCCTGTAGTGGAAGAGCAGGTGAAGTCCTGGGGCATCTCCTGCATCGGCAAGGAGATCTTCACGATTCAGGGCGAATACAGCGCCAACATGGTCAGGGAGAAAGTCCTCGGAATGGACCTTGGTATCAAGGATGCGCCGCAGATTCCCCCGAGACCTCCGATTCTCTGTCCTGGCTGCCCGCATCGCGCGACGTTCTCTGTTTTGAACAAGCTTAAGATCCATGCGGCAGGCGACATCGGCTGCTACACGCTCGGCGCGCTGGCTCCCCTGTCAGTTGTCGACACGACAGTCTGCATGGGCTCGAGTATCTCCTCCCTGCACGGCATGGAGAAAGCAAAAGGGCACGATTACATCAAGAACTGGGTGGCAGTTATCGGTGATTCCACATTCATGCACACCGGTATCAACTCCCTGATCAATATGTTCTATAACCAGTCCCACGGCACGGTCATCATCCTCGATAACCGCACGACCGGCATGACTGGCCATCAGGACCATCCCGCGACCGGCAAGACGCTTTCCGGCGAGATCGTTCCTGCTGTCGATTTCAAAAAATTGTGCAACGGTATCGGTATCACCAACGTGCACGAAGTCAATCCTTTCGATCTCGACGCGCTGACTAAGATCGTCAAGGAAGAGGTAAAGAAGGAAGAACTCTCCGTCATCATCGCAAAGGCACCCTGCGCACTGCTCAAGGACCAGAAGCATCCTTACAAGGTGGAGCCGCTTCCGGAGAAATGCGTACACTGCGGCGCCTGCCTGCGTCCCGGCTGTCCCGCTCTGACAAAGAGAGAAGACGGGTCGATCGCGATCGACAAGACGATGTGCAACGGCTGCGGCCTGTGCATGAGCCTGTGCAAATTCGGCGCTCTGCAGCAGGTCAAGGCTTGAGACGGCGTAGGAGGTAAGATGATGGAAACAAAAAATATTATGATCGTAGGCGTCGGCGGACAGGGAACCCTGCTCACCAGCCGCATCCTCGGCGGTGTCATGGGTAATGCCGGCTATCAGGTTAAAGTCTCGGAAGTGCACGGCATGGCACAGCGAGGCGGAAGTGTTGTGACATTTGTCCGCTACGGTGACAATGTTGCGGAGCCCATCGTGGAAGAGGGACAGGCAGATGTCCTGATCGCCTTTGAGAGACTCGAGGCTATGCGCTATGCGCATTTCCTGAAAAAGGACGGCGTCCTGATCGTGAACGACTGGCGCATCGATCCCATCAGCGTTGTCATGGGAGTGGCCAAGTATCCCGACAATATCATTGAGAATCTGGAAAAAGAGTACACGGTCTACAGGATCAATGCCATGGATGAGGCGCTTCGCCTGGGCAACTCCCGCGTCTTCAACAACGTTGTCCTCGGCATGGCGGCCAGACACATGGACTTCACAAGAGAAGAGTGGCTGAAGGTCATCGAAGAGAAAGTACCGCCCAAGACGGTGGAGATCAATACAAAGGCATTTCTCGTCGGATACGAGAAATAAGAGAAAAATAGAGAGAATAATTGCTTGCATCGGGACAAATTCTATGGTAGACTTATCTTCCGTGGGATTTGTCCCGCTATTTTTTCCTTGCTCTCACCGGCGAGTGAGGGCCAGAGACCAGAAGGAGGTAAAGAACACATGAGCAAATACGAGTTAGCCGTTGTTGTCAATGCGCAGATTGACGAT